>DVNJ01000006.1 GCA_018714485.1 Candidatus Caccalectryoclostridium excrementigallinarum | reverse complement strand
CGCGGGCGAGGCGGGCGTGCCCTTCTTCTCGATCAGCGGTTCCGACTTTGTGGAAATGTTCGTCGGAACGGGCGCGGCGAGGGTGCGCGACCTGTTCGATCAGGCGAAGCGCAATATGCCCTGCATAGTCTTTATCGACGAAATAGACGCCGTCGGGCGCCAGAGAGGCGCGGGCTTGGGCGGCGGACACGACGAAAGAGAGCAGACGCTCAACCAGCTGCTCGTGCAGATGGACGGCTTTGAAAAGAACGAGGGGATAATCGTCATGGCGGCGACCAACCGCGCGGATATCCTCGACCCCGCGCTGCTGCGCCCGGGCAGATTCGACAGGCAGATATATGTCTCCCTTCCCGACGTCAAGGGCAGAGAGGCGATCTTCAAGGTGCATTCGCGTAACAAGCCGCTCGCGCCCGACGTATCCTTTAAGATACTCGCGCGCATGACCAGCGGTTTTTCGGGCGCGGACATAGAGAACCTGCTCAACGAAGCGGCTATTTTGGCGGCGCGCGCGGGCAGGAAGGTCATCGTCATGGTCGACCTTTTGGAAGGCATCAACAAGGTCATCGCCGGACCGCAGAAAAAGAGCCGCGTGGTCACCGAGACGGACAAGCGCATCACCGCTTATCACGAATCCGGTCACGCCATCGTGGCGAAACTCCTCCCCGGCTGCGACGAGGTCCAGGAAGTGAGCATAATCCCCCGCGGCATGGCGGCGGGTTATACGCTCACCCGTCCCGAAACGGACGACAGCCATGTCACGCGCAGCAAGCTGCATGACACGATCGCCATGATGCTCGGCGGCAGGGCGGCGGAAGAGATAGTCATTCACGACATCTCCACGGGCGCGTCCAACGACATTCAGCGCGCCACTCAGATCGCGCGCAGCATGGTCACCGAGTGGGGCATGTCCGAGGCGATCGGCAATATCTATCTCGGCGGCGACAAGGAGGTCTTCCTCGGAAAAGACTTCGGCGCCACGCATACTTACAGCGAAGAGCTGGGCGGCGTGATCGACGTGGAGATCCGCAAGATAATCGACGGAGCTTATGAGCGCGCCCTCGCTATATTGCGCGAAAACCGCGTTATTTTGGACAATATGGTCAAGGTACTTTACGCCAAGCAGACTATCTATACCGACGAGGTGAATATGCTCTTTGACGGCAAGAGCGCGGAAGAGGTCATCGCCGACATCGACGCGAGGGCGAACAGACGTGACGCGCAATACGGCGCGGCAAAGCCCGAGAGCGCGATGCGCGGAGTGAATATCGTGCCCGAGCCGAAAAAGGAAACGAGCGAAACGCCCGTTGAAGAGACCAGCGAAAAGCCCGCCAAAGAAAAGAGCGAAACGCCCGCAGAGCAAGCGAGCGAAACGCCCGCCGAAACGAGCGAAACGCCCGCCGAAAAGAGCGAAACGCCGCAAAAGAGCAAGGACAAAAAAGAATAAAAAGCGCTTTTATCGCCCGCTTTCGAGCATATCGGAAGCGGGCGTTTTTTTGTGCAAAAAGGGAAAAGTCTTTGTTCTTACCGCGCGTTTTGCCGCATAGTATTGCTGTATGAGAGAAGTTGCCTATTACAACGGGGAGATAAGAGAGGCGGGCGAGATGAAGGTCCCTTTTCTCGAACGCACGGCGTTTTTCGGCGACGCGGTCTATGATGCCACCTATGCCGTGGGCTACGGCTCCTTTGCCCTCGCCGAGCATGTCGCGCGGCTTTATTTTTCCGCGCGCAGAGCGGGGATCGAGCCGCGCGTGGAGCAGAGCGAGTTTATCGGGCTTGTCCGCTCGCTCATCAAAAAGTGCGACGAGGGGGATCTTTTCGTCTATATGCAGTTTTCGGGCGGAGCGGGCAGGCGCGAGCATGCGCGCAGGAGCAAGCCGTCCGTCTGGGTCTATATCTTTCCCAAGAGCATTGAAAAAAAAGAAAAAAGATATAAGCTCATCTCCGTGCCCGACATACGTTACGGGCTTTGCGGCATAAAGACGATAAACCTTCTGCCCAACGTGCTGGCGGCGAACGCGGCGGCGCAGACGGGCGCGGACGAGAGCGTTTTCGTGCGCGGCGGCTTTGTCACCGAGTGCGCGCATTCCAACGTGTGCATGCTCAAAGGCGGAGAGCTGATCGCTCCGCCCGCGCGCGGGCAGATGCTCGAAGGGATCTCGCTCAGGCATCTCATGCTCGCCTGCAAGGAAAGCGAGATCCCTGTGAGTCGGCGCAACTTCACTCTCGAAGAGTTGAAGTGCGCGGATGAGGCGATCGTGACCTCATCCGGCGTTCCCTGCACTCCCTGCGAGAGGCTCGACGGCGTGAAAATCGGGGGCAGGGACGGAAAAACGCTGGAAAAATTGCAGGATATTCTCTATATGCAGTATGAGTTTTACTGCGCCATGGACGGGAGGTAATATGGAAAAGAGCACGGTAAAGCCCGCGTCCCTTTTCGCGGCGCTGGGGAAAGGATTCACGCTCAACGGCGTGACGGCGGTCGTCTCCTCGGGAGCGAGCGAAGCGGTCTTAAAGACGGAGAGCGGCGTGATCAGGCTGCGCGGGGAAAACTTCAACGTGACGAAAGTCGACCTCGAAGCGGGCGTCGTGGAGATGCAGGGCAGCCTGACGGGCTTTCTTGTCGGGAAGGCGAAAGCTCCGCTCATCAAGCGCATTTTCAAATGATCTTGGGCGAGAGCGTGGCGTTTCAGGCGGCGGGCGGCGCGCTCGCCTTCGCCTTCGGCGCCGCTTTTGCGGCGCTGCTGTTTTTTGCCGCATTTCTCGAAAAAAAGTTCAAGTTTTCCGCCGCTTCTTCCGCGCTCTTGCGCTTTTTCTTCGGCGCGGCTGTTTTTGCCGCCGCCTTGACGGCGGAGCTTTTTCTCGCGGGCGGGACATTCGCGCCCTACCGCGTTTTGTCCCTGCTTGCGGGCGCGCTCGCGGCATATGGCGCAAGGCGCATAGCGAGAGAGTTGAAAGCGCGTAAAAGCGAAAAGTAGTCAAATAGCGTAATTTCCGCGCCGTGGCGGCTGAAAATCGCGCAAGAGCGGGCTTATTTTCGCGCGATGGAAAGTTGTAAAATCAAAATCCGTAATGGATCAAAAAAGAAGTGTGGCTCTCAAATCGATCAACATAATGATCATAAAACTAAAAACATAAACGAAAAGAACGTCACAAATAAATATTGTAAAAGGGTTCTGTTTTTTTGAAAAAGGAACTGTTTACAAATTAGGCTTGAGTAATGAATAATTGCTCAGCAAGTCTTGTTACCATTGGTACGACCAAAGCATTTCCCATGCAGAAATATCGCATTTTGTCTGACATACCAGCAGTCCAGTTGTCGGGAAATCCATTCAGACGTTCACATTCAACGGGCGTCAAAGTGCGTAGCCGCCCCGATAGAGGATCTCGTATAACATGGGACATGCGCGAGAGTTTTGCCTCCGACGTGACGAGTGTTCGTGACGGCTTATCCAAGGGATCGGGGAAAGCCATCGCGCCCTCCGTGAACACATATTCCGAGCCATCCGCCCGCTTGCGGATCTCGTGCTTAGCACCCTTTTTGTAGATCCATTGCGGCAGCTCGTTCTCTTTGAGGAAATACCGCTCGTCCACGGTTCCCCGCTCCAAAATATCTTTCAGCTGGATCGGCGGGATGCGCTGCGGCACGACCTCGAGAGAATAGATCCGCCCGTTGATCATGATCCCTGCGCCATGCAGTCGCGCGCGTTGTTGTTCGATAATGTCTTGCATGGAGGGAAAGATCAGCTCATCGATCCATTGGTCGAAATAATCTTTTCGAAACGACTGCACAGGAAAAGCCTGCGCCATGATCCCGTCCGTAATAACATAGCGATGCATCGTTTTCAGCCATTGCTTGCACACATCCTCGGCAAAACGACGATAAAATGCGGTCGTATTATGATAGGCTACGATGAACGTCCTGCGTCGTCGTTGGGCGCAGCCATAGTCGGCAGCATTGACGACGCGCCATTCCACCGCATAGCCTTTTTCATAAAAACAACGCAGGATGATTGAAAAATCGCGCCCGATCTGTCTTGCGGGGGAGCGGACGAGCCTGTCCACGTTCTCTAAAATAACATATTTCGGGCGTCTCTTCTCTAAGATGGTGTCGATCTCCCACCAAAGCCTGCCTTTTGCGCCTTCGATGCCCTTGGCATCTTTTTTCAAGATGGAATAGTCTTGGCAAGGGAAGCCGCCGACAAGGAGGTCGTGCTCCGGTACGTTCTCTTTGACTTTGGCGATATCGGCACATATATGAGAGGGGCTCGTACCGAAATGACGCGTATAGCATGAGAAGGCAAATTGCTCGTTCTGATAGGGTTCCCACTGGTTTGCCCAGATGACTTTGAAGCGTTCGAAAGCCGCCTCCAGCCCGAGGCGAAAGCCGCCGACACCTGCAAACAGCTCTACCACTCTGATGTCATCCATGCGCTCACCCTTCATCCGTCATCAGTTTGATCACCGCCCAGACACAGGTATCGGGGTCTTCTAGGACGTCCTTCTCCCAAAAGTGAACGGGCGTCCAGCCCATTTGCAGCAGTTCGGCATCGACGCGACGATCTCTTGCGATATTCTCTTCAATCTTCTCGATCCAATATTCGCGGTTGTGTTGCAGCCGCTCTTTGCGGACCTCCCAATCTTTCCCGTGCCAAAATTCACCGTCCACGAATACAGCTATCTTGAACTTCGTGATGGCGATATCGGGAGAGCCGGGGAGCATTTTATAATTTCTGCGATACCGATGCCCCAGATCCCAAAGCAGTTTTGCAAGGAGCGTTTCCGCTTTTCCGTTCTTGAGTTTTACCTTCGACATCCGTTTGCGTATCGCAGGCGTCGAATCATACGACTTCGGGTGTTTCATTCTTCATTGAGATCGTTTAACGAAAAGGAGATATCGTCCTCTTCGATCTGATACTGTATGAACTTGACGTCCGTCCATTTTTTCTGCACGACCGGATGGGTAGATGCGATATACGATCTTTGACATACATCCTGTTTTGCCTGAGCAGTATTTCTTACTATGCCAGAACCCAAAACATACGCTTCGATCAATGAGTAATCCCCCGATGCATATTCATCGCATATCCAATCGACATATTGCATCAATTGCTCAAGCGTGGACTTGTTTACTTTGTCTTTCTTTAATTCAATGATAAGAAACTTCGTGATCGGTTTAGGATCGTCTGGATAATGTTCTGAAAATCTATAGCCAAAAACATCGATCTTATCGATATACTTGAGCGGTTTGAACGGAGAGGCGATCAGTTGATGGGTGAGGTGATCCCATCTTCCCATAAACGGTATTTGTTCCCTTGCAACTTTTTGTAAAAAGAACGCTTCGACCAGCATTTCCGAGCGCAACTCGTCAATATCATGTGCTTCCAATGCTTTTCGTAAATTTAATATATATGGCGATAGGTCTCGGTCGTGTAGTGATGTGTGGAGACTGTCATCAAAGGCGAAATGCGCTTCCTCGGAACGATCGACCTTTTCATTTTCTAAAAAGATATACTCTTTTAATGCTCGATTTTCTTCATCGTCTATCTTGATAAAACTCAACCCTTCAAATGCTCGCAACATTTTAAATGCATTCGGCTTATAGCGTAAAACATCATCCATATCTACGCCGAGTTTGAAGAACTGAGGCGCGGGCACAAAAAAGCACACCCATCTTGCATTCGTGGCTTGAGTCGTCAAAGCGTTGTCCGTTTCTACTTGATCGTCTGACAGCAATGCGGATGCGTTTATATAGTTATCGTATTTACAATCCAGGTCGATATTGACAGCTTTCCCAATGCCATAGAGTTTTCTATCTGACAGGAAATAAATATTGTCGCCAGCCTTCATTGTAACAAGGTCGGAATAAGTTGCCAATAAGATCTTATATGTGATTTTGATCTGTCTATCTGTTCCTGATAAGTCTATTATGGGAACGAAGGGAGTAAAGGATCCCCGATTCAAACTCTCTGCACAAAAATCATTCCAACTGTCCTTTGCGACAGCAAAGATATATCCCGCCATATTACTCCTCCTTGATCTGTTCCGCGATGTATGTATTATTTAACCAAAAGCATTGCTTTGTCATCATGCGGCCATCGGGCAGTTTTGCCCTGTCCTGCCCGTCCTGTGCGTGGGGACGCACGTGCGCAACGCGGCTTTCGCTCTGTTTGGGAAGATCGTTGCTCACACCGCGTTTCGTCTCATGCAATACGACACCGCGGCGGATCGTATCGACCGTTCTCTTCCAGACACGGCCGACCTCTTCGAGATCGCTAACGGGAATGTTCCAAAACTGGACGCGCTCAAAGACCAGTTCTCCATTTGCGTTCTCTTGAAAGATAACAAACAGGAACTTGGTGGGCGCCAAGTAGTTGTAAAACTCGGACTCTTCCCATTCCGTCTCTTGGCTCAACTTGATAAAGTCAAAAGGCGGGAAAGACATACACTCCTTGATCGTTCCGTCGCGACGGACGCGGATCGTTTTGGGAACGATGCCCGCCTTTTTGAATTCGTCCGTCTGCGCGATCCTGCCATGGATGCCGAGCATCTTACCAAGGAGGATATCATTGAGGTTTTTAGAAAATCTTTCTATGCCGAAAAGTTGCTTTAACTCGCGTTGCGCTTTGCCATAATAAGGCGAGAGTTTTTGGATAAGAAGTTCTTCAAAAGAGGCGTGTTTGAGGGAGTTACAGTCTTTAATGATATGTTCATCTTTTTCGATACCAAAGATATATTTCCTCAAGATCTGCGTCATATATGTCGATTTGAGTGAATACGCGCGCTGCTTTGCGAGAATATCGGAAAAAGGCTGCTTGCGGACACTGGAAGCATTTGCGCCCTTTGTGCAGGCCGATAGATACAGCGTATCTCCTTCCGTGATCTCATGTGCGCGCCCGTTTCGCACCTTTTGCATGATCGTCTCCCAGTCGTGCTCGATGATCCGCAGATCTTCTTCCGGGAAGCTGAACAAGACTGCCTTATCGATGCGGAAGTCGCCTTTGGGAACATTTTCGCGGTGTTCATAAGACATCAACAACATCGTATTACACTTATGCCAAAAAGAACTCGTTTTGAAGGTTCGGTCGTATTCTTCCATATAGTTGATGATATTGCATACCAACCGCTCTTTGGCACGGATCCCGTTCTTACCGTGAACATAAGGCGTGACTTTGAGTTCTACGCCCGCCTCGGGGAAATCGGGTTCAGGCTTGGGATTGGGAGAATACCCGAACCAACTCTCCTCGATGACAGTGCCGATGGCGCCCTTGCCCGTCGCAAGGCGGCCGGACGCATCGATTTCTCTGAGAGGTATGCCGACGATCTCCTGTGCGCGTTTCAATACGTCGTTTTGAGTGCGATAAGCAGTTCCTTTCATTTTGATATTCTCCTATGTTTTTGTATCAAAAAGACCTGTGCGCAAAACACAAGTCTCGTTGATCTCATTCTTCGTTCGCTATGATATCGTCGAGAACGCGTCCCATGCGCGTGATCATCGGGACGACAAGCGCGTTCCCCATACAGAAATATCGCATCCTGTCGGGCATCCCTGTTGTCCAGTCGTCATCGAATCCTTGAAGGCGCTCTGCCTCTATGGGCGTCAACAAACGGATACGCCCTGTTCCGGGATCGACGACGGTATGTGTCGAGCGGTTCAGCGTCGATTCGCTTGTGAGCATTGTTCTACCCGGGCGATCCCAAGGGTCTGGAAATGCGATAGGTCCCTCGGAAAAGACATATTCATGACCTTCTCTATTCATGCGAGGGATCCTCTTCGCGCCTTTGAGGTAGACCCATTTCGCCATCTTGTCGCCAGAGATATAATATTTTTCGTCGACGTTATGCTGCAAGATAGCTCCGAGCAGCGTCGCGGGCTCGTCCAGTTCCATAACTTTCGCCGTATAAATGGTACTATCATGCATATACCCCGCATTCTCGAATGCAAAAGCAAATGTATCGCTGACGGCGACGATGTCACTTCCGATATCCTTTTGACGGATAGATCCCATCTCTTGGATCGGAAAAGCATGCGCCATAAATCCGTCTTTGCGGAGTATCTCTTCGAAAGAGCGATCCGCCATCTTTTTTCCATAGTGCGTATCGTTCTGATAGGCGAAGATGAAAGTACGACGGCGTCGCTGAGCGGCGCCATACTGCGCCGCATTGACAACGCGCCATTCGACACTATATCCAAGAGCAGAAAGGCAGGCGAGGATGACGCCGAAATCGCGCCCGCGCTGCTTCGCGGGAGATTTCAAGAGGCGATCGACATTCTCTAAAAGGCAAAACGGTGGTCGCTTGGCGATCAACACGTCGCGGATCTGCCACCATAGAACACCTTTTTTTCCTTCGATGCCTTGCGCTGACGCGAGCGTATGTGCCACACTATAATCTTGGCATGGAAAACCGCCCACGAGGAGCGAGTGATCGGGGATGGAAGATTTCTCCACAGAAGCGATATCTTCCCCCGTATGATATTCATTATTCAAGTCGGGGCTGTCGCCATAGTGCTGTACATAACATTGATGTGCCCACTGCGTTGCAGCGCCCGGCTCCCATTGAGAGAACCAAGTTGTTCTCCAACCGGAATCAAGACGATCGAATCCTAATCGAAAACCGCCTACACCGGCAAACAATTCACAAATCGTTTTTTCCATAAAAGCCCTCCTTTGACCTTAATGCGGCCAGCACGCTTATATCAATAGGTCTAAAATGTTTGCACCGACAGACGCCGGATCGTTGACCTATATCCCATAGAAAAAATTTATACGTAGCAAATTAAGCTATAGATCGCTATCAGCGATCTTGTGATAAGTCTAATAATATTTTAGCAGATTTTGTCTCGATTTACAAGAGAATACGGAACGTTTCTTTTATACAACGGTGACCGCTTTTTCTAAACGTGTGATATTTTAATAAGTTGCATTTCCCACTTATTTTCGCGCGATAGCTTTTTATATTGACTTTTTTTGCCGTTGAAGTTATAATCTTTATATGCTCACTTTGGAATATTGCGAGGAAAGGACGCTTTTGGACAAGTTGCACGAAGAGATCTTCGGCGGAAAATGTTCCGAGAGCTTCGGCGTGGTGCTGCGCGCGGACGGCGTGCCCTGCGGTCTTGCCCTCTATCGCCTGCAAGAGGGGGCGGTGAGGTTGGAAAAAGTGGGCGTTTTGCGGGGCGAACGCGGCAAAGGTTACGGAGATTTTTTCACGCGCGCGCTCATTTTCAAGTTTATGCAGAGCGGCAGCGACATCGTCGTCCCCTGCGTTTGCGATTATTATAAAAAACTCGGATTTACGCAGGACGGCGGCGAGATGCGCGTTGCGCCCGAAAATGTCGTCTTTCCGTCCGCGTGTCACAGGGAGGGAAACAAATGACGGACATCGAGATCGCCGCTTCCGTGGAAGCGCAGCCCATCGTCAAGGTGGCGCAAAAGTTGGGACTTAAAGAGGACGACCTTGAGCTTTACGGCAAATACAAAGCCAAGATAAACGTCAAGCCCGCGAAGGGAACGGACAACCTGGTGCTCGTCACCGCGATCAATCCCACCTCGCTCGGCGAGGGCAAGACGACGACGGCGATCGGGCTTGCGGACGGCATGGCGAAGATAGGCAAAAAGGTCTGCCTGGCGCTGAGAGAGCCTTCGCTCGGACCCGTGTTCGGGATCAAGGGCGGAGCCACGGGCGGCGGCAGGGCGCAGGTCATTCCCATGGAAGACATCAACCTGCATTTCACGGGCGATCTTCATGCCATAACCTGCGCGAACAACCTCATCGCCGCCATTCTCGACAACAGTCTGCAACAGGGAAACCCTCTCGACATCGATCCCACCCGCGTGGTCTGGAAGAGATGCCTCGACATGAACGACCGCGCTCTGCGCAGCACGGTGATAGGCTTGGGCGGGCACAGCAACGGCGTGCCGCGCCAGGACGGATTCAACATCACGGCGGCGTCCGAGATCATGGCGGTCTTGTGCCTTGCTGCGGACATGAAGGACTTGAAGCGCCGCGTGGGCAATATCGTCGTCGCTTACAGCAGGGCGGGAGAGCCGGTCACCTGCGCGGACTTGGGCGTTGTGGACGCGGTCGCGATCGTGCTCAAAGACGCGATAAAGCCCAACCTTGTGCAGACGCTCGAGGGTACGCCCGCGATCATTCACGGCGGACCTTTCGCCAATATCGCCCATGGCTGCAACAGCGTGATCGCCACCAAGACGGCGCTTACGCTCGCCGATTATGTGATCACCGAGGCGGGCTTCGGCGCGGATCTGGGCGCGGAAAAGTTTTTGGACATCAAGTGCCGCGCGGCGGGGCTGAGACCCAAGGCAGTCGTGCTCGTTGCGACCGTGCGCGCGCTCAAATATAACGGCGGCGCGGACAAGACCAAGCTGAAAACGCCCGACCTTGCGAGCTTGAAGGCGGGGATATGCAACCTCGTGGGGCATATACGCAATCTGCGCGACGTTTACGGCGTGAACGTGGTCGTGGCGATCAACAGGTTCACCGAGGACGGCGAGGAAGAGCTGCGCTTTATCGCCGAAGAATGCGAAAGGCAGGGCGCGGAGTTCGCCCTCTGCGAATGCTGGGCGAAGGGCGGAGAAGGCAGCGTCGAGCTGGCGGAAAAAGTGCTCAAAGCCATGGAAAAGGGCGCGAGGCTGAATTTCGCCTATGAGCTTGACATGAGCGTGAAAGAAAAGATAGAGGCGGTGGCAAAGCGCGTTTACGGCGCGGGCGCGGTGGAATACAGCGCGAAGGCGGAAGCCGCGATCAAGGCGGCGGAGAAGATAGGCAAGGGCGGACTTCCCGTCTGCATCGCCAAGACGCAATATTCCTTCTCCGACGACCCCTCCAAGCTCGGGCGCCCCGAAGGTTTCACCATGACGGTGAGCGACCTCGAAGTGCGCGGCGGCGCGGAGTTTTTGGTCGCCGTCTGCGGCAGCATAATGCTCATGCCCGGGCTGGGGAAGAAGCCCGCGGCGCTGGGAATGAGCATAGACGAGCAAACTTACGAAATAAAGGGATTGTTCTGACAAAGGAGAAAAAATGGCTAACATGGATCCGGGCAATTTTATCGAAGACATCGTGGAAGAAGAGCTCGCCTCGGGAAAGGTGAAAGAGGTGATAACCCGCTTTCCCCCCGAGCCGAACGGCTATCTGCATATCGGTCACGCCAAAGCCGTCTGCATAGACTTCGGCATCGCCGCGAAATACGGCGGCAGGTGCAATCTGCGTTACGACGACACCAATCCCAGCAAGGAAGACGTGGAATATGTCAATTCCATCAAGGAAGACATCGCCTGGCTGGGCTTTAAGTGGGACGCGGAACTTTATGCGTCCGACTATTTCGACCGCATGTACGACTGCGCGGTGGAGCTGATCAAAAAGGGGCTTGCCTACGTCTGCGATTATTCCGCCGAAGAGATCAGGGCGACGCGCGGCACGCTCACTTCCCCCGGCAGCAACAGCCCGTGGCGAGAGCGGAGCGTAGAGGAAAACCTGCGCCTTTTCGCGGAGATGAAAGAGGGCAAATACGCGGACGGAGAAAAGGTCTTGCGCGCCAAGATAGACATGGCGTCTCCCAACATCAATATGCGCGATCCCGTCATCTACCGCATCTTGCGCGCCACTCATCACCGCACGGGCGACAAGTGGTGCATTTATCCCATGTACGATTTCGCGCACCCGCTCGAAGACGCCTTCGAGGGAGTCACGCATTCCATCTGCACCTTGGAGTTCGAAGATCATCGCCCGCTCTATGATTGGGTGAAGATAAACTGCGGCTTTGTTCCCGGACCGCGCCAGATAGAGTTCGCCCGCCTCAACATCAAGCGCACGATCATGTCCAAGCGCTATTTGAAAAAGCTGGTGGACGAGGGTAAGGTGGAAGGCTGGTCGGATCCGCGCATGCCCACTTTGAGCGGCATGAGGGAGAGGGGCTATCCGCCCGAGGCGATCCGCGCCTTCTGCGCCGCGGCGGGCGTCGCCAAAGCCAACAGCGAGATAGAAGTTTCTATGCTCGAGCATTTCGTGCGCGACAACCTCAACATGAACGCGCGCCGCGCCATGGCGGTCCAGGACCCCGTCCGCCTCACCGTGGTGAACATGCAGGGAGAAGAGGAGTGCGAGGTGGAGGACAACCCCAACGCCGAGGTCAAGACCTATCACAAGGTCAAGTTCGGCAGGGATCTTTTCATCGACCGCTCGGACTTCGCGCCCGTGCCTCCGCCCAAATATAAGAGGCTTGTCCCCGGCGGGACGGTCAGGCTCAAAGGCGCTTATATCCTGCAATATCTCTCGCACGAGACGGACGAAAACGGCAACGTCACCGAGATAAAATGCGAATATATCCCCGAGAGCAAGCAGGGCGGCGTCAATGCGGGCATGAAGGTTAAGGGCGTCATCCAATGGGTGAACGCGCACGACTGCATAGACGTCACGCTCAACGAATTCGATTATCTGCTCTTGGACGGCGAGGGCGACTTCAACGACCGCCTCACTCCCGAGAGCAAAAAGGTGATCACGGGCGCTAAAGCGGAAGCCATGCTCAAAGACGCCAAGCCTTACGACAGGTTCCAATTCATGCGCATGGGTTATTACAGCGCGGTGAAAGGTTATGGCGCGGGCAAATACGAATTCAATATGATAACGGGATTGAAGGACGGCTATGGCAAGTAAGAGGCAGTTCAAGTGCAAAAGGCTGAGGGAAGTTTATTGTCATTCCCTCTCGCGTTACGCCAAGGAGCATTCTCTGCCGCTGCGCGCCATAGATTATACGGATAACGACAACGTCACCGGCTATAAGTGCGTGCTGGGGTTGGAAAAGGACGGCTCGCCCGCCTATATCAAGGAGTTCTTCTCCGTGATGTGGGGGAACGACGAGGTGGAAGTCTTCGTCGACCTTTCGGACAAGCTGAAAGACTTCGCCCTGCAAGGCGATGTCATAAACGCGGTGGAAAAGGGTACGCCCGTGAGCTATACCGTGCAGCGCGGCGCCTTCGGCAGATGGCACTATAACGTCCTGATCGAGATAGACGGCTTTAAGTATTATTTCTATATAAAGACCATCCGCGGCAGCTCCTTTAAGCGCATCATGGGCAAGTTCTGTGGCGAGTGACGATCGCGATAAGGGGAAAACGAGCGGGAGCGAGATCGGATAAAAAGCAAAAGCTTTTGTCGAAAATTGGCAAAACAGAGGATATGAGATCCGCCGCGCATTGTTGCAAAGACGGGGAGAAGGCATATGAGCGCTAAAAATTCAAATGAAAATCAGCACTTTATCATCTTCAAGACCGAAGACAGAAAAATAGAAGTCGATGTTCGCTTTCAGGGAGAAACCGTATGGCTGACGCTCGATCAAATGGCTGAGCTTTTTGAAAGGGATAAGTCTACGATCTCCCGACACATCAAAAATATTTTTGAAGAGGGCGAACTTGCGCGTGAAGCAGTTGTTGCAAATTTTGCAACAACTGCCGCAGACGGTAAGACCTATCGAGTGGATCACTACGATCTTGATGTCATTATTTCTGTCGGCTATCGCGTAAAATCGCTGCGCGGCACACAATTTCGCCAATGGGCTACAAAACGGCTCAATGAATATATCCGTAAAGGCTTTACGTTGGATGATGACAGGCTGAAAGAGCTTGGCGGAGGCGGATATTTTAAGGAACTTTTGGAGCGCATCCGTGATATCCGCGCTTCCGAAAAGGTTTTTTACCGTCAGGTACTCGATATCTACGCAACGAGCATAGATTACGACCCGCACGCCGAAATTTCCGTAGAGTTCTTCAAAAAAGTGCAGAACAAGATACATTACGCCGTGCATGGTCAAACGGTTGCCGAAGTTATCTATGATCGTGCCGACGCAGAAAAAGAATTTATGGGTCTTACCACTTTTAAGGGCAGCCGCCCCCATCTGCAAGACGCCGTCATAGCAAAAAATTATCTCAGCGAAAAAGAATTGCGCAGCCTCGGGCAAATCGTTTCGGGCTATCTTGATTTTGCCGAAAGGCAGGCTGAGCGCGAACAACCCATGACGATGGCTGATTGGTCGGCTCATTTGGATCGTATACTTACAATGAGCGGTGAAAAACTACTGGTCGGGGCAGGGACTGTCAGCCACGAGCAGGCAATAGACAAAGCGAAGACAGAATATAAAAAATATCAGGCATGCACGCTTTCCGACGTAGAGCAAGCATATCTTGATTGCATAGACGAATTAAATCGGAAAGCGAAAAATGATAAAAAATGACATCATTATCTCGCCGAGCAAAGACATTATAGCATAAAAAAGCCGCGGCGTAAGTATCGAATTGCGCAAAGCACTATCAGCAATGCGGCTATTATAAGCGCTTTTTTCATAATTACCCCTTTTTGCGCCCGATAAGGACGCCTTATTTCTTTACAATGACACATTTTTATGGACACTTTTAAAATATTCTCATAAATCAAATTTTTAAATGGCAAATCATGATTATCCATGTAATGCGTTTTCTAACAAAATATAAATATTATGTGCGATACGGCGAACGACAGGAATACAGACCGTATTTCCGAGTTGCTTATACGCATCAGATATAGAAACACTGTCAGGGAATGTAAAATACGACGGAAATCCTTGGAAATCTAAACACTCACGCAGTGTAAGTTTCCTTATTCCAAAATCATCCCATATCACCGGCACCCTGTCGGGATATGTTCCCATATTGGCTGTTAAAGTAGGGCACATCATGTTTTTTGTCGGCCTTATTTCAGTATCAGTAATGCGATAGATTGCGTTGCGTTGCCGCATTTTTTCAGCCAAATACTCATACTTATCACCAGTGTAATAACTGTTGCCATCTTGTTTTTGTTTCCGGTTTATAATATCTGATGAAAACAGTGTTAGTTTGATGGGCTCTGGATGAGTATATTTTATATAGGCAAGATCATCGCGCACAGCAATGATATAAATCCGTTTACGGATTTGCGGCAGATTTCCGTATTGATCTGCTGCCATTATTTTGTAATAAATGTTATATCCGAACTGTACCAAAGAGTTGTAAATTACAAGGAATGTTCTGCCATTATCATGATTAATAAGGTTTGCCACGTTTTCAAGGAATATGACTTTGGGACGCCGTGCATCTACAATGCGGGAAATCTCAAAAAACAAATTTCCGCGTTTGTCTAAAAACCCTTTTTGCCTGCCAGCGATCGAGAAAGACTGGCATGGAAATCCTGCAGCTAAGACGTCAAACTCCGGGATTATTTCAGCAGGTATTTTTCGAATATCCGCTTCAACTAAGTATGAGTTTCCTAAGTTCTGGCGGTATGTTCGACAGGCGGCGGAATCGTTATCATTTGCCCAAACGATCTTAAATCCAGCCTGTCGAAAGCCTAAACATATTCCGCCGATACCGGCAAACAAACTTATTACTTTGAAAGCCATATTATAAATCGCTTAAAAGCACTTGTCTGTCTATTGTAAATATATCTTTCAAATCCAAATGTGAATATGGGGTCACCTGATTTTTTTCAACCATTTGAATTACATTTGTAACAGCGAGCGCACATCCGTGTACTCCAGCTTCACGGACAATGCTTTGTATTTGTCCGTTAATGTTGTTTCCAAAGCCACCGGCTATATACGAAAAAAACGCCAACGGATTCTGTGATTGACAGTACCGATTGAAGCCTTCTATGTAATTATGCACCATACGATTATGATGGTCATTGCTTATAGAATACTTGCTGTATGCTTTATTATCAATAATCCCGCAGTATCCTCCCTGATCAGATATTAAAAGGACATCCGGAGTCAGCCCAATAGGACCGACATGATGTGTTTCAAAGTTGAACACATCCTTAAATAGGCGTGTTGTTGCGCGTTCAAATTCTGTTGCTTCATCTCTTCCTTTAAAAGCCATTTCAAAATATTCTGTCATGAAGGATCCGACAGCTCCGCGAGGATAGAATTTAAGCAAAGTCTCTTCAACGAATTTCCCGTCAATGCCGGTCTTTTCAGCTATGACATCTGTCAGCTGAGTCGTGATTCGTGTTATAGGGGTTTTTAATGATTCGCAGATAAACGCCTGTTTTATTTTTTGTTCTGCTATGATTTTTGCAGTTATTGTTTTAGACTCGATTAAATTTCGGGTGTCTTTTGTGTGCTTTGGATCTATTCCAAATTTGCGCTGAAAATACTCATGATTCTCAGGTCTGTCTATAAATGCAGGCGTGGCAGAAAGAATGGAACGTATTTCATCCAATTTTTCAGGAATAACACGTAGCCGCCCGTCTTCTTCACTTCTTTTTGCCAACTGCGTATATTCGATCCAATTAATAAATGTATTTGCAGTATCAGTCAAATGACTGAAAGGATGTTCTGGGTTTACTTCACCGGTTTTAGGAGCAAATTTTGCGGTAAAGTCGGCGGGCAAAGAAGAATCCCCGTAGTTTCTGAATGCTATAATTTGTGAAACTATCGAATTAAAACACGCCTCTGTTTCGTTTTCAGCTTGTGTAATTACTATTTTCGCAATTTCTTCTTCAGACAACGAATCTATTGCTTCATTCATAAGCAGACGAAGCAAAAATCGAAAGGGTCTAAGCTTAAATCTCGGTGAAACTTCTACTCCGCGGCTCAAGGAAAATGATGACGGAAACTGATATTTTAAAATTTGCTCCTTTAAGACGGCAACAGGAGAATCGCCGTTCATTATTGCTTCGCCGGCAAGGGTGAGTTTTATTTGTTTAGTGGAAGCCTGAGTGAATATCAATCCAAGACTCGACAGCCACGCTCTATATGTGCGCGCTCCACCGCCTGTCTGATCGCGCCGTTCACCTTTTCTTTTGAGATTTGCCTCTTCTAAGGCTTCCTCAAGCGACAGATGAGTAGCTCTTTGACCTTCCCATTCTTGGTTTAAGGATATTTCGGCAAAAGCCGTGAGAACTTCCGGAACAGAATTAAGCTTTCTTTTAGGGCGTGTAACCCACCAATAATTTATCATATATTCTCCTCCTTTAAACAGAAAAATCCATAAAGAACTGCTCGTCGTCTATACGATAAAACGTTACATCAGTCCTTCCGTAATTTTCCAAGTCCTGCCTATTAATATAAGATCCGTTTGCCATTCCAAGCCGGCGGCGGAAATATTCCCCTAAAAGAGAATTATTTAACGGAGTTGTTATTGCTTTATCATTTTGCTGTTCAACGCGCAGTATCAAGTTTACGCCATCGTCTGTTAACACAGAAAAATGATGTTTATCCAGCGGAAAGAATCCCGATCGCGCGGTTGAAGCCGGAAGAGGGATATATGCTTGGTTTGGTTCCCGTCCAGCACGTTGTCCCCAATTTAATCCGGACCGCGTGCCTGTTTCGCCTGTGCGGCACAAAAGCGATAGTGTAACACTTTCAAGCCCCGCTCCGCGCAACGCAACAGCGGGGTTTTCTTCTGTATCTAAAACAGGATGTGTTCGCGTAAGAAGAATATGTTCTTCAACTTCAGCATGATTGCAATATATCGTATCACGTTCAACCAAATTGAAATAATTTCTCGCCGCATCTGGATCGCATTCCTGCAATAATTCCCGTCTGATATTACCGAATGCCGTTTGAGTATAATTTGCCGAACCCATAAAAGCGCGAAAAGGAACATCATCTTTTTCCCAAAGATACAGCTTAGAATGGACTGGAGCGCCTTCAACGATATATTGGCACATGAAATTTGACTGGTGCGGAGTATTGTTACGTGCTACGATATTTCTAAAGCCATCATGAGCAGATATACTGATCCCATCAAACTTGGTCATTCCCACAATAAGAGTAATGCTAATGGGGGCAAACATGTTTAAGGATTCCGCAATTTCGTTAATATGCCATGAGGCCATTGCAGGGGTGGCATAGCCTGAAATGATTTTAAGTCTGTCAGCTCCTTCGCGGATAGGGCAGAACAGTACCTCTTCCCTAAAATTTTCAGTCAACATACATCTTCCGCCTACTCATTAATATTTGCTTCGACTGATGGATAATCGATCCCGGCAAAACTATTTAGGATGGCTTCAAAAATTATCCTTGCTCCATTGCAAGGAACAGCCATGCCGATTTGGCGTCGAACACTTTCCTTTGATCCTGAAAAAACATAGCTGTCAGGGAAAGTTTGAAGTCTGGCGCGCTCACGATTTGTTAAAGCACGAGGTTCTGCCCAATGATATATATGAGTTCCGCCGCCGCCGCTTCCGGTAACGGTATAAGCAGGCTTATCGGGATCAAGCCGCTTATATATTTGACTTATTTTGGCGCCTGTAACATTTAATTTTAATTCATCAGGCAGGTCGGCATTGAATGCATTTTCGCCGGGCTTTATATATTGCAACCTGCGAACGACAGTATCTGACTGCTTTGTAACCTCATTATTAGCCGCATTCGCCGGTATAGGGGGATTCTCAACGGCTGTTCTGCATGAGTTATCTATCCCCGCAAAAGGCGCTGGAGACGGGACTTTAAATGCCACTGGAAGATCATTGCGAATTCCTATAATAATAATACGATGCCTTGATTGAGGAACTCCATATTCTTCAAATTTGTACAAATGAGGAGTTACTACATATCCTGCTTCTCGCATTTCGTCGATGATTTTCGTAAAGGTTCGGCCAGCGTCAGCATTTTTAAGTCCGCCGACATTTTCAGCTAAAAACCATTGTGGCTGATACAGTTTTAGCACTTTAATGCCAAAGGCATATAATGGACCATAAACTCCATCCATGCCTTTTTGTTCACCAACTACACTGTAATCATTGCAGGGAAAGCCAAAGGCCAATGCGTCTATTGGCTTAAGCGATGTCAAATCAAGTTTTCTGATATCCTCATGGATAACGGTTTCCGGGGCATCAGGACAGATATTTCGGATATAAGTGTTGCAAGTATCTCTATCATAGTCGGTTGCCCATTGGTGGATTATTTTATAATTAGGATTAGCAATTTTAGCCGTTATCGCACCATAAGCGATACCGCCGGGTCCGCAAAACAACTCTCCCATTTTAAACTGTGTCATATTTGATTGCTCCCATTAAATCTCTTCGCCATTCAAAAGAACAAATTTTCTAACAAAAGAAGTTCCTGTGACATCTGCAATTTGTTCCAAGTCTCGGATTGAGAAACTTTGTCTGCTCAATTTTGAACTCAAATTTTGAGGAGAACATCCTAGTCTGCGTGCTAATTCTGCTGTGCTTATATTAAGCCTTGCGCATAGAACACGTATTTCATCGCTTATAGTCATTTGACCGCTCCAATATGCTTTTTATATAGTATAAACTTTTTGTTTGAGCATGTCAACTAATTAGTTTAGCTTACGCCAAACAATTTAATTAAAAAAGTTCATTTGGCACCGTAACGTGTGCTTGGCATAGACAAGTGCGGCTCGCTACGCTCGCCGCAGCCAAGCACACGCCGCGAAACGGCAACAAGAACAACGCGGAAAACCAAACCGAAAGGCGCGGCGGAGCGGAGCCGTCCCCGCTAAACCGCTGGGGGACCGGCTGCCGCTTTTTCCGCCGCGTAAGGCTTTCTTTCATTGGTTTTTATCGTTCTGCACCTCTTGAATTTTGCCTCTTTCGGCAGGCTTAGGTTAGCATAGCTCCTCGCGCAAGTCAACGGCCGCAAAATCGTCGCTGAAAACACCCATAGTATAACTTTCAGAGCCGAGTAAGGAATTTCCTTGCTCGGCTCTTTTACTATTTACGGGGAAAGTCCCGACTTCTACGCAACGATTTTTCTTTGTCCCGTTGACTTCCGCAGACATTATATCCATTGCAAAGGAAATTCACCGTCCTATGCACCTCCGCCTTTTGCCCGAAAAAGGCAAATCCAATTCAAGAGGTGTAAGAAAATGGAACAAAAGAAAGTAACGATGGATTACAAGGTTTTGACGGAGAAGATATCTCCGGACAATGTAGCGGTAATGGCGGAACTTATTGCAATGAAAGAGACCAAAATACTCATAAGCTATCTGGAAAACGAAATCACGGAACTTGAAGAGCGATTGACTGAAACAACGAATACGATACAGAGTGCCGATGACTTTATACGAAACATCAAGAAGTATCTCGAAGCGCCGGAACTTACCCGCGAGATGTGCTACGAATTGATAGACCGAATAATAGTCGGCGGTCATCCGAAACATACAGGCAAAGAGCGTGAAATAGATATCGTCTATAAAGTCGATATTGCTTCCGTCCTGCGTCATAAACTTAAAAAATAGCGAAAAGCGTATGGGTTTGACCGACTCATACGCTTATTTTCTGCCCGTTCACGCTCTCTATCAGATAGTGTCCATAAAGTTATGTCACAACCTTATTATATCATAATGCGGAAAGGGAGAGAAGAGGAAAAATCAAGTTCCGCTTAAAGCGCGCGGCGTCTTGGCATAAAAAAAGCCCGCTCGGCGATCGAGCGGGCGATGATAGCGGGTTTTATTTTTCGAAGACGTTCTTTTGCGCCTTGCCTGCCGCGGGGCAGTCGGGATATTTGCCCGTGAAGCAGCCCTTGCAGAACTTGACCTTGGCGTTGGGGACGATCTCGTCGAGCGTGTTCACGTCGAGGAAGCCGAGCGAATCGGCGTCTATCTTCTTCAAAAGCTCTTCGTCCGTATATTTGCAGCAAGCGAGCTGGTCGCGGTCGGGGACGTCCGTGCCGAAATAGCAGGGATAGAGGAACTTAGGCGAGGCGATACGCACATGAACTTGCGTTGCGCCCGCTTTTTTGAGCAGCTTGACGATGTTGGCGATGGTCGTGCCGCGCACGATCGAGTCGTCGACCATGATCACGCGCTTGCCCGCGACGTTGCTTTTGAGCACGTTGAGCTTGAGCGCGACGCTGCGTTCGCGCTGCGACTGCGAGGGCTGAATGAACGTCCTGCCGATATATCTGTTTTTGACAAGTCCCAAGCCGAAGGGGATGCCGCTGCCCATGCTGTAACCGATGGCGCTGGAAAGACCGCTGTCGGGGACGCCGATTACCAAGTCCGCGTCGACGGGGTGCTGCTTTGCCAAAAGCTTACCCGTGAGCACGCGCGATTCGTTGACGGACTGACCGTCGATGACGCTGTCGGGGCGGGCGAAATAGATGTGCTCGAAAATGCACGCGCCCGTGTTTGCCGAGCAAAATCTCTCGTCCGAGGTGAACTTTCCGTGATGAAGGGTGATGATCTCGCCCGGCTTGACGTCGCGCACAAGCTCGGCGCCGACCGTGTCGAGAGCGCAGGTCTCGGAGGCAAAGACGTAATCTTCGCCTATCCTGCCCATGCAAAGAGGGCGGATACCGAAGGGATCGCGCACGGCGATGAGCTTGGTGGGGCTCATGACCAGCATGGAATAAGAACCTCTCAGTCTGGGCATGACCTTGGCGATCGCTTCCTCGACGCTGGGGCAGTTGATGCGCGCCTTGGCGATGAGGTAGGCGATGATCTCGGTGTCGTTGGTGGAATGGAAGAGCGCGCCTTCCGCCTCAAGCTCTCTGCGCAGTTCGTCGGCGTTGAAGATGGTGCCGTTATGCGCGATCGCGAGCGTTCCTTTGACGTAGGAAACGAAAAGCGGCTGGGCGTTTTCGCGGGTGTTGCTGCCGACGGTGGAATAGCGGACGTGTCCCAACGAAATGCTGCCGGGCATGGCGGAGAGGTCCGCGTCGGAAAAGACGTCCGCGACAAGACCGAGATCCTTTTTGCAAGTGATGATCCTGTCCTTATTGACGGCGATACCGCAGGCTTCCTGACCGCGGTGCTGGAGGGCGAAAAGCCCGTAGTAAACGGTTTTTGCGATGTTGGGTCTGTCTTCGGTGGAATAGTAACCGAACACGCCGCATTCTTCTTTAAGTGCCATAAAAATGTCCTCCCGAAAAAACAAGAAGATTATAGCACCTCGCGCGCGTGTATGTAAAGCGATGAAAAGAGGGGAAACAAAAAAATTTTTCCGCTTTTTTCGGCGCGCGCTCCTTGAAAAAGTAAGGAGAGCGCGCCGTATTTTCGGATAGAGCGGCGCTAAAAAGCCGATTCAGACGTTTTTGCGCAAAAGCGCGCCCGCGTCTCTTCTTATCCCCAAGATCTCCGCAGCCTTCATCAGGCAGTCGATGTCCTCCTGTTCCTGCCTGCCCGCGGTGTTCGGAGCCACGTTCACCACGAGAGTGTTGCCGCTTTGGGTGAGCAGGCGGTATTTTTCCGCGATGAACTCCGCGCCCACCAGCCTGTCCTTGGTGTAATGCGGATCCCAAAACCAGTTGCGCATGTTGCGTATGCAGATGGTCGCCTCGAAGGGGAGATAATAAAGCTTGCCGCCGTGGGAATAGAGTTTGGGGTCGTCCGCGCGCGTGAAGAAAGGGTCCCAAAGACGGAAGTCGGAAGGGAAGTATCTGATGGGCATGCCCTGCTTATAGCGGTGAGGGCGGAAGCGCGCGCCCGCGAGCTTGAAAAGGCTCTTGCCGATGGTGAGGTTCACCGCCATGGCGCAATTTTCCTGCAAGGAGTGCGTGAGGTCGTAAAGGCGGGGAATGTCCCATTGCTTCGGATATTTGTCCCAGGCTCCGTCCAGCCAAAGCTCGCAGATCTCTCCGTATCTGCCGCCCAAAAGCTCATTTAAGTGCGCGCACATATAATCGTTGTATGCCTTGTCGTCTTTATAGCATTTTTCATGCCTGTCCCAAAGCGAATAATAAAGCCCGAGCTTCACCCCGTATTTTTCGCACGCCTTCGCCACCCGAGCCACGACGTCCGTCTTGACGGGGGAGTTGCCGACGCAATAATCCGTCGTCTTCGTGTCCCAAAGGCAAAAGCCGTCGTGATGCTTGGTGATGAGGATAACGTAATTCATGCCCGCTTCATAGGCGTTTTTCACCCAGCTTTCGGCGTCGATGTCCTCCGGCTTGTAGCCGTTGATGTCCAAAGTCCCGTTAGACCATTCCGTGTCGTAAAAGGTGTTGATGCCGAAATGAATGAACATTCCGTATTTGCGCGCCATCATCGCGCGCTGCACGCTATTAGGCTCTTTTGAAGGCAAAAGCGTTATCATATTTTTCTCCCTTAATGATTTTTTGATAGTTAGGGCGGCTGTCGTTCCGTTCGCCGCGCTTTTCCGCCCGAATTATAACATACATTTTCCAAAAAGGCAAGACCGCTTTTTTGCGGGCGGCAAAGAGCGAGGCGGCGGCGCGGGCGGCAATAAAAGTAAAATTTGCAAAAAAACTTTACTTACTTTGCGCAGGCGTGATATAATGACAGGGACGAAAAGTCTTCTACTTCAAAAAAGGAGTTTAATTATGAACAAGAAAACCGTAAGAGACGTAGACGTGCAAGGCAAGCGCTGCCTGGTCAGGTGCGACTTCAACGTGCCCATGAAGAACGGCGTTATCACGGACGACAACCGTATAATGGGCGCTCTTCCCACCATTCAATATCTGATGGAACACGGCGCGAAGGTCATTCTTTGCTCCCATCTTGGCAAGCCGCACGGCATTTTCAGCGACAACATCAAGCTGAACAAGAAAGAAAAGAAGGCGATCGAAGCCCTGCCCGAAGAAGAGCGCGGCGCCGCGACCGCCAAAGCCGTCACCAAGGCGCTGGCGGAAGATCCCGTGAAGTTCACCTTGAAGCCCGTCGCCGACAGGCTCAACGAGCTTTTGGACGGCAAGGTCGCTTTTGCCAAAGACGTGGTCGGTCCCGACGCTCAGGCGAAAGTCGAGGCTTGCAAGGAAGGCGAATGCGTGCTTTTGGAAAACACGCGTTTCCATGTGGAAGAAGAGGGCAACGACAAGGAATTCTGCCGTAAGCTCGCCTCCTTCTGCGACATCTTCGTCAACGACGCTTTCGGAACGGCTCACCGTTCGCATGCTTCCACTGCGGGCATAGTGGAATATGGCTTTGTCAAGACCGCCGTATGCGGATTCCTCATCGAAAAAGAGCTTTCCGTCATGGCGGACGCGCTCGAAAATCCCGTCCGTCCTTTCGTGGCGGTGCTGGGCGGCGCCAAGGTCGCGGACAAGCTCAACGTCATCTCCAATCTGCTTGAAAAGTGCGACAGCCTGATCATCGGCGGCGGCATGGCGTATACCTTCCTCAAAGCCAAGGGCTGCGAAGTGGGCACCTCGCTCGTGGACGACTCCAAGATAGATTATTGCAAGAACATGCTCGCCAAAGCCGACGAGCTGGGCAAGACCATTTATCTGCCCGAAGACACGACTTATGCCGCGGCGTTCCCCGATCCCATCGACGCCGAGATAGTCACGGGCACCTGCGACGCGGACAATATCCCCGCCGACAAGATGGGGCTCGACATCGGTCCCAAGACCTGCGAGAAGTTCGCCGAGGTCATCAAGACCGCCAAGACGGTCATCTGGAACGGACCTATGGGCGTGTTCGAGAATCCTCAGCTCGCCGTGGGTACGATCGCCGTGGCGAAGGCTATGTCCGAGGCGGAGGACGCCACGACCATCATCGGCGGCGGCGATTCTGCGGCTGCGGTCAAGCAGCTCGGCTTTGCGGACAAGATGACGCATATCTCCACGGGCGGCGGCGCTTCCCTGGAGCTGTTCGAAGGCAAGGTGCTCCCCGGCATCGCCTGCCTCAACGACAAAGACTGATATAAAAGAGGTAATAAAATGAGAAGACCTATCATTGCGGGCAACTGGAAAATGAACAACACCAAGGCGCAGACCTATGCGCTTTTGAACGATCTCGTCCCCCTCGTCAAAGACGCCGAGGCGGAAGTGGTCATCTGCGTGCCTTACACCTCCATTTGGGCGGCGGGCGACGCTATCAAGGGCACCAATATCCATTTGGGCGCGGAAAACGTGCACTGGGCTGAGAAAGGCGCGTTCACGGGCGAGATCTCCGCGGATATGCTCAAAGAGCAGGGCGTGGAATACGTCATCATCGGACACTCCGAGCGCCGTCAGTATTTCGGCGAGACCGATCAGACGGTCAATATGCGCGTGAAGGCGGCTTTGGCGCACGGGCTTAAACCCATCATCTGCGTGGGCGAAACGCTCGAAGAGCGCGAGGGCGGAAAGGTCGAAGAAGTCTTGGTGCGCCAGACGACGGAGGCGTTCAAGGACATCGACAAGGACGAACTCAAAAACATCGTCATCGCCTACGAACCCGTCTGGGCTATCGGCACGGGCAAGACCGCGACCGCTCAGGACGCCAACGACACCATCACCATCATTCGCGGCACGATCGCCAAGCTCTATTGCGAAAAGTGCGCCGACGGCATCCGTATCCAATACGGCGGCTCCATGAACCCCAAGAACGCCAAAGAGCTTATGGCAATGCCTCAGATCGACGGCGGTCTTATCGGCGGAGCGTCGTTGAAGGCTGTGGATTTTTCGCAGGTGGTCAAATATAACGCTTAACTTAATAAGCGAAAAACAAAAAGGAAAAGGGCAGGTGCGGCACAAGCCGCGTCTGCCTTTTCGTTTTTCGCTTGCTTGAGGGGAAAACCCAACACGCTCCGCTGCTGTTTTCCCCTTTTTCCGCGGCGAGTTGTGCGAGAGCACGGCTCGCCTTTTCCGCGGAAATTCACCCCTTTCCGCCTACGCTGCGCTCCGTGCAAGGCAGCCGCCTTGCTTAAAGTGCGCTCACCGAAAAGCGTGGTTTTCGGTGGCGGGAAAATCAGCGACAATCCCGCCATTCGAAAACGACTTAGCGGACAGGGCGCACTATTGCGCGTTGCGGCGGAACTCTGTTTCGCCGCAAGATCGTTTTCTTGAGACGTGGTTTTCTCTCTTTTTGCGGGAGAGTGTCAAGGTTTCGTGCTCGCCTTACCCGCAAAAATTCACATTTTCCGCCCTCGCTCGCGCGACAAGTCGCACTCGTTCGGAAAATGCGCACGGCGCATTTTAGAGGTAACGCTTGCAAAAGTGTGATTTTGCCGCGCTTTATCACACTTCGTTTTGTCACATGGTTATACTCTGTTGAAATAAAAACGCAAACGTCTCTCAATGCGTTGTAGCCAAAATATGGCTAAAACATAATTATATAAGTGAGAGTTATTGAAGAAGATGAGAGAAGTGAAAAAAAGTGAGAAATGAGAGAAAAAGAGAAGAGGAAGATATATTCAAAAGTTTCGACTTGTTGTTTAGTTGCGCGGATATAGCAGTCAAATAGCGCCGTAGGCAGCCGTAACGTTTGCGATGCGCCGCTTTGCGGCTGTATGAGCAAACATTTCACTTTTATACGAAAGATATGTTCGCTTATCCATTTACAATATTTGTGCGAAGAGCTATGCTTTGCCATTGCTTTTTGTGAATACGAAGCGTATCGGGGTGCAGCGTCACGCTGCCGCATTTCACGTTTTTGCCAAGGCAAAAACATTTCACTTTTGCGCGGAAGATATGTTCGCATATTGTGATTTTGTTATAGTGACGCCTATCTTGATCACATTTATGCCGAATAGGCGTCTATAAGGGTGCGTGGGAGGGCGATGCATTTGTTCAAAGGCGCGCGTAAAGGCGCTCTCTGCCGCGTGCCCGCATAGCGCATGTTCGGCAGAAAAAATTTCACGTCCGTAGTGGCGCGGCACGCTATCGCTTATTGATATTGCCGCGCCGCTCGGGACATTAAGCGCGCCGCGTCGCGCTCCCCGCGATTTGTTTGACTGTTTTTTGCGCGTGTGATAAAATAAGGTGAATAAAAAATTCGCCCTGCGGGGCAAGAGAGGTATTTTATATGAGTTTTACCGGACTTATAATCATGGACGGCTACGGCGTGAACCATTTCGCGCCCTTTAACGCGGTCTCGCCCGAGACGGCGCCCAACGTACTCAGGCTTTTCGCCGACAATCCCGCGACCGTGCTCGACGCCAGCGGTCTTGCCGTGGGACTTCCCGACGGGCAGATGGGCAACAGCGAGGTGGGGCACCTCAATATCGGCGCGGGCAGGATCATCTATCAGGAGCTGACGCGCATCACGAAAGCTATCCAGGACGGGGACTTCTTCACCAATCCCGCCCTCGTCAAAGCCATGCAGTCGGCAAAGGACAAGGGGAAAAAGCTTCATGTCATGGGGCTTGTGTCCGACGGCGGCGTGCATTCGCATAACACTCATCTTTACGCGCTGGTCAAGATGGCTAAGCAGATGGGGCTTGACAACGTCTATATCCATTGCTTCATGGACGGCAGGGACGTGCCGCCGGAGTCGGGCAAGGGCTATATCGAGGAGTTGCAGGCGCAGCTTGCGCAGATGGGCTTTGGCAAGATAGCCACGATAAGCGGCAGATTTTACGCTATGGACCGCGACAATATCTGGGACAGGGTCGAAAAGGCTTATGCCGCGCTCGTTGACGGCGAGGGCGTAAAGGAGAGCGATCCCGTGCAGGCGATGCAGAACAGTTACGACAGGGGAGTGACGGACGAATTCGTCGTCCCCACCGTGATCGAAGAGGGCGGAAAGCCCGTGGCGACGGTGGATAAGGGCGACAGCGTCATCTTCTTCAACTTCCGTCCCGACAGGGCGAGGCAGATCAGCCGCGCGTTCATCTATCCCGACTTTGACAAGTTCACGAGAAAGAAGGGCTTTTTGGCGCCCTGCTATGTGTCGTTCACGCAATACGACGTCACCTTCAACGACAGGCTGGACGTGGCGTTCAAGCCCGAAAGCTATGTCAACACGCTGGGCGAATATCTCTCCAAGAAGGGGATAAAGCAGTTCAGGATAGCCGAAACGCAGAAATACGCGCACGTCACCTTCTTCTTCAACGGCGGCGTGGAAGCTCCCAATCCCGGCGAGGACAGGATACTCATCGATTCTCCCAAGATAGCGACTTTCGACTTAAAGCCCGAAATGTCCGCTTACGAAGTGGCGGAGCGCGCCTGCAAGGAGATAAAGTCGGGCAAATACGACGTCATGATCCTCAACTTCGCCAACGGCGATATGGTGGGGCATACGGGCGTGCTCGAAGCCGCGCGTAAGGCGGTCAAGGTCGTGGACGAATGCGTGCAGCAGGTCGTGGACGCCATTCTCTCCGTGGGCGGAAAGGCGCTCATCACCGCCGACCACGGCAACTGCGACTATATGTATGAGCCGGACGGCACGCCTTTCACGGCGCATACGACCAACCGCGTGCCCCTTATCGCCGTGGGCGACGAGAGCATTTGCTTCCTCGAAAACAACGGCAAGCTCTGCGACATTGCGCCCACGCTCCTCGACATGATGGGACTTCCCAAGCCCAAGGAGATGACGGGCAGGAGCCTTATCCGCCGCAAGGTCAAGTGAGAAAAGAAAAACGTAAAGCTAAGGCGGGCGTCAAAGCCCGCCTTTTGTCTTATCGGCAGGCGAGCGGCATAATAAAGCGCGCTTAACATTTGTAAAAAATAAAGGATAGCCCGCTTTCGCGGCGAAATGAAGGGGAAAATGCCTTTACTTTAATGTAAATATATTGTATAATCGACATATAAATCCGCGGGGGATAAAATTATGAAGAAAGAAGAAGCAAAGGCAGGGGCACAATACGCCTACGATTACATCAAGGGCATAATCGACAAGACGGGTCCCAGGCTTCCGGGAACGGAAGAAGAGCGGCAGGGAGCCATGCTCACCGCCGAGATAATGGAGGGGATAAGCGGCAAAAAAGCCGTGGTCGAGGAATTCGATCTGCACCCAAACGCCTCGATAGGCGCGATCCCCGTGGTGGGATTTTTGGGACTTATCTGTTTTGCGCTCTATTATCTTTCGCCGATAGCGACGCTCGTGCTCTCCACGTTCACGCTGCTTTTCGCCATCGCGCAGATCTTTACATACAGCGGCACTTTCGATTTTCTCTTCCCCAAGAAGAGATCGCAAAACGTCTATACGTCCATCGACCCCGAAGAGGGCGAAGAACTCAAATATACCATCTGCTTTTCCGCGCATATGGATTCCTGCTGGTGCTGGAACCATTCGCTGCGCAATCCCAAGACCGCTATCCCCAAGATAGTCGTGGGTATCGTGGGCTTTGTTTTGCTCATCATCATGTCCGCGGTGGCGGTCGGCGTGGGAATGTATTCCTTCCAGACCATCTCCGATCTTGCGGTCAAGACCGAGCTTTCGGGCAGGGATATCTTGCAGATAGTCCTCTACGTTCTGCCTTTGATAACCGTCCCCGGCAGCTATTGGCTCTCGGATTATCTCACCTGGGACAAGAAAAAGGCGTCTCCCGGCGCCATGGACAACCTCTCCGGCATCGGCATTTTCCTCGCCTACGCCGAATATGTCAAGGCTCATCCCGAGGTGCGTCCCGAGGGCTGCCGGCTTATGTTCGCCGCCATGGGAGCGGAAGAGGCGAGCCTGAAAGGCTCCTTCGCCTTCTGCAAAAAGCATAAGGACGACGGACTGCTCGAAAATATGTATCATATCAATCTCGACTCCTTCCGCGACGACGAACATTTCGCCGCCGTCATCGGCGACCTTTGGCTGGGCAGCCGCTTCGATCGCCAACTCATCGAGGTGAGTAAAGAGGCTATGCGCGAAGCGCTCGGCGAAGACGCGACCGAAAAATGCCCCTCGGAAATGTTCAATCCCGTGGGCGGCTGCGACTCCACGCCTTTCTGCCGCGCCGGAGTCAAGACCGTCACGCTCGTGGCGCAAAACCCCACGCTCACCGATTATTACCACACCAGCAAAGACACCGTCGAAGGGCTCAGCATGTATTCGCTCGAAAAAGGTTTCGAGACCGTTGTCAGGCTTGTGCCTAAGATCGACGCTTTGGTTAGGGGAGAGTGACCCGCTCCGACGAGCGCGGGGCGGTTTGGGCTTGATCTTTTCGGCGGCTATTTGTAATACCTCGCTCGACGTAGCGCTGCTACGACTTCGCTCGGTCTTGCAAAGATCCGCTCGAAAATCTCTAAGCCCAAACCGCCCCGCGCTCGTCGTCACGGGTCAATATTTTATTTCCGAGTAATTTATCCTTGATCTTTCCGGCGGCTATTTTTAATACCTCGCTTGACGCAGCAGCAGTACGACTTCGCTCGGTCTTGCAAAGATCCGCTCGAAAATCTCTAAGCCCAAACCGCCCCGCGCTCGTCGTCACGGGTCAACGTTTTTTTCGGGTAATTTATCCTTGATCATTTCGTCATATCTCGATAAAATCTCACTTGACGCAGCAGCAGTACGACTTCGCTCGATTTTATCAATATCCGCTCGAAAAGCTCTAAGCCCAAACCTTTTATTTTTCCTTTTTTCGCGCGCATTATATTTTATTATTGACAGGGCACCGCGATTGTGGTAAACTGAATGTATTGATAAAATTCAGGAGGGTCAATATGAGCGACATCAAAAACTATTCCCTGAGTGAAATCGCTCCCGGAAGAGATTTTTCCCACTACGGCGTCTCCCGTTGGGCAAGCGCCAAAGACATCAACAACAAACTCAAAGAACTCACGGATCAAAACGTGTTCTGCATCTCCGATGAAGAATACAAGAAGATCTGCGCCGAATATTACGACGTCAAGTGCGCCGGTTCCAAAAAGATAACCGGCGAAGCCAAAAAGTACATTCCCGGCGGCGTTCAGCATAACTTAGCGTTCAACAAGCCTTTCCCCATGTGCATGGTCAAGGCGGAGGGCGCCTATCTTTACGACATCGACGGCAACAAGTACACCGACTTTTTGCAGGCGGGCGGTCCCACCATTTTGGGCAGCAACTTTCCCGAAGTTCAGGAAAAGGCGATCGAGCTGATCAAGGACTGCGGTCCCGTCACCGGTCTGTTCCATGAAGCCGAGCTTTTGATCGCCAAGGAGATCAACAAGCATATGCCCAACATCGAAATGTTCCGCATGCTGGGCAGCGGCACCGAGTCGGTCATGGCGGCTATCCGCGTGGCGCGCTGCGCGACGCACAAAAAGCGCGTCATCAAGGTTGGCGGCGCTTATCACGGCTGGTCGGATCAGATGGTCTACGGCTTGAAGATACCGGGAACGAGGCAGTTCCTCGAAAGCTTCGGTATCCCCAACAAGTGCTTTGCGCTCGTCGACGAAGTCCAGCCCAACAATCTCGAAATGCTCGAAGATTATCTCAAAGCTAATCAGATGAAGGGCGGCACGGCGTGCGTCATCGTCGAGCCCGTCGGTCCCGAAAGCGGTACCCGTCCCGTGGATTGGAATTATAACAAGGGCGTGGAGATGCTCTGCCGCAAATACGGCGCGCTGTTCATCTTCGACGAAGTCGTCACCGGTTTCCGCGTGGGTCTTGGCGGCGCTCAGGGCTTGTTCGACGTTCATCCCGACCTCACCATCTTCGGTAAGATCGTCGCGGGCGGCTATCCCGCAGCGGGCGGCGTCGGCGGCAAGAAGGAATATGTCAGCTGCATGGCGGCGGGCGTTGCCAGCGGCATGAAGAGGGCATATGTGGGCGGTACGCTCGCGGCTAATCCCCTCTCCGCGCTCGCGGGTTATTCGGCGATACAGTGCATCGCCAAGTATGACGCCTGCGCCAAGGCGGGCAAGGCGGGCGACAGGCTGACGGACGGACTTGTCAAGCTGTGCAACGAGTACAAGCTGCCTTATGTGGCTTATAACCAAGGCTCGATCGTCCACCTCGAATGCACGGGCGCGATGAGCTACGACTTCTCGGCGAAGTGCCTGCTCAAATCGCTGCTGCCTATCTTGAAGAAGCAGGATATGATCTATGTGCGCAAAGAGGCGATGGAGATGATGGGTGCGGCTTATATGTCGCACGGCATCGTGACGCTGGCGGGTTCCAGGCTCTATACCTCCATGGCGGACACGGACGAGGTCATCGACGAGGCGCTCAACAAGTTCGAAGACGTGTTCAGGCTCATCGTCGAGCGCAAGCAGCCCATGGAAGTTTACGTGGAAAAATATAAGAAAGAGCACGGCAAGGACAAGGAAGGAAAAGCCAAGAAGAAGGCGGACAAGAAAGCCGCGATCGCTCAGCGCAAGGCGGACGGAAAAGCCGCGGCGGCAAAGGCGACGAAAGACCTTCAGGAACTCAAAGAAAAAATGAGATCGGCAAAATGCTGATGACCGCGCGCCTCTCGCAAAGAGGGGCGCGATTACTATATAACGGCAATATGCCTCAGCGGAGAAAACTATGAGCAAATATATTATAGCGCACGATATGGGCACGAGTTCGGACAAAGCCGTGCTCGTGGACTTCGAGGGACAGATAATCTCGTCGCAGACCGAGCCTTATCCCACCTATTATCCCGCGCCCGCGTTCGTGGAGCAGGATCCAGCCGATTATTGGCGCGCGGTATGCGAAGCCACGGCAAAACTTATGGACAAGACGGGGACGGATCCCGACGACGTGATGGGGATCGTGTTCTCCACGCAGGCGATGGGCATAATCCCCATCGACAAATACGGCAACGTCCTGCATAACAACATCACCTGGGTGGACGGCAGAGCAGAAAAGCAGGCGCAGTCCATCATGAAAAAGCTGGGCGGAAAGCGCATTTTCTCCCTGCTTGCCGGAACGCCCATCATGGGTAAAGACGTGGTGGCGAAGCTCATCTGGCTGAAAGAAGAGATGCCCAGCGTCTATAACGACGCCATGTATTTTCTCGACGTCAACGGCTTTTTGAAGTTCAAGTGCACGGGCGTTGCCGTGGCGGAATATTCGGGTGCGTCCTCTTACGGACTTGACACCAAAAAGAAAAAGTGGCTGGGCGCGCTCAAATTCACGGGCATAGACATGAAAAAGCTGCCACCCTTGGTCAAGAGCACGGACATGATCGGCGACGGTCTCACCGAAGAGGCGGCAAAAGCCATGAAGCTCAATCCCGGGACTCCCGTCTTCGGCGGCTGCGACGACACTCAGGCTGCGGCTTTGGGCTCGGGCATGAACGGCGAGGGGGACATACATATCTATTTGGGAACGTCCGCCTGGGTGGGCGCGACCTCGTCCACCGAGACCAAGTTCAAGCACGGCGCGGCGGCGATCCAGAGCGCGGACATAGACATGAACCTCATCGTGGGCGTCACCGAGGCGGCGGGATCCAACCTCGAATGGATCAAAAACCAATTCTTCAAGAAAGAAGCCGAAGAGCTGGGCAGCGGCATTTACGACTATATGGACAGCGTTATCGAGCATATCCCCGCGGGCAGCGAATATCTCATCTGCACGCCCTGGATGCTGGGAGAGAGGTGCCCCGTTTCCTCCACGACGACAAGGAGCACGCTGTTCAACATCGATCCGCGCCACACGCGCGAACATCTCATGCGCGCCGTCTATGAGGGCATAGGCTACAACCTGAGATGGATCTTGGAGAACTTCAAGAAGGATTACGGCTTCGGCGGACGCAAGTTCCGTATCATCGGCGGCGGCGCCATGAACAAGGCGTGGATGCAGATGATCGCCGACATCACCGACAACGAGTTCGCCGTGGTGCAGAACACGCGCAACGCGGGCGCTTTGGGCGCGGCGATAATCGCGCTCATCGGCTTGGGCGAGATAAAGGGCTTTTCCGAGGTCAAACGCTTTGTCAAAGAGGAGAAGACTTATCGTCCCAACCCCGCCAACAGGTATATCTATGACGAGCAGTTCCAAAACTACAAGCGCATATATTACAGCCTGAACAAGGCATATAAATTGGCAAATTCCAACAGGTTCGAAGGAGAGGACTGATGAACGAGAAACTCAAAGATTCGGTATTGCAGTATTTTGACAGACTGAGGGAGTACGGTCTGCACGGAGAGGGCGATTCGGTGTCCGTGAGGACGGAAGAGGGCATATATTTCGTGGATAATTCGCGCGAAGTCAAGCTGATAACGCCCGAAAAGGCGGCGGGCGAAGGGGCGCTGCATGCGAAGATCTATGCCGCGACCGACGCGCAGGCGATCGTCCATGCCCATCCCGATTATGTGAGCGCCGTCTCGCGCGCGGGAGTGACCATTCCCGCCGTCATCGACGACATGGCGCAGATAGTCGGTCCCACCTGCCGCACGGTCGCAAACGCCGAGGCGGCGGCGAAAGAGCTGAAAAAACGCAACTCCTGCCTGATAAGTGGCGACGGAGCGGTGACCACGGGCAGGACGCTCAACGAGGCGTTCACCTGCATGATGGTGCTGCAAAAGGCGGCTATATGTTTCGTCAGCGCGTCCGTGCTCGGCGGGAACAAGGTGATAAACGGCTTTGAAGCGCGCCTTATGCGGTTTGTCTACAAGAAGAAATACAGCAAAATAAACACGGAAAACAACATGGAAAGGGAGGGCAAATAAATGAGTTGGAGCAAGGAAGAAGAGATAAAGCTGCGCCGAGTCGTCAAGGACAGCGGCGTCAAACTGCTCAAAGAAAACCTCGTCCAGGGAACATGGGGCAACATGGCTCAAAGGCTGGACAAGGAATATATGCTCGTCACTCCCACGGGGCTGGATTACGAGGCGCTCACGCCCGAGGATATGCCCGTGGTGAGCATTGCCGATCCCAAGATCTGGCGCGACGGCAAGAAGCCCACTTCCGAGCGCAAGATACACGCCTATCTCATGCTCAACAGAGAGGAGATCAACGCCACCATACATTCTCATCCCTATTACGGTTCCATCTTCGCTTCCGCGCGCAAGGAACTGCCGGAGTCGGCGATGACGGAAGAGGAGAAAAAGCTGCTCGGCGGCAGCGTGCGCGTGGGCGATTACGGACTTCCGGGCACGAAAAAGCTCAAGGAAGGGACGGTAAAGGCGATGGAAGGGCGCAACGCCTGCTTTATGGCGAATCACGGCGTGTTCTGCGCGGGCAGGGACATGGACGAGGCTTTCGAGATAATCCGCTGCCTCGAACGCGTCTGCAAGAGATATATCGAGCAGCTCACGCTCAAAGCCACGGGCGAGAAGGAATACAGCGACAAACTGCTGTTTGACTATTTCATCGCAAAGTGCGGCAAGTAATGAGCGAAAAGCGGGCGGCGGAGCTTAATCCGCTCGTGCTCGCGTTTGTCGGAGACGGAGTGCAGACGCTCTATGTGCGCACCCGTCTCGTTTCGGCGTCGCCCGCCAAGAGCGGCGCGTTGCATACGCGCGCGTCGCAGGTGATAAAGGCGTCCGCGCAGGCGCGCGCGGCGGAGAGGCTTTTGAGCGAATTCAGCGAAAGCGAAGCGGATATCTACCGCCGCGCCCGCAACAATCACAGCGCGCATAAAGCCAAGAACGCGGACGTGGGCGATTATCATAAAGCCAGCGGACTCGAAGCGGTCATAGGATACCTCTATCTGACCGGACAAGAGGAGAGATTGGAATATGTTTTGAATGCCGCCTGCAAGAGCGGCGAGGAGTGAATATGCCCGAAGTCAGACCCAAAGTCGTTTTGCTTACTTACACGAAGGATCCGGCGCAGACGATCGCCATGTCCGCCAAGCTCTGCTATTCCGACGCGGATATAGCCGAACTCAAAAGGGGAGTGGACGAGAGCGACGTGAGCAGGTTTTTGGCGCGCCTTGTGACGATGGGGCACCTTTCCCCCTTCGAGCATGCCTCGTTCACTTTCGGGATCGAGGGCGTCTCGCGCAGCTTTTTGGCGCAGGTGACGCGGCATAGGATCGCCTCTTTTTCCGTCAAGTCGCAAAGATATGTGGACGCGAACAAAAAGGGGGAATTCAACTTTGTCATCCCCCCTGCGATTAGGGCGCTGGGAAGCGAGGCGGAAGAGGAATACAAAGAGCAGATGAAGACCATGCATTCCTGGTACTGCAAGTGGCAGGAGAGGCTGGGCGGAGCTTGCGAAAAGTCCAACGAGGACGCGCGCTTCGTGCTGCCCAACGCCGCCGAGACCAAGATGACCATGACCATGAACGTGCGCGAACTCATGCACTTTTTCACCGTGCGCTGCTGTAACCGCGCGCAATGGGAGATCAGGGAAGTGGCGTGGAGCATGCTCGAAGAGGTGCTGAAAGTCGCGCCCGAGCTTTTCGTGACCGCGGGACCTTCCTGCGTGAGAGGCGCTTGCAGCGAGGGCAAGATGAGCTGCTTAAAGCCCGCGGAAGTGAGGCTGAGGCGGGAGAAGCTCAACGAAAAACTCAAAGAGGAAAAATAATGCTTATCGAAGGAAAAAACGCCGTGCGCGAACATCTCGGCGCGGGAGGCGCGCTCTCGCGCCTTTATGTGCAAAAGGGACTTCACGGCGCGGAAGATATCGTCGAAAAGGCGAAAGCCGCGGGCGCGAGGCTTGTCTTTTGCGAGCGAAAGGAGCTGGACAGGCTGTGCGGGAGCGAAAAGCACCGCGGCGTCGTCGGCGTGGCGGACGAATATAAATACTGCGGCGTGGAGGAAATAGTGTCCGCCGCCCGCAAGAAGGGCGAAAAACTCTTTTTGCTCATTTTGGACGGGATCGAAGATCCTCACAATTTAGGCAGCATAGTCAGGGTCGCCGAGTGCGCGGGCGTGCACGGGATAATTATTCCCCGCCGCCGCGCCGTGGGCGTGAACGCCACGGTGGTGAAGGTCTCGGCGGGCGCGACTTCTTATGTGAAGATAGCCGCCGTGAACAACATCAACGACACGATCAGGGCGCTCAAAGAGGACTTTGTCAAGGTCTATTGCGCGGACATGCAGGGAAATAGCGTCTATGAAACGGATCTTAAAGGCGACGTGGCGCTGGTCATCGGCAGCGAGGGCTTCGGCGTGAAGGCGCTCACCGCCAAGCTCTGCGACGGGGCGGTCGCGCTGCCGCAGAAAGGGAAGATAAATTCGCTCAATGCGTCCGTTGCCTGCGGCGTTTTGTGCTACGAAGTTTTAAGGCAGAGAAGATGAGCGAAAAGCAGCTTTTGCAAAAGGCGGCGGCGGGCGACAAGGGCGCCATGGAAGAACTGCTCATTGCCTATATGGGCATGGTCAAGGCGCTCGCGCGCAGATATTATATCGTGGGCGCGGCGTCCGAGGACGCCTGGCAGGAGGGCATGATCGGGCTTTATAAAGCCATCTGCACCTATAAGGAAGAAAAGGGCAAGTTTTCCGCCTATGCCTACGCCTGCATAAAGGCGAATATCTTGGACGCGGTCAAGGCGGCGTCGCGGGAAAAGAACAGACCGCTCAACAACTATGTGCCGCTGGAAAACACCGAGCTTGTCAGCAGCGACGACCTCACCGACGACATCGGTGACAGGCAGCTCATGGAGCGCATCAGGGCGGGGCTGAACGGCGAGGAAGAGAAGATATTCGGGCTCTGGGCGGAAGGCTGCAGCTATGCCGAGATCGCCGAAGAGATAAAAAAGAGCGTCAAGTACGTCGACAATGCCTTGCAGCGTATCAGGCGCAAGGCGAAAAAGATCTTATCGGGCAGGGAGGATATATGAAGAAAAAAGCGATAGTCGTTCTGGCTGTTTTGACGATAGTCGCCGCGGCGGTATGCTTTGCCGCATGTGGAGAGGGCGTGAAGGTGACGCTCGATCTCGCGGGCGGCGTTTACGGCGGCAGCGACGAAAACATCGTTGCGACCGTGAAGGGCGGTCAAATAGACTTGGGAGAATATCGTCCCGAATACGAAGGGGCGCAGATAAGCGGCTGGACGGACGAGGAGGGCAATTTTTACGGCGCCAACGCCATCGTGGCGGTCGAAAAAGAGCTGAAACTCACCGCCGTTTACGAGGGCGTCTTGCAATATACCCGCGTCGAGGGCGGTTACAGCGTCTTTGCGGGCGCGGGATTTAAGGGAGTGAGGGTCGCCGTGCCCGCTTCCGTGGACGGCGTGCCCGTGGTGGAAGTGGCGGAAAACGCCTTCAAGGGTTGCGAGAGCATAGAGACTCTCGTCATTCCCGACAGCGTGAAAAAGATGGGCAGGGGCGCGTTTGAGGGCTGCACCTCTCTTCAAAATCTCATTCTGCCCTTTGCCGGCGCGAGCGCGACGGTGACGAGCGAACCCAATATGGGCATGGCTTATCTCTTCGGGTCGTCGAGTTCGAGTTGGACGCGATACCCCGAGTTGAAGACCATCACGGTGAGCAGCGCCGCCACCTATGTGCCCAACGGCGCATTCGAGGGAATGAGGAGCCTTGAAAGGGTATATTTGGGCGAGAATATCACGGGTATCGGCGAGCGCGCTTTTCAAAACTGCACGGGGCTTTTGCAAGTGAGACTGCCCGAAAAGTGCGTCACGATCGCGAACAGGGCTTTTTATAACTGCTCGAAGGCGTCGATCGAGATAGAGGGCGCGATAACCTCGCTGGGCGCGAGCGCTTTTTATAACAGCGGGCTGAGCGAGATAACCTTGGCGGGCGGAGAGAGCATGAAGTCGATAGGGACGGACTGCTTTAATTCCAGCCGCATAACCGCGATCGAGCTGCCCGCGACGATAGAGCAGATCGGCTCGTCCGCGTTCAGGAACTGCAAAAGCCTTACCCGCGTGACCTTCAATTCGCAGGTGACGCTCTATTCGAGCGCTTTTGCCGACTGCGTGAAGTTGGACAATTCCTCGCTCGTGCTGAACGCGGGGGCGAAGATAGCCTTTGCCGAGGGCGCCGAGGAGAGCGCTTTTTCGGGGACAAAGGTGGATATTACGCAAATAAACGCCTGACGGCGTAAAATTTCAAAAGCATACGGAGGAGATGTATGAACATATTTTACAAGATGTATTGCAGAACTTTTCAGGCTGTGCTCAAACAGCTGATCAAGCTCATGCCCTGGCGCAAGCCGGAATTGCTGCAATTCGAAAACGGCGCGGCGGGACTTGCCTCGTTCGTCAAGAGCAAGGGGATAGAAAAGGTGCTCGTGGTGACGGACGGCAACCTCATGAAGTTGGGACTTTGCGCGCCCATGCTCGAAGCGATGGAAAAAGAGGGGGTCAAGGCGGCGGTCTACGACAAGGTCGTGGCGAACCCCACCATCGACAACGTGGAAGCGGCGCTCGCGCTCTATAACGAGAGCGGCGCGCAGGGCATCATCGCCTTCGGCGGCGGTTCGCCCATGGACTGCGCCAAGGGCGTGGGAGCGCGCGTCGCCCGTCCCAAGAAGAGCATTCCCAAGATGAAGGGCATTTTGAAAGTGGTGAAAAAAATGCCTCCCTTCTTCGCCATTCCCACCACGTCGGGCACGGGAAGCGAGACGACGCTGGCGGCGGTCATAACCGACACGACAAATCCCGAGCATCATCTCAAATATGCCATACAGGACTTTCCGCTCATTCCCCACTATGCCGTGCTCGACCCCTCGCTGACGGCGGGACTGCCGCAGAAGGTGACCTCCACGACGGGCATGGACGCGCTCTGTCATGCGATCGAGGCTTACATAGGCAATTCCAACACGAAAGAGACAAAGCAAAAGGCGGAAGAGGCGATCAAGCTCATCTTCACCTATTTGAAGCGCGCCTACGACGACGGCAAGGACATGGAAGCGAGAAAGAACATGCAGACCGCCGCTTTCGACGCGGGCGTGGCGTTTACGCGCGCCTATGTGGGCAACGTGCACGCGATGGGACATGCCATGGGCGCAAAATACAACACGCCGCACGGGCTCGCCATGGCGGTCATTCTGCCGCATATGCTCGACTTCTACGGCGAGAAGATCTATAAGAAGCTGGCAAAGCTCGCCGACGTCGTCGGCATAACGGGCGCGGGCGAGGCGGAAAAAGCCAAGGCGTTCATCAAGGCGGTCAAGGACATGAACGCCTATATGCAGATCCCCGAAAACTTCGGCGGCATCATCAAGAAAGAGGACGCGGTCGATATGAGCGAGGCGGCTTACAAAGAGGCGAATCCGCTCTATCCCGTTCCCGTGATGATGGGAAAAGAAGACTTTGTGAAAATGTATTTAGAGGTGCTTAACGGCTGATGTATATTGCTGACGGACACACACACTGCGATCACTCCCACGACAGCTTCGTGCCGGCGCGGGAGATGATCGAAAACGCGATAAGGCTCGGCGCGTCTTATATGGCGATGACCGATCACTGCGACAGGGATTATGCGCTCATCCCCGCCTTTTTTGACGTGCCGCAGATAGATCTCAAGCGGCATTTTGCCGAGAGCCATGCCTTAAAAGCGGAATATGCGGGGAAGATAGACCTCGCCGTGGGGCTTGAATGCGGCTATTACGCGCCCGCGGACAAGCTCTATGCCGAGATACTGTCAAAATACGAAACGGACGTGGTGATAAACTCCGTGCATGTGGCGGGCGAAGAGGACTGCTATTACGACAGCTATTTTACGCGCGGCAGAAGGGAGGCTTACGGCATTTACGTTCGGGCTGTTTTGGACAGCGTGAAGGCGGATTTCCCCTATGACGTCATCGGACATATCGGCTATGTCGCGCGCAAGGCGCCCTTTGAAAACAGGGCGCTGAGATACGAAGAGTTCCCCGACATGTTCGATGAGATCTTGCGCGGCATTATCGCAAGGGGAAAGGCGCTCGAAGTCAACGGCAGGGGCACGGGCATACCCTATATCCCCGAAGACGGCATCCTGCGCCGCTATAAGGAGCTGGGCGGAGAGCTGATAACTTACGGCTCGGACGCGCATTATCCGCAGTTGCAGCTCATTCATTTCAACGAGGTGAAAGAGGGGCTGAAAGCGCTCGGATTCAAATATCTCTTTCATTATCTTTCCCATGAGCCGATAGCGGAGGCGATAGACTGATGGCGTCGCATTTGGGTAACAGTTGGGACGAGCTTTTGCGCGGCGAGTTCGACAGCGAATATTTCGACAGGCTGCGCGAGTTTTTGCGTGCGGAATATGCCGCCCACACCGTCTATCCGCCCAAGCGCGACATTCTCGCCGCCTTTGCGCATACCCCTTACGAAAACGTGAAAGTGGTCGTGATCGGTCAAGATCCCTATATCGGCGAGAGGCAGGCGAACGGAATGTGCTTTTCCGTCGGCGAGGGCGTCAAGTGCCCGCCGTCGCTCGTCAATATCTATAAGGCGCTCGAATACGATCTCGGGATCCCGCCCACTTCCTGCGGCGACCTTTCCGGTTGGGCGGAGCAGGGCGTGCTCTTGCTCAACGCCGTTCTGACCGTGCGTGCGGGCGTGAGCGGCTCGCATGCGGGAAAGGGCTGGGAGAGATTCACCGACTTTGTCATCTCCCTGCTCAACAAGAGCGAAAAGCCGATCGTCTTCATGCTCTGGGGCGGTTACGCCAAGAAAAAGGGCGCGCTCATCACCGATCCCAAACATCTTATCCTCACTTCCGTGCACCCTTCGCCGCTCTCTTTTTATCAAGGCTTTCTGGAATGCCGCCATTTTTCCAAAGCCAACGAATTTCTCGCGGCAAACGGCAGGACTCCCATTCGCTGGGAGCTGAGATCGCTCAAAGAATATTTGGCGAAAAAGTAATTTTATTTTCTCAATCCTTTGGGATAAAAATTTTTCAAGACTCCGCCCACGGCTTTCCCCCAGCCTAAGGAGATGCCGCTTACGGTCACGAGCGTCCAACCGTCTTCAAGGTCTGCGGGCAGCGTTTCACCGTGCAGATAAGAAAGTGAGGGCTTTTCGTCCGCGACGAGATCGAGCGTTTGCCTCGCGCCCTCTTTGCTCAGGGCGAGCGCGAGCGAATGATGGGGAGTGAACCTGCCGCGCTCGAAAGTCCCGAGCGGGAGCCCTACGCGCAGATATTTTACGCCCGAGAGGTCGGGGCACGCCTTAGGAGTGCGAAAAAGCGTGTTTCCCGCGCAGAGATCGCATTCGATCCGCTCTTTGAGCGCGCCCTTTGAAAACTCTTCGAAGGCTTTGACGGCTTGCTTTTGCACCGTGCGTTTGAGCGCGCTCCCCCGCGCCGCCGTTCCGTCCGCTTTTTTGAGCACGCAGACGAAATGCCCTTCTCCGCGCAGCTTGTGGGGATAAAGGCGCAACCCTATCCCGCCAATGCCGCGGGTCATGCCCTCTATCCTGTCGAGCGGAGTGGGGGAGAGGGAAAACTCGTCGTGGCTTAGCAGAAATTTTTCTATGACGTCCTCGTTCTCCGCCCTGTTGAAAGTGCAGGTGGAATAAACTATCTTGCCGCCCGGCGCCGTCAGGCGCGCGGCGCTTTCGAGAATGCCCGCGTCGCGCATGGCGCAGAGGGCGCAGTTTTCCTCGCTCCATTCCCTGACGGCGATCTCCCGCCTTCTGAACATGCCCTCGCCCGAGCAGGGGACGTCGGCGATGACGACGTCGAAAAACTCGCCCCATTTGTCCGCGAGCAGGGCGGGGGAGGCGTTTGTGACCACGCAGTCGTGAATGCCGCAGCGTTCGATGTTCTGCCCGAGCGTGACGGCGCGCGAGGGGACTATCTCGTTGGCGACGAGAAGGGAGGGGGAAAAGCATGCCGCGTGCGTGCTCTTGCCGCCGGGAGCGGCACAGAGGTCGAGCACTTTTTCGCCCGCTTTAATGTTCGCCGCCGTGACGACAGCCATGGCGGAGGGTTCTTGGATATAGTAAGCTCCCGCTTCGTGAAGGACCGATCTTCCCGGCGACCCTTCGTAATATGCGCCGAGATCGCACCAAGGCACAAGCTCGGTGCAGCAGGGCGGGAAAGAGCTTGCTTTGAGCGTGTTTTTGCGCAGCGCGGGCAAGGAGGGCTGCTCGTAAGAGGCGAGAAAGTCCTCATATTCCGCGCCGAGCAGGGCGCGCATGCGCGACTTGAATTTTTCGGGAAGTTCCATGGGGATATTATAACTTTTTTGCGCGTTTTTTGCAACCGCCGCGCGATTGACATATTTTTTGCGCGGTAATATAATATAGCTATCACGATAAAGCGCGGTGTAAAAATGAAAAACAAAAAAGCTTTTATGCAGGCGGGGATAATTATCGTTTACATTCTGCTTGTCTGGACGATCGTCATTCCCCTTTTGGTAACTTATCTTCTCTATCGCTATCTCTTCGGCAAGCGCTGTGACAAGACCGAGGCGATCCTGACCGCGTCCGACTATCCCGAGCTGGACTGCGCCGCTTTCAAGGTGGAGTCGGGAAAGAACAGGCTCGCCTGTTTTGAATACCGCGACAGGGAAAAATGCGAGGGCAAAGCCGTCGTGCTCGTTTGCCACGGCATAGGCTGCAGTCACGGCAACTATCTCAACCGTATCGCCTATTTCGCCCATAAGGGCTATATCGTCGTGGGCTTTGACATCACCGGCTGCGGCGACAGCGAGGGGGAGAGCATGGTCGGGCTGCCTCAATCGCACGTCGACATCCACGCCGTGCTCACCTATATGGAAAATTCGCCCGAATACGGCTCGCTGCCCATTCTGCTTTACGGGCACAGCTGGAGCGGCTTCGGCACGGCGGCGGCGCTCAATTACGGACATAAGCCCGCGGCGGTCGTTTCCGCGAGCGGCTTTAATAAGGAGCGCAGCATCGTGCGCTTCCAGGCGGTCAAGATGTGCGGCTCGCTCGGCGCGCTCACTCTGCCGTGGATAGCCGTCATCGAGCGTTTCATCTTCGGCAAGAGCGCCAAATATACGGCGGTGGAGGGGATAAACGCTTACGGCGGACCCGTGCTCATCGCGCACAGCAAGGACGACCCGACCGTCCCTTACGATTGCTCGATCGCGGCGGCGGAGGGCATAGAGAACAAGAACGCGCGCATTCTCGTCTATGAGGACAGGGGACATACGCTCTCGCGTCCCGTGGCGGCGGAGGACGTCATCAAGGCGGACATAGTCGGAAAGCCGCGCCGCAAGCTGCGCAAGGACGAATGCTATTTCAAATACGAAGTGGACGTGCACTATCATTACAGTAAGAAAGAAGTCGTCTTCGCCACGGACGAGGGCTTCATGGACAAGGCGGAGGAGTTTTTCCGCGCGGCGCTTTCAAAGTGAGGTAAAAATGGATCCGAGCACGAAAACATTGATAAAGTTGACAAACGGCTTTTCCCCCGAAGTGCCGCTCGCGCGCTATGACGACATGATCAGGAGCGTTTGCGCTGGCGCGGACGAAGAGGACAGGGAAGAGTTGGAAAAATTCCGCGGCGAGATAGCCGCGCGCAAAGAGGCGGGCTTGAAAAAGCGCGCCGAACTCAAAGAGGGCGTCGCCTCGGACAGCGAGTTGGAGCCGTTTTTGGACGCTCCCGATCCCCGCGCGCCCAAGGAAGTTTTGCGCTTTGTCATTTCGCTGCCGATAGGGATAGTCTTTCTCGTGGCGGGACTTTGCTGCATTTACGCCGTCGATCCCGCCTATCTCGAAGCGCATGCCGCGCTGCTTTATTTCGGCATAGGCGCCGCCGTGCTCGGCGCGCTTTCCCTGCTCGTGGCGCTCTTTGCCTTTGCCTCTTACTGCAAGATCAGGCAGTATAACAACGATCTGCCGCGGCGCAACGCGGAAAAGCGCGATGAGGCGCTCGCGGAGCTGGACGGGCAGGTGGCGTACGAGATCATGCTCGCCGAGCTTTTGCTCAAAACTTTGCGATGAACTGTCTTTTGTGCCCCCGCGCCTGCGGCGCGGACAGGGAAAAGACCTTGGGTTTTTGCGGTATGCCCGCACAAATGCGTATCGGCAGGGCGTGCCGCCATATCTGGGAAGAGCCGCCCATAAGCGGTAGCCGCGGCAGCGGCACCGTCTTCTTTTCCGGCTGCTCGCTCAAATGCGTTTACTGTCAGAATTATTCTCTCTCCCGCGGCGATGGCGTCCCCGTGACCCCGCGCGAGCTTGCGGACATTTTCAGACTGCTCGAAGATTCGGGCGCGCACAATATCGAACTTATCACCCCCTCGCATTTCGTCACGGGCATTTTGCGCGCTTTCGACATTTATCGTCCCGCCCTGCCCGTCGTCTATAACTGCGGCGGCTATGAAAGCTTGAAGACGCTCGAACTTTTGCGTGGCGTCGTGGACGTCTGGCTTCCCGATCACAAGTATGCCCTGAGCGCCCCCGCGAAGCGTTACAGCGCGGCTCCCGATTATCCCGAACGCGCGCTTGCCGCGCTCTTGAAAATGCGCGAGCTGGCGCCGAAGGACGTCTTTGATAAAGAGGGGATAATGCAAAAGGGCATGATAGTGAGGCATCTTGTTTTGCCCGCGAACGCGGAAAACACTTTCGCCGTCTTGGACAGCGTCGCCGCAAACTTGGGGAAAGAGACCTTCTTTTCGCTGATGAGACAGTATTATCCCGCGGGCGAGGCGAAAAATTTTCCCGAGATAAACAGGCCCCTCAAACCGCTCGAATATAAAGCCTGCCTGGCGCACGCGGAAAAGTTGGGCATGGAAAACGTCTTTATCCAGGAAGAAGGGGAAGACGAGGCGCGCTATACGCCCGTTTTCGATGGAACGGTCACGGGCGCGATCTACGGCGTGGGGGAGTGACGCGGATAAAATGCGGATAAAAAAAGAAAATGTTAAAAATTTAACGAAAACCGCAAATTCGCCGTTGACATTATCGCGCGCATTTTATATAATTTAATCAGTAAAAAATTCACTGAGGGGTGGACAATATGAGAATAAGCGTATGCGTAGGCAGTTCCTGCCATCTTAAAGGCTCTTACGACGTCATCGAGGGCTTCAAAAAGCTCATCGAAGAATACGGCGTGGAGCAAGAGGTCGGCTTGGAGGCTTCGTTCTGTTTGGGTCATTGCGCCGAGGGCGTGACCATCAAGATAGACGACGAGATAGTCACGGGTCTTAAAGGCGACAACGTGCGCAAGGTTTTTGAAGAGAGGGTACTTCCCGAGGTAAGAAAATGACAAAGGGAATGTATCTTGAATTCAAGCCCGCCAACTGCAAGGACTGTTACCGCTGTCTGCGCTCCTGCCCGGTCAAGGCGATCGAGGTGGCAACGCACCAGGCGACGATAATCGAGGACAGATGCATACTCTGCGGCAAATGCACGCTCGTTTGCCATCAGAACGCGAAAGTCGTCCACAGCGGCAGGGAAGAGGTGGAAAAGCTGCTCAAAGAGGGCAACGTCGTCGCCTCGGTCGCGCCGTCGTTCGTGGCGAGCCTCGGGATAAACAATTTCGAGATCTTGCGCAAGGGGCTTAAACAGATGGGCTTTGCCGACGCCGAAGAGACGGCGGTGGGCGCCGCCGCGGTGGTGGAATGCTTCAAGCAGGATCTGGAAAGCGGCAAATACCGCAACTACATAACTTCCTGCTGTCCGGCGGTGAACAGGCTCATCGCGCTCTATTATCCCGCCGCGCTCAAATATCTCTCTCCCGTGATCTCGCCCATGGTGGCGCACGGAAAGCTGATAAAAAAAGCGCGTCCCGAGGCGAAAGTGGTCTTTATCGGACCTTGCATCGCCAAAAAGCGCGAGGCAGCCGAGAGCGGCGTGATCGACGGCGTGCTCACCTTCGAAGAGGCGATCGAGATGCTGCGCGACAAGTGCGTCGTTTTGGGCAGCGAGAATCTCGAAGAAGAGGACGGCGGACTGCGCGCGAGATATTTCCCCATTCCGCGCGGCGTCATCAAGTCTTTCGACAAGCTGCCCGAGGGATACGAATATCTCACCGTGGACGGAGTTGAGCGCTGCAAGGAAGTTTTGGAGAACATAGACGACATGGACGGGGTGTTCATCGAGATGAACGCCTGCGAATATGCCTGTATCAACGGTCCCTGCGCCATCAGGAACAAGGGCGGGGCGATCAAAGCCAACGAAGCCGTGCGCGGCTATGCCGGCAGGGGCGGGGGCGTAAAGACGGAGTTCGAAGAGGAATTTCTGCGCGGGAATATGCGTCAGGTGCATGCCCGTCTGCGCGCCAGCGGCTTTGACGTGAGCGAAGAAAGGCTGTTGAAGATAATGGCGAAAACGGGCAGGGACAAGCCGGAAAATCAGCTCAACTGCGGCGCCTGCGGCTACGATTCCTGCCGTCAAAAGGCGTGGGCGGTGGCGAACGGCTTCGCCGACATATCCATGTGCCTGCCTTATATGAGACAGCGGGCGGAGTCGCTGTCATACGAGATAATACAAAACAGCCCCAACGGCATACTCGTGCTGGACGGGGATATGCGCGTTTTGCAGATGAACAACGCCGCCAAGAAGATGTTCGGCGTGAGCGAGAGCGATCCCAAGGGCATGTTGCTCGTGGACTTTGCCGATCCGTCGGCATATATCGCCGCTTACGAGAGCAAGACGGGCTTTACGCGCAAATGCGAACACATAAAAAAGACGGACAGGTTCGTGGAGATAAACGCCGTCGTGCTCAAAGAACACAACGTGCTCTTTGCGCTCTATAAGGACATAACGGACGAAAAGCAATATGAAGGAAGGCTTCATCAGCTCACTTCCGAGACCTTGGCGACGACGGACGAAGTCATCATGAAGCAGATGCGCGTGGCGCAGGAGATAGCCTCTCTCTTGGGCGAGACGACGGCGGAGACCAAAGTGGCTCTGCTCAAATTGAAGAGCATGCTCAAACGCGAGGAGGGCGAGGATGTCACTTGATATAGAGTACGGCTATACCTCGCTCAACAAGGCGGGCGAGGAGCTGTGCGGCGACAACGTGCAGATATATTCGGACGGGGAGAACACGACGGTCGTGCTCGCCGACGGCATGGGCAGCGGCGTGAAAGCCAACATTCTCTCCATGCTCACCTCGAAGATACTCTGCACGATGGTCGCCAACGAGATCTCCATCGAAGACTGCGTGGAGACCATTCTCGAAACTCTGCCCGTATGCAAGGTGCGCGGCGTGGCGTACGCCACTTTCACCGTGGTGCATATCGACAAGACGGGCAGGGGCGTGATGTTCGAATTCGACAATCCGCCCGCGATATATTATCACGAGGGCAAGAGCGCGGATTTCGAGCGCACCGAGCTTACCGTGCTGGGAAAAAAGGTCTATAAGAGCGATCTGGCGCTGCAAGAAGGAGACGTCATCGTCTTCATGAGCGACGGAGTTATCCATGCGGGGATAGGCATGCTGCTCAATTTCGGCTGGCAGCGTCCCGAGGTAAAGGAGTTTCTCGAGCGGACGGTGACTCCGCGCATGACGGCAAAGGCTGTCGCCTGCCTGCTCGCGGGGGCTTGCAACGACCTTTATATGGACAAGCCGGGCGACGACACGACGGTCGCGGCGATCAAGCTGCGCAAGAGCCTGCAAGTGTCCATCATGGTCGGCGCGCCCGTGAACAAGGACATGGACGATTATTGCGTGGAAAAGCTGATGAGCTACGAGGGCAAGAAAGCCGTCTGCGGCGGGACCACGTCGCAGATAGTGGCGCGGCACTTGGGCACGAAGGTGGACACCGTTCTCGACTTTGTGGACAAGGACATTCCGCCGATCGGGCACATAGACGGCATCGACCTGACCACCGAGGGCGTGATCACGCTCAGAAGGCTGTTGGAGCTGGCGGAAAAATACAATTCCACCTCCGACCTCTCGCCCAAATATTACGATAAAAAGGACGGCGCGTCCCTGCTTGCCAATCTCTTGTTCGAGCAGGCGACAAAGGTGAACTTTTTGGTGGGGCAGAGCGCCAACATCGCGCACAAGGGGCTGCCCATCGACATCACCATGAAGTTGAAGCTGGTGGAAAAGTTGGCGGAAAACCTGCGCAAAATGGGAAAACAAGTGGAGATAGAATATAACTGATGAAGATAATGATAGCCTCCGACGTGCACGGCTCGTCGTATTACGCAAAAAGGATAAAGCAGGTCTTTGAGCAAGAGGGCGCGCAGCTTTTGGTGCTTTTGGGCGACATCTATAATCCCGGACCGCGCAACCGTATCGACATGGTGCGCGACTATGCGCCGCTTGAAGTCGCCGCAACGCTCAACGCGCTCAAAGAGAGAATGATGGTGATAAAGGGCAACTGCGACAGTCAGGTGGATACGCTCATTTCCGAGTTTTCCTTTGTCGAAGAGGGCGCGCTCTTTGTCGGAGGGAAGAGGGTAACGCTAACGCACGGGCACGTTTTCGACATAGACAGGCTGCCGCCTTCCTGCGGCGACGCGCTCATCTACGGGCATGTGCACACGGGCTTTATCGCGCATAAAGACGGCGTGACGGTGGCGAACCCCGGCTCCGTCACCCTGCCCAAGGAGGGGACGGCGCACAGCTATCTCGTCTTGAATGAAGACGAGCTTATTTTGAAGGATATAGACAACGGGAAAATTATCGAGCAAGATAAAATCCGATAAGGAGACAAGGCGATGTTCAACAAGTTCGACACAAAGATCCAGGAGCTTAAATACGAAGTATTGAAAGAGCTTATCCGCAGGCGGTATGAGGGGAATATGGACAACATATATACCGAGATCCCCAAAAAGATAGTCCCCGGACCCAAAGCGACCATGCGCTGCTGCATTTATAAGGAGAGGGCTATTTTGCAAGAGCGCATCAAGCTGGGCTTGGGCGGAAACAAGAGCGATCCCAACGTGATAGAGGTGATCGACGAGGCTTGCGACGAATGCCCCGTGGGCGGCATTTACGTCACTCCCGCATGCAGAGGCTGCCTCAACCATATGTGCATGCAAAGCTGTCCCAAGGGCGCGATAACCATCGTCAACAACCGCCCCGTGATCGACAAGGAAAAGTGCATTGAGTGCGGAAGATGCGTCCAGAGCTGCCCTTACAATGCGATAATCCATCAGCAGCGCCCCTGCATCCAGAGCTGTAAGGTGAAAGCCATCACCATGAACGAAGAGAAAAAGGCGCGCGTGGACATCAATAAGTGCATTATGTGCGGCGCCTGCGTCTATCAATGCCCCTTCGGCGCGATCCAGGACAAGTCCTTTATCATGGACTGCATAGACTTGCTGCAAAAATCTGAAAACAACAGCAAATATAAGGTGCACGCCGTGATAGCTCCCGCCATCGTCAGCCAATTCAAGTATGCGGCGATAGAGCAGGTCATCACGGGCATAAAGAAGCTGGGCTTCCATCAGGTCACCGAGGCGGCGCTGGGCGCGGACGTGGTGCTCTATCACGAGGCGGGCGAGTTCAAGGAAAAGGGTCTGATGACGACTTCCTGCTGCCCGTCCTTTGTCATGTTCGTGGAGAAGAACTTCCCCGAGTTGAAGCAGTATATCTCCTCTTCCAATTCGCCCATGGTCGAGGCGGCGAACATCATCAAGCGCACCGATCCCACGGCGAAAGTTGTCTTTATCGGACCTTGCACGTCAAAGAAGATGGAGTTCCGCCTGCCCAAGACGAACGGCGCGATCGACTGCGTGATCTCCTTTGAGGAATTGCAGGCATTTTTGGACGCGCGCGACATCGACGTGGCGTCGCTCGAACCCACCCCGCTCGACAACGCCTCTTATTACGGCAGGATATTCGCCAAGTCCTGCGGCATTGCCCAGGGCATACGCGCCGTGGGCGAAGAGATGGGCGTGACGGGTATCAACCCCATCGCCATGAGCGGCATCGATCAATGCCGCATGAACCTGCTCAAACTCAAAATGGGCAGGGCGGCGGAGAACTTCTTCGAGGGCATGGCGTGCGACGGCGGCTGCATCAACGGCGCGCTCTGTCTGCATCACGGCATGCGCAATATGGTGGACGTGGACAATTACGGCAAGTCCGCCAAGGAAAAGACGATCGACGGCTCGGTCAAGCTTTACAAGATGAGCCTCGAGGCGGAAGAAAAACGCAAGAATCAAGCGAATAAGTAAAAAAGCGTTTGAGCAGACGCAAAGCGTGAAGGAGCAAAGATCAAGGAAGGTGAAAGATGAAGAGAAAGGCTTTCGTCACTCAGCCCTTTTTCGATTGCGGCGACGATGAGATGACCGATCACTATCCGCATATCTGCGACTTTACGCTGTGAGCGAGCACCGAAAATTAAGACAAAAAAAGGGAAAAAGCGAATTTTTTCCCTTTTTGTTTGACAATTTTATAATTAAGTGGTATAACGTCTAAGACAAAAGAATTTTTGTTAAACGGAGGAACAAAAAATGACCACTATGGCAGAAAAACAGCGTGAGCTGGACATTATGAAATGGAACGACAGCGTTCAGCGCGGTCAGGACTGCTGCGGCAGCTATGAATTTTGCGCCGACTGCGACAAGTCTCAGGACTATCCCTGCGCGTTCGCTTTCGAAAAGCACGGCGAGAAGAAGAGCGTGAAAGCGCCCAAGCCCGCCGCCAAAAAGACGGCTGCAAAAAAGCCCGCGGCAAAGAAGAGCAAGTAAGCCGCCGAAAGAAAAAGGCGCGCCCCGAAAAAGGGCGCGCCTTTTTGCTTGACGTCTCAGAATTTTTCTTCGCTCTTGCGCAAAAACGCCTTGGTGATCTCGCTTTCGGGGTGGTCGAAAACTTTTTCGGGCGTGCCCTCTTCTTCGACCACGCCGCCCGCCATGAAGAGGACCTTGTCCGCCACGTCGCGCGCGAAATCCATCTCGTGCGTGACCACTATCATGGTGCGCTCGGAGGACTTCAAGCCCTTGATGACTTTGAGGACTTCGCCCGTGAGTTCGGGGTCGAGTGCGGAAGTGGGCTCGTCAAAGCATAAGATATTGGGGCGCAGGGCGAGGGCGCGGGCGATCGCCACGCGCTGGCATTGTCCGCCCGAGAGTTCGCAGGGATAGGCGCGCACCTTGTCCGCAAGCCCCACCTGTTCGAGCAGGGTATAGGCATAGCGCTCTATCTCGCCCCGCCTTCTTGCGGCATATTCGTGCTTGTCCGGGCGTCCGCCCGACGCGGCGCATTCGCGCGCCGTCCTGCGCGCCGCCTCGACGTCTTCTTTGGCGAGAGTTTCGGCGATGATCTCCGCCTTGGCGCGCTTTTTCGCCGCTCCCGCAAGATCGCCCTCGCGCTCGCATTTTTCCGCCTTGGCAAAGAGGGAGAGCATTTTCAGCTCCTCTTTGATCATCAGGCGCGGAGCCAAGGTCACATTGTCCAAAACGGAATATTGCGGGAAAAGGTTAAAGCTTTGGAAGACCAAGCCGAAGTGCAACCTCTTACTACGGATATAGGCGGCGGAATTCATCTTTTTCAGCTCCGCAGCGCCTTCTTTGCGCAGGCGCTTGAATTGCGCCATGTTCGCCTTTGCCTCCTGAGAGGAGATGGCTTTGCCCTCGTCACTGCCGCCGCATTCGACATATCTCTTGCGCGCGCGGCGCAGTATGCCGTCGGGGACGTCCTTTATGCTCAGAACGTCGGCATATGCCTTGGCGTCGCTTTGGGAAAAGAGTTTTTCCGATCTCTCTTTCGCCTGCGCGCTTATTTGGCGCAGCTCCTGCCTTATTATCTTTTCCGGCTGCAGCTTTTCCCTGGGCGCCGCTTCCGCGCGCATGGCGCGCTGCTTGTCGCGCTCGAGCGACTCGGCGATGAGTTCGCTGCGACGGCGGCTTATATAGATCTCTTCCGCCGCCTTGCGCAGGGGCCGGGAGATAAAGGGTATGCGCAGAAATTCGGCAAAGTCCTCGGTGTTTTCGGAAACGGGCAGGGAATATTCCCGCTTTTCTCCGTACTCAAAGCGGGCGAGAGGTCCCGTGACGCTCTTGACATAGAGCGCTTTTGCTTTCAGATAGCGAACTTTGGTGCAAAGGGGAGAGGAGAGGGAAGATGAGAGCGTGCCGTCTTCCGTTTTCACCTTTGACATGTCGAAAAGTACGTTGTCGCCCACGGTGAGGACGCCCCTGTCCGCGCGCTCCAAAAAGGTTATGCAGCGAAGCAGTGTGGTCTTGCCGCTGCCCGAGGAGCCGATGATCGCCAGGACCTGACCCTTGCTTAGGTCGAAGGAGATGCCTTTGAGGACCTTGTTCGCGCCGAAACTCTTATATATGTCCTCCACTTTCAGATAAGGAGGAGCTTGATTTTTGTCGATGTTTTTTTCCATGTCAGACCTTGTAATAGTTGAGCTTTTTTTCCAAATATCCGAAGAGCAGGGTGAGTATGCCGTTGAAGACGAGATAGAACAAGCCCGCATAGAAGAGCGGCCAGATGACGGCATAGGTGTTTTGCAGGTTGTATGCGGTCAGGACGATTTCGCTCACGGAGATTATCTGCGCTAAGGAAGTGTCCTTGACCAAGGTGATTATCTCGTTGCTCATGGGCGGGAGTATGCGCTTGATCATCTGCGGCAGGATCACGCGGAAGAAGATCTGCGCGCGGGTCATGCCGAGGACGTAGCCCGCTTCGTATTGTCCGCGCGGCAGGTTTTGGATACCGCTGCGGTATATCTCGGAAAAATAGCAGGAGTAGTTGATGGTAAAGGCTATCACCAAGGCGGACATGCGTTCGTTGTACTGCCAACCGAGCAAAAGACCGGGGCCGTAAAAGACCACGATTATCTGCAGCAAAAGGGGAGTGCCGCGCACGACCCAGATTATGGCTTTAAAGAGATAGGCAAGCGGCTTGAAGCGCGAAGTCGAGCAGGCGCATACCACGAGCCCGAGCGGAATGGCGAGCACGAGAGTGAGCGCGAAGAGCAGCACCGTGACGCCGAAACCCTCAAAAAGCCGAGAGGTGGCTTGTCCCAAAGTAAGTCCCATATTTTACCTCAAAAAAAGGCGCGGCAAAGCCGCCGCGCCCGAGTATTTTTGCAAATTATTCCGCTACCACTTCGTAAGCGATGGGCGCGAACAGAGTGTAACCGATGACTATCTTGCCCCTGTTCACGATGTAGTCCCAGCTGGACTTGTCGGCGATGCTGTCCCATTGAGAAGTGTATTCGACGGGCAGAATGACGTCGGTCAAGCCGTATGTTTCCGCGATCTTGCCCACAGTGCCGTCCGCATAGAGCTTGGCAAGAGAAGTGTTTATCTTGTCCATGAGCGCGACTTCGCCCTTGCGCGCGGCGATGCCGTAATATTCGTCTTCGAGCGCTATCTTCACGGGAGCGATCATCAGGCTGTCGGCATATTCGCTGCCCGTTTCGTTGATATAGTAGCCCGCCATGACGCTGTCCATAACGCCGATGTCCGCGCTGCCCGCGTTGAGTTCGGTGAGAATGTTTATTTGCGAAGAAACGCCGATAAGCGTGGCGCCCAACTCGGGGATAAGCTCGGCGCCCGCGCTGCCGCTTTCGGCAGTCCACTTTTTCGAGGCGAGCATTTTGTCCAAAGTGTCAAACTTGCTCGCGTCCGTCTTTCTGATGATGGCGACCTGCTCGTTGAGCATATAAGGCTCGCTTATCTCCATCTGCGCTTCGCGCTCTTCCGTGATGGTCATGCCGTTCCACAAAAGGTCGACGTTCTTGGATTCGAGTTCGTTTTCTTTGTTATTCCAGTTGATCAGCTGGAATTCCACTTCGACGCCCAAATCCTTGCCCACGGCTTGGGCAAGCTCTACGTCAAAGCCTATGAGTTCGGTTTTTGTGCAGGCGGCGGCGCCGAGGACGGCGGTGAGCACGACCGCAACGAGCAAAAGTGCCAAAACTATTTTCTTTTTCATAAAAAACACCTCTTTTTCGGGTTGGTGATACCATTATACTTTATCGCATTAAAGTTGTAAAGCGTTTTGCCGCACTTTTTTCAGGTTTTGAGATAAAGAAAAAAGAGGAGTTATTCCACTTCGAGTTCTTCGCAGGTGAAGACGTCGTCGTCCAAAAATTCCAATAAAGTCATGTCGAATCCGCGCGCGATCATCATGACCGTGCTTAACGTGACCGTTTTATTCCTGCCGTTCATGATGCAAGCCATAGAGCCGTGTTTGATATGGGCGTTTTCCGCCAGCCGATAAAGCGTCATATTCTTTTCGGCAAGTAAGGCTCTTATGCGCTTTGCCACCGCTTGCGCAACTGTCACCGCACACTCCTATGTAGAAATATCTACATATATATTGTAACGACGGCGCAAGAAAAAATTATTTAGGTATACCTATATAACGGTTGGAAATTGCGCTTTGCGGGTATATAATTTTGTTATGAGGGTGGCGTTTTGCGGGCGCGAAAACTTTGTCGCGGACATCAGGAGCAAAGTGGATCTTATCGAGATACTCGTTTTTTTGGCGCAGAAAGAGAGGAGGGTCGTCTGTTATTGCGGCAAAGACGGGTGGCTTAACGGCTTTGCGGCAGATTGCGTCAATAAGGTGAAAAATAAATATAAAAATATAACGTGCGTGCTCGTGATCCCCTATGTCAACGGGCGGCAAGCGAAAAAATTTTCCGAAAGCGGGCTTTACGATGAAACGATCCGCCTCGGAGCAAAAGATCTTTCCCGCCTTACCGCGAACGGCTGCGAGAAATGGATGATAGAGCAAAGCGATCTTGTGATAGCGCTCGGCGGCGCGGCGAAAGCTTGTGCCTATGCCGAAAAGAGAAAAAAAATAGTTTTGCGCCTTTGAAGAGATGTTAAAGTCGGGCGGTTTTGGTCCGTTGTTTTGCGGGCGAAAAAGGCGGGTTATCACAATAGGTTTTTCAATGGCACAATTTCGGCTCAAACGCGGGCGGCGGCAAAAATAAAAGCCGTAAATTGACTGGAAAAAATCGCAAGATGTGGGAAAAAGCGTTGACTTTGAACACAAGATATAGTATTATGTTTGCAGTTTTTTTGATAAGGAGAGGACAGCCATGCAAGTTGTGAAGAGAGACGGAAAATTCGCCGAGTACGACAGGACGAAGATCGCCGTGGCGATCGGCAAAGCCAACGCCGAAGTAGAGGAAAAAGAACGCGCGTCCGAAAAGGAGATAAGGGAGATACTCGACTTTATCGAACACAAGGGACGCAAGCGCATGCTCGTTGAAGACATTCAGGACATAATCGAAGAGCGCCTGATGGCTTACGGGCACTATGAACTTGCGAAAAAATATATAATATATCGCTTTACCCGCGCGCTCATACGCAAAGCCAACACCACGGACGAAGCTATCTTGGGACTTATCCGCAACTCCAACAAGGACCTGATGGAAGAAAATTCCAACAAGAATGCCTTGGCGGCGTCCACTCAGCGCGACCTCATCGCGGGCGAAGTTTCCAAGGATCTCACCCGCAGGATACTGCTTCCCGAAAAGATAGCCAAGGCGCACGACGAGGGCGTTCTGCATTTCCATGACGCGGACTATTTCATTCAGCCCATCTTCAACTGCTGCCTCATCAACATCGGCGACATGCTCGACAACGGCACGGTGATGAACGGCAAGCTTATCGAAAGCCCCAAGAGCTTTCAGGTGGCGTGCACGATAACCACGCAGATAATCGCCGCCGTGGCTTGCTCGCAGTATGGCGGGCAGAGCGTGGACATCCGCCACTTGGGCAAATATCTCAGGCGCAGCAAGGAGAAGTTCCGCAAGCATTACGAGGAGATCTTCCCCGACATCACGGGCGAGGAGATGGAAAAACTGCTCGCCGACCGCATTCAGGAAGAGCTGCGCGCGGGCGTGCAGACCATTCAATATCAGATAAACACGCTCATGACCACCAACGGTCAGTCGCCTTTCGTCACCCTTTTCCTCTATTTGGACAAGGACGACGAATATATCGAAGAGAACGCCATGATAATCATGGAGATATTGCGCCAGCGTTACGAGGGCATCAAGAACGAAAAGGGCGTCTATATCACGCCCGCCTTCCCCAAGCTGGTCTATGTCTTGGACGAGCATAACTGCCTCAAAGGCGGGAAGTACGACTATGTCACCGAGCTTGCCGTCAAGTGCTCGTCAAAGCGCCTTTATCCCGACTATATCTCCGCCAAGAAGATGCGCGAAAATTACGAGGGCAACGTTTTCAGCCCCATGGGTTGCCGCTCCTTCCTTTCCCCCTGGAAAGACGAAAATGGCAATTATAAGTTCGAGGGCAGGTTCAACCAGGGCGTGGTGAGCATAAACCTGCCGCAGATAGCCTTGGCGGCGGAAGGGGACGAGGAAAAGTTCTGGAAGCTGATGGACGAGAGGTTGCAGCTCTGCTTCGAGGCGCTCATGTGCAGGCATAACGCGCTCAAAGGCGTGAAGAGCGACGTCTCTCCCATTCATTGGCAGTACGGCGCCATCGCGCGCCTCGACAAGGGCGAAACGATAGACAAGCTGCTTTACGGCGGTTATTCGAGCATATCTTTGGGTTATATAGGGCTTTACGAGGTCACCAAGCTGATGACGGGCGAGCCGCAGACCACGCCCAAGGGCGAGGAGTTCGCACTGCGCGTGATGAACAGGCTGCGCGAAGCCACGGACAAGTGGAAGGCGGAGACCAACATCGGCTTTGCCCTTTACGGCACTCCCGCCGAGTCGCTCTGCTATCGCTTTGCGCGCATAGACAAGGAAAAGTACGGCACGGTCAAAGACGTCACGGACAAGGGATATTACACCAACTCCTATCACGTCGACGTGCGCGAACACATAGACGCATTCAGCAAGTTCGCCTTCGAAGCGCAGTTCCAAAAGATCTCCAGCGGCGGCTGCATATCCTATGTGGAGATCCCCAATATGCAGCATAATTTGGAGGCTATGCGCGAGGTGGTCAAGTTCATCTATGACAATATCCAATATGCCGAGTTCAACACCAAGAGCGACTACTGTCACGTTTGCGGCTATGACGGCGAGATCATGATCAACGACGACAACGAATGGGAATGCCCCAACTGCCATAACAAGGATCACAGGAAGATGAACGTCACCCGCCGCACCTGCGGATATTTGGGCGAGAACTTCTGGAATTTGGGTAAGACCAAAGAGATAAAAGCGCGCGTGCTGCACCTTTGAGATGAACTTCGCCACGATAAAAAAATACGACGTCGCCAACGGTCCCGGCGTGAGGGTTTCGCTCTTTGTCAGCGGCTGCGAGCATCGCTGCAAGGGCTGCTTCAATGCCGAGGCATGGGACTTTGCCTACGGCTCGCCCTATACCGCCGCGACAGAAGAGGAGATACTCTCCGCGCTCGGGCACTCTTATATCGCCGGGCTTTCGCTTTTGGGCGGCGAGCCGTTCGATCCGCGCAATCAAGAGACCGTCTGCGGCTTGCTCAAAAAGGTGAAAGAGCGTTTTCCGCAAAAGGACGTCTGGTGCTATACGGGTTACACGTTGGAGACCGACCTGCAAGAGGGCGGCGCGGCGTTCACGCCCTTCACGAAAGACATGCTGGCGCGCATAGACGTGCTCGTGGACGGGGAGTTCGTGGAGGCGCTCAAAGACATAAAGCTGCGTTTCCGCGGTTCGTCCAATCAGCGCATCATCGACTTGAAGCGCACGCGCGAGAGCGGCGGGATAAAACTTTGGCTTGACGGCGGCTTGGGCGGAACTTATTATACGGACAAGGATCTTGCCAAAGGAAAAACGCAATAAAACTCAGGAAAACAAAAGAGCGCGGAGCGATCCGCGCTTTTTGTTTGCCCGCAGCTTTGTAAGGCGGGCGCGCTTCGCCCGCGCCCGAGGGGCTAAGTATTTTGCAAAAATTCCGCGCCCTGCTTGCCCGTGAGATGTTCTATGTCAAAGCGCAGCACGGCGAGGGCGGGCAGGTATTTTTCTATCTCCGCCGTTATCTCCTGCGCGCTTGAGAGGGGGCAGTATTTTTCCGCCAAAAGGCGGGCGGCGCGGCGCAGTTCTTCCTCGTCTTTGACCGCGCTTATCCTGCCGAAGGCGATCACGCTCTTATAAAGCGTGGTGAATTTTTCCGGCAAAACGTCGTCGCGGGCGATCACGCAAAGGCTCGCCTTGTCGCAGCGGGCGATCGCGTCCGTCTTGTGCCCGCTCTTTGCCGAGTGGAAATAGACGGCGCCGTTCGCGTAAACATAATTGAGGGGCAGGGCATAGGGATAGCCGTCGTCGCCCGAGAGGGCGAGAACGGCGGTCTTGCCCGCCTTTAAGATCGCGCGGCTTTCGCTTTCGGGGAGCGCCTGACGCGCTCTTCTCATCTGTCTGAATGCCATGTTTTCTCCTTGTTTATGCCCGCGCGCTTTTGTAAAAGGCGGGGCAGGGGCGAAAAAACGCCCGCTTTTACTGCGGGCGCCTTTTTATCCTTTGAAGAACTTGTCCACTTTCGTATATCCCGTCGGCATGGAGCCCAGGTTGGGACCGAGATAACTTATCTGCAAGTTGTAAACTTCCTGATCCGCCGCCAAAATGCCCGTGGTGTCGGGGTCGGAAGTGTAGACAAAGATATTGCTTATCCTGCCGAAGGTTATCTCTATCTGCGCATAAAGGCAGCCGGCGAAAACAGACTGCGAAGCGTCCTTGCCCGTGCGCTCGCTGTAACGCTCGGCATAGCCGTCCGTCATCTTGAAGGTGAGGGTGATGAGGTTCATCTGCTCCTTAGCGCCGCCCACCTTGCTGCCGTTCGCGCTGAACACGTTTTTAAAGGTGATGTCCTCTGCGGTGAGCAGACCTATCTCTTCCAAGCGGGAAGAGAGGGTGTAAGGCTGCATATATTCGGAAGCGACGAACTCCTGCGCGCTCATGCCTTCCATATATTGCTGCAACTGACCGCGCAGTCCGTCGCTGTTTTTGACGGCGTTAAAGCCGAAAGGCTCTCCCGTGCTCGCCGAGAGGAAGCGCTTACTGCCGTCCGTCTTTGCCGCCGTTTGGTCAAGGACGGCATTGACGCCGTAATTCTTCAGGCTGTCGAGGTCGGGATTGACCACTTCCACCTCGACTTCCTTGGGCTTTCTGCCCGACTTGTCGATGACGGTGACCTTTTCCGTGCTGCCCTGAATGGGGAAGTCTTCCGAATAAGTCACAATGTTCCCCTGCGCGTCATAGACCACGTTGTTGTTATAATCGTCCACCATATTGCCCGCGGAGTTTTTCTGCTCGACGTAGCGGTCGACAAGGAGATGCACGCCGAAGCCCTGATCGGGGTGCAGGACATAATCGTCGTCTATGTCGCAATGCACGTTGACCGTGGTGTTTTTCAGGGAGACGGGGACCTGCTTGCCGCTCGGATCGGTGACCGTCTCGATGCCGCGGCGGTCCTGCTCCTTGTAATAATAGATGACGTTGTTATATTTGCTGTTTTCGTTGTCAGGGTCGGACTTTATGCCCATGGACATCTCATAGGCGCTCACGAGCGCCTCGAACGCCTCTTGCGCCGAGAGGTCGCGGCAGCCGGCGAGCGCCGTCAGGGCGAAGGTGAGCGCGAGAATGACGATGAGCAAAACCGCTATTTTCTTTTTCATTGATCTTCACCTCCGTCATTGACATTCTTCTTTTCGGGATCTTCGTTTTCCGACTCCGCCTTTTCGAAAGCGGCGCGCTCGGGCGCTTTTTCTGCGTCCCCCGCGCCGTCCGCGCCCTCTCGGGCGGGAGCCTCGGCGTCTTCGGGCAGGCGGGACATCTCTTCCAGCTCTTGCGCGTGCGCCGTCTTATATTGCTCGAAATATTCGTCCGTGAACTTGACCTTGTCCGTCTTGGCTTGAACTTTCGCCGTCTTGCGCATCGCCTTTTCCGCTTTCAGCCTCTTGATCTCGCGGCGCTTTTCCAGCTTTTCCGCGGCGGTCTTGGCGGCAT
>DVNJ01000005.1 GCA_018714485.1 Candidatus Caccalectryoclostridium excrementigallinarum | reverse complement strand
GTGCAAAGACGCTTGCACAAAACGTGGCAAAGATAAATAACAGACCGAAGAAAGTGCTGAACTTCCAAACTCCGGCAGACTTGTTTGAGCAGGAATTACAAAAAGTGTTGCACTTAACTTGACAATTCACTGGCGGGAAATGAGGAAAGAACCCTCGCTAATGCCGCTCTGCGGCATACGCTCGCTGCACGCGATCGGGCGAACGAGTTTTCGGAAAAAGGCGAACTTATCTCGCCAACGATTGCTGAAAGGCGACTCCCTCTTTCTCCGCCACATCATAGGACAGTGAAAGCTGTCCTATTTTGTTGGCGGGAAATGAGGAAAGAACCCTCGCTAATGTCGCTCTGCGGCATACGCTCGCTGCACGCGATCGGGCGAACGAGCTTTCGGAGAAAGGCGAGCTTATCTCGCCAACGATCGCTGAAAGGCGACTCCCTCTTTCTCTGCCACATCATAGGACAGTGAAAGCTGTCCTATTTTGTTGGCGGGAAATGAGGAAAGAACCCTCGCTAATGCCGCTCTGCGGCATACGCTCGCTGCACGCAATCGGGCGAACGAGTTCTCGGAGAAAGGCGAGCTTATCTCGCCAACGATCGCTGAAAGACAAATCCCTCTCCCCGCCAAACGTAAGCCGATCCGTCTCCGACTGTCAAGACGCGCTCAGACAATATGCAAAATACTTTTGAATTTGTAGCCTTTCAGGGCGCGCAGGCACTCTTCGGCGCGCAAAAAATCGTCGAACATGGCAAAAACGGCACTGCCGCTGCCTGTCATGCATACATAGGGGGAAAAGTTTTTCAAATCGAAAATGGTCGCCACTATGCTCGGGCAATGATAGGTCGCCGACATGGTCAAGGCGTTGTAAAATCCGTCGCCGACGCCGCTTTGAAGGCTTTTGACCGCGTCGTCGAAGGAATTTTTGGGCTGCATGCCGAGAGTGTCGAAATGGGAGTATATTTCCTTCGTGGAGCCGCCGACGCACTTTTGCGCCACGACGAAAAATTTTTCCCTCAAGCCTTCAAGTCCGCTCACGGGCGTGAGTTCTTCTCCTCTTCCTCTCGCGCGCATTATCCCGCCGTGCATCATGTAAACCACGTCGCTGCCCACCCTAAGAGCGATTTTTTCACTTTCTTCCTCGGAGATCCCGAAGAGTTTTTTCGCCGCGTTCAAGACCCCGGCGCTGTCGGCGGAAGAGCCGCCCATACCGGCGGAAAAGGGGATGCGCTTGGCGATAGAGATCTCCATGCCCTCGCCCGTAAGTTCGCCTATCAGTTTTGCGGTGCGTACGGCGGTGTTTTCTTCGCCCGCGGGAACACCGTTCATGCTCACGTTTATCCTGCCCTTTTCGGCGGGGCGCACGGTGATGACGTCGCCGCAGTTGACGCTCACAATGAGCATGTCGAGATCGTGATAGCCGTCGGCGCGCTTTTTGAGCACGTCGAGATAGAGATTGAGCTTGGCGTTTGCAAGTACGGTAACTTTATCCATATTTTTATTTTACCGCACGCGTGCGCGTAAGTCAAGACAAAGGCGCCCCCGAGGGAGCGCCACTTACTCAAAACGAGCGTTTATTCTTCCATGCAGCGGAAGACGGTTATCCTCTCCCCCGCGCGCAAGCCCTTTTCCACGCCCTCGTTTTGCGCGATTATCTCCTTTTCCGAAAGGCATACCGCTTTCGCCACGTCCCAGAGCGTTTCGCCCTCTTCGACGGTATAGACGCTTATGCCGCAAAGCTCCGCCGTCTTCTCCTGACCTATCTCCATATGCGTTATCCCGCAAAGCTTTCTGTTTTCGTAAAGATCCGCCGTCACTCCCAAACTCACGCAGACCTCTATTTCGCTCTCGCGGCGCACGCGGGAGACGATGTCGCTCACCGTCATGCTCGCGCGCACGAGGTAGGCATCTTCTTTAAGCTCGGAGGTAAAAGAGAAAGGTATCTCGACGCAGACGGAACTTATTTCACCGTCCTCTTTTTCGTATATCTCGCATACGGCGGCGACACCCTCCGCCACGAGTTTCCCGTCGCTGCAAAAGACGTTCCCGCTCACGCCGCTCGGTATCGCGGCGAGGCAGCGCCTGATCGGGCTTTCGCTCTCACTCTCCGCATTCGCGCAGATACGCTTGGAGACATACCTGCTGCCCACGGGGACGGCGAACTGCTTTTCCGCGCGCACGACGTCTATCTCCGCGGAGGGGGAAAAGACGTCCGTGACCGCCTTTATAACGCTCTTTTCGAACAAATTGACCTCCGCCCCGACCGTCACGTCCATCTGCACGACGTTCTCCTCTTCGCTGCCCGTGATGAGTATGGAGACAGACTGCACGGCGGCGTTGATCGTGACGACGTCGTCCGCGCAGGCGCCGCCTATCATCAGCTCTTCGGCAAAGGGATGAGAGAACTGCTTACTGCATATCCCGTCGTCGTCATAGACGAGCCTTATCCACACTTCGCCCTCGACATACACGCCGCCCTCTTCCGCGCGCCACGAGCTGATGCCGACCTGCGCGCCGTAATCGAGTATCTTTCCTATCTTGCAGCCGCTCTCAAACTCTTCGGTCACGACGAACGAATCGCTGCCGCCTCCCTTCAAAAGCATAAGCTCTTGCTCGCATTCGCGCGTTATCGCCCCTTCCGCTTCTTCGATAAGCGAAACGGTATATTCGCAGTCGCCCTCGAAATCGAGATCAGTCACCGTCTGCACTTTTATAGTCTGCCCGACTATCTCATGGCGAATGTCGCTCACGCTCGCGCGGGCGATGACGCGCATTTGCGCAGTAGCTCCCTCGACGGCGAGAGTGCGGTCGATCGCGGTGACGTAATCGGCGCTCGCAAGCGCTCCCGATCCGTCCGCATAGATGACGCGCGTGCTCACCTCGCAAACGACCTGCACGGCTTTATCCTGCGCCTGAACGCTCTTGACGACGCAGTCGCCGCTCACGCAATAGACCTTGCCGACTCCGGCAGAGGACGCGTCGATGACGCATTCCGCCGCGAGCTGACCTTTGCCGATGTTTTCCGCATATTTGACGGTCACTTCGTTTTCCCGTATCCGAATTGCCATAATTACCTCCGCTTGAAGTGTCAATATATCTTATTGCGGCAAAGCGACGATTATGAATAGTCTCCCGCTTTGCGGCAATACTTTTCGCATGAGAACGGCTCAAAACAGAATGGATGCGGTCAAAAGCGCCCTCGAACGCCTGCGCGGCGAACATGTCGTCATGCAGATAAACAGGGGCAGAAACAAGTTCGAGCGCACCGAAGGCGTCCTCAAAGACCTTTATCCCGCCATTTTCACCGTGGAGAGCGAGGGAAAAGTCTTGAGTTTTTCCTATAACGACATTTTGTCGCGCGACGTGAGATTTTGCCGCAAGTAAGTTGCATATTTTCGCATTTATGTTATAATGAAAGCATGAAAACGGCAATCGTTACGGGCGCGTCGGGCGGCATCGGCTCGCAGATCGCCCAACTCTTATGCGAAAACGACTACGCTGTCGTCGGCTGTTACCGCAACGGCGCGAACGTCTGCGAGGCTATGGCGGACGAGATCAATGCCCGCGGCGTTTTTCAGCCCTACTGCCTCAACCTGCGCAGCGAGGACGAGACGCGCGATCTCGCGCGCTATACGGCGGAGACCTTCGGCAAAATAGATCTCTTGGTCAACTGCGCGGGCATAGGCGAGATAGCGCCGCTCACGGAGAGTTCGCGCTGGGAAGAGATCGTGGACATCAATCTAAACGGCACCATCCGTATGTGCCGCGCCGTGCTGCCATATATGCTCAGGCGCAACAGGGGGAACATAATCAATATCTCCTCCGTCTGGGGCGACTGCGGCTCGGCATGCGAGGCTCCCTATTCCGCCAGCAAGGGCGGCATCAACGCCTTCACCAAAGCCCTCGCCAAGGAAGTCGGGATCATGGGCGTGCGCGTGAACGCGGTAGCGCCCGGGTTCATCGACACGCGCATGAACTCTTCCCTCACCGACCGCGACGTCGGCGAGATCAGAGACGACGTCCCTCTCGGCAGGACGGGCACGCCCGACGACGTGGCGCAGGCGGTCTTGTTCCTCGCCGAAAACAGCGCTTCCTATATCACGGGACAGATCCTCACCGTGGACGGCGGCTGGAAGATCTGACCGCTTCGACTATTCGATAGGTAAAAAAGAAAAGCGCGCTTATGCCCCGCATAAACGCGCTTTTTGCTTATTCTTTTCGACTTTACATGCTTATCTTCAAGGTCAGGACAGAGACAACGCCGCCATTGCCGCTCATCTCGTATTTGACCAAAGCCGTGCCCGTTCTGCCGAGCCTTCCGGGACCGTCGGTGACGTAAACTTTCGCCTTATAACCTTCGAAAACGGGCAGATCGTTATAGCCGAATATATCCGCGCTCTCGCCCGCGCCCACCGTCGCCGTGATGGTGGGAGTCGTGTTGGCGGTTATGGTCTCTTCAAAGCGATCGCCATAAAGCAATCCCGCTACGAGCGGAGTTTCAAAGCCCTGCGCCGCAGACGCGGAGGCAAAGCTCGAGGCAAGCCCTTCGTTCAACGAAGAAAGAAGGCTCGAGATCGTCGCGTGATCGTAACTCGTATCCACCATATAGCAGCCCTCGGGGGTCTCCTCGCCCGCGATGAACGCAGGTCTGCTCTCTCCCGCGACCGTCCTGCCGACGCTGTAAGAAGAGACGATCGTGCCGCTGTTCTGAGCGGCAAAGCCGCCCGCCGCCGTGTTGCCGTTCACGCTCGCGACCGCATAGGCGCACTCGATATTTCCCGCGTTGTTGCCCACGAAACCGCCGCTGCGCGTGCCGCTGACCGTGTTGAGCCTGCCGGGCGCATTGCTGACGTAGCGCGTGCCGAAATAGCTCGAAGAGATACTTGCGCCCGCCGCATTCTCACCGACAAAGCCGCCCACGCTCGCAACGCCGTTACCTTTCACGGCGCCCGTGGCGTAACTGTTGACGATGGTGCCCGAATTATAGCCGACAAAGCCGCCCACGGCGGAAACGGCGGAATCGGTCGTGATGTTGTTCGTGGCAGTGACGCTGCCGCGATGCGCGCTCGCGCTCACCTTGCCCGCGTTCTTGCCGATAAGTCCGCCGACATACACCTCTCTCACGCCGTCAACCTCGCTCGCGCCGTCATAAGAGGTCGCGGTAAGGGCGACGTCGCTCTCGCAGGCGATCACTTCGCCGCTGTTCACCGCCGCGAGCGCGCCCGACATATTGACTCCCGTCAGGCTTCCGCTCACGAAAACGTATTCCACGCGCGCGCCGCTCTTTATCTCGCCCGCGATCGCCGCCGAAGAAGAGACGCGCCTGTATTCCGTCTTCTCTTCCGCCTCGTCGCCGTCCTCGCTCTCGCTCTTCACCGTGTAGGAATACTGCACGTCGGTCGCGGTCACGTCGAGGAAGTTGACATGGCTGAGCGTTCCCGCGAAAGAGGGGAACATGGCGTAATTTTGCGTGAAGCGATAGTCTTTGACCTCTTCGCCGTGCTCTTCGCTGCGCGAATATTGCAATTTCGCCGCATTGACGACGGTGAGATCGGAGATGATATATTCTCCCGAGCGCATATCGCTGCCGTCGCCCTGAGCGGAATGATCGACCTCGGCGCTCTTTATCGTGCCCTTGAACGTATAACCGTTTTCGACGGCGAGCCAAGCGTTGGAGGAAAAGTCGATGTCCTCGCCGATCACGAAGGTAACGCCTTCGCACTCGTTGCCCTCGAGCATGAGCTTTTGTATATACATGAACTGAGCGCGGGCGGAAGCGTCGCCGACGCCCTCTTCGCTCACCTCTTCGCGTATGGTGTAAGTTTTGCTTGCCGCGTCATAGCTCGGCATGCAGTAAGACAAGTAAGAGGCGTCGAGCGCCGTCTGTATGCTCTGCGTGCGGGCAGCCACGAGCACGGGAGTGTCCTCGCTGCTTATCGTATAAGTGTGGCTTTCGTAATAACCCACCTGCACTTTGACGTTGAAATATCTGCCGTAGACGTTGCGGGAAGACTGCAAATGCGCGCCTTCGCTCTCGCCCTCTTCCGCCTCTTCATGGAAAATGCGGTCGAGATCGTAAGTGAGGACGTATCCCTCGCCTTCGCGCGTCAATTCGCCGCGATAATCGTCTCCGTCGTCCGAGCCATAGATGATCCAGCCCTTTTCCTCGTCCTTTTCCAACCTGATCTCGACGGTGATGTCGGAGAGGGAGTTGGAAGAAGACGTGTTGACGGAAGAGAGAATGATCTTAAACAGATTGATGTTTTCAAGCGCCTCTTCGTTAAAGCGTATCTGCACGCGATCGACCATACCGTTGGCTTTGGCGATCGCATTTGCTTCCGCCGTCGCCGCATTGGACGCGGTCGCGGTGACGTTCACTCCGCCGCCTTCGGGCGTGCCCTCCGCCGCCACGGGCGAGGACGCCATATTCACGACGACGAGCTTGCTCTCATCCGTCGCCTCTTCGGCGTTCACCGAATTCACGCGCCCGGATGAGAGATAAACTTCTCCGTCGCCCACGGCGCGCACGGTGAGCAGATACTGCCCAGGCTCTTCGATGTTGAGATTGCTCAGACTGCAGCTCGACGCGGTGGCGGGACGGGAATAAGAATAGTCCGCCTCTTCGGCAAATCCCGCCTCGTTGACCTTTTTGAGCACGTCGAGAGCGCTCTCGCCCTCGCCTATCTTCCAAGCCTCGACAAGGAGCTCTTCGGCGTTGCTCACCTTGCCCCATTCGATCCTCTGCGTCGTCGCGCCCGTCACGACAAGGCGGTTGATATAAGGCTCGTCGAGCGTTTCGCTTATCGTCACCTGCGTCGTCGACCAGCCGGAATTGAGATCGCCGCTCCCCTCGCCCGCGTCGGCGCGCACGCGCACCGTGTAGACGTCGGGATTGGCGTCGTATCTCTTTGTCGTTTCGTTGCCCGCGGAATCTTTTTCCGTGTAAGTTTCGAAGAAGTTGCTCAAAAGCCCGGTCGAAAGCTCGCTGAGCACGGTCGATCCGCGCATGATGTTGATCGTGTAATCGGCGGCGCCTTCGACGGCGTCAAAGGAAACTCTGATCCCGAAGCCTTCGCCCGCCTGCGTAAATTCCGCCCTGACGTTTTGAGGGTTGTCGAATTGTACGCCGCGCTTATAGCTGTATTCGGCGACGTCGCTGTCCTTATAAAGAGGATTGCCGCTCACGTCGAGTTCGCTGCGGTCGGCAAGCGCCTGAACGCGCACCGTGTAAGTCCCGCTGCCGCGTATCTCCGCCAGCGACTGCGCGGGCGTGACCGGTTCGCCGTCCTCGTCCTCGCTCGCGGGGACGCTCGTCGCCATCACCTGCTCGCCCTTTTCGTTCACGACCACGACGTCATAGGAATAGGCGTGCTCGACGGGGCTCCAGCTGAGCGTGACCGTCGCTTGGTTAAAGGTGAAACCCGTGGGCGTTTCGAGCTTGCTCGCGTCGTCGCAGGCGGCAAATACAGCCACAAAGGACAGCGCGAGAGCGAATATCAAAATCAATGCCAAAACACTTTTCTTTCTCATCATTCTTCCCATAAAAATTGCATGCGCCGCGGCGCTTGTTATTATGATAGCAAAAAACGCGCCCCATTTCAACTTTATTGTAGATAATTTACATAATTTTATTAAAATTATCGCGCGCGGCGCGAGAGAACGCGGGCGCGCGCAAAGAGAAAGCGCGGGCGCGCAAAAAAAGAGGCGGAAAACGCCGCCCCGTCTTTTACTTCAAATTGTCGGAAAACTTTATCTCAAAAGGCGCAAGCTCGCCGCTCACCTTGCCCGCGCCGGGCAGCGTAAAGCTATATTTCGCCGCCTTGTCGCCGCTGTTGCGCAGCATGAGGATAAATTTGTCGCCTTTGGCGGCGATATAGCCGTAAACTTCGCCCTTTGAAGGATCGCCGCCGAAAAACTCCGAATGCGAAAGCACGTCGTAATTTTTCTCTGCCCATTCGAGCGTGCGCGCGGCGATGTTCCACTTGTCTCCGTCCATGAGCGACGGCGAAAAATAGACTTCGGCAAGCCCGCTCGCGCGCATCATGCAGCATTTGAGATAGAGCGCGAACTGCTCGTCCGTATAGATGACCGTCTTATGCGAAGGATCGGGAAGCGGCGGATTGTAATTGCGCTCGGCATAGCAAGGCTCGTGATTGTAAAGATGCGCGGCGGGGAATTGGATCTGCCTCACCTCGTAAAGGTCGCGGTAACGCTCATCGCGGTAATTGAGGCACTGCGAAAGGTTGTCGCCCTTGCCGATATAATACATATCCGAGGCGTTGTTCATCCAGACATAGTCCGCCCATTTCAAAAACCACGGCGAACAGTGCGCATAAGAGGTGATGTTCAGGCAGACGTCGGGGCAGACGCTGCGGATATGCTCGAATCCCTTGCACCACTCCTCCCAAAGAAAGGTGTAAAACGCCTTTCCGCACCCTTTCGCCGCGGGATGACGGTGACCGCGCGCGCGGCAGGGCTTGATGGCAAAGCCGTCTATCTTGAAATATTTGACGTTATAGTCGCGGCAGAAATCCGCCATGCGGGCGCAGAGATCGGCGATATATTTTTTATCTCCCGTGCAGATGTCGCCCGAGAGTACGTTCATGGGATAGCCTATTTTGCTGAGCAGGCGCGCATACTTGGGCGTCTGCGTGGTGTAACCGCCGCGCGGACCGAACCAGACCCCGAAAAACGAACCGAAAGAGCGCGTCAGCTCCGCCTGCGCGCCGAAGCCGTCTTTGAACTTTTGATTGAACTGCCAGAAAAGCGGCTTTTCGTATTCCGTCCAACCGTCGTCGACCACATAGCAGTCGAGCGGACGCAGTCCCGCCTTTTTGAACCCCTCATAGACGGCGGTGAAAGAGCTTTCGATATTCTTAGGGTCTATGTCGAGCATATTGTCATACCAGCTGTTGAACTGTATACGGAATTTTTCGGGACGCGAAAAGGTGCGGACATAGGCGAAAAAGGCGCGCCTCATCTCCTTGAATCCCGCCTTTTCTCCCGCGCCGACGACGACGGAAGGCAGACGATAAACTCCCCCGTCCGCCACTTCGGAAAAATATCTGCCCGTATGATATTTCATGCATATCCTGCCGCCTAAGATGGTATTCTCGGCGACCGGGCTTTCCATGCCGAAAAAGAGGTCGCCGCTGTAAACGGGCTGTCCCATCGCGGCGATGGGCGAAGGCACATAGACGCGCTTGGTCAGCGGCGCGCACCAGGAAAACTTCCCGTCTGCCCTGCCGCCGCCGAAAGCGACATATTCGATGAAAACGTCGCTCTCGCAGCTTATCGCCGCGCTCTTTTTGATAAGTCCGCCCTCGATGCGGAAAGTCACCTCGACGCTCATGCCCTCGGCTTGGAGAAGATAGCCGTCCGAGCGCTCCTCGGCGCGGCAGGACGAAGCGCAAAGAAAGCGCTTTTTACTCAAAGCGCTATCGCGCCTGCGCCAGCAGACGACGACTTCCTCGTCCTCTCCCGTCTCGTAAACGCTGCCCGTGATCAGGTTTTTGACGCTTTTTCCTCTCACGCCGCTCGGCGCGATCGACAACTCGATTTCCAGCTCGGATGAAGATATTTTCATAACTTTCCCTTTTATGCGCATATATTTGCGAAAAAACGGCGCGCATATGTCCGTATTTATATAATATTGAATCGTTAAAATATTGTCAAGACAAATTGCGCGGAATGTATTGAATTCTGCTTTCCCTTATGCTATAATTATCAACGGTAACATAAAAGAGCGGGAGATGAAGATATGGTAGAATTCGCTAAAAATCTCAAATATTACAGGAAGCAGCACCGCATGTCTCAATTCATGCTTGCCGACAAAATCGGCGTTTCTCAGCGCACTGTCTCGCACTACGAAAACGCGACTTCCGAGCCCTCGCTGCAACTGCTCTGCCGCATCGCGAGCATTTTCGACATAAGCACGGACGAGCTTTTGGGATATGCGCCCAAGAGCGAGGAATGACCTATCGAGCTTTACCCTGCCGCCCTTCGGGGCGGTATTTTTTTGCCCGACGGACAATGAAAAGCGGGCGCGCAAAAAGCGCGCCCTCCGCAGGATGCCGTCAAGGGAAAAACAGGGGAAGGGTCTATCTGCCCGATCTTTCGCGGCAGATGAGGCTTTCACGGCTGTCCTGCAAAAGAATGTTGATCGCATATAAGCCGCCGAGCGCCTCGGAGGGGATGAGCTCGGGGTATCTTTCGGCAAGCAGAAAGAGGTCTTTCATCGCCAGCTCCTGCCTGCGCACGGCGCTGTCAAAGAGCATCTTGTCCGCGCCGCATATGCCTTTTACTTTCACTTCTTCTCTTCTCATGACTTTAAGCATTTTTCTCACCTCTTGACTTTGTACTCTCATTTTATCTGCTTAAACATGACAATATTTGTCGTATAATAAAACTTTTTCGCAAAAATTTTCTCCTTCCGGCGAATACATTCCTTTGCGAGTCAATTTTCTTCCTTTGCGCTCGTCTTTCTTCTTTGCCGCTCCCTTTTGCGCTCTTTCGCGGGCTTGTTTGCGCCGCCTTTTCAATAAATGAATTTTGTTGAGAAAAAACGCTTGACAAATATTTTTTCATATTATATCATAATATTCGCTATCGCAAGCCCCTATAGCTCAGTCGGTAGAGCATGCGGCTGTTAACCGCAGTGTCATAGGTTCGAGTCCTATTGGGGGCGCCAAAAAAGAGCGACGATCGCCGCTCTTTTTCTTTTTACGAAAAAAGGAGCGTCGCCGCTCCTTTTTGTTTTCAGCCCTTGGAAACTTCGTAATGCGTGAAAGTGAAATAAGAATTCAGCTGATCCTGCAATTCCTTGCTCAAAGTGTTGAGCCTGACATAGACGGGGACGTCGGCGTCGTTTTCGCTCGTCATTCCCGACAAGAATTCCTTATTCAGATCGCCGCTGCTCATCAGCGAGGAATAATAGCTCTCCAAGGTGTTTTCAAAGAAGATGGCGAAGTCGCCCACCTCGCTCACCGTCTTGCCGTTGAACATATTCGCGCCGAATTTCTCTATCTTGTCGGGCAGGAATATCTGGCTGAACTGCGCCTCGGCAAAGGCGTAAGCGCTCAAAGTGGTCATGGGAACGTCGGTGAGGTTTTGCAAAAACTTGAACTGCCCCGCCTCGCCGCTCGACACCTTGTCGTTCTTCTTGGCGCTGGCGTTGTCGCTGAACGCGCCGATATAGGCATAGATCACGGAAAAGTCGGGAGACGTGAGCAGATAGTGCTGATTTTCCTCCGTGTAAGTCGTGGAGATGTTCTCTCCCGTAGTGTTCTTTCTCGTGTAATAAGGAGCCAACTTATAGAGCGCGAAATGCTCGCCGATCATGTTGCCGTCCTCGTCCTCGGCAGAGCCGTAAATGCTCACGGCGCCCGGCTTGGTCAGCGCGGAGAAAGCGCCCTCGCCCAGCTCGGTTATGTTTTTGCCGATGACAAATCCCGAAATTCCGCTCTTATAAAACAGCAGCGCGGGGATAGAAGTGCGCTCGGGAGAGAGCGAAGTCTCCTTGCTCTCAACAGTATATTCGCCCTTGTCGTCTTTGGTCACATAGTGGACTTTTGTGAGATTGGTCGTGCCGTAAAAGGCACCCTCGCCCAGCTCGGGGTCGCATTCGTTGAATCTCACTTCCTTGATATTGCCCACGCCGCGGAAGGCATAGTCGCCGACATATTCCGTGTCCTCGTAAAAATTGAGGATCGCACGCGCGCTCGTGGACGTGCTCGCGTTGGTGCAGCCGTCGAACGCGCCGTCGCCTATGCTCGCGAGAACTCTGTCGTTAAGCGCCTTGGTGAGGAAAAAGACGTTGCCGCTCGCGCCGCTCGAAGCATAACGCGAAAAACGCAGGCTCGTGCAGCCGTAAAAGGCGTTGTTGCCTATCTCGGTGAGCGAAACGGTCGCCTCTTCGTCGGCATAATCGACATAAGCTATCTTATTGCAGCCGTCAAAGGCGTTGTTGCCTATATCGGTGAGCGCCGCGCTGAGAATTATCTTGCGGTTGCTCACGGACGAGGCGTTGATCGAATCGTAAAAGGCATATTCCCCTATCGTTTTGAGGGAAGAAGGCATGGTCATATTGACGCGGCTGTTATAATTTGTATCGTCCGCGCCCGAGCCGCCGCTGCTCTTAGAGATATAGATATTGGCAAGCGCGGGGCATTCGGAGAAAGCGTAAGCGCCGATCTCTTCCACGCCGTTGCCCATCGTCACTTCCGTGAGCGAATCACAGCCGGAAAAAGCATGCTCGGGAATAGTCTTCACGCCGTCGGGCAGCGTCACGGAGACGAGCATGTCCATGTCGTAAAAAGCCTGCGCACCGATGGTGAAATTGTCTGCGTCGCTCCTTATCGTGATGCTCGTTATCTCGCCGTTTTTATAAAAAGCCTTTTCCGCGATACCCACGACGGGTCTGCCGTCAAGCTCGGCGGGAATGACGACTTTTTCCTCTTCGCCCGTATATTCGAGCACGGTGGCTTGTCCGCCCGAGAGCGAATAGACAAAGCCGTCCGTCTCTTTATGCGACACGTTAAGCCCGCTCACGACGATGAGCGCGACCGCAACGGCTATCACCGCGACTATCAAAACCGCCGCCATGACTATCATGGTCTTCTGCCTTGTGCTTAACTTCTTTTTGACTTTTTCCGCCATATATTTTTCCGAAAACGTCCTTTTTGCATAGTTTGCTTGTTACAGTATAGCATATGCAAAGCGGGAAAATCAATAAATAATGCGCGCGCAAAAATAAATAAACGAAAATTATACTTTTCTCTCGGGCGCGCCCTTTACTTTTTCAGCAGACTAAGCGCCGCCTTCACGCCGTCCGCCGCAGCCGAGGTGATCCCGCCCGCATATCCCGCGCCCTCACCGCAGGGTATAAGCCCTTTCACGGACGAATGCATGTCCTCGCCGCGCAATATGCGCAGGGGCGCGCTCGTGCGCGTCTCCACGCCGCAAAGCACGCTGTCGCCCCTGTTGAAGACGGGGATCTTGCGCGCAAAGGCGTCCGTCGCCTTGACTATCGCAGAGCAAACATATTCGGGAAGGCAGGAATTTATGTCCGCGGGTACGGCTCCCTTTCGGCAGGAAGGCATGACCTCGCCGAATCCCCCGCCCGACTTTTTCCGCCTGAACTCTTCAAGCGTCTGAACGGGCGGCGCATAGCCTCCCGAGGCGGCATAGGCGAGCCTCTCCCACTTGCGCTGAAAAGCCACGCCGTCCATGACCCCCTCGCCGAAGTCGCCCTCGTTCACGGTGACGATGAGCGCGGAATTGGCGTTTTTCCCCGCCCGCGCGCTGCCGCTCATGCCGTTCACCACGCAGCAGCCCTCTTCGCTCGCCGCCGCCACCACTTCGCCTCCGGGGCACATGCAGAAAGTATAGCAGCCGCGCCCGTCTATCTGCGCGGTCAGCTTGTAATCCGCCGCGGGCAGACGATCGTCGGCAAGCCCGTATTGACACATGTCGATGTCTCTTTGCAGGTGCTCTATCCTCACGCCCACGGCAAAGGGCTTGGGCTGCATATGAACGCCGCGGGAAAGCAGCTTTTCGTAAGTGTCGCGGGCGCTGTGACCGATGGCGAGCACGGCGGCGGAGCAATCGAGCGCGCCGCTCTTTTTTCCTTCGAGTTCGAGCGCGGTCAGCCTGCCCGAGCTCACCGCGATGTCGCTCACGCGCGTGTCAAAATAAAACTCGCCGCCGAGAGAGGCTATCTCGTTTCTCAGCGACGCCACGACCGCGGGCAGAACGTTTGTGCCGATATGCGGCTTACTCTCCGCGGCGAGCGTTTCGCCCCCGCCGTGACGGGAAAACTCGGCGACGATCGCCGCCGCCAGCGAACCGCCTATGCCCGTGCTCAGCTTTCCGTCCGAAAAAGTCCCCGCGCCGCCCTCTCCGAACTGCACGTTGCATTCTTTTTCGAGCTTTCCGCCGTCGAAAAAGGCGTTCACCTTTTTCACGCGCTCTTCGACCTTTCCGCCGCGCTCGATGACGAGGGGACGGGCGCCGAGATAAGCGAGCGTGAGCGCGCAGAAAAGCCCCGCGGGACCGCTCCCCACCACGGGCACGCGAACGCCGCCGAGCGGCTTTTTCGCCAGGGGCACTCCCCTTCTTTCAAGTTCTTGAAAAAGCGAGAGCGCGGGCGGGTCGATAAGCCTGATATTTTCGTTGCCGCGCGCCCTAACAATTCTCTCTTCCTTTCCGTTCACGAGAACGCCGAGGGAATAGATCGTTTGGATGAGCGGCTTTTTTCTGCAATCGAGCGAGCGTTTGAGCAGCTTTATCTCCCTGATTTGAGCGCGGGATATTTTGAGCAGCGCCGCCGCTCTTTCTTCAAAGTCGATATGCTCGCCGAAGCGCTCTTTTATGCCGTCTATCCTGATCATTTTATGCTTTTTGCGATGTCGTCCGCCGCCGCGAGCGCGCCCGCCCACGCCCAATGCAGGTTGTAGCCCCCGCATTCGCCGTCCACGTCGAGCATTTCGCCTATGCAGTACAAGCCCTCTTGAAGGCGCGAGGAGAGCGTCTGCTCTTCAAAGCCGTCGAGTTTGAGTCCGCCGCAGACGACCTGCCCTTCCCCTTCGGCAAGAATCACGTCCGTCTCAAAGCTCTTGACGCAAGAAAGCCCGCCCGCGGCGATCAGCTTGTCCGCGAGCGCCTTTTGCAAAAGTCCGCATAAAAGCTGCTCTCTGCCGCCATAGATCTCTTCAAGCTCGTTTTTCGAAAGATCGGGCGCGAAGTCGAGCCGCAAGACGCCGCCGCTATTTTCCCGCGCGGCAAACGACGAGAGCCAAAACGCCAAAATGCCGCTCACGCCGTCATCGCGGAAGAGTATTTCACCCTCGTCCGAAAAAATCTTTCCGCCTACTTCAAGGCTCGCCCGCGCCCTCGCGCGCACTCCTTTCAGCCCCTTGAAGGCGTTTGTCTTCAAATAAGTTATCGCGCTCCTGAGCGGCGTTATCCCGTGCCCGAGCTTTTCCGCCAGAAAATAAGACTCTCTGCCGCCGCCCGCGCGGCTGCCGCAGGCGAGGATCACCTTTTCCGCGCGCAGCTTTCCGCCCCTATATTCGAGCGTGAAACCGTCTTTTTCGCGCGTTATTGCCGTGACGGGCGCGTCCGTTATTATCCGCGCTCCCCGCGTCGCGCGCAAAAGTACGTTGAGCACGCTGCCCGAATGATTGGAATAGGGGAAAATCCTGCCCTCGGCGTCGCTGCGGCAGACAAGACCCATGCCGCGCCAAACGCGCATGACTTCTTCGACTGCGTATTTTTGCAGCACGGGAGCGACAAAGTCTGGCGCGTTATATCTTTCCGCGCTCACGTTTTTATTGGAGAGGTTGCATCTGCCGTTGCCGCTCACGAGGATCTTCTTCCCCACGCGCGCCCCCGCCTCCAAGATCACGGGCTTTATCCCCTTTTGCAAAAGGCGCGCCGCGCAGAACAATCCGCCCGCGCCGCCGCCCACTATCGCGACTTTTTCCATAGCACAAGTATAACATACGCAAGAGCGCTTTGGCAAGGCGCGGGGACGAAAACGCCGACTCTCGAACACGCGGGGGCAAAAACGGCTTTTGCGGCACTCCCCGCGCGACAAATCGGAGAAATGGTTTGACATATCCGCGCGCGCGTTATATAATTATTGTAACTTTTATAAAACGGAGCAAAAAATGGATCTGCTTGAAATAGAAAAAAAGTGGCAAAAAAAGTGGGCAGAGGACAGGATCTATTCCTTTGACACCTCGCGCCGCGACAAAAAATATTACACGCTGGAAATGTTCTCATATCCCTCGGGCGCGAAACTGCACGTCGGACATTGGTACAACTTCGGTCCTTCCGACAGCTTCGCGCGCTTCAAGAGCATGCAGGGATACGAGGTCTTCGAGCCGATGGGCTTTGACGCCTTCGGCCTTCCCGCGGAAAACTACGCCATCAAGACGGGCATTCATCCCCAGGATTCCACGCTCAAAAACATCGCCACCATGGAAAAACAGCTTCAAGCCATGGGCGGCATGTTCGATTGGGACTACGAAGTCAAGACCTGCATGCCCGACTATTATAAATGGACGCAATGGATATTTTTGCAGCTTTACAAGGCGGGGCTTGCCTATCGCAAGGAAGCGCCCGTCAACTGGTGCACTTCCTGCAACACCGTTCTCGCCAACGAGCAGGTCGTGGACGGTCATTGCGAACGCTGCGGCTCGCAGGTGGTGAGAAAAAACCTCACGCAATGGTTTTTCAAGATAACCGCCTATGCCGACGAGCTTTTGCGCGACCTCGACAAGCTTGACTGGCCGGAAAAGACAAAAGCCATGCAGCGCCATTGGATCGGAAAAAGCACGGGCGGAGAGATAGAATTCACCTGCGAAAGCGGCGACAAGTTCCGCGTATTCACCACGCGCGCCGACACGATCTTCGGCGTTTCCTACGTCATTCTCGCGCCCGAACATCCTCTCGTGGACAAGCTCACCACGCCCGATCGCAAAGCCGAGGTGGAGGCATATAAGCTCGCCTGCTCCAAGGTCTCCGAGATAGACAGAATGAGCTCCACGCGCGAAAAGACGGGCGCTTTCACGGGCGCTTACTGCATAAATCCCGTCAACGGCGAGCGCGTACCCATCTGGATAGGCGACTATGTCATCTATTCTTACGGCACGGGCGCGGTCATGGGCGTTGCGGCGCACGACGAGCGCGACTTCGACTTCGCCAAAAAATACGGCTTGCAGATCAAGCGCGTGATCAAGAGCGCGGACGGCAGCCCGGACGATCTGCCTTTCTGCGAATACGGCGTGATGGTCAACAGCGGCAAGTTCGACGGCATGGGCAGCGAAGAGGGCAAAGTCGCCGTCGTCAAATGGCTGGAAGAAAAAGGCGCGGGCGAACTCAAGACCAACTACCGCCTGCGCGACTGGCTCATCTCCCGCCAGAGATATTGGGGCTGCCCCATTCCCGTGATACACTGCCCTCACTGCGGCGAAGTCGCCGTTCCCGAAGAGGATCTCCCCGTAAAGCTGCCTTACAACGTGGACTTTACTCCCGACGGCAGATCCCCTCTTTTGAAGAGCGAGGAATTCATGAACTGCACCTGTCCCAAGTGCGGCGCGCCGGCAAGACGCGATCCCGACACCTTGGACACCTTCGTCTGCTCTTCGTGGTATTTCCTGCGCTATCCCGACGCACACAACGACAAGCAGGCGTTCGATCCCGAGATAATCAACAAGATGCTGCCCGTCGACAAATATATCGGCGGCGCCGAGCACGCCTGTATGCATCTGCTCTACGCGCGCTTCTTCACCAAGGCGCTGCGCGATTTAGGGTATCTCAAATTCGACGAACCCTTCACTTCGCTCGTGCACCAGGGCACCATCTTGGGACCCGACGGCTTCAAGATGAGTAAGTCGCGCGGCAACGTCGTCTCTCCCGACGATTATGTGAGCAAATACGGCTCGGACGCCTTCCGCTTTTATCTCATGTTCGGCTTTGCCTATACCGACGGCGGTCCCTGGAACAGCAGCGGCATTGAAAGCATAGTCAAGTTTCTCGAACGCACGGAGAGGATAGTCTTGAAGATAAAGGACATGCCCGCGGGGAGCAAGCCGCTCTCGGGCGCGGAAAAGCAGCTGCTTTACACGCTCAACTATACGATCAGGCGCGTGAGCGAGGACATGGAAGTCTTCTCCTTCAACACGGCGATCGCGCGCATAATGGAGCTTGTCAACGCTATGTATAAATACGACTCCGACTGCGCGGAAAAGGACGCGGACCTCTTGAAGGACTGCGCGGACAAGCTCGTGCTTTTGCTCGCGCCGCTCGTCCCGCATATCGCCGAGGAGCTGAACGAATCGCTCGGCAAGCCCTATCCCGTCTACCGCCGCCGCTTCCCCGTCTGCGAGGAAAAATGGCTCGTCAAGGACGAATACGAACTCGCCGTTCAGGTCAACAGCCGCATCAAAGCCAAGATAGTCGTCGGCATGGGCGCGAACAACAAAGAGATAGAAAAAATCGCATTGAGCAACGAAGCGGTGGCGCAGGCGCTCGAAGGACTGACCCCCGTCAAGGTCATCGTCATACCCAAGCGCCTTGTCAACATCGTCGCCAAATAAGGAGTGAAAAATGATAGACATCAAACTCATCAGGAACGATCCCGAACTCGTCAAAGAGAACATCAGAAAGAAATTTCAGGAGGAAAAACTCCCCCTCGTGGACGAAGTTTTCGCCATGGACAAGGAATTCCGCGAGGCAAAGACGCGCTGTGACTTTCTGCGCGGCAGACGCAACGCCATCAGCAAGCAGATAGGCGCCTTCATGGCTAAGGGCGACAAGGACGCCGCCGCGCGCGCCAAGCAGGAAGTAGCCGACGTGGCTAAGGAGCTTGCGGCGCTGGAAAAACGCGAAGAAGAACTCACCGAAGAGATCAAAAAGCGCATGATGGTCATCCCCAACATCATCGACGCGAGCGTGCCGATAGGCAGAGACGACAGCGAAAACGTGGAAGTGGAGAGATTCGGCGAGCCGGTCGTGCCCGATTTCGAGATCCCCTATCACGTCGACATCATGGAAAAGTTTTCCGGGATAGATCTCGACAGCGCCAGGCGCACGAGCGGCAACGGCTTTTATTATCTCACGGGCGACATCGCCCGCCTGCACTCCGCCATTCTCTCTTATGCGCGTGACTTTATGATAGACCGCGGCTTCACCTATTGCGTGCCGCCTTTCATGATCCGCGCCAGCGTGGTCAACGGCGTGATGAGCTTTGCCGAGATGGAGAACATGATGTATAAGATAGAAGGCGAAGACCTCTATCTCATCGGAACTTCCGAGCACTCCATGATCGGCAGGTTCATGGACACCCTGCTCCCCGAAGAACAGATGCCGCTCACGCTCACGAGCTATTCCCCCTGCTTCCGCAAGGAAGTGGGCGCGCACGGCATCGAAGAGCGCGGCGTCTACCGCATCCATCAATTCGAAAAGCAGGAGATGATCGTCATCTGCAAGCCCGAAGACAGCATGGATTGGTTCGTCAAGCTCTATATGAACACGGTGGACTTCTTCCGCTCGCTCGACATTCCCGTGCGCACGCTCGAATGCTGCTCGGGTGACCTCGCCGACCTCAAAGTCAAGAGCCTCGACGTCGAGGCATGGTCTCCCCGCCAGCAAAAATATTTCGAAGTGGGGAGCTGCTCCAACCTCGGCGACGCGCAGGCGAGAAGGTTGGGCATCAGGCTCAAAGGCAGCGAGGGCAACTATTTCGCCCACACGCTCAACAACACGGTCGTGGCTCCGCCGCGCATGCTGATCGCGTTTTTGGAAAACAACCTGCAAAAAGACGGCAGCGTGAACATTCCCGCCCCCCTGAGGATGTATATGGGCGGAAAGGAAAAACTGACCGTCAAATAAATTTCGGCAAACAAAAAAGCCGTTCACCTCAAAGTGAACGGCTTTTTTTATCGTTAAAATTTATGCCTGTTCGGCTGCCGTCGCAAAGACCACGGCGCTGCCCTCGGGCATGAAAGCGTTCCACTTGCTGCCCTTAGGGACCATGTTCCAATCAGGCTCCTCGCCGCGCACGGTGACGGTCACGGGCGCGTCCGCGACCAAACCCGCGCCGAAGAAAGCATATTTGCCTATGCTCTGCAAGGTCACGGGCAGGCTTATTTTGGTCAGCTCGCCACAGCTCATGAAGGCGTCGTAACCTATGCTCTTCACGCTGTCGGGAATGGTGAGCACATATTCGGCGTCCTCACTGCCGAGAGCGGAAAGCCCGAAGAAAGCGGTGTCGCCGATGGCGGTGACGTTGCTCCCCAACTGCAAGTTCTCGATGGCGCCGCAGCCGAAGAAGGTGTAAGGCTCGATCGCGGTGAGAAGAGCGGGAAGTTTCACCACTTTCTCCACGTCCTGATCCGCGACGACATCCTTATCGATCGGCAGAGATACGTCCGCATAAACGAGCGCGGAGCAACCGCTGAACGCCGAGGCGCCTATCTTGTTCACGCCGTTACCGAAGCCGATATATTTGAGTCCGCCGCAGTTGGCAAAAGCCCTTTCGCCGATCGAAGTCACGCTGTCGGGGATGTCGATCTCGGTGAGTCCACCCATGCCCGCGAATGCAGCCGCGCCGATCGCTCTCACGGGAAGCCCTTCATATTCGCTCGGAATGATGACTCTGCCGCTCGCCCCCAAATCGACCGTGCCGATACCCGTGACGGTATAAGAAAGGTTGTCGTATGTTGCGAAAGCAAGCCCTTCGGTGGGCTTGAGTTCTTCGTTGTCGCTCGTGACGGAAAGGGGCAGTTTTTCGACATTTTCCGTTTTAGCTCCGCTCTCCTCCGCCGCGGCGGGCGCTCCCGTCTGCTCGGGCGCAACCGCGCACGCCGTCAAAACGACCGCACATACGATCGCGGCGGCAAGCACGCAAACCATCGCCGTTATCAACTTCTTTTTCATCTCTCTCCTCCGCTTATCCTCTCCCACGCCCACGCGCGAAAGATATTTTCACATCTTCATTATATATTAAACGCGAACTATTGTCAATGCATGATTTAACATTTTCAAATTCCGAGCGCGCGGCGAGTGAAAGCGTCGGGCGTCCAAGTCACGCTGCCCATCTCCACGGGGCGTATCTTACCGTGATAATCCGAGCCGCCCGTGGCGATCAGGCGGTATTTGCGCGCAAGCTCGTAAAGCCGCGCCGTCACCTGCGGCGTGTGCGAGGGATAATTCGCCTCTATCCCGTCAAGCCCGTAGGCTTTGAGCCCGCAGATCAAGTCGTCTATCACCCCTTTGGTGACGAAAACGAGCGGATGGGCGAGCACGGCAAGCCCTCCCGCCTCTTTGATCGCCTTGACCGCTTCGAGCGGAGTGAGCCTGCGCGAAGGCACGAACGCCGCGCCCGTCTTGCCCAAATAGCGCTCGAACGCGTCCTGAACGGAAGTGACATAGCCCCCTTTGAGCAGCAACTGCGCGATATGCGGTCTGCCCACGCTGCCGCCGCCCGCGGCGAGCAGTTCGTCCATATCGAGTTTTATGTTGAACGAGGCAAGTTTATGCAAGATCATCTGCGCGCGGTCGATGCGCTTTTGTCTCAGATCGCTCAGCTTTTGAGCGAACGCGGCGTTGTCGACGTCGATGTTGTAGCCCAAAACATGAACTTCATAAGAGGAAAAAGCGGAAAGTTCCACTCCGCGCAGCACTCTCACGCCCGCCTTTTTCCCCGCTTCCGCAGCCTCCTTGACGCCGCCCGTGGTGTCGTGATCGGTCAGGGCGATGACGTCTATGCCCTTTTGCGCGGCGATCTCGACAAGGCGCGTCGGGCTGTCGCTGCCGTCGCTGGCGGTGGAATGCAGATGAAGATCGAGTTTCATTCCCCCTCACCTCCCGGCAGCGCCGAGCCGCCTTCTTCCACCTCGGGATTTTCGTAGGCTATCTTGTTTATCTTCTTCATCACCTTGCCCGTGCGGTCGGCTATCTGTTCCAAAGTTCCGCCCACGGTCTCATTCTGCCTTTGCGCATTAGCCACTAATTTCGAGAAAGCCTCGAACTGCTTTTTGAAGTCCGAAAACGCCTTGACGATCTCCTTGCCGGACTTTTGCAGTTTCATGGTGGTAAAGCCCATCTTCAAGCTGTTCAAAAGCGCCGCCATGGTGGAAGGTCCGCAGGGCACCACGCCGCAATCGTGTCTCAGCCTGTCCATGAGCGCCGTGTCGCGCACCACCTCGGCATACACGCTTTCCGAAGGCAGATACATGACGGCAAAATCCGTGGTCGCCGAGCCGATATACTTGTCGCGTATGCTCCTGCCCTGCCTCAGCACGGCTTCCTTGAAGCATTTCAGGTAGCTCTCCGCCGCGGCGCTGTCTCCCGCGTTTGCGGCGTCCGCGTAACGCAGATAGTCGTCGGCGGGGAACTTACTGTCTATGGGCAGTAAAACTTCTTTGCCCTCGCTGCCGGGCATGCGCACGGCAAAGTCCACGCGCTCGGCGCTGCCGCGCTTGACTTGACATTGCTCTTCGTATTGCTCGGGCGCGAGTATGTCCGAAAGCAGGGATCCGAGTGCGATCTCGCCCCAGCTGCCGCGCGTCTTCACTCCGCCCAGCAACCTGTTCATATTGCTCACTTGCTCGCCCAGCTGCTTCATCTCTCCGAAGCCCTTATACACGCTTTCGAGCGACTTTTGCACGGTCTCGAAGGATTCGTTCAGCCGCTTGTTGAGCGTTTCGTTGAGCTTTTCGTCCACGGTCGCGCGCATTTTCTCTAACTGCGTCGCGTTGTCCGAGCGCACTTTTTCCAACTGCTTTTCGTTGTCGTCGCGCACCTTTTCCAAGCTCTTTTGCACGTTTTCGTCCAACTTATTCAGCCGCGTTTCCATGCGCTCGCCGAGCGCGGTCAGCTTTTCGTCCACCTTTTGCGTGAGCTTGTCGAAATTCTCGCTCACGGCTTTTTGCGTGTCGGAAGAGGTCTTGCTTATGCTGTCCATATATTTGCCCAGCGCGAGCGTGCTCGCCGCCGAGGACGAGGTTATGCTTGTGTCGATCAACTTGCGCTGAACTTCGGTATGCTCTTTTATGTCCTTGCTCGCCTCATTGAGCGTTTGGGCGAAATATTCCTCGCTCAAAGAGCCGTCTCCGCTCTTTTTCCGCCGCGCGGCGAGCAAGAGCGCGAGCGATATTGCCGCTGTTACCGCCGTGAACGCCGCAAGCGCGATGATGACGATCGTTTCAATCTGCATTTTTCCTTTTCTCCAATATGTCGAGTAAAATTTTTCTCTCGTTTTTCTTCTCGCCGCGCAGGCAAAGATCGAACAGCTCGTGCAAAACTTTCCCTATCTCTTCGCCCTTGTAGCCGAAAGCCATGACGTCGTTGCCGTTTATCGCCAGCTCGCCCACGCCGAAAGGCACGCCCTCTTTTTGCATTTTGTCGCGCAGGCGCGATATACGCAGGCATTTTTCCCTGTCCGCATTCCCGCAGGCGGCGCGCGCGTCGGCAATGATGAGTTCGGTGAGGTCGTCGATGATGTCGGCGTTCTTTGCCACGAACCTGCGCAGCTTGCTCTCGCGCATGTCTCCGCGCATATCCGTCATATGCGCCGCAACGAGGCGCACGGTCCGCCTTGTCTGCTCTTTTGAATAGCGCAGGCGCGTCATTATCTCTTCCGCCATTTGCGCGCTCACCTGCGCATGGCGATACATATTCCCCTCTTCGCGCACGCATCTTCCCTTGCCGATGTCATGCAAAAGCGCCGCGAGCCTGAGGCGGGGCGGCGCATATTCCACCGTGCGCAAAATATGCTCGTCCACGTCATACATATGAAAGGCGGGATCTTGCTTCACCCCGATATTTTCGCAAAACTCGGGCATGATCACCCGCATGGCGCCGCAGCCGATAAGTCCGCGCAGCCCCTCTGCCGCATGCTCGCCCGCGAGCAGCTTGTCGAGTTCGACGCGTATGCGTTCGGGAGCGATGTCGCCGAGAAGCCCGCTCATCTCGCGCGCCGCCGCGGCGGTCTTTTCCTCGGCGGAAAAACCCAAAACGGCGACAAAGCGGTAAAGCCGCATGATACGCAGTCCGTCCTCGCCGAGCACGCGCCTCGGATCGTCCACCGCGCGCAGCAGGCGGGCGTCAAGATCGGCTTTTCCGCCCAAAAGATCGAGCGTGTCGCCGCCGAGAATATCGTAATACAGCGCGTTGACGGTGAAGTCGCGCCGCCTCGCGTCTTCTTCCATGTCCTCGGTAAAGCGCACGCTTGCGGGCTTATGCACGCCGCTGCCCGCAGGATAACTGTCTACGCGGAAGGGGGTATATTCATAGCTTTTTTCGCCCTTGATCATGACCGTGCCCAGCCGCTTTGAACCGAGCAGGACACGCATTCCCGCCGCTTTTGCATATTTCTCCGCCTCTTCCTGCAAGCAGGCGGAAGTGAGATCGATGTCGAAAACCTCTCTGCCCAAGATCTCGTCCCTGACGCAGCCGCCCACGGCATAAAGCGGTCTTTCGGGCGGAAACAACTTCGCCAGCCTTTTCAGCTCGGCGTTCACTTTTCTTCCTTCAAGGTGTAAACATGCGGCAGATTGCGGAACTTCTCGTTCCAATCCAAGCCGTATCCCACCACGAACTCGTCGGGAATGGCAAAGCCGACGTAATCCCCTTTTATGTCGACGACGCGCCTTGACGGCTTGTCGAGCAGCGCGCAAGTCCTCACGCTCTTGGCGCCGCGCTCTTTGAGCATTTCGATAAGCGCCACGGAAGTCCTGCCGCTGTCGATGATGTCGTCCACCACGAGCACGTCTCTGCCCTCGACGCTCGTGCGCATGTCGGTTATAACCTTCAATTTTCCGCTCACCGTGCCGCTGCCGTAACTCGAAACGGTGATGGTGTCCACGGTCACGGGCAGATCTATCCTGCGTATGAGATCGGCATAAAACGGGATCGCCCCGCGCAGCACGCAAACGGCGATCGGCTGCATTCCCGCATAATCGCGCGTTATCTCTTTTCCCAGCTCATCCACGCGGCGGCGTATGTCCTCTTCCGCGACCAAAACCTTGTCTATCACATAATTCATTGTTCTTTCTCCGTTGTTATATAGAGGCGCTTGTCGCCCTCTCCGACCTTTAATTTTTGCGATATTTCCCAACCCGCCACGACATATATCTCGCTTCCGCAAGCCAGAACGGGCAGGTGCGGGCGCAGATAGCGCGGGATCTTTTTGTCCGTCATCCAATCGCCGAGCGAGCGCCTGCCGCCGCCGAAAGGCAGAAAACGGTCGCCTTCCCTTCTCGTGCGCCAGACCGCTCCCGCGGGGACGGCGTCCGCGTTGATCATGAGCGCGCCCTCTTCTTCTTCCTTCCAAACGCGCACGCAGTATTCGCCCATCTGCGCCGCGCCTTCGGCAAAGGGTATCTCGCCGCCGAAAACGGGCGTTTCGCGGTAAAAATGCACCTCGTCTCCCGCCTTGCAGGCGCGGAAGCCGGAAGGCAGACAGACGATCGCGCCGCTTTCGCTCTCGGCGAGCGCGAAGATGGCGGCGATATGCTCGCTCGTCACGTCCACTCTGCCGCCTATCCTGCCCAGCGCTTCGAAAACCGCGGTCTCGCCCGTGACGCCTTCGAGCGCGGAGAGAGGCAGGACGGCTGCGCCGTATTCGGTAAGTTGAGCCTTGGGCGAGCGCTCGGCGATAAAGGCGTAAGCCTGCAAGGCGCGTTCGCCGAGCATGGCTATGCCCTTGCGCGCGTTGGGGAATCTCTTTTCGATCACGGGCAGCAGCTCACGGCGCACGAAATTGCGCGTAAAGCCCGTGTCGGCGTTGGAAGTGTCTTCGCGGTAAGGGACCTTATTCACCTCGGCGTAGCGCGCGATCGTCGCCGCGGACATATCCACGAGAGGACGGTAGACCACGCCGTCGTCGCGCGGTATGCCGCAAAGCCCTTTCAGCCCGCTGCCGCGGAAGATATGCATGAGTATGCTCTCGGCGTTGTCGTCCGCGTGGTGCGCGGTGAGGACCCTGTCCGCCTCGCCCTCTTTGACTATGCGCTCGAATTCGCGCCGACGCAAGATACGCGCGCCCTGCTCGATTCCGTAGCCGTGAAGGCGGCAAAAACTTCGGCAATCGAGGGGAAGGACGCGGCATTCCACGCCGTTTTCCTCGCAGTAAGCCTTGACAAAACCGCTGTCGCCGCGCGACTCCTCGCCGCGCAAGCCGTGCTCGAAATTGAGCACGGAAAAGGGCGGAAGCTTGTCCGCGCCCGCGATGAAATAATGCAAAAGGCACATGGAATCCCTGCCGCCCGAGACGGCAAGTACGACTTTTTTGAACTTCTTAAATTCTCCCGCGTGTATCATATAATAATTATAGCGCAAAAGCGCCGCTTGCGCAAGGGTAATTTTCAAATGATCGCAACTTAAAGAGCGGCTCTTATAAAAAGTGAAGAAAACTTGACTTGCCGTCAAGGCGGAGAAGGCGGACAAACAACTCTTTATTCGGCTTTTATCCTTCGAAAGCGCGGACGGAAAGGGCATGAAGAAAGGGCGCAAGGCGCGCCCTCGACCTCGTTTGGAGCGGGTGATGGGAATCGAACCCACAACCTAAGCTTGGGAAGCTCATGTTTTACCACTAAACTACACCCGCAAGTGATTATATGATAGCACAAATCGGCGATCAAGTCCACAAAAAGACGGGGATTTTTCGCAAAGCGACAAAAAAGTATTTTCAAAGTGTTTTCTCGGCATCATTTTTTTAATGTATGCGCCGCCCTCGAAAACAAAGAATACGCCGGAAAAACATAAGAACGGCAACAACTGCCGTTCTTGATTTTTGAATTGGCTTTTCCGCTATCGGTAAACTTATTTATCTGCCGGTATACTTAAAGCCCTGCTTTTCCAGCGCCTTCATATGCATGATAACGTTGTCCACAAAGTCGGCGTTGGTCTTGGTGCGCATGAGCATATTGAGCAGCTGTTCGGTGGCGTCCGCGTTGTCGCCCGCGATCATGCGGCGCATGGCGAACACGCCTTCGAGCTCTTTTTGCGTGAGCAGCAGATCTTCTCTTCTCGTGCTCGAACGGTTGAGGTCGATGGCGGGGAAAATGCGGCGCTCGGAGAGCTTGCGGTCGAGATGTATCTCCATGTTACCCGTGCCCTTGAACTCTTCGTAGATGACGTCGTCCATGCGCGAGCCCGTGTCGATGAGCGCGGTGGCGATTATCGTGAGGCTGCCGCCGTTTTCGATATTGCGCGCGCTGCCGAAGAAGCGCTTGGGCGCATGGAGCGCGCCGGGGTCGATACCGCCCGAGAGCGTCCTGCCCGTGGGAGGAATGGTGAGGTTGTAAGCTCTGGCGAGGCGGGTGAGCGAATCCATGATGATCACCACGTCTTTGCCCAGCTCAACGTTGCGCTTGGCGCGCTCGATCAAAAGCTCCGCCGCCTTGCAATGATGCTCGGGCATTTCGTCAAAGGTGGAATAGATGACTTCGCCGCGAATGGAGCGCTGCATATCCGTGACCTCTTCGGGACGCTCGTCCACGAGGAGCACAAAGAGCATAACGTTGGGATAATTGTCGGCGATGGCGCCCGCTATCTTCTTCAAGAGGGTGGTCTTACCCGCCTTGGGAGGGGAAACTATCATCGCCCTCTGCCCTTTTCCTATCGGCGCGATCAGGTCTATGCAGCGGATGGCGAAATCGTTGCGGGCGCTGTCGCGTTCGAGGCGGAAACGCTCGTTGGGATAGATGGGGATAAGGTTGTCGAATTGAGGGCGCTGGCGCAAATTCTCGGGCGCCCTGCCGTTCACGCTCTCCACGGCGATCACCGCGGGCGGACGGTTTTCCGCATTCTTTTTGGCGACGCCCGTGACGAGATCGCCGGGGCGCAAACCTATGGCGCGAATAAGCTTCGCCGACACATAGGCGTCCTTATTCCCGTATTCGCAGTTTTCGGCGCGCAAAAAGCCGTATCCTTCCGCCAAGACGTCCAAAACGCCGCTCTTGCGCTCGCAGTCCTCGCTTTTGAGCAGCTCGGCGATCGAGGGGGGCTGCTTTTCTCCCGCGCCTTCTCTTCCCGCGGGGCTTTCTTTCGCCTCTTCTTCGACGGGGCGCGCGGGCTTTGCGATGGCGGTCTCCGCGTCCGTCTTAGCGCCCTCTTTCGCGCCGTAAGCGGCGTCGCCGGGATTTTCAAGCTTCTTCTTGGGCGGACGTCCGCGCCGCGTCGCAGCGACGGGCTGAGCCTTCCCCGTCGAGATATCCAGATACTGCCTGATGAGTTCTTCCTTGTTCTTGGTCGTCGGCGAGGCAACGCCTATCTTACGCGCCGCGTCGCGCAGCTGAAAGATATGCATCCTCACCAATTCCTGCTCGCTGAAATATTCGTTCATAAAAATGCTCCTTTGACGGAATTTAAGCCGTTTATTTTATAAAATCTCTGTCCGTATAACCATATACGGCGTCTTTTGTGTTTATTCTTACGAAAAACCGTTTTTTGCGAAAATTAAAAATCGTCGGGCGGCGAACGCAAAACGCCGCCCTTCACTTTCAGAATCTGTCGCCGTCGAAAACTATGACGCGCGTGCTCTCGCCGTCGAAGTCTTCCCTGTCAAGCTCGATCTCGTCCCCTTCCACATAACGTATCTGTTCGTCCTCGAACAGCTGCAAAAAGGGTCTGAGCTTGTCGATGTCAAGACGGCAAGAGGGAGTTTTGTAGTGCATGGGGATGACGATGTCGGGCATGAGGAAGTCCACATATTCCTTGGCTTCCTCCGCGCCTATCGTGTAATTGTCGCCCACGGGTATGAGCAGCACGTTCACGGGACCTATCGCCTCGCCCAGCTGAGGGGTTATCTCCTCGCCGATGTCGCCCATATGCACGACTTCCACGCCGTCGAGGCGGAACTTGCAGATGAGGTTCTTGCCCCTGCGCAAGCCGCCGTGATGATCGTGGCAGCTTTCGAGCGTGTTGACGTAAACGCCGTCTATCTCCCAAAATCCCACGCCGTCTATCACGCGCGGCGAGCCTTCGACGAGCCGAGCCGCATTGTGATCGTGATGAGGGTGGCTAACAGTTACGATGTCGGCACGCACCTTAGGATAAGGGATACCGACGTAATCCCCCTCGTAAGGATCGGTGACGATCGAGGTGCCGGTGGATTCTTCCAGCAAAAAGGAAGAATGCCCGAGCCATTTGATCTTCATAATTACTCCTCTATCTTTATTGCGAGCTGCTGCGGGCGGCATTTGTTATATGCCTCGATCAGCTCGTGTATTTTGTCGTGAGGGTCAAGCAGCGTACTGACCGAATAGTCCTGATTGCATGCCGCCATGATATACGCCATGAACTTGGACATATCCGCCTGCACGAACCAGCTCTCGGCGAGCAGCTCGGGCGGCGCATAGGTGAGATTGGTGCTGATGACCGCGGTGAACAGCCCCTGCTCGTAAGCGTCGCGGAACTTTTGAACGCCCTCGGTGAAGAGCGCGTAAGTGGAGGTGAGGAAGATCTTGTCCGCGCCCCTTTCTTTAAGCTCCACGCAGAGTTTGAGCATGCTGTCGCCCGTGGCGATGATGTCGTCGGCGACAAAGATATCCTTGCCCGAGACGTCGTTGCCGATATAATCGTGCGCGATGATGGGATTGCGGCCGTTGACCACGTTGGCATAATCGCGCCTCTTATAGAACATGCCCAGATCCGTTCCGAGCACGGACGCATAATAGATGTTGCGTCCCATCGCTCCCTCGTCGGGGCTGACTAACATAAAGTTATCCTTGTTCATGTTCACGTCGGGATACTTTTCCAAAAGGGCTTTGAGTATCTGATAGGTGGGCATGAAGTTGTCGAATCCCATCATGGGCACAGCGTTTTGCACGCGGGGATCGTGAGCGTCGAAGGTTATCACTTCTTTCACGCCCATCATTTGCAGCTCTTGCAGCATCTGGGCGCAGTCGAGAGATTCGCGCGCGTTGCGGCGATGCTGTCTGCCGCCGTAAAGCATGGGCATGACGACGGTTATCGACTTTGCCTTTCCGCCCATGGCGGCGATTATCCTCTTGAGGTCGGCATAGTGATCGTCGGGGGACATGCGGTGCTGCGTTCCGAACATGCTGTAAGTGACGGAATAGTTGCCCACGTCCACGATTATGTAAATATCCTTGCCGCGAACGGTCTCGGCGATCAGACCCTTACCGTCGCCGGTGGTGAAACGGGGGCAGGAGTTAGCGATAAGGAAGGTGCTTACCCTGGCGTCGCTGCCGCATTTTTCCGCTTCGGTGTTGAACCAATTGACGAGATACCCGTCCACCTTTTTCCCGAGCTCTCTTGCCCCTTCCAGAGCGAGAATGCCCATGTTGTCGGTGACTTCTTTGCCGAATTTGAAGACATGTTCAAAAAAAGGCATTTTATTTTGACCTCCGTAAAACTTTTTGCGTATGAAAACTGTTACACATTATTCTTTTGCGCGAATATATGCTCTTGACTGAAAAAACGGTATCTGCGGATTGCGATCGCGGCTTGTCACCGTCGCATCGATCGTTGGACATACAAATCCTCTCTTTCTTGATACGCTATTATAATAGCACATTCCCGCCTTATTATCAAACACTTTCGCGGCAAAAAATAAAAAATTGCCGAGAGCGCCCCGGCAATTTCCTTTTTACTTTTCTCAGATGAGCAGTTCGCCCTGCTCTCCGTCCACGACCATGAGCACGCGCACCTGCGCGCCCGTGTCGGCGTCGGCGTAAACGAAGAATTTCTCTCCCTCCGACTTCCCGTAGACCTCGTAAGTCAGCCGCTCTCCCCCGCCCGGCGTGGGAATGAGCGCGAGCCTCACGCTCTCAACTTCAAGTTCGCCGAAGTCGCGCTCGCTTATCTCTTTTGCACTCAAAGTCGGCTTTTTGAGCGTTCTTTGCCTATGATTGAGCAGGTAAGAGAGCGTTTCGCAGCCGATGACGTGTCCGTCGCGGGCGTTTATCTTCACCTTGACCATGTCGGGATAGACGATGACTCCCTCCTGTTCAAGGCAGAGATTCATATAAATTATCCCGTCCGCCTCCGCGCTCCAAACAGGCTTCATGCCCTCATAGCCGAGCGCCCCCACGAAAGCGACCGCGTTCTCTTCGGCGTCGAACTCCCGCTTTTCCCCGCTCTCGCAGTTGAAAGAAAACTGCACTATCTTTCCCCCCTGCGCCGATATCTGCACGTCGCCGCTGCCGTGCTCGTCGTCTATACTATATAAATAGGTCTTGAAGCGCGACTTACCTTCGCCGATATAGCTTATGCCCTTTATTCCGAGCTCGCCCAACTTTTCCGCGACTTGCTCCGCGCCCTCTTGAGGCGTTATCTCTCCGCCTTCGAGCGCCTTGACCTTTTTATCGTCCAGCCCGTCGCTGAACGGTCCGTCATAGATGAGCGAGGGATATTCGGTCGAGCCGTCCTGCAAGGCGTTCATTATCGCGGAAAACTCCTCATCGAGCGCCCCGATCTTCTTACTGAACTCAAAGCCGCCCGCGCCCAGCTCGTCGCGCACGGGCGAGAGTTTTTCCTGCACGAGCGCCGCCGTTTGACTGAGCTTGCGCAGCATTTCCCGCTCGCTCGCGCTCACCTCTTCCCCGCGCGCCGACTTGGAATGAAGATAGGCGCAGTAATCGCCCACCTGATTGGTGAACTTGCTCAGCTCGCGCGCGGAATATCCGTCGGCGGAAAACTTGTCGAGCGCCTGCATCGCGCCCTCGCAGCTCACGGAAATGTCCGTCATCAGCTCGCACATCATGGCGCTGTCTTGCACCACGCGCGCCTTATCCAAATTCACGCGCACGTTGCCCATGCTCTCGCTCAAACGATAATACGCCTGTTCGTATTCGTTGTTCGCCATGCGCCGATACTGCCCCTGCTCTTGCAAAGACACGCTCAAAAAAACGCTCAGCACCGCGACCGCTATCAAAAGCAACGCCGTGATCGCGGTCATGCTTATTGCCGCACTTTTATTCATATCCACCTCACTTGCAGAAATTATGCCTGCCGATTTGCAGCATTATCGGACGCGACCAGATCCAAGCGCTCGTCGCCGTGGCGGGATTGTAATAATAAAGGCAGCCGCCCGTGGGATCCCAGCCGTTCATCGCGTCGCGCGCGGCGTTGTAAGCCGTTTGGTTGGGCTCTAAATAGAGCTGACCGTCCGAAACGCAGGTGAAGGCATAAGGCTGATAAATGACCCCGGAAATGCTGTTGGGAAAAGCCGCGCTCCTGACCCTGTTGAGCACCACGGCAGCCACGGCTACCTGTCCCACATAGGGTTCTCCGCGCGCCTCGCCGTAGACGCAGCGCGCCAAAAGATAGAGATCGGACGAAGAATAGCCCGACGAGCCGCCCGATTGACCCAAGCCCATCGCCGCATAAGTCTTGGGACCGACGATCCCGTCCACGGAAAGTCCCTTTGCGCCCTGAAAGCGCCTTACGCCCGAGAGAGTGTTGCTGCCGAAAATACCGTCCGCACTGCCGCACCAATAGCCCAGCTCGTTGAGCCTCGATTGGACCTGCCTTACGCTCTCGCCCCTGCTGCCGTAACGCAGCAGTTCCCCCGCCGCGCGGGCGCTGCCCACTCCGCTCAGAGCAAAGACGAGCGTCGCCGCGAGCACGAGCGCGAGAGAAGCGGCGAGAAAAGCCCTGCGGCGGGTTTTTACCTGCGTGTTTAACATTTTTTCCTCCGTATGCCTAAGGCGCACTCTCGTCTCTTCACGGCAAAGAGCGCGGCTTTTGGCATGATTTTCTGAAAACAGTTTGCGCAAGCGAGCGGACAATATGCGAAAATTTTTGGTATCAAACGGCGAAAAGCGGCAATAATTCGCAGAGAAAAAGGAGAGAAACAATGAAAAAATTCGGAAAACTCATCAAGTACATAGCCGCGGCGCTGATCTTACTTTTGACTTGCGCGACATTCGCGGCTCTTTCCGCCTGCGCGGAGGAAAACACGCAATACTTGCGCATCCATATCCGCGCCAATTCAAATTCACGGGAAGATCAGGACGTCAAATACGCGGTCAAGGACGCAGTCGTGGAATATCTCACGCCGCAGCTTGAAGAGGCGAATACTATGAGTCAAGCTCTCGACATCGTGCAAAAAAATCTGCCCGCGCTGAACGAGCTTTGTTCGAGCGTTCTTTTAAGCGAAGGCTTTTCTTACGGCGCGAACGCGCGCACCTGCCGCGAGCAATTTCCCGCGCGCACTTACGGCAGCCTGACTTTGAGCGACGGCGTTTACGACGCCCTGATCATCGATCTGGGCAACGGCAGCGGCGATAATTGGTGGTGCGTGGTCTTCCCTCCCCTCTGCTTTGTCTCCGCCGAGGACGGCGACTTCGCCTATAAGTCACTCATTGCCGAGTTGTGGCGCAAATATTTTTGCCTATAATTTAGCGATAATTTTGCGGCGGCTTTAATGCTTTGAAAAAGGCGGGGACATGTCCCGCCCGAAAAGGCTTTTTCGATCGCTTATTCCGCTCCGGCGTCGTCCGTACGCAGAAAGATACCGAACGCGCCCGCGAGTTCGCGGTACATAGCCAGCCAAAGCGCGGGCAGATCGCCCTCCACTTTCCCGTCCGCCATGGGACGCAATACGCCGCCGGGAATGAGCAGGCGCACGCCTTTAAGCATTTCAAAGCCCGCCCGCTCATAAAAAGCTATGCGCCTTTTTCTCACGGCGAAATCGGCGTCGCCCTTTGCCTCGGCGGGGTCTTCCACTTCGAGCACGAGAGTGCCGCCCGCCGCCTCACGAATGAGGGGAAGGACGGCGCTGCCCACTCCCGCTCCGCGGGCGGAAGGGTCGACGGCGAAATACAAAAGCTGAGTATAACCGCCGAAAATATGCAGCACGCAATACGCCTTGACCTCATCGCCCTCGCAGGCGAAATAAAAGCGCGCCCTGCCGCTTTCGGCAAGTTTTTTCAAGATGCGAAAGGGAGTGCGCTCGGCGAGGGGAAAATCGCGTTTGAGCCACTTCGACAACGTCTTTACCTTTTTCTTGTCACGACTTATATCTTTGAGTTCCATGAGGGTATTTTAACATATACGGCACAATTTGTCAACAAGGGAGCGACGAGCGCTCCCTTGAACATAAGCCGATACTAAGAAGCGGCAAAAGCCGCTATTTTTCACGCAAAGATCATTTGACTTCTTCCACCCAGCCGAATTCGTCGGGGTATTTTTCCTGCTGAATGCCGGTTATCTTGTCATAGAGGAAAGAGGTTATCTCGCCCATTTTGCCGCCGCCGACGACCATATCCCTGCCGCGGTAACCGATGACGCCGACGGGAGAGATGACCGCCGCGGTGCCCGAGCCGAAGCTCTCTTTCAGGCTTCCGTCTTCATAGGCTTTCACGATCTCGTCCATGGAAATGCGGCGCTCGCTCGCCTTATAGCCGTATTTTTTCAGCACTTGCAGGCAGCTGTTGCGGGTGATACCGGGCAAGATACTGCCGACGAGCGCGGGGGTCACGACTTCGTCGCCGATGACGAAGAAGATGTTCATGCTCCCCACTTCTTCAACGTATTTATGCTCCTTGCCGTCCAGCCAAAGCGCTTGATCGTAGCCCTTTTGATTGGCGATCTCGCCGCCCATGAGGGAGCAGGCATAATTGCCCGCGCACTTCGCCTCGCCCGTGCCGCCGATGAAGGCGCGCACCAGCTTTTCCTCGACCAATATCTTTGTCGGTTCCAAGCCGTGGGCATAATAAGATCCCACGGGAGAGAGAATTATGCAGAAGGTATATTTATGGCTTGCGTGCACGCCGAGCACTTCCTCGTTGGCGAACATGAAGGGGCGGATATAGAGCGCGGTGCCGGGCTTGGTGGGTATCCAGGACTCTTCGAGTTTGAGCAGCTCGAACAGCGCCGCCTTGACCGCTTTCGCGTCTATCTTGGGCATGCACATGCGCTCGGCGGAATTGTTCATGCGCCTGAAATTGTCGTCTATCCTGAAAACGGTTATCCTGCCCTCTTGGTTCTTGTAAGCCTTTGCGCCCTCGAAAATGCTCTGCGCATAGTGCAAGACGTTCGTGGCGGGAGGCATGGAAAAAGGCGCATAGGGAACTATCTCCGGCTCTCCCCATTTTCCCTTTTCGTATTCCATGACGAGCATATGGTCGGTGAAATATTTGCCGAATCCCAAATTGGAGAAATCGGGCTTTGCCTTAGGGTTTTTTGTAAGCGTTATTTTCATATCTTTATCCCCTTTCTTCGGCGACGCCGAAGTTTTTATTCCTTACAGGCGAAATATCCCTTTCGCCCCTCTTTGACGCTCGCCCTGCCCGAGGTGGCGTCGGCGAGCATTTTTATCACGCCCTGAAACTTTTCCTCGGCAACAGCCGCCTCAAAGCGCGCCTCGCTCTCCCAGCTTCTCGCGTTCACCGCGGCTCCCGCCGCCGCGAGCGCCTTTTCCGCCGCGCCCGCAAGCGAATAGGGCACGCAGACGGTGAAGAATATCCCCGAGACGTATTTTTTGAGCGCCGCCTTGTCGAGCGCGCGGGCGACGCAGCCCGAATAAGCGCTCACCAGCCCCGCCGCGCCCAACTTCACGCCGCCGAAATAGCGCGTGACCACGGCGAGCATATAGTCGCAGCCGCGCATTTCGAGCACCTGCGCCATCGGTCTTCCCGCAGTCCCCTGCGGCTCGCCGTCGTCGCTGCTCTTTTTATATTCCCCGACGACATAGGCATAGCAGTTATGCGTGGCGTCGGAAAATTCCGCGCGCAGCCTTTTCAGTTCCGCCGACGCCTCTTCGGGCGTTTCAACTCTCACGAGCGTCGTGATGAAGACGGACTTTTCGATCGTCTCCCGCGTGCGGAAGCTGCCTTCTATGCCGAAATATTGCCCCATTTCAGCCAAGCAGGACCTTTATGTGCACCTTTTTACCCTTATGCAGCACGATCCCCGCCCTGAGAGCGTCGTCGTCGAAAGAGACGTCGAAGGAAGTTATCTTCTCCTCGCCCACCTTCACGCCGCCGCCCGTGATGAGCTGGCGGGCTTCCGACTTGGACTTTGCCGCCTTGACAGCGCACATGATGTCGATTATGTTGTTCACTCCCGCGGGGACATAGGCGGTGGGCAGTTCTCCGCCCGAAGAGGCAAACGCCGCGAGCGACTGATCCTGAGCCTTTTTCGCCTCCTCGTCGCCGTGCACGATCGCGGTGAGTTCGAACGCCAAGCGGGCTTTTGCCGCGTTTATGCGTTCGTCCTTATGCTCGCACATGCTCTTTATCTCTTCAAGCGGCATGAACGTGAGCAGTTTCATGCAGTTTTCCACGTCCGCGTCGTCGATATTGCGCCAATATTGATAAAATTCGTAAGGCGAAGTCTTTTCGGGATCCAGCCAGAGCGCGCCCTTTTCCGTCTTACCCATCTTTTTGCCCTCGGAAGTGGTGAGCAGCTTGAAGGTCATCGCAAAAGCCGACTGCCTTTCCTTGCGCCTGATCAGATCCGCTCCCGCGAGGATATTCGACCATTGGTCGTCGCCGCCGCATTCCAGACGGCAGCCCATGCTGCGGAAAAGATGCAGAAAATCATATGCCTGCATGAGCATATAGTTGAATTCGAGGAAGGTAAGCCCCTTTTCCATGCGGCTCTTATAGCATTCGGCGGTGAGCATCTTGTTCACGGAGAAATAAACGCCCACTTCGCGCAAAAACTTGATATAATTGAGGTCGTCGAGCCAATCGGCGTTGTTGACCATGACGGCGGCGTTGTCCCCCTCGAAGGAGAGGAACTTTGACATCTGCTTTTTGAAGCATTCGCAGTTATGCCTGATGGTCTCGTCCGTCATCATCTTGCGCATATCCGACTTTCCCGAGGGATCGCCTATCTTGCCCGTGCCGCCGCCGATGAGTATGACGGGGCGGTGTCCAGCCTTTTGCATGATGCTCATCGCCATCAGCTGCACGAAGTGACCCACATGCAGGCTGTCCGCGGTGGGGTCGAAACCTATATAAAAGGACACGCTCTCTTTGCCCAAAAGCTCATAAAGCTCGTCTTCATAGACCGTCTGCTTGACGTATCCTCTCTCTTTAAGCGTATCGAGTACGTTTTTCATTTGATCAACTCCTTAAAATAATCGGCAAGTATTTTTATTCCCCTTTCGATCTGCTCGGGACTTGCGGCGGAATAATTCAGGCGCAGATGACGCCTGTCTTTTCCGTCGGCGAAAAAGGTCTCGCCCGAGACATACGCCACTCCCCTCTCGCAGGCGCCCGCAAAGGCGCAGGCGGTGTCTATGCCGCTCTTTTCGGCAAAGCCGCCCCAGATGAACAGCCCGCCGAAGGGATCGGTGCTCGAAAATTCTTCGGGCATATATCTCTCGATCGCCGCATGCATGGCGTCTTTTTTCTCCTTGTAGACGGGGATAGAGCGGGAGAGCACCTTGTCGAACAGACCGCGGGCGAAATATTCCTCGACGATCGCCTGGGAAAGCATGCTCGTATGCACGTCGACCGCCTGCTTTCCGATCGTGAGTTTCGCCATCACGGCGGGATCGCCCACGCAATAGCCCACTCTCAACCCGGGAGAGATCGTCTTTGAAAAGCTCGCCGTGAAGACCACGTTGCCGCACTTGTCGAAACTCTTGATCGAGGGCACGCGCTCGCCGCAAAAGCGGATCTCGCTGTAAGGGTCGTCTTCGAGCACCATCACGCCGTATTTCGCCGTGAGTTCCGCGATCGCCTTGCGCACGGCAAGCGAATACGTCCTGCCCGTGGGATTGGAAAAGGTGGGGACGCAATAGAGCATCTTGGGCTTGAACGCCTTTATCTTTTGCTCGAGGTCGTCAAGATCAAGCCCGTCCTCTCCCGATCTCACGCCGACAGCCTTGCCGCGATAGGTGCGCAGTATATGCAAGGAGGCGAGATAGGTCGGATCTTCCACGAGCACGACGTCGCCATCGTTGACAAAGCACTTACACATCAGGTCGATCGTCTGCTGACCGCCCGAAACGATGCGCACGTTCTCTTCGCCCGCGCCCTCTATCCCGTAACGGGAGACAAAGGCGGCGATCCTTCTCCTCAAAGGGGCATAGCCCTCGGTCGCTCCGTATTGCAAGATCTCTTTCGCCCTGTCCGAGTTCATGAGGTCGGAGGCTATCTTGCCAACTTCCCCGCAAGGCAGGAGCGAGGCGGTGGGAAAACCGCCGGCAAAAGAGATCATGTCGGGACGGGAGAGCAGCTTGAATATCTCCCTGATGGCGTTGCCGCCCATATTCTTCATTCTGTCGCTGAAAACGTATTCCATTTTTTCACCCGAGATTTCATATATTGTAACACCGCGTGCGGCAAAAGACAAGCATTTAATAAAAAATATCCCGCGCGCATTCCCGCAAAAGCGCAAGGCGGCTCGCGCAAAGGCTCGATAACGATAAAAGTGCACATAAAATACATTTATGCGCGCATACGAACTCCCCGCTTGCGCACAATAAGCGCATGAAAAGAGTTTTTACGGCGCTCATATTGCTTTCGGCGCTCATCGCCTGCGCCTCCTGTGCGCATTTTCGGGGAAAAGTCAACGGGTATTATATACCGGGCGACTTGAAAAACTTCACTTCCTGTCGCTGCGAGAGCGAGGGAAAAGAGTTTGAAGTGCAGAAAAAAGACAACTATTTGCTGGTAAAGACGGACGATCAAACATATCTGCTCTCTTCCGGCGGAGGAGCGTTGAAGAGCGAAGAAGGAATAACAAAACTTTCGAAAGAGCAAGCCTCGAGCGCGCTCTTGTCCGCCGTCACGGAGAGCGGGCTTATCTATTCCGCGGCGGAGAAGGACGTATATATCATGACGAACACGAGCGGAAAATACCGCGCGGACGCGGAAAAATTCTTCTTTGCCGCGGAAAAAATGCGCCATATGCTCAAAGGCGGGAGAGAAGGGGGCTTTGAAAAGCTCTTTTACGAGGAGATCGCGGCTCGATTCGGCGACTTTGACGATCATAAGATCACTCTCGATTGCTCAACGCAGGGGGAAATGAAGCTGACCCTCGAAAACGAGCGCAGAAATATAAAAAAAGAATATCTCTTCAAAGACTTCGGCGAAGTTAAGGTGGATATTCCCGAAGATATGCGCGAATATTCCCTATTATATGCTTAAAGTGCAAAAAAGAGTCAACTCATATTTTCTCCTCTTTTGCACATACCGATATAGGTACGAAAGAAAAAGCGCTTTGGCGCGAAGTACCGAAGAAAAAGGCGCGCGGCTCAGCCGCGCGCTCATCATTTTCCGAACTTAATTGTAAATGTGATAGAAGTGGCTTATCTCCATGTCCTTGGGAATATCCTTGCCGTGATTGCCCAAAAGATACCATTCGCGGTGAACGCCGTGATCGGGCGCATATCCGAGCAGCGTGCGCCTTCCGCTCGCCTTGACGGTGTCGCCTATCGCGGAAAAGTATTCGGCATAGTGTTAGAGCGCCCGTCTCGCCCGGCGCGAAGTGGGATGAGTGAAATGAATGCTGTCATCGTATTCTTGGTTATAAATGACCAAAAAGTCATACTTATCCTGCTTTATCAGTTCGATCCCTTGCTCGACCGCCTCTTTGTCGTAAGGCGTGATATAATAATCCATTCCCTCGCGCTCGCGGAAGATCTTGTCGAGCGAGCTGTTCTTCACCGCGACGATAGCGGGCTTTTTCCCTTGCCTGATCAGCGCGTCGAAGAGGGAATCTATCTTGACCACGGGCTTCACATAGCGCTCTATGCCGTGAACGCGAGGCTGCGCGCCCGTATACATGCTGGCAAAGCAGACGGGCGTCTTGGGCGGGAAAACCGTCCGCATTTGCAGCTCGTAAGGCGCCGTTTCACGCACGGGGACAAACTTTTCCGCATATTTGTTCACGATCCATGTTCCGACCGCGTCGGGATTATACATGACCGCCTTTTCCGCGAGCTTGCCGCCCGTTATTTCGGCGACGAACTTCTTGTTCGCAGGCTCCGCCTTTTCGGGAGGCGTCACGCCCATACATTCGCAAAGCGACGCGCAGAGCGTCGTGAGTGAAGGTCTTTCCATATTATTTCTCCTTTATTGCCTTAAATCTCAATCTCATATAGTCCACATGCCAGAGCGAGTCGAAAAACAGCTCGCTTTTGACCTTTTCCTCGACATAGTCGAGCACATAGTCGCTTTTTTCTCCCGCGCTCTCGAGCGCCTGAGGGCAAAACTGCCTGATCCAATCCCGCAAACCGCCCTCCGTCAAGGGCGTCATGCGCTCGAAAAGCCTTATTTCCGCGACGGTAAAGCCGACCTCTTCGAGCAGTGCCGCATATTCAAGCCCGCAATAGGTGAAGTTGTTTTCAAACTTTTTGCCTATTTTTCCCATCGCCTCGCCGAGCGCGCCGAGCACGCGCGCGGCATTGCCCGTTCCGCCCATCTCGGCGGCGAGTACGCCGCCGCCTTTCAAGGCGCGAAAGAGACTGCTCAGCGCGCCCTTTTGATCTTTTATCCAATGCAGGACGGCGTTGGAGAAAACCGCGTCGAACTCTTCCTCATAGCCGAGCGAGAGAATGTCGCGCCGAACGAAGCGCAAGCGAGGGTAATTTTTCCGCGCGATCTCGAGCATGTTCTCGTCCGCGTCCGCGCCGACGACGCGCGCGCCGCGCCGAAAAGCCTCGATAGTGAGCTTGCCCGTGCCGCAGCCCGCGTCGAGTACGCTTTTGCCGCGTATGTCGCCGAGCATATCCAAAACCTCGGCGCCGTATGCCGAGACAAAGGAATGACTTTTGTCGTAAAGTTTTCCGTCCCATTTCATAGGCATTTCACGATCCCCCGCACATATTCGCACGCGGACGCCATATCGTCCGTATGCAGCTGCAAAAGCAGTCTGTCGCCGCCTTTGAGCCTGAGCCCGCTTTCCGGAAGAATAAAAGCGTTATCGCGTTCGATGGCGCTCACCGCGCACCCGGGCTGCCACAAAATGTCGCCTATCTGTCTGCCGTCGGCGAAGGAGCTGCGCTCCACCTCGAACTCTATCCTATGCGCCGCGCCCGTTTTTTCCAGCCCGTTTATGCGCAAATGGCGCTCGAGCATGCAGTCGTAGATCGGGCGTCCGCCGCAGAGCCTGACCAAGGCATAGGCGCCGAAGATCGCGATGAGCGCGGGCAGCATATCAAACGCCCAGCCCGAGACCTCCACGATGAGCACCGCCGCGGTCACGGGCGTCCCCACGGACGCGGCGAAAAACGCCGTCATGCCCGCGCAGACGAGCAAGGGGTAATACTCCCCGTTCAAGCCTGCTGCGAGCAGCATTTTCCCCGTCAACGCGCCGATAAGCGCGCCCAAAGCGAGCATGGGCACGAAAAGTCCGCCCGTCGCGCCCGCATTATAACACAAAGCTATCAAGGCTATCTTGACGATCAATATCGCAAGGAGCATATACCAAGCGCTGTCGACGTCCGAGAGAAGGCTGCCGATGAGCGTTCCGCCGCCATAGACCGCGCCGCTCACCGCAGGGATAAGCCCGACGGCGCCCACGGCGAAAAAGGCGATGACGAGGCGAAGTAAATAGGGAAAGCGCTTTGCCCTCTTGTCGGTGAACTTTTGCAAGTTCAAAAGCAACTTGTTGAAAAAAAGCGCGGCAAGCCCGATAAATACGGCAAGAGGCAGCATCATAAGATAGACGTTCGCATCTCCCGCATCAACGCTCACACCGCTCAGATCGACGAACGCATGCGCGGAAAAAGTCCCGAAGACGGCGAAATTGAGCGCGCGATAGACGAGCACGGCGGCGGATACGGCGAGCGCGCAGACAAAAAGCATCGCGCAGGAGAACTTTTTATGCCCCTCTTCCATGACGAAGACTATCCCCGTCAGGGGCGCGTTGAACGCCACCGCAAGACCCGCGCCCGCACCCGCCGAGATCAGATACCTATGAAGGCAAATGCGCATCTTCAAGGCGTGCGCCGCGCCGTCCGCAGTCACCGCTCCGAGCTGCACGCTCGGTCCCTCCGCGCCCAAAGGCAGTCCGCTGAAAAAGGAGATATAAGACAAGATGAGCGTACAGAAAAAAACTTTTATCTTACGGAAAGAAAAAAAGCCGCGCATGACGCCTTCCGTCTGCGGCACGCCGCTGCCGCGCACCTCGGGCACGCGGGAATGCACGAGCGCCGTAAACAGCGCCAGCAAAGCCAAAACGGCGAAAAACAGCGGAACGTAATAAGGGCGCTCGCGCACGGCGGCATAGATCTCTTCCGAGCTTGACGTGAGATACGCCGCGCCCATGTTGAAAAGACAGACGATCGCGCCCGAAAGCGCTCCCGCGAAAATTCCGCCGACAAAAAGCGGCAAAACCGTGTTGCGCGCTTTTTTGAGAACGATCTTCGCCTTTTTTCCGCTGCCTTCCATAACAAATAAATTATAAACCATTTGTCGAAAAATGGCAAGCCGTGAACACTTTTCTCAAAGCGGCGGCAAAATATGTCGCGCCACGCATAAAAAAGGCGGAGGGATCTCCTCCGCCGCGCTTGGCTTTACGCTCAGAACAAGGGCGCCGCGCTGCCCATGATTGCGAGCACGAAATAAAGAATAAACACGATTATGCAGATTATTCTCCACGTCTTGCCCTTGCTGCACGCATAGGAATAGGCGGGAAAGACTATCGCAATGCCGAGCATGATCGCCGCGATGATACCCATGACGGTACCGACCGTGCCGAGACTGCCGCCCACAAGGTCGAATATGAGCTTGAGCAAAAACAATACCGCCGATATTACGATCGCCCAAAACGCACAAAATTTGGAAAGGTCGCGCTTTGCCGCGCCTTCTGTTCTCTGTTTCTTTGCCATAACGGTCACCTCCGAAATTATTTACAAATAAATTATATCACCATGCCCGCGTCTTTGCAATAACATTTATCAAAAAAAATCGCGTTTTTCGACGAAAGGGCGCGCACTTATCGAAGAAAGCGCAAGTCCACAGGCAGCAAAAAAGCGCCGCCCGCAGGCAGCGCTTACTTTGTTGCTTAAATTAGTCAAGCAGTTCGGCGAAATACTTGATCGTACTGATTATCCGATTATCGCCGGAGTTCTCGTTGGCAACAAAAAAGCGCCGCCCGCAGGCAGCGCTTGCTTTGTTGCTTAAATTAGTCAAGCAGTTCGGCGAAATACTTGATCGTCCTGACCATCTGGCTGGTGTAGGAGTTCTCGTTATCGTACCAGGAGACGACCTGGACCTGATAGGTGTCGTCGTCGATCTTGGAGACCATGGTCTGGGTCGCGTCGAAGAGCGAGCCGTAGGTCATGCCGATGATGTCGGAAGAGACGATCTCGTCCGTGTTATAACCGAAGGATTCGTTTGCCTGAGCCTTCATCGCGGCGTTGATGCCCTCTTTGGTGACATCCTTGCCCTTAACGACCGCCACGAGAATGGTGGTGGAACCGGTAGCGGTGGGAACGCGCTGAGCCGAGCCGATCAGCTTGCCGTTAAGCTCGGGGATAACAAGACCGATAGCCTTTGCCGCACCGGTGCTGTTAGGCACGATGTTCTGAGCGCCCGCGCGGGACCTGCGCAGATCGCCCTTACGCTGAGGACCGTCGAGGATCATCTGATCGCCCGTGTAAGCATGGACGGTGGTCATGATACCGCTGACGATGGGAGCGTAATCGTTGAGCGCCTTAGCCATGGGAGCGAGGCAGTTGGTGGTGCAGGACGCGGCGGAGATGATGTTATCTTCCTTGGTGAGCGTCTTGTGGTTGACGTTGTAAACGATGGTAGGCAGATCGTTGCCCGCAGGAGCGGAGATGACGACCTTCTTGGCGCCCGCCTTGATGTGAGCGGCAGCCTTTTCCTTCTTGGTGTAGAAGCCGGTGCATTCGAGCACGACGTCGACGCGCAGTCTCTTCCAAGGCAGCTTTTCGGCGTTGGCTTCCGCATATATGGTGATGTTCTTGCCGTCAACGGTTATGGAGCCGGGGGTGACGACTTTCTTGCCGTCTTCGCTCATCACCGCGTCGGTATAGGAAACTTCGTGATTCCTTGCGTAATTGCCCTGCATGGTGTCATACTTGAGCAGATGAGCGAGCATCTTGGGGCTGGTGAGGTCGTTGATAGCGACTACCTGATAGCCCTTGGCGCCGAACATCTGCCTGAAAGCCAGACGTCCGATACGGCCGAAACCGTTGATTGCAACTCTTACGTTCTTTGCCATAATGTTGTTATCCTCCAAAAGATTTTGTCTTTTTTTTATCAATTATCAGTTTAGCAGTAAGCACGGCTTTTTGCAACTGTTTTTCGCATTTTTAATAAATTTTGCCCTATTTTCCGCAAATTCCGCCCTCATTTGAGGTTTTCGGGGTTGAGACAGAGTAGCTCGGGCAGCACGAACCTGCCGTCTTTGCGCACCAAAACTCCGTCCATATAGATCTCGCCGCCGCCCATCTCGGGAGTTTGGACCAAGACGAGATCCCAATGCTCGGCGGAAACGTTGCCGTTCCATGCGTCGTCGTAGCAGGCTCCCGGGGTGAAATGTATGCTGCCGCTTATCTTCTCGTCGAACAATATATCGCCCATCGCCTTGTTGATATAAGGATTCAAGCCGAAGGAAAATTCGCCCACATATCTCGCGCCCTCGTCCACGTCGAAGATCTTGTTGATCGCCTCGGTGTCGTTTGCCGTGGCTTCGACTATCTTTCCGTCCTTGAACAAGAGGGAGACGTTTTCAAACTTTATGCCGTTGTTGACGGACGGAACGTTGTAAGTTATCCTGCCGTTGACGCTGTCTTTGACGGGCGCCGTATAGACCTCTCCGTCGGGGATATTGCAATGCCCGCTGCACTTGACCGCGCCGATGCCCTTTATCGAAAAGCTTATGTCCGTGCCTGGGGAGACTATCCTCACCTTGTCCGTGCGGTTTATCAGCTCAACGAGCGGATCCATCGCCTTGTCCATTTTCGCATAATCGAGATTGCACACGTCAAAGAACATATCCTCGAAAGCCTCCGTGCTCATGCCGCTCATGGCGCTCATGCCGGGAGTGGGATAGCGCAGGATCACCCACTTTGTCTTTTTCACGCGAATGTCGTGATGGACGGGGTGCGCGTAATAGAGATTGTAAGCGTCCATATTGGCGGCAGGGACGTCGGAATTTTCGTAGGCGTTGTTGCCGCCGCGAATACCGATATAAGCCTGCATCTGCTCGAACTTGGGCTTGTCGAATCCCGCCATCTTGTCCGCAAGCTCCTTGTCCATGCCCATGAGCAGCTCGCGCTTTATGCGCGAATCTCCCAGCGACACGAAGGGGTACGCGCCGACGGCGTACGCCTCGCGTATGATGCAGGCGACGAGCTGATAGTCCGCTTCCGTGCATTCGATGAGCAGGTTCTCGCCCTTTTTCAGCGAGCAGGAATAATTCACGAGGTTATGCGCCAAAGTCTTTATTCTTTCATCGAGTAACATTTTTCTCTCCTTTGCCCGAAGGCTTTTCAAATCAAATAGATTATACCACCAAGCGCACGCATTTACAATAAATTTTCCGTAAATACCGCTTCAAAAGACGCAAGCGGCAAGAATTTTGCGAAAAACGATTGAAATATGCCGCCTTGTGTGGTAAAATGAATTCGATAAAATAAATTATTTACTCGGAGGTAAATATCATGCCATTGGTAACAACCAAAAAAATGTTCGAGTCGGCATATAAGAACGGATATGCCATCGGCGCATTCAACGTTAACAACATGGAAATTATCCAGGGTATCGTGGAAGCGGCAACCGAAGAAAACGCTCCCCTTATCCTCCAGGTCTCTTCCGGCGCACGCAAATACGCCAACCCCGTATATCTGCGCAAGATGGTCGAGGCTGCCGAAGAAGTCAGCCATCTGCCCATCTGCCTGCATCTCGACCACGGCGACAGCTTCGAGCTTTGCAAGAGCTGCATCGACGGCGGCTTCAATTCCGTCATGATAGACGGCTCCCACCTTCCCTTCAAGGATAACATCGCCCTCACCAAGAAGGTCGTCGAATATGCTCACGACCACGGCGTGACCGTCGAAGGCGAGCTGGGCAGGCTCGCGGGCGTCGAGGACGACGTGAAAGTCTCCGCGGAAGACAGCTCTTACACCCGTCCCGAGGAAGTGGAAGAGTTCGTCACCAAGACGGGCTGCGACTCCCTCGCCATCGCCATCGGAACTTCGCACGGCGCTTACAAGTTCAAGCCAGGCACCAAGCCTCAGCTGCGCTTCGACATTCTCGAAGAAGTCTCCAAGAGGCTGCCCATGTTCCCTATCGTCCTGCACGGCGCTTCTTCCGTTCCCCAGAACTTCGTCAAGATAATCAACGAGAACGGCGGCAAGCTCGCGGACGCGATCGGCGTGCCCGAAGATATGCTTCGTAAGGCTGCCGGCATGGCTGTTTGCAAGATCAATATCGACTCCGACCTGCGCCTCGCCTGCACCGCGGGCATCCGCAAGCACTTCATGGAGCATCCCGATCACTTCGATCCCCGTCAGTATCTGGGCGACGCGCGCGCGAACATCAAGCAGATCGTCAAGCACAAGCTCACCGAGGTCCTCGGCTGCGCGGGCAAGGCGGGCGAAGCGCTGTAAGCAAAAGCCGCAACTTAAAACATTATCCGAGGGCGTCGTCCCTCGGATATTTTTTTGCCGCAAAGCAAGCCTCAATCATATGTGAATGGTTGGGGCGCAAAATGACGCGGGGACGACTATCTCGTCTTTTTATAAGTTTTATCCCGCGGCATTTTCATTCGGCGGTGAATATACCCAATATCTCTATACACCGGAAAAAGACATAGCACGCGGCATTTTCATTCGGCGGTGAAATGCAATTTCCCCATATATATCCCGCCGTTATACTTAAAGATCGTGGGGCGTTCGACGCTGCTGAACATATTGTCGGCGATCGTCCCCGAAAGCAGGCTGTTTTCGTTGCCCTGCCTGCGCACGTCCACTTCGATAGCGACGCCGCAGTCGGTAAATTCGTTGTCGCGCACATAGACCTCGGCGTCCGACGGGGCGATCGTAAGCGCCTTTTCAAAGCCCTTGAACGAGCAGCCGACAAGGCTGAGATCGGAAAACTCGGGCGCAAGCTCGATCGCGACCGTGCCCTCGGCGCCGCGTTGCTCTTGTCCGCCGCCTGCGCCGCCCTCGGTTTTACCGCCCGAGCCGCCCTCTTCTTTGCCGCTTTTCCCGCCGCCGCTCTCGCCGCCTTTTTCGCCGCTCTCGCCGGCGCCGCGCTCGGGATCTTGCTCCTTGACGTCATAATTAAAGCGGCAGTTTTTTATCCGCGCGCCGCAGCCCGCTTCCACGGCAAGCCCCGCGGTATATTCGGGCGAAGAAGCATAAAAACTAATGTTTTCCAGGTTCACGCGCGCTCCGTCCGTCACCTTCATGCCGCCCAAAAACGCGCCCTGTTCGCCGAGGATCGTGACGCTCTTGTCCACCGCGCGCGAACAAGAGTGATAGCCGCGGAAGAGCAAGATACTGTCGCCGTCCTTCGCGTTCTCCAAAGCCTTTTCCAAGCTGTCCACGCGCGCGGCATCCTCGCTGCCTGCGTATTTTTCCGAGACCTCGATGTCGCTGACGATGACCTCGCACACGGCTTTATACGCCGTTCCGACTATCTTCACGCTTATCTGCGCTCTTCCCGCCGCAAGGGCGCTCACTCTGCCCTCGTCCACTCGGGCAACTCCCGCGCAGTCGCTCTCCCACTCCACTTCGAACGCCGTCGAACGCGGCGTAAAGACGGCGTGAAGATCGGCGCTCTCGCCCGTGACCATGAATTTCACGCTCTCGGACAAGCGCACATATTGCTCGCCGTCGCGCCCGACGAGCCGATCGTCGCAGGCGCAAAGCGCGCAAAGGGCGCAAAGCAAAAGAATAAAGACAAAAATCACTTTCTTTTTCACAAGTCAAGTTTGCGCAATATCCCCGCTTTTACGCGCCGCAAAAGTTTTATTTTCGCCTTTGTAGCAAGAAAACGGCGGCATCGCTGCCGCCGTCAAAAGTGTTTTCCGTCTCGATTTTAACGCCTTGCGTTATTCGATATCGATCCTGCTGCTCGAGCTCTTCTTCGGCTCTTCCTTGGGAATGACGATGGTCAATATCCCGTTTTCGTATTTCGCCTTGATGTCTTCCTTGTTCACGTCGCCCACATAATAGCTCCTGCTGCAAGAAAAACTCCTCTCGCGGCGGATATAATTGCCCTTGTCCGAGGACTGCTTTTCGCTCTTGCCCGCGGAAATGCTCAGATAGCCGTCTTCGAGATCGATGGCGATGTCGCTCTTGTCCATACCGGGAAGCTCTATCTCCATCTCGTAATCCTTTTCGTTCTCCTTGATGTCCGTGCGCATATACTTATGCCCCTCGCCCCTTCTGTAAAAGCCCGGGAAGAAGTCGCGCATGGCGTCTTCAAAGAAATCGTAATCGCCGTAATTGCCTCTCCTGCTCAGTTCGTTTTTCATATTCGCTGTCTCCTTTTTTCTTTTATTTGGCACTCAGTGCTTTTGATTGCTGGCACTCAATGCCTTCAACTGCTAATATAATACCACATATCCGCGCGTTGTCAAGAGGTATTTTGAACTTTTTACTTACGTTTTACTTTTTATCGGAAAGTTAAACTTGCGCTTTTTGTGACTTTATCCGACTTCGCACACAAAACGAACATATAGGCGTAAAAAAACAACAGCGCCGCAAAACGGCGCTGCTTTACATATTTGTAGAAAAATGTAAAATGCTAAATGCTTATCTTGTTGAGATAGGCGTATTTCAAAATGGCGGCGACCGTCTTACTGTCTCTGATACTCATATCGAGGACCATTTTGAGCGCGTCCTTGAAGGGCATGCGGCGCACGTTGAGGAACTCCCCTTCGTCGAGGTGCGCATGCGTGCCTTTGAGCGCATGGGCGAGATAGACATAGATATGCTCGTTGCTGTAAGCGACGGTGGGATAGATCTCCAAAAACTTTTCCGCGCTGTCCGTGACAAGCCCGCATTCTTCTTCCAATTCGCGCAGGGCGCAGTCCTTGGGGTCTTCCCCCTTGTTGCGCTTGCCCGCGGGTATTTCGAGCATGACTTCGGCATAGGGATACCTGAACTGCTCGACGAGATAGATAAAGCCCTCTTCGTCAACGGCGAGCACGGCGCAGCCGCCCGAATGATTGACGTATTCCCTGCGGGAATGCTTGCCGCCGGGCAGCTCCACTTCGTCGTTGTAAAGCTGCAATATCCTGCCGTCGTAGATGAGTTCGCTTTTGATGAGTTTTTCTTTCAGATCCATATCGAAAAAGCGGAGCCTCTCGGCTCCGCCGCATTTTTACGCTTGCGTAAGTTCGGAGAGAAGACCTTGATAGACCTTTTCGTTTTTGGTCACGCAGGCATCTTCGTTCTCGCTCACGAACTTGTTGATCGCGGTGTTGTAACTATCCGACTTTTTACCCTCGAGCATGCTCTCGCGGAAGGATTCTTTGAGAGTCTTTCTCTCCACGGTTATCGACTCGATGATCTTCTCGTCGTTTTCGTCGAGCGCATAGGAGAAGTCGTCGTCCACCTTATAGTTCACCGTCACGACCGTCTGATATTCATAACCGTCTCCGAGCACATACCATGTATGTCCCGCCTCATCGACTTCGCTGCTCACCGTCGCGCCTATCTGCGCTTCGTCAAAGGCATAGCCGTTGATCATGACTATCTGTATACCGTAAGTGTTGATGATGAAGGAGATGCTGCCGTCTTCGGTCACGAAAGTATAGACGGGAGCGTCTATCTTCTTGCCGTCCGCGATCGTCGAGGTCATTTCGCTGACATATATCGAATATTGCACGCCCGCAGCCTCGGGGAAAGCGTCGTTGTTGAAGAGCGCGTCGCTCGTCGTGCCGCTTATCATCAGGTCGCCGCGATTGCTTTCGGAGACAGCCATCTTACCGATCTCGGCGCGCGTGTCGCTTTCGCTCTCTTTATACAGCCTGCGCGCGAGCACGGCATATTCTTCCACATAAGAAGTGGCGGCGCCGTCGGGAGTGACCTGATAGCTTTCGCTCTCGAACATACCGTCATCGTCATTGACAAGATACATCAGATCGGTGAACGCTTCGCCTATCGCATATTGCTTCAAAACGCTTTCGTTCGCCGCATATTCTTCGCCCATCACGCTCTGAGCCGTCGCAAGGAATTCGCTCGTGCTTGCGGAGATATATTTGACCATGGCGGCGAGCACGTCGGCATAATTGACGTTTCTTGCCGTATAGGCGTCTTTGAGCGCGTCCGTACTCGCGTCATATTCCGTGTTGGAGATGTTGATGCCGATGCCCTTGTTGCCCCAGCGCGCCACGATGTCTTCGACCACGCTCGAACTCGTGTTGATGCCCGTATAACCCGCATCGATGCCCGCGGTGCCGAGAGCTACGACGGCGCGGAACACGTCGACGTTATCCTCGCCCAAACGATCGGTCAGCGAGGTGAGATAAGTCTTCTGCTCTTCCGTGAAGCCGAGCAGGATGGAGCGCACGTTGAAATAGCCCTTCTCGTAATGTTTGACGATAGTGCCGCCCTCGACGGCGGAGGCGTAAGCGTCCTCGTCGAGCAGCTCATCGACGTTGGTCTTACCGATCACTTTGATATATTCGTCAACTTCCTCAACGCTCACCGTAAGTTCTTTCCCCAGCAGCTCTTCGTATTTTTCCGCTATCCTGCTCTCATACTGCGCGTTGAGGAAATAGTCGTAATCGGTGTAATTGTCGGTGAGACTATTCAAAAGATCAGTATAAGCCGAACGCATATTGCTGCGCTTGGTGCGCGCTTCGTCGAGCTTGGCTTCAAGCTCGCTCGTGTCCGCGTCGCCGGCGTTTGCGATCTGCTCGTTAAGCTCGTCGATCTCTTTCTGGACCTGAGCTATCTGCTCGTTATACCATTCGGAGAACACGGCAGGGAAGGCATGCTCTTCGTCCGCGACAAAGCCCTGATCCACATAATCGGTGGAAGGCTCCTGTTCTTCGCGCACGGGACGGGCTTCGAGCTCTTCGTCCGTCTCTTCCTCTTCGGAAGGGGTCTCCTCGTCCGCGTTGTCATTTGCCGCCTGCTCGTTTTCACGCTCTTCGATGTTGGCTTCCCACTGCGACTTGAATTCGGCGTTCGCGCGCTGTATGCAATAGCGTATCTCGTCGTCGGTGAGCAGCTTGGTTATATCCGAGTCGTTGCCGAACGTGACACCCATCTCTTTGGCAAGCTCGGCTTTTGCTTTGAGCAGCAAGAGCGATTGACGCGCGAGCGAATCAAAAAGATATTCGAGAGCTTCTTCCTCGGTCATGCCGTAATATTGGACATACATGGGACCGTAGGAATTATAGATAGTGCGTAATTCGCCCTTGAGCACCACATCGGACAAGCCGCCGTATTGAACGGTCGCCACGACTTGCTTATAGTCCTTTTCGGCGTTGGTCGTGATGATGTCGCAGCCGATGAGCGTTCCCGCCACCGTGCCGAGCACCATTATCACCACCATCGCAAGAGCGATAAACTTCTTCTTCATCAACGCTTCTCCTTATTTTTATATAAGTATATATCGTGATACATCATCGATTATACACTAAGGCGGCGGGTAATTTCAATTAAATCGGCGCGTTAAAATATATATTTTTGTTAAAATTTCTTCCGCAAGCCCTGTTTTTTCCTTAACGCCGCCGCAGAACTTGTTCAAAACTATGCGCGGCTTGTCCTCCGCGGTCACGGATATTTGCTTCTCAAAGCCTTTGAGCGCCTCTAAATATCCCTCTTGACGATATATCCTGCCGTCGGCGAAAGTGAGAATGCCCACGCGCTCGGAGATATTCACCTTTTCCACGCCGACGCGGCAGGCGAGCGTGCGGATAAGCCCTATCGTCACCAGGTTTTCCAGCTCTTTCGGCGGCTTTCCGTAAGTGCGCGCGAGCTTTTCCAAAAGCGCGTTTGCCTCTTCCCTGCTCGAAAGCTCGGATATTTCGCGGTAGACTTTGAGCTTGTCGTCCACGTCGGCGATATACCTGCTGTCCAGATAGGCGTCGAGATCCACGGTGACTTCCGCGGCCACGTCGCTCCCACTCCTGCCCCTGAGTTCGTCCACGCATTCTTGCAGCAGCTTGCAATACATATCGTAGCCCACTTTTTCTATATGCCCGTGCTGCTCTCTGCCCAAGACGTTGCCTGCGCCGCGTATTTCAAGGTCGCGCATGGCGATCTTAAAGCCGCTGCCCAGCTCCGTATAGTCCATCAGGCTCTTCAATCTCTTCACCGCGTCCGTGGTCAGGACCTGCCCCGGCTCGGTGGTGAAATAGGCATAAGCCATTCTGTCGCGCCTGCCCACTCTGCCGCGCAGCTGATAAAGCTGGGCAAGTCCCAACTTATCCGCGCCGCATACGATCAACGTGTTGGCGCCCTCGACGTCTATGCCGTTTTCGATTATCGTGGTGCACACGAGCACGTTCGCCTGCTTGTTATAAAAAGCGCGCAGTCCGTCTTCGAGCGTCACCGCGTCCATCTGCCCGTGACCCACGACTATCCTCGCCTCTGGCACAAGCTCGGCTATCTTCGCCGCCATGCGCTCTATCCCCTGAACTCGATTGAACAGCACATATGTCTGTCCGCCGCGCGCGATCTCCCTGCTCACCGCGTCCTTCAAAAGCGCGTCGGTCAGCTCGGTGACGTACGTCTGGACGGGCAGGCGGTTTTTGGGCGGAGTCTCCAAGACGCTTATGTCCCTGATCCCCGTGAGCGCCATGTTGAGCGTGCGCGGAATGGGCGTTGCCGAAAGCGTGAGCACGTTGACGTTCTTTTTCACGAGCTTGAGCTTTTCCTTCTGCTCCACGCCGAAGCGCTGCTCCTCGTCCAGCACGAGCAGCCCGAGGTCGTGAAAACGCACGTCTTTGCCGAGAATGCGGTGGGTGGCGACGGCGATGAGCGACTTGCCCGTGGCGAGCCTGTCGAGCGACGCCTTGATCTCCTCCTTGCTCTGAAAGCGGGTGAGCAGCTCCACTTTCAGTCCGTAAGGGGCAAAGCGCGCGGACGCCGTGTTGTAATGCTGGCGCGCAAGCACGGTGGTCGGCGCCAAGATGACCGCGCTCTTACCGTCCGTGACCGTCTTAAAGACGGCGCGCAGCGCCACTTCCGTCTTGCCGTATCCCACGTCGCCGCAAAGCAGCCTGTCCATCACTATCCCGCGCTCCATGTCCGCCTTTATCTCCTGCGTGGCGCGCGTCTGATCGGGCGTGTCTTCATATTCGAAAGACTGCTCGAATTCCGTCTGAATGGAAGTGTCTGGACTGTACTTGAATCCGCTCGACTGCATGCGTTCGGCGTAAAGCTTGACAAGGTCGAGCGCCATGGCGCGCAGCGACTTTTTCACGCTCTCTTTGAGCTTTTCAAAGTCCTTGCCGCCCAACTTGGAAAGGCGCGGCGCCTTCTCGCCGCCCGAATATCTGCTCAGCCGCTCGGTCTGGTCGATGGGGACATAGAGCATGGCTCCGCCCGCATATTCGATGGCGATATAGTCGCGTTCGGCGTCGCGTATGGTCATGCGGCGTATGCCCACGCATCTGCCTATGCCGTGCACGTCGTGGACGACATAGTCGCCGAGCTTAGGCACGGAAAAAGCCGCCCGCGTGCGCGCGCTCGCTTGGGCGGAGGAACGGCGAATGATGTCCTCCCTGCCGATCACGGCGAGCTTGCAGCCGGGATAACAAATGCCGCGCGCGAGTTTTAGCGGCGTGACGTGTATCGCCGCGCCCGCGCTCGGCTGCTTTTCGAAATGACAGAGTATCTCCTCGTCGTTGAGACTGTCGCAGACGGTGCGCGCCGTGCGCTCGTCGCCCATGCAAAGCACGACGTTAAAGCCGCCGTTGCGGAAATTGCGCAAGTCGGAATAAAGCGTCTTGTAATTGAGCGTGTAATCGGCAAGCGGCGAACAGCGCAGCTTGAAAATGCGCTGCGGTTCGAACAGTCGCGCCGTGGAAGTTATGCTGTAAAAAGCCGCCTTGACAAAGGGCGCTATCATGCTTTTCAAGCCCTCGGCGTCGGAAAGTATTTTTTCGTGGGCGGAAAGCGCCTCTCCGTCCTCGCTGAGCGCTTTGACGCGCGCCCTATGTTCTTCCGCATAAAGGCGCAGCTTTTCCGTGATCAGCCCGTCCTCTTCGAGCGCCACGAGGGTCTCTTTCGGAAGATAAGCCGCAAGAGAGCTGCGCGTGTCCAGATAAACAGGCAGCAGCCATTGTCCGCCCTGATCGCTCGCCCCCGCCGCCGTGAGGTCGGCGATTATGCTCTCGCGCCGCTCGCTCGAACTCGCTCTCCCCTTCGCGCTCGCCGCGCGCGCCTTCGCAAGCGCCGCCGACCATTCTTTTTCGCTGAGCAAAAGGTCGTTGCAGGGGAATATCTCTATCTCCTTTTTCTCGGCGATCGTCATCATGCTCTCGGGGTCGTAAAGCTTGATGCTCTCGACTTCGTCGTCCCAAAAACTTATCCTCACGGGCAGATCTTCGTCGGGCGGGAAGATGACGAGCGTGTCGCCCGCGAGCGAGAAAGACGCCTTTTCGTCCGCGCGCTCCTCGCGCGAATAGCCCATTTCGGCGAGCTTGTCCGTCAGCTGCGTAAGTTCGTAAGAGCCGCCCGTTTCGATTTTGAGGATATGCGACAAGAGCCTTTCGGGCGCGGGATAAAATTCCGCCGCCGCCTGAGGCGTCGTGATCACGCAGTCGTATTCCCCGCGCACAATTCCCGCGAGGACTTTGAGCCTTGAAGCGATGCGCGAGCGCTGGAACGCCTTGCGATAGATGAGCAGATCGTCTTTCGGCTCTAAGATCGCCGTCGCGGCGCAAAAGCTCGAAATACGCTCATACATCATGTTTTGAGTGGGAAGATCGGAAACGATATAGAGCACGGGTCTGCCTAAATGCGTGGCGATATGCGCCCTTTCGGCGGGACCGAGGGCGACGACGGCGCAGCTTTTGCCCGCGTTCACGAAGTCGTAAAGCTCGGCAAAATCTCCGCCCAAAGCATGCAGATCCAAAAGATCGCTCAATTCCATATTCTATTCCGCGTTTAGCTTTTCCAAAATAAATTCCGCCGCTTTTTCTATCGCGGGCAGCAGCTTCGGCTCGTCCGCGCCCATGTCGGAGAGCACATAATCGGCAAGGGGCATGCTCTTGTCCACGCCCACGCCTATGCGCAGGCGGGGAATGTCCGTCCTGCCCGTCACGGCGATGATGTTGCGCATGCCGTTATGCGTCCCCGCCGATCCCGAAGGGCGGTAACGCAGGGCGCCGCAGGGAAGATCGATGTCGTCATAGACTATCAAGATCTCCGAAGGCTTGAAGGAATAGCGCGCCATGAGCGCCATGACGCTCTCTCCCGAAAGGTTCATATAGGTGAGCGGCTTGGCGATCACCGTCTTTTTCGAGCGCACATATGTCTCGCATACGAGCGCGGAACAGACCTCTTTTTCCGCCTTTTTGCCCAAAAGCGCAAGCAGCCTGTCCACCGCCATAAAGCCCATGTTATGGCGCGTGCGCGCATATCTTTCGCCCGGATTGCCCAGCCCGACTATCAGCATCTCGTCCTGTGCTCCTTGAAAAAATCTTTGAGTATCCTGCCGCACTCTTGCTCCATTATCCCTCCCCTTACGGCGGGACGATGGTTGAAACGCTTGTCCGAAGGCAGATCGTAAAGTGTGCCGCAGCAGCCCGCCTTAGGGTCGTAGGCACCGAAATAGATGTTGTCGACGCGCGCGTTGATGAGCGCTCCCGCGCACATGGGACAAGGCTCGAGCGTCACATAGATGTCGCAGCCGGTCAGCCGCCAATCGCCGATGACCTTACACGCTTTTTCGATCGCCACCATTTCGGCATGGTAATTGGCGCACCCGTAACGCTCCTTACGGTTGTACGCCTTGGCGATGACTTCTCCGTCCCTCACTATCACGGCGCCCACGGGAACTTCCCTGTGCTTCACGGCGAGTTTTGCCTGATACAGCGCCATCTTCATGAATTTTTCATCCATTGAATATATCTTGCACAAATCGGGCGCAAATGTCAAGCACTTGCGCGTTGCGCGCGTAAATACTCTCCGTTTGCTCGAAAAGCCGCTCGTAGGAAAGCCCGCTCTCCCCGACCTCGATCGTCAGCCCGGGCAGATAAGAGGTCGTGACGAACCAATCCTTATATCCGCCCGCGCTCCCCGCCGACTCGTAAACGCCGTATCCCGTCGCCGCGCCTATCTCTTCGGCAAGCCGGGGATAGGGATCCACGCCTTCGAAGCCCTTGTAGATAAGCTCGCCTTTGGCATGATAACTCAAAGTTATGCTCGGTTGGATCTTGAGGGAAAAGTCGTGCAAAGCCCTGCTCTCCGGCTCGCTCAAAGGATAGCTGCCGATATAGTTGCCGGGCGCGGGATAGGTGACGTTCTGCGTGCCCGTGCCCCACTTGGCGGGAAAATTTACGTTGAGATCGACCGCGTTCAGATTGGCTTTCCAGAGGGAGAAATCCTCGCTTCCGCCGTTGACGTCGAGCAAAAACCGCCTATTCTCCTCGTCGCTCACCGACTCAAGTCCGAGGCGGCAAAGCTCGACACCGTCCGGATCGACCATGGGCAGGCACCAGACGCCGACGCCGCCCGAATAATTCTCCATCATCTTCAAAACGACGGGCGTTGTCGCGCCCTCGCGGGCGTGTATCGCCGCCTGCAAAAGTATTTGCCCGCCCTCGAAGCTCCCCTTGAAAACGCCGTATATCGGTCTTCCCGAAAGGGCGTGACCGACGACGAAAACGCGCGCGCCGCTCTTTCGCAGCGCGGAAAGACTTTGCTCGTAATCCTGCCATGTGAACATGCTGCATTATATGAAAGAGGCAAAAAATATGTACTTGACTTTACCCGACCTCGGCAAAGCGCCGCTTTTCGGTTCGTTATTTATGGTATACCCCTCCGCCCGCTATCATAAACGCGCGGTATATCTGCTCGCATAAGATAAGGCGCATGAGCTGATGGGGATAGGTGAATTTTCCGAACGAAAGACGCAGATCCGCGCGCCCCACGACCTCGTCCGAAAGCCCGTAAGAGCCGCCGATGACGAAAGTTATCCTGCTCACGCCCCTATTCGGCAGATCGGCGACAAGCTCGGAAAACTGCGGGCTGGAGAGCTGCTTTCCCTCTATACAGAGCGCGACGACAAAGCCGTCCGCGCGCGCCAAGAGGCGCTTTCCCTCCCTTTGCCTGACTTTTTCCACGTCCGCGGCGCTCGAAGAGGCGAGCGGCTCCTCCTCGACCTCGGTCAGGGAAAGAGAGCAAAAACGGGAGAGCCGCTTGGCGTATTCGGCTATCCCGTCTTTGAGATATTTTTCTTTGAGTTTTCCCACGCAGAGAATGTCGATCGCTATCATTGCGGCACAAACCCCAAGACCGTGTTGAGGATAAAGATGACGCCCGTGATGGCAAAGCACAAAATAAGTCCCTTGTTGTCCTTTTTGTCGTCTTTTTTATCCTCGCTTTCAAAGCGTTGAATGAGCATTTCTTTGATCTCGGGCGTGGCGGCGTTCTCTATCTGCGCGCGGCGGAATTGCTCTTCCTGAATGCGCTTCACCCTCATCTCGTCCGACTGAGCAAGCAATGTGAGCCGTCTGTCCCACGCTTTGGGGGACGCGCCCTTTATCCCCTTCAACTCCTCTTCGAGCCCGCGCGCCCTGCTAACGAGGCGATACAAAAGATAGCAAAGCCCGACAAGCAGCGCGATCCCGCCGATCGTCGAGGCGACGTAAATACCCGCTACCTTGCCCGAGATGGTGATATAATCCACTCCCGCGGACGTGAGCGCGAAATCCGCGACGAGCACGGCGAAATTGCTGATAAAGTGGGCGATAACGCTCGTCCAAAGGCTGCGCGTGACGAAATAAAGCCAGCAAGCCACGGCGCCCACGAAAAATTGATAGACGAGCTGAACGGGAGAGCCGTGCATGACGGCAAAGAGCAATGAGCTGAGCAAAAGCCCGCTCAAATAACCTTTTCCCGCAAAGCCGCGCGCCACATGACCGCGGAACAAAAACTCCTCGCAAAGCGCGGGAATGATCGCGCTCATGAACACATAGGCGATGAAAGTCCCCGCATTTTCAGCGCTGGGAACGGTCGAAGAAGAAAAGCCGAGCGCGGAAAAGCCAGAATTGACGAGCGTCGCCACGGGCGAGAAGGCAAAGAGCGCGGCAAGCCCTATCAGCGCCGAAAGCAGCAGATAAAGAGGGCTTACCTTGCCGGAAAAGCCGCATTCCGTCCACATCTTGCGCCCCCTGATCTTGGAATAGAGGAAGGGCGCGGCGAGGAACGCCGCCTCGTTTATCGCCAGCGTTATGCAGGCATAGGCGGGCGTTTGATCGAAGCCGTCCTCTCCGCCCACGGGCACGTCGGTTATCGTCAAGACCACATAAAAGAGGAACTGCAAAAGCAGCATGACGATATATGCGCCGATGAACACGGCGGACGCGTCGTAGACGCCGAATTTCTTGTCGAGAGGCTTGTTTATCTCTGTTTCGTTTTTCTTCTTGCTCATACTATTTCCGTAATCAGCGAGGGTTCGGATTGGTAAGCTATGTCTACCATAACGTCCCTGCCCTGCACTATATGCGCCGCCGTCATGGCGGAAACGACCGTGTTGTATGCCGTGGGCGGCGTGTTGTTATCCTGCGAAAGATGGGCGAGTATCAGCCTTTTCACGCCCGCCTGAACGAGCTTCACGCCCACGCTCGCCGCGTCGTCGTTGCTCAAATGTCCTTCCCTGCCCGCGATGCGCAATTTGAGCGCATAGGGATACTTGCCGTTTTCGAGCATGAACTTGTCGTGATTGCTCTCCAAAAGCACGGCGTCGGCTTTGCTCATGCGCTTTCCCGCGCTCGCCGTGACGTACCCCAGGTCCGTTGCGGCGCAGAATATCTTCTTTCCGTCCTCTATCTGGTATCCGACCGTATACGCGGCGTCGTGATGCACTCTGAAAGGGGTGATATACATCTCGTCCAGCGCGATCCCCGTGTCGAAAGAGGGCGTTTGCACGATCGAAGTCACGGCATATTTCCGATAAGCCGCCGCGGCGGAGAGAGGGGAGATGAACGCCTCGACGCCGTATTTGTCGCAAAACGCCTGAACTCCCTTGATATGATCGATATGTTCGTGCGTGACGGCTATCATTCTCACCTTGGCAAGATCCAGCCTCACTTCCGTCGCGCGGCGTTCAAGCTCGCGCAGAGAAAGCCCTTGGTCGATAAGCAGGGCGCAGCCGCCGCTTTCCACATATGTACAATTACCCTTGCTGCCGCTGGACAGCGTGCAAATCTTCATATAAGCCTCGCAAATGATTGTACCATAAAAACATTGTTTTTACAAGGCAATTATGCTATATTATTTATAAAGTAAAGCTGCGGCAATGCCGCAAACGGAGAAATCATGAAAACCGCCGATCTCGATCTACTCACGCAAAAGACGGCGCAGGCGATCGAAAACATCGCCTGCAACATGGAGGCGTCCTGCCGCGCGGCGCTCGAAGAGGCGCGCAGGCGCGAAGACTCCCCCACCGCTCGGTTTGCCTTGGACGTCATGTGCGACAACGCGGACATCGCCGCGAAAAAGGGCTTTCCCGTCTGCCAGGACACGGGCATGGCGGTGGTATTTTTGAACATCGGACGCGAGCTTTATCTGCCCGGCGACGTTTACGAAGCGGTGAACGAGGGGGTAAGGCGCGGCTATAAGCAGCTGCGCAAGTCCGTGCTCGATCCCGTCACGCGCGTGAACACGGGCGACAACACTCCCGCCGTCATTCATACCCGCCTCACGGACGGAGACAGGATAAGCGCGGAAATAATGCTCAAAGGCTTCGGCAGCGAGAACATGTCCAAGGTCTTCATGCTCAATCCCGCGCAGGGCTTTGAAGAGGCGAAAAGGCTGATAATCGATGCGGTCGCGTCGGCGGGAAGCAATCCCTGCCCGCCCGTCATCGTGGGCGTGGGGCTCGGCGGTACCCTTGAAAAGGCTTGCGAGCTTTCAAAGCACGCGCTCTTCCGCAAGATAGGCTCGAGCAATCCCGATCCCGAACTCGACAAAACGGAAAAATATCTGCTCGGCGAGATAAACGCGCTCGGCATAGGCGCGCAAGGATTCGGCGGCAGGACGAGCGCGCTCGCCGTCTTCATCGAAAAATTCCCCACGCATATCTCCTCGCTCCCCGTGGCGGTGAATATGCTCTGCCATTGCTCGCGCGCGACGAGCTTTGAAATTTAGGTGAGATATGGAAAAAAGAATAACTCTTCCCCTAGATAAGCAAACGGCGCTCTCGCTCAAAGTCGGCGACGGCGTCCTCATCTCGGGCGAAATGTTCGTCTTCCGCGACGCGGGACACAAGCGCCTTTTCGAGAGCATAAAGGCGGGCAAGCCCGACATAAATTACAAGGGCGAAACGATTTATTTCATGGGACCCTGCCCCGCGCTCCCCTCTCAGGTAATGGGCAGCTGCGGACCGACGACTTCGGGCAGAATGGACAAATATACCCCATATATGTTCGACACGGGGCTTGCCGCACAGATCGGAAAGGGCAAGCGCAGCCCCGAATGCGTGCAGGCGATCAAGAGAAACGGCGGCGTCTATTTCGCCGCTATCGGCGGCGCGGGCGCGATCTACTCTTCCTGCGTCACGGCGGTCAAAGAGATATGCTATGAAGATCTGGGCACGGAAGCCGTGCGCCGAATAACCGTCAAAGACTTCCCCGCCATCGTGGCGATCGACGCAAAGGGAAACAACATCTACGAAAAATGAAAAACGGGAGCCGACGCTCCCGTTTTTAAGGTGATGATCGTTTATGCCGCAACGGCAAGTTTCGAACCTTGTCTTTCCACTCCGAATATATCGGTGAAAACGCACTTGTAAGAAGTTCCGCCGCGCTCATAGCTTGCCTCGGTGCGCGCTATGCACATACTTCCGTCTTCATAGTCTACTTTGTATGTAAGAATGCAGCTTCCGCTCGCGGAGTCAAGCCCATAGATATTGATGATGGTCACGCTCGAGGTTTTCTTGACGGGCGCTTCCTCGCCCTCTTCGACCTTGCTCGCCTTCCAATCCGCGTCCACGAAAATAAATTCCGCTCTGCCCTCGTTCATCATGATCACGGTCACGGCATCCGAGCCGTAATTTTCTATCTCCTCAATGCGCGCCGTGCGTCTGCCGTCAATCTCATCGAATTCTTTTTGCGCTTCCTCTATCTGCTTCTCCAAAGCCGTTTTTCTCGCCTCGTCCACGTTCTCGGACGCAAGGAGCGCTTCCATGTCCGCATTCAGCTCGTCGAGAGTGAACTTCTTGGACTCGTATTCGCTGTCGAGATCGTATTTTTCCTTCATTATGTCCTTGGTATACCAGACAAGCATGTCCGAATGTTCGCTGCTGTTTTCGTCAAAAGGCTCGCCGAGCTGCTCGATTATCGAATAATAATCGTCACCGAGCGAGATACTGCCGACGTTCGTGGTGTTGGTGGGGGAAGAAGAGATGACCGCCACGGGAACGGAAATGCCGATGATCAGCGCCACGATCACGACGGCGGATATGCCCGCAAACAGCTTTTTCCCGAAAAGGGACAATTGTATCTTTTTGCCCGTGGAGATAAACATGAGCGCGAGAGAGAGCACGAACAGCAAGGCGAACACGACCGCCTCGACGGTCCCGAGAGAGCCCGCTCCGCCCCACTTATAGTCCGCATTGCTCAAAACCATGCAGCCGCCTATCATTCCCAGCAGGGAGATCACCGCGTTGAACAGGTTCAAAGCGACATTCATCTTTTTGCCGCCGAGCAGCGAAATTATCGAAAGCAGGGCGATCGCGGCTCCCGTGACCGCGCAGACAACGCATATCATCAGGCATACGGTGATGACCGATGCGCTGTCGTCGGCGGGCGTGATGCCGTGCAGCGCCTCGACGCCGCTCAACGTAAAGCGCACATCGCCGAGATAAACGTCGGCGACATTGAGCACAAAACTGCAAAGCGCAGCCAAAATAAATCCCGCAAACACGCACGCGGCAAGAAGTATCATGCCGGAATTACTCTTCTCGCCCTCGGCTTTTTTCTCGCTCTTACCCGCGTCCGCGGTCTCGTTCAAAACAGCATCGAAAATCTCTTCCTTTTCGACTGCCGTCTGTTCGTTCTGTGTCATAATATCCTCCTTTTACAAGCATTTTACAACGCTATCGGTATTATAGCACACGTTTCGTGTACTGTCAAGCACACAATTCGTGTTCCGTGATAATATTTCTCTATGAATTTCTTTGCCGAAAATTTGAAAACCCTGCGAAAAGAAGCCGGGCTTTTACAGCGAGAGCTTGCGGAAAAGTTGGATCTGACGAAAAACGCGGTCTCCGGCTGGGAAGTGGGACGCAACCAGCCCGATTACGACACCCTTTTGCGCATCTGCGACATCTTCGACGTGAGCGCGGACGAGATCCTGCGCACCAAATTATAAGGCTACAAAAACATATCAAAATACTCGATACGACACAAAGCGCACTCCCCGCCTTGATTTTTCGTATGGATTTATAGTAATGATAAAAAATAGCGCGGACTTGGGCGGCGGGGATATGCTCTGCCGCAGCAGAATTTTTGTTTGAACAAGGCGAGCGCCGCAGGCAAGACGTTACCCCCGATAATGCATAAAATACTCGGTGCGGACGGACAAAAGTGCACTCCCCGCCTCGATTTTTCGTGTGTATTTTTTCAAGGACGGCGCAGGCAATACTTGCCGTATTGTCAAAAGCCACTTACTTTCTAACTAACACATATAAAATAGCGCGGGCTTGGGCGGCGGGGATATGCTCTGCCGCAGCAGAATTTTTGTTTGAACAAGGCGAGCGCCGCAGGCAATACTTGCCGTATTGTTAAGGCGGTCAACGCAGTTCAAGCGGAAATTATGCGCGGCAGGGCGTATTCACGCCGCCCAAGCCCGCGCACAAAAAAAAGCAGACCGAGTTTCAGCCTGCTTTTCAAAATTTATACCAAACAAAAAGGAGGGAAGCGCCTCTTTCAGAAGGCGGGTCATTTATACTCTTGGGCAAAGCCCTTGAGTGACTGCTCATCGCAGCCTCGACTTAGGTCGTAGCTTGCGCTACTCCTTAAAAGTAGGTGATCCAGCCGCACCTTCCGATACGGCTACCTTGTTACGACTTAACCCCAGTCATCGGTCTTACCTTAGGCGGCTGCCTCCTTGCGGTTAGCTCACCGACTTTGGGTACTCCCGACTCCCATGGCTTGACGGGCGGTGTGTACAAGACCCGAGAACGCATTCACCCCGACGTTCTGATTCGGGATTACTAGCAACTCCGGC
>DVNJ01000004.1 GCA_018714485.1 Candidatus Caccalectryoclostridium excrementigallinarum | reverse complement strand
GTCGGTCAGCTTTTCCGCGTCCGCAGCGTGAACATATATCTTCGCGCCCGTCGCCTCTTTCAGCTCGTCCACCGCGCCGATATGGTCGAAATGCCCGTGCGTGAGCAGGATAGCCTTTACGCAAAGTCCGTTTTCGTCTATAACTTTTTCTATCTTTTTGACTCTATCCCCGGGATCGATGACCACGCACTCCCTTCCCCCTTCGGGGCGGACGATATAGCAGTTGACCGCCATGAAACCGAGAGTTAACTTTTCCGTCTTTATCATTTTTCGAAAATCACCGTCACCGGACCGTCGAGATCGCTTTCAAGATGCATATACTCTCCGAAAACTCCCTCGGCGCAGTCGCCGACAAGCTCCCTGAATTTTTTTACCGTATAATTATATAACCCGATCGCCTCTTCGTGCGCCAGCGCATGGGAAAAATTTGGACGGCGCCCAGTCGTGGGATCGGCATAGATGGTGAAGTTGGAAACGCACATCACCTGCCCGCCCACGTCTTTGAGCGCGAGATCAAGCTTCCCTTCCTTATTGCGGAAGATGCGCATATTGACTATCCTGTTCACGATATAGTCCGCCTTTTCCTCGCTGTCGCCCTGAGTGAAGCCCACGAGCACGAGATAGCCGAAGCCGCAGGAAGAGACCTCTCTTCCCTCCACGCTCAGCTTGCAGCTATTTATCCTTTGCACCACCGCTCTCATTATTTGCTCTTCCTGTAAACGTTATAGACGCCCTTGATCGAGCGCAGCTTGTTGATGACGTAATCGAGCGTTTCGAGGTTGTCCACCTCGATGGTCACGGTCACGATCGCCGTGTTCACTTCCTTGTCCGCCTTGGCGGTTATGCCCGTCATATATATCTTCATATTGTTGAGCATGGTCGCCACGTCGCTGAAAAGACCCGTGCGGTCGTCGCCCTCGATGTTGACCGAGACGGTGAACTTTTCGCCTATCCCCGCCGGCCATGACGCCTCGATCAAGCGCTCAGGCTCATAGCCCGAGATATTCGGGCAGTCCGCCCTATGAATGGAAACTCCTCTGCCACGCGACACATAGCCCACAATTTTGTCCCCCGGAAGAGGGTTGCAGCAATGCGAAAAGCGAATGAGGAAGCCGTCGTAGCCCTTGATGAGCACGCCGCTGCCGCCGCCTGAAACGCCGCCCGGGCGCGCGGGCTTGATGTCGAGCACGTTCTCTTTCGCCATCTGGCTCTTGAAGCAGTCTATCATTTTGACCACGACCTGATTGGTCGTCAGACCGCCGTAACCGATCATGGAGAATATCTCGTCGGGTTGGGAAGTGTTGTATTTTTTGAGCATATAGCTCTTCCACTCCTCGCAAGCCATGAGTTCGGAGAGATTATAGCCGCGCCGCTTGGCTTCTTTTTCCAGCATATCCTTGCCTCGGCGCACGTTGTCTTCCTTCATCTCCTTCTTGAAGAAGGCGCGTATCTTCGCCTTTGCCGAAGGGGTGACGACAAAGTTGAGCCAATCGCGCGAGGGACCTTTGGAGGCGCTCGAGGTGATGACCTCGACCACGTCGCCGTTTTCCAGCTTGGTGTTGAGGTGCGCCATCTTGGAATTTATCTTTATGCCCACGCACTTGTTGCCCACCTCGCTGTGAACGCTGTAAGCAAAGTCTATGCCCGTAGAGCCGCTGGGCAGGTTGATGACGTCGCCCGCGGGGGTGAAGACGTAGACCTGATCCTGATAGAGGTCGAGTTTGAGCATATCCAAAAACTCGGAGGAATCGTCCACTTCGCTTTGCAGCTCCATGACGTTGCGTATCCAGGCGAGCTTTTGATCGTTGGAATCGGTGGAGAACTTCTCCCCCTGCTTATATTTCCAATGCGCCGCGATACCGTATTCGGCGATACGGTGCATTTCGTGCGTCCTTATCTGTATCTCGAAGGGTACGCCCACGCTGCTCAAGACCGTCGTATGCAGCGATTGATACATATTCGACTTGGGGACGGAGATATAATCCTTGAAGCGGTAAGGGAGCGGCTTCCACATGGTGTGGATCGTGCCCAGCACTTCATAGCAGTCCTTAACCGTGTCCACGATTATGCGAATGGCGTGAAGGTCGTATATCTCCTCGAAGGACTTGCCCTTTTGCATCTTGCGCCAGATGCTGTAATAATGCTTGGGGCGTCCGTTTATCTCCGCTTTTATGCCCAGCTCTTTCAATTTCGCGTCTATGCGCGCGATTATCCTGTTGACGAACTGCACGCGCTCGTCCCTCGTAGCGGCGACTTTCGAAGTTATATACTTGAAATCCTCGGGGTGAAGATATTTGAGCGCAAGGTCTTCAAGCTCGCCCTTTATGCTCGCGATACCGAGCCTGGCGGCGATGGGCGCATAGATGTCCAAAGTCTCCTGCGCGATACGCAGGCGCGAGGCGGGATCCTTGAAGGAAAGCGTGCGCATATTGTGCAGCCTGTCGGCGAGCTTGATGATGATGACGCGGATGTCGTTGGACATGGCGAGGAACATGCGGCGGTAATTTTCCGCTTGCGCCTCTTCTTTCGACTTGAAGTTGAGCATGCTCAGCTTGGTCACGCCGTGCACGAGCGAAGTCACCGTGCCGCCGAACCGCTCTTTGAGTTCACTCTCCTTGACGCCCGTATCCTCGACCACGTCATGCAAAAGCGCGGCGATGATACTGTTCTTGTCCATGCCCAGATCCATCAAGATCGCCGCAACTTCCACGGGGTGAGCTATGTAAGGCTCGCCCGAAAGACGATATTGGTCCTTATGCCGCTCCTCGGCATAGTCGAAAGCCTTGACTATGCGCGCGTAGGAAGCGGGCTTATAGACCTCTTTGGCTTTTTCGAGAAATTCCTGCTTATCCATCGTATTCCTCTTGCAGGCGCCTGTAAAGCCCGCTCGAAGACAGCTCGCGTTTTTCCACCTTTTCGGGCAGCGAAAAACCGCCGTCTTTATATATTATAATACCCAGATCGACAAAGGTAAATAGGGCGGCGCAAAATTTTTCCCAACCAAGCCCTTTTCCCGCCGCATTGAAAAGTCCCGCCGCGCTCGCGCCCTCTTTCAGGCGCAGTGCCGCTCTCACCGCCTTATATATCTCGCCTAACTCCTCATAGGAAGGGACTTCGCCTTTGAGCGAGGCGGGAGAAACGCCCGTGACATATACTTTGCTCTGCGCTCCGAGTTTGAGCGCCGCGCCCGTGAGCGGTCTTTGCATGAAGACGACGCTCTTAAAGCCGCTCAGATCCGCGCCCGGCTCGGGGCAAAAGAGAACAGTGTCATAGGGGCAGGGAGTGTAAGGTCTGCCCACGGCGCGCACGAAACCCGCGCCCACCCGTTCGGCGAGCGCCGCGCCCTCCGCACCGCAGACGACGAGGCAGATGCCGCCTTTGAGCGCTCTTATCCCCTCTTCGTCTATCTCTTCCGCCTTTATCTCCTCCGCTCCCGCGCCGAGAGCGAGATAGGAAAAAGTCAGAAGCTGGGCGGGCGGAGCTTGCAGCGGATAGGCGTCGGCGACGCCGAGGCTCGCGCGCTCGACGTTTTGAAATACCGAGCGCTCTATCGAAAAGACAAAGCGCTTTTTCGCCGCGCTGTTATACCACTGCGCCCGCTCTCCCGCGAAAAAATGCACCATTTCGCATTCGCCGCTCAAACTCTCTTTGAGGTGCGCGCCGCCGCCCATGCGGGTAAAACTCCCCTTTTGCATCTCCGCGGCGAACACGGGGCGCGGATTTCCCTCGCCGCAAGGCTCAAAGCGCTCCAAGCTGCGAGCAAACTCCGCGCTCACGGGCAAGGATATGTCCACGCCCTTTAAGGGGGCGAAGCCCGGCTTGAAGTCGGGATATTTCAGCTTGCAGACGCGGTTGATGATGAAGTCGAACTCCTTGATGAGCGTCTTTTTTATCGTTATGCCGCAGGCGCGCTTATGCCCGCCGAATTTGACCAGATACGAGGCGCAGTCGCGCACGCAGTCGAGAATGTCCACTCCCTCCACGCTCCGCCCCGAGCCTTTGGCTTCGGCGCCGCTGTCGGTGATGAGAATGACGGGTCTGTCGTAAAGCTCGACAAGGCGCGAGGCGGTTATGCCCAGCACGCCGTCGTCCCAATAGGGGTCGTAAAGCACTATCACCCTCTTTTCGAGCACGTCGCTGCCTTGAAGCTTTTCCACGCAAGCCTCGGTGAGATCGCGGGTGAACTGCTTTCTGCGTTCGTTGCAGTCGTTGATGTTCCTCACCAGCGTTTCGAGCAGGAAGGCGTCTTTTTCGTAAAAGAGCGCCACGGTGTCGCGCGCGGTCTCTACTCTGCCCGTGGCGTTGATGCGCGGTCCGAGCTTGAAGGCGACGTCGCGCGAGGTGACCTTCCCTCTCACGCAGCTGTCCATGAGCATGTTCAAGCCCCTGCGGCGGCGCTTGTTGAGCTGCGCCAGCCCCAGCGAGACGATCGCCCTGTTGTCGCGCGTGAGCGGCACCACGTCCGCTACCGTGGCGATCGCGGCGATGTCGAGAAAGTTCTCCGACGCCTTTTTGTCCAAGGCGCGCACGAGCGTGAAGGCGACTCCCGCCCCGCAGAGATCGCGGTAAGCGGGCGGCGCACTGAGCTTGGGATCGAAGACGGGACAGTCGGGAAGCTCGGCGGGCGGCTCGTGATGGTCGGTTATTATCATGTCTATGCCCAAAACTTCCTGCGCAAAGCGCACCTCTTCGCAAGAGGTTATGCCGCAGTCCACGCTGATGATGAGGTCGGGAAATTCGCGTTCGGCGATGTCGGCGAGCGCGTCGAAATTTATGCCGTACCCCTCCGTGTGCCGATCGGGGATATAGTAGCCGCAGTCGGCGCCGAGCGAGGTGAGATATTCGTATAAGATAGCCGTGGCGCAAAGCCCGTCGCAGTCATAGTCGCCGTAAATGACTATCTTCTGCTTTTCCCTGATCGCCAACAGAAGCCTTTTCGCCGCCTCGCGCAGCCCCGCGTAATCTTTCAAGGGCGTGAGATCGTCCAAAGAGGGGGAGAAAAATTTGAGTTCCTCCTCTTTTGAGATGCCGCGCTCGCGCAAAAGGCGCTCTATTATGCTCTTTTCTTCGCTTTGGGTCATAAATTACTTATATTATACCACGGCGGGGGAATTTTCGCAAGGCGCGGCGGGGACGAAAATCTCGCGCGCAAGACAGAAAAACGCAGCAAAAAAGTCCGCTTTCGCGGACCTTTTCGCTTTTTTCTTTTAAGCTTTGACCGGCTTTGCCGCCGCCTTCTTCGCGGCGCGGCGCGCCTTGTTTTTCTCGTTCGCCTCTTTCATCAGGATATAGAGCGAAGGCGAGAGGAACATGGACGAATAGAAGCCGCCGATAAGTCCCGCGATGACGGGCACGCCGAATTCGCGCACGCTCGAAGTGCCGATGACCGAGAAGAGAAGGATCATCACGAGCGTGGTTATCGTGGAGTTGAAGTTACGCAAGGTGGTCTCGCGCACCGATCTGTCCACGAGCGGGCGCAGGATATTCGTCTGCGAAAGCGCCGCCCTGTTGTCGCTGAGCTTTTGCGCTATCTTGTTGTTCTCGCGCACGCGGTCAAAGATGACGATCGTGTTGTTGATGGAATAGGCGACGATGGTGATGATCGCCGAGACGAACGCCGCGTTGACCTGAATGCGGAAGATGATGGTGACGCAGAACATGATGACGACGTCGTGAATGAGCGCTATCACCGCCGCCAGACCGCTCCAGACCTCGAATCTGATGATGACATAGATGAGAATGACCGCGATCGCCACGGCGAGAGCTATGCCGCCGAGCATGAGCAGGCGGGAGCTTGCCGACGCGCCGATATATTCGGAAGTGATGTCCTCGTTCACATAGACGCGCGCGTCCATGCCGTTTTCGGCAAAATGCGCGTTGACGTCAGCGGAGATCTTTTCGAGAATGAGTTCGTTGCGGTAGCGCGTGATGTCGTTGGCGTCGTTGTCGAAGGCGGAGGAGATGTTGTCTATCTTGAAGACGATCGCCATGTCCTCGCCCGAGCCGGAAGTCTGAGTATAGTTGACGACGGGAATGACCACGTTATGCGTGAGCGTGCTCGAAAGCCCGTTCTCGCTCGCGTAGGCGATGACGTCGTCGGCGATGCTCTCGTCGTTTATCGCGCTCTCGATGATCTCGAAATAGGTGTCGTAATCGTTTTCGACCGCGTCGGCGCCCAGCTTGGTCGTGATGATCGTGCCGCCCTTGAAGTCGATACCGATATTGATACCGCCCTCGAACGTTCCGCTCTGCCCCGCGAAGACGCCGAAGACGATGATGGCAACGGCGACTATCACGAAGGGAATGCTTATCCAAAGCCTCCACCACGAAGTGAGGCGGAACCTGCTCCACCTTTCGGAGAGCGAGCCGCCCTTGACGCTCGCTTTCGCCTCGACGACGGGAGCGGCAACTTCTTCCGCGGGCGCGCTCACGGGCGCTTCTTTCACTATTTCGTCGGGGATAAGGTCGGTGGAAAGCTCTTTTTCAAGCTCCGCGTCGCTTATCGCTTCCAACTCCCTGCTCTCGCTATCCATCGCGGGAGCGGGCTTTTTCACGTTCTTATAAGGCGGTCTTTTGCCGTTTGCGGAGTTATACTTCTTCTTAGCCATTATTCCGCCTCCTTTGCGAGATTTTCGGCAAGCGCTTCTTCTTCGCTCACAGGCTTGCCTCTGTGAACGCCGAACAACTTCTCGGCGTAGCCGTCCTTATTCAGCCTCTTTCCGTCACCTTCCGCCAGAATGCGTATCGCCGCGAGGATAACTCGCGTGAGCAGCATGGAGCAGATGAGCGAAAGCACGATACCGATAAGCAGGGTGATACCGAAGCCTTGCAGCGCGGAGGCGCCGAAAGAGCCGACGATGATGAGGATCACCGCGCCGAAGATGGTCGTGATATTGCCGTCGATGATGGCGCCCGAAGAGCGCTTGAAACCGAGCGAGCACGCTGTTTGCAGCGCCTTTCCGCTCGCCACCTCTTCCTTTATCCTCTCGAAGATTATCACGTTGGCGTCGACCGCCATACCTATCGAGAGCAGCACGCCCGCAATGCCCGAAAGGGTGAGCTGCACCCAGGGGAAGACGGCGAGCAGGAAGAGATAAGTGAAGGTGTAATAGACGAGCGAAAGCGCGGACGCGACGCCCATCATCTTGTAAAGCGCTATCATATAGATGACTATGAGCGCCAAGCCCACCGCGCCCGAAATGACGCCCGCGGTGATGGCGTTGCTGCCCAAAGTCGCGGAGATGACGCCGTTTTCCGCCATGTCGAGCGGCACGGCGAACGAGCCCGCCATTATCTGCACGGCAAGGTCGTAAGCCTCTTCATAGCCCGCAGTTCCGCTCCAACCGCCCGTTATCGTGCATTGACCGGAAGTTATGGCTTCGTTGACGCTGGGGCTGATGAGCAGTTCGCGGTTGACGAAGATGGCGATATACTGCCCGGAATAAGTCGTGGTCAGGTCGGAGAAAAGCTCCGTGCCCTCGTCGTCGAATTCCAGCACCACCACATATTCGCCCGTCGTGTTGTCATAGCTCAGTCCGGCGTTGGCGATATGGCTGCCGTCCATGCCGTCCGCGTTCTTGTCGTACGCGCTCGAGCTCGTGATCTGAGAAGAGCTGCCCTGCATCCAAAGGGACGCGGGACGCCCGACCAGGTCGAAGATACGTTCGGGGTTGTCCACGTCGGGAACTTCCACGCGAATGGTCGTACCGTAAACGGTGACCTGCGCTTCGGTGTAGCCGCGGTTGAACAACAGTCTCTGCATGGTGTCCGCGGTGCCGTTGATGGCGGCTTGCTGCTCGTCCGCGCTCATGGAAGTATACTCTTCCGAATCCGTGTCTACGTTATAAACGGCATAAACGCCGCCGCTGAGATCGAGTCCCAGCGAGATCGTGCCGACATAACCGTGATATTCGTCCGTGGCGTTGAGGTCGAAAGATACGAACGCGAACACCGCGGCAAATACGATCAAAATAGAAAGAACCGTTAAAAATACGATGGATCTCGTCCGTTTGGACTTACTCTTGCCGCCCTCGAGGGCGCCCGTATTCCTCTTTTTAACGTCTTTTCCGTTCGAACCTGCCAAGAGGATTGCCTCCTTTACTACATAGTTATAAACATTATAATATTTTTATATATATAAGTCAACGAAAAAAACGCGAAAAAAACCGCTCGAAAAGCGCAATTTAACCGCATTCCCCGCGGCGGAAAAAGGCGGCGGGGAAAGCGTTGCCTAAAACAGTAAATATTATTCTCCGCTCAACTTGTAAGCCTCGATGAAAAGGGCGTTTTCCAGGCGCTTTTTCATCATTTCGCAAGTTATCGGCGTGACCTTGTCCATGCCTCCGCCGAACTTGATGTTGTTCGCCGCGCAGCCGCCGCTGCAATAATATTTGGCAAAGCAGTTTTTGCATTCGCTCTTGCGCGTGACGATGTTCGTGGCGAAAAAGTCCTCCACTCCCTCTCTGCCCTTGCCGCCCCAAACGTCGCCCATGAGATATTCTTCCTGCTCGCAGAATTGATGGCAGGGATAGATCTTCCCGTCGGGAGAGACGGCGACATATTCGCAGCCGCTGCCGCAGCCGGTGAGACGCTTGACCATGCAAGGGGAAGTTTGCAGGTCGATGAAATAATGGAAAAAGGTGAACTCCCTGCCCTCGTTATATCTGTCTAAATAAAAACGCGCCAGCTTGTCGTATTCCTCTTTGATCGCGGGCAGATCCTCTTTTGTGAGCGCTATGCCCTCGATGTCGGTGACGACGGGTTCGACCGAGACGCTGTCAAAGCCCGCTTCCACCATCGCCTTGACGTCGGCGGCGAAATCGAGGTTTTCATGCGTGAAAGTGCCGCGGACGTAATAAGACTTCTTTCCACGCAGTTTCGCCATATAGAGCGCATTTTTTCTGATGAGATCGTAAACGTCCCTGCCGTTTGCCGTGGGACGCATGCGGTTGTGCACCTGCTTTCTGCCGTCCAGGGAGAGCACGACGTTATACATGTTCTCGTCCAGCCACTTCGCCTTTTCCTCGTCCAAAAGCAGGCAGTTTGTGGTCATGGTGAAGGAAAAGACTTTCCCGCTCTCCTTCTCTCTGCCGCGCGCGTATTCGACTATCTTTTTGACCGCGTCATAGCATAAAAGCGGCTCGCCGCCGAAAAAGTCCACTTCGAGGTTGTGGCGGGTGCCGCTTTTTTCTATCAGCCAATCGATCGCCGCCATGCCCGTCTCAGCGTTCATATGCGCGCGCGACACCGTGTGATAGGTGCCCTCGTCGGCAAAGCAGTATTTGCAGCGCAGATTGCAGTCGTAGCACATATTGAGGCACATGGCTTTGATCTCGCCCGTGCGCTTTTTTTCGGCATAAGTCGTACAGGGGGCGTTGAGCGAACCCTCCGCCTCTAAGTTTTTCAGCTCGGACACTATGCCGTCGTATTCGTATTCGGGAAGAAGATCGAGTTCGGCTTCTTCCTCTTTTGTCAGCGCGCGCACTTCATAAAGGCGGCAGACGATAAGAAAAGCGACCCTGTCAACATTGTGCAGACTGCCGCTTTCCGTATCCCAGACAAAATAATACGTCTTGTCCGAGTAGGTAAAAGAAAAAGTATGGACCATCAGATGAGGGGCTTGCGCGTGACGTTCACCTTTTCACCGTTGTTCTTGCAGCTCTGGTTGCCCACGGTGCAGCTGGTCTTGCAGGCGGACTGGCAGCTGGACTGGCACTCGCCGCAGCCGATCTTGCCCTCTTTGCGAATAGTCTTTTTAACGATGGAATTGATATGCATAATGCGCCTCCGTAAGTTTCTTTTCTTCATTATAAAGGATAAAAAAGAAAAAAGCAAGAAAAAAAACTCACAATGCCGCCCTGATACCTCCCGAGATCACGCCCGCAAGCGCGCAGGCGAGCGCGTCATAGAGCGTCATGCCCGACTCATCAAAGCCGCCCGCGACGGCGACGGAGATAAAATAGGTCAAAAGCGCGAACAAAAGCCCGACGAGAAGTCCCTTTATCAGTCCCTTTCCGCACTTCACTCCCGCGAGTATGCCGATGAGCAGCGCAAGTACGCGAACGGCGATATTCACGCCCGCGATCGCGCCCTCGCTCAGATCGGTGAACTTTGCCGCAACGGCGAGAATTATCACTCCCGCCACGGAAACGAGCAACGCGATGAGCAGCGCGCGCAGCAAGTCGAAAACGTCCGTTTTTGCAATCTTGGTCACAGCCTGTCCTCCTTTCAAGCGGCATTTGCCGCGGCATTATAACCTATGCGCAAGCGACGCGGCATATGACGATTTTGCGCAAAAAAGGCGGCTCTTGCCGCCTGTCCCCGTCCGCCGCTTTGCGGAGCGGAAAAAAAGCGGCTCGCGCCGCTTTTTGTCACATATCGGGATTTTCGTCCTGCTTGTCGTTTTCGGGCTTTTCCTCGACGGGAGCTTTTTCGCTCTCGGAAAGCTCGAAGATCTCGTCTTTTTGCTCCTTTGCTTTTTTCTCCATCTTCGCGCGCTCGGCTGCCGCGTCGTCGGCGGGGAGAGAGTCGAGATCCACGCTCTGCCCTTCTTCCTTATGCTTCTTGCCGCGCTTTTTCTTCTTGTCCGCCTTTTCGTCGGCTTTTTCTTCCGCCTTCACGTCCTGCGCG
>DVNJ01000003.1 GCA_018714485.1 Candidatus Caccalectryoclostridium excrementigallinarum | reverse complement strand
GTGCAAAGACGCTTGCACAAAACGTGGCAAAGATAAATAACAGACCGAAGAAAGTGCTGAACTTCCAAACTCCGGCAGACTTGTTTGAGCAGGAATTACAAAAAGTGTTGCACTTAACTTGACAATTCACTTGCCGCGTAAAGCTTTATTGACAAAGTCGGGCGGTAATGGTATCATTTAGGTATGGAAAAGAGAATTTCTGCGAAAATGATCGCGCTCATCGCGATCGTCTGCGTCATCGTCGTCTTAGCGGCGGTGCTCGTCGGACTTTATTTCGGTACGCAGCAAGATCCGCTCGACCTTATCGAGATCCCCGTCTATGAAGTGTCCGTGGATTTCCGTACCACCGTCGCGCGCACGAACGGCTATCTCGGTCATCCCGACTTGGCGCTCACGCCGAGCGGGGAGATGATCGTCGTCTATCCCGAAGGGCACGGCAGGGGCAACGTGATCATGCAGCGCTATGCTCTCCATGCGGGCGAGAGCGAGCCTTCCTGGGGCGAACCCGAACAGAACACGCCCGAAAGCTGGACAAAGTCGCAGGAAACCCCCACGATATACAGGCTGGACATGACGGACGGCAGTACGCGCTATGTGCTCATCTCGGGCTGCCCGTCCTGGAACGGCGAGGAGAAAGCCAACGGTTTCAACTGCTCGGTAAGCCTTGACGAAGAGGGCGAAGAGTGGGGAGAATTCACGAATTGGTACGGCGAAGAATGGGCGAAAGAGGAAACGGGCAGAGAGCCTTTCGACGTCATTGTCGCCATGTCTTCGCTCACCCGCCTCAAAGACGAAAACGGCAATTATATCGACAAGTGGATGGGAACTTTCCACGATTATTCCTTCACCAACTATGTCTCCTATCTCACCTTCGACGGCGAGAGGGCGGTTTGGAGCGAGCCCGAGGTCTTTATTCCCGAGCAAAGGGACTTTTACGCGCCCCCGGGACTTTGCGAGATAGAGATAGTGGACACGGGCGAGGAGTGGATCATGATAGGCAGAGCCAACGCGCGCAACTCAAATTCTCTGGCGTGCGTGTCCGAAGATCAGGGTAAGACGTGGAGCGAGATAGTCGAGCTGCCCGCCTGCCTCACCGGCGACAGGCATAAAGCCGAATACGACGAAACGACGGGCAAGTGGCTGATCTCTTTCCGTCAGGTCCTGCCCGGCAAGGAGAGCATTTTCTCCACGGATAAGATAATGGGCGTGGGCTGGGTCGCCTGGGTGGGCGACACGGAAACGCTGCTTGATTTGGCGAAGGGGAACAGCGAGAGCGGCAAGGGCGACGCCTTCCTCCTTCTCGGTCGGGAAAAAGACACCTTGACGAATATCGACTGCGGCTATTCGGGCACGACCTGCGTGGACGGGAAATTCACGCTCGTGTCTTACGGCAGCTTTGACAAGTCGGCGATCGAGCCTTATATAATGGCGCTGAACTTTTCGCTTAAAGACGTCGGCATCGTCTGAGAAAACGCCGCTCTTTGAGCAAGAGCGAAGTTCGGATAAAAGATCCTTTTCAATGAGTTCGGTTTTGACCGGGCTCATTTTTTTAGCTTACGCGAAAATCATACAAATGTAAAATAATAAACATTCAGTCTAAAAACCTTGACTAAATAAGTCGGGCGCGATAAAATTAAACTATCAAAACGAGGGGGAACTTCCTCCGAAAAAGGAGATGTATCATGAAAAAGAAGTTGTTTGTTGCCGCTGTGGCGGCGATGCTCGTGCTCGCCTGCGTGCTTTCTTTCGCCGCCTGCACGCCTTCGCTCGAAAAGCTCAAGTCGACTTATTCGGATAACGGTTATGGCTGTTTCGATATAGACGTTTCGGGCGTTTTGGATAAACTCGCCGAGAGAGATGTCGAATTTGAGGGCGAACCGTCGATCAAATACGCTTTTGTTGCGACCAAACTCATCGACAACGTCGTGGTGGTGGCGTTTACCGACTCCGCCGACGCCAAGGAAGTTTACGAGGCTTTGGGCGGAAGCGAGGGCAAGAACGTGAAGAAGAAGGGCAACGCCGTGGCGTTCGCGCTCTCTTTGGGCGAAAGCGCGGGACTCGACCTCTTCTGAGAGAAGTTATCTAAGCGCCGCAACGACCTTGCGGCGCGTTTTTTCTTGCGGCGGGAGAGCCGCAGCGTTTGACGCGCCCGCGGGCGTTTTGATTTGAGGTAAACATGTCAGAGCAAGCGACAAAGAGCGAAAACGTCAAGAAAGAGAGCAAGGCGTCCAAGATATTTTTCGGACTTTCCGTCATTTACAGCCTGCTTTCCTTTCTCTTTTATATCGGACTTGACGCCTTTAAGATAAACCGCGACGGCTGGACGGCGGCGAACATCGTCGTCACCGTCTTTTTGGCGGCGCAGATAGTCATCTATGCCGTATTTTTGGCGGCAGGGGCGACGAAAAAGCAGAAAAAGACTTATAAGGCGGGAAAGAAGTCGCTCAAAATAGCCAAGAAAGTCGTGACCAAGATCTTGGCTCTCGCCACTTCCGCCGCCGTCATCGTGAGCGCGGGCAGCGATCCCGGACTGCTCGACATCGTGGCGCTCATCGTGGCTGCGTTGGCGCTCGCCATGGCGATCACGGAGATAATTTGGCGCATAGTCCTCTTTCTCATCGCCCGCAAGCTGAAAAAGACCGTGCGCGGGAAGTTGGGCGCGGAAGAAGGGGAGTCGCTCGGCTCCGCCGCCAAGGCGCGCGCGAAAGAGTATGCCGCCGCGGCGAAGGAAAAACTTGGCGGCGCAAAAAAAGAGAAAAAGCAGTAATAAAACTCTCTCACTCGGCAATAATTCTCCCGCAAAGGAGCCGAGAATGAAAGACAAGACGACAAAAATGCTGCAAAAGTGCAGTTTGGGCGCGAAGATGGGCGTGAGCGGCATAAACGCCGCGCAGCGTTACGTCGGCGATCCCAAGCTGCTTTTTTTACTTTCCGAATACAAGGAGAAGCATCGCGCGATCGCCGAAGAGGCGGACGCGCTTTTGCATGAGCGCGGAGAAAAGAGCAAGTCGCCGAGCAGGGCGACGCTTAAAATCGCCCGCGCCGTCACGGCGGCGCGCGTCGCCGTCAAGCCGGGAGATATGCATATCGCGCAGATGATGATCCGCTCGGGCGAGAGCGCGCTCGAGAGGCTGGCGGGACTGCTTTCTTCCTGTAAGGAGGCGGACGCCTCGGCAAAAGAGACGGTGAAAAAGACAGTCCTCACCGAACAGGAATTTTTGCGCAAAATGCGCGAGTGTTTATAAAGGGTGGCGGCGGTTTTGAAGAAAATATTAAAAAGTCGCTATTGACAAAAAGCCCCCGCGGGTCTATGATAAAGAAAAACGTCGCGCAGAGCGCTGCGCACGGATAAGGAGGGATCATGGACGAGAAGTATTCCGCGCTCTTCACCCCGTGGAAGATAGGAAAGGTGGAGATCAAAAACAGGATAGTCATGTGCCCCATGGGCGGGACGTCGCTGTTCGGCTGGATGGAGCCTAATCATTTCGACAAGGAAGCGGCAAATCTTTTTGCCGAGATCGCCAAAAACAACGTGGGACTCATCATTCCCGGGATCGCGCCCCTTCGGGACACGATCGGCGGCAAGTGGCTCTATAAGGGCAGGAAAAAATTCGAAAAGCTCAAGGAGTTCATGGACGAGATACATAAGACGGGCGCAAAGCTGTTCGTGCAGCTGACCGCAGGTTTCGGGCGTTCTTTCGCCATCACCGACGCGCTCGCTCCCGTGCTAAAGAGCAAGTTTTTGAGCGCGCTGCTCAAACCCGTGATAGACATACAGCATATCTGCGCCTCGCCGAGCGAACTTCCCTCGCGCTGGGCGGAGGACGCCACCTGCCGCGCGCTCACCAAGCAGGAGATAGAGCAGTTCATCTATGCTTTTGCCGAGACCGCCCGCCTTTGCAAGGAGGCGGGGGTGGACGGCGTCGAGGTGCACGCCGTGCACGAGGGCTATCTCCTGGATCAGTTCACTCTCCCTTACACCAACAAGCGCACGGACGAATACGGCGGCAGTTTCGAAAACCGTTATCGTTTCCCCGTCGAGGTGGTCAAGGCGATCAAGAAAGCCTGCGGCGAGGATTATCCCGTTTCGCTGCGCTATTCGGTCATCAGTAAGACAAAGGGCTTTTGCGAGGGCGCCGTCCCCGGGGAAGAATATGTCGAGGTCGGGCGCGACATGGAAGAGAGCGAGCGCGCGGCGAAATATCTTCAAGACGCGGGTTACGACATGCTCAATGCGGACAACGGCACTTATGACGCCTGGTATTGGGCGCACCCGCCGGCATATATGCCCGAAAACTGCAATTTGGACGACGTGGCGCATATCAGGAAATTCGTGGACATACCCGTGGTCTGCGCGGGCAGGATGCGCCCCGAGGACGCGGCGAAGGCGATAGCGGAAGGCAAGATAGACGCGATGGGCGTGGCGAGGCAGTTCCTCACCGACCATTCGTGGATAACAAAGCTCATCGAGGGCAGGGAAGAGGAGATAAAGCCCTGTATCTGCTGCCATAACGCCTGCTTCGACATGGCGCACTATAAGGGCGCGGCGAACGACGAAAAGTTCGAGGACGCGGCGCATATGGCGCGCTGTGCGCTCAATCCGCAGACCATGCAGGGGCATAAATACGACATCGTCCCCGCCAAGACCAAGCGCAAGATAGCCGTCATCGGCGGCGGCATAGGCGGCATGGAAGTCGCGCTCACGGCGCGGGCGCGCGGGCACGAGGTCACCATCTACGAAAAGTCGGACAGGCTGGGCGGAGTTTTTATCGCCGCCGCGGCGCCTTCTTTCAAGGAAAAGGACAAACAGCTCATCCGCTGGTATATCGACGAGGTGAAAAAGGCGGGCATAAGCGTGAAACTCAACACGGAGATAAAAGACGCCTCTTCCCTGAAAGCGGATAAGGTCGTCGTCGCCACGGGAGCAAAGCCGCGCAGGCTGAATATCCCCGGCGTGAGGCGCGCGATCGAGGCGACCGATTATCTGCTCGGCGCGCCCGTGGGCGAGGACGTTGTCATCATCGGCGGCGGACTGACGGGCTGCGAGATAGCGTACGATCTTATTTTGAAGGGAAAGCGTCCCGCGATAGTGGAGATGAAAAACGATCTCATCGCCGTGCGCGGCGTCTGCCTCGCCAACTCCTCTTATCTGAGGGATTATTTCAAGTTCAAAAAAACGCCCGTATATCTTGAAAGCCGCGTGACGAACATCGGCGAAAAGGAAGTCACCGTGCTCACGGGCGAGGGTAAAGAGATAAAGCTGAAAGCGGACAGCGTGATAACTTCCGTGGGCTATGTCCCCACGCCGATAGAGGGCGCGAAAAAGTCGCTCACCGTGGGCGACGCCTCGGGAGTGGGCAACCTGCGCACGGTCATCTGGCGGGCGAGAAAGGTGGGCATGAAACTTTGAGTTCGAAAAGGCGCTCTTCGGGGCGCCTTTTTTTGCGCTATATACACAAAACCGCGCTTTGCGGCGATTTTTTTCGTAAAGTTATTGAAAAGGATAAAAGTCGGTGTTATAATTTTTTCGTAAGCATAAAAAGAGGGACATTATGAAAAAAGACGCAAAACTTATAGCCGTCGCGGGCAAGGGCATGGCGGGGCTTAACGGCGTGTTCGACGATCAGGCGAGGGAGAGAGACGTGCATTTTATCTGGGTGCAGCAAGACCTCATGGACTGCCGCACGATCTCCCGCCGCGATATGCGCGAGCAGGTCAACAAGTATATGACGAGCGTCTTGCAGGAAAAACCCGTCGATCCCACGCTCGTGGATTTTGACGACACTCAGGCATGGTGAGAAGAAAAATATCGGGCACCGCCCGATATTTTTTTGCCTTTGAGGCGAAAGCGCTCTTGCAATTTCCGCGCATTTATGATATGATAAGTTAAAATAAGGGAAAGGAAAAATCATGTACGACATATTCATAAGTTACAGGCGCGACGGCAGCTTCGAGATGGCTCGGCTCTTATACGATCATCTGCGCATGCGCGGGCTGAACGTCTTTTTCGATCTTCAAGAGCTGCGCTCGGGAAAATTCAACGTCAAATTATACAGCGCCATCGACGAAAGCTCCAACTTTTTGCTCGTGCTGCCGCAGGGCGGCTTGGACAGGTGCGTCAATGAGGACGATTGGCTGCGCATGGAGATAGAATATGCGATCGAAAAGAACAAGAATATCGTTCCCTTGATGATGAACGGCTTCGATTGGCCGAAAGATCTGCCCGACAGCCTGAAAAATCTTCCCTTATATAACGCCGTTTCCATGAGTAGGGAATATCTCGACGCCTCGATCGAGCGCGTTTTGTCCATGTGCGTGAACCTGCGCCTGCGCGGCGGCATGCGGGTAAAGGAAGAGGACGAGAGGATACAGAACGATTATTTTTCCTTTGACGACGAAAAAGAGCGCCGCAGGCTGCAAATACAGGAAGAATTGACGCGCGCCATAGAAGTCGCCGAATATGAAAAAATCGAGCGGGAATATGACGAACTTATCGTTTTGGATCTGAGTTTCGTCACCGCCGATTCGATCATGGCGAAGTTGGAAAACTGTCAAAAAGTCGCCAAGCTCATCGGTATCGAAAGCGACGAAAAGTCGGTGGAATATGCGAACGAGCGTTACGGAGAGCAGGGGAAGCGCGTTTTTTACTGCATGGATATGGAGTCGGAAGGTTTCGAGGCGGCGCTCGACAAGGTGATGTCGGAAAACGGCGTCAAAGAATTTAACGTGATAAATTTGAGTTGGGTACTGATGAATCTCAGATCGCCCTTCAAGCTGCTGAAAATATTGCGCAAAAAATTGAGTAAAAACGGCGCCGTGTTCGTCAAAGACATCGACGATGCCTATAATATCGCTTATCCCGACGAAAACGGCTATTTCGAACGCGCCGTGGAGATATGCAACCGCGACGAGCTTTCCGGTTACCGCAGGAGCGGCAGGCAGGTCTACACGCTGCTTTATCGCGCGGGCTTCAAAAAAACGCAGTTGAACAGGCTTTGCATAACGACTGCCGAAATGGACAGCGATCAGCGCAGCAATTTGTTCGAAACGTATTTTTCCTTTGTCAGAGAAGATCTGCGCGTGCTCGCCGAAAAATATCCCGACGACAAGAGAGTGGCGGCGGATCTGGAATGGTACGAAAACGTCTATGACGACATGGAAGAACTCTTCCAGGATGACGCTTTTTATTTTTCTTTCGGCGTCATGCTTTTCACGGCGAAAAAGTAGGGAGAGCAAAGATAGCGTTCCGCGCTTGTATTTTGACTTATATAGTGATATACTATGCTCAACGGAGGCAAGATGGACAACGAGGAAAAGCCGCAGGGCGAGAGTGCGGACAACGAGGAAAAACTTCTTGAAACGGGCGAGGCGGGCAATTCTCCCGACCGACCCGACATTGCTTATAAAAACGCCAAAGACTTGGCTCGCGGCGGTCTTTTGGGCTTTTTCATCGGGCTGGCGATAATCGTGCCCGGCGTGAGCGGTTCCACGGTGGCGATAATCTTCAAACTTTACGACAAGCTCATCTATGCGCTCGGCAACGTCTTCAAGCGCTTTGCCGCCTGCGTGAAATTTCTGCTTCCGATAGTGATCGGGGCGGCGGCGGGCTTTTTGCTCGGCTTTTTCGCCATTCAGCAGCTCATGGCGCTCGTGCCCTTCACGGTCGTGGGGCTTTTCGCGGGCATGATGATAGGCGCATTCCCCGCCGTCAAGGACGAGATCAAAGGGGAAAAATTCAACTTGCCCCGCGCGCTCTTGTTCGTCCTCGGACTGCTCATACCCGTGGGTATCGCGCTGGGAACGACGTTCGGCACGGAAGGCGCGCGTCCGCTGGAAAACCTTGAATTTTATCACTATATCATCTTTATCCTCATCGGCTATGTGGTGGCGATAACTCAGGTCGTGCCCGGGCTTTCGGCGACGGCGATACTCATGGCGTTCGGCTATTTTTCTTCCATCATGAACAGCGTTCATCTCTCTTATTGGAAGGAAAATCCCATGGTCCTGCTCGTGTATTTCTGCATGGTGCTCGGCTTTGTCATCGGGCTGGTGACCTTCTCCAAGCTTCTCGACATGATCTTCGCCAAGGCGCGCGCGACGGCGTTCTTCCTCATCGTGGGACTTTCGCTCGGCTCCGTGCTCACACTCTTTTTCAATTCGGACGTCTATGCCGTTTATACGGATTGGGCGGAGAGCGGCGTGGACGCGCTCGATCTCTCGCTCGGCTTGGTGCTCTTTGTCGTGGGCGTGGTTGTGGCTTATCTGTTCGTGCGCTACGAGCGCAAAAAGCGGGCGGCGGGAGCGCTCAAATAGCGGTTTTTTAAGAGAGAGAATATAATGGAAAGGGGCATGAAAAAGTTTTTGTCGATCTTGGCGGTGCTTATCACGGCGGCGGTGCTTGTCGTCGCGGGCGCCTGCGCGGGCGAGAGCGAACGGGAAGACGTGCCCCAAACTAATATGAGCGTTCAAGAGCAGGCGGTCGGCGGCGAATTCTCCGAAACCGTCGGGAACACAAAAAGCGAATTAAAAAACGATGCCGACTCGCTCATCGGCGCGGACGGGATCGCCGCCGGCGAGGTCGGCGAGAGGGCGAGCGGCTGTCCTCGGCTCAAAGTGAGTCCGGGCGGTCGGGATGTCCTCGCCTGCGACATATCGGGCGGCGGATCGGATTTTCAGCCGGGAGAGAAGCTCTCTTACCGCGGCGCGAGCGTTTGTCAAAAAAATTACGTTGCGGGCGACTACTGCCCATATGTCGTTCATGCGCTTAACGTAAATTGCGCGAGCAGGCAGTAGGCGTTTATTGCTTTAATTTTATAATTTTCACTTATAACTCTGTCCGTTTTCGGACAATTTCGCAGCAAATGCGGAAAATTTTGTCAAATGGTTGCATACGCGGATATAAAGCGTTATAATCGATAAGACAAAGAAAGAGGCGGTTTCTTTTTTGGAAAAACACATGAAAACGCGAACGAAAAAGATAATAGGTTGGAGCGTCGTGGCGCTGGTGATAATAGCTCTCATCGTGGGCATCGTGCTCACCGACGGGCTTTATCAGAGCGAAGAAGACATCTCCGACGTGATGCAGGACGGCGTTTTGCACGAGGAAAACAAGGTGGATCTCTTCGGCTTGGAGGTCAATCCCGGCTTGATCTCCGCCTTTATCGTCACGCTCGTGCTGCTCCTCTTTGCGCTTTTCGTGAGGATATTCGCCCTGCCGCGCTTCAAGATTGTGCCAGGTAAATTCCAGATAGTCGTGGAATCTGTCGTCGGTTGGTTCGACAAGCTCGCCAAGACAAATTCTCCTCACCGCAACTCTTTTTTGGGCGCATATATCTTTGCCGCAGGCTCTTATATCTTCGTCGGAACGCTCTTTGAGCTCGTGGGCGTCGCCGTTCAGGCGACGAGCGGCAATTCCGTCTCGCTGCCCGCGCCTCTTTCCGACATCAACGGCGCGATCGCCATGGGCTTTTTGTCCTATTTCGTCATTTTGAGCGGCGGTATCGTCTCCAACGGGCTGAGGGGAGTGGGGCGCACCCTCAAAGATTTCTCCCTGCCCATCTCCATGAGCTTCCGTCTCTTCGGCGCGCTGCTCTCCGGGCTTTTGGTGACCGAGCTGGTATATTATTATATCGCGCTCTCCTTCGTGCTGCCCGTGATCGTGGGCGTGCTCTTTACTATTTTGCACGCGCTCATTCAAACTTACGTCTTGGTCATGCTCACTTCGCTCTTCTACGGCGAGGTGTCCGAGCCTTACGTCAAAAAAGCCAAAAAGCAGAAAACTTCTGCCAAGAAAAATAAACCTTCAAAAAACAAAGAGGTCGTATATGAAAAAAGCAATTAAGATCAAGTATGCCACCGCGGCGATAATGGCGCTCGTGGCGCTCGCGTCCCTGTGCATCGTTCTGGGACTGCTGTTTGCCGGCGAAGGTCCCGCTTTTGCGGAAGACGAGACCGCTCCCACCGAAGAGGTAAGCGAAACGCTCCCCGAAGAGCAGAGCGGGATCACCGACACGGGCATGAAAGCGATCGCGGCGGCGATAGCCGTGGGCGTTGCGGCTGCTGCGGGCGCGATAGGCATGGCGATCGCCATCGCCAAGTCCAACGAGAGCATCGCGCGTCAGCCCGAAGCCAAGGCGGATATACGTTCGAGCATGATGCTCGGACTCGTGTTCATCGAGACCGCCATCATCTATGCGCTGATCGTGGCGATACTGCTCATATTCGTACTGTAAAAGGAGAAAGGGCATATGCCTTTGAACATAAATTGGCAGCAGATACTCCTTCACCTGCTCAACTTGGTCATTCTGGCGGTGGGGCTGTATCTCATTTTGTATAAACCGGTGAAAAAGTTTATGCAAAAGCGCGAGGACGGCTACAAGGAGCGCGAGGAAAAGACAAAGGCGGCTTTGGACGAGGCGGAAAGTAAGAAGGAGGAATATACCTCCCGCCTTGCCTTGATCGACGAAGAATCCGCGCGCAAGCGGGAAGAAGCCGACAGGGAGATGGCGAAAGTGCGCGAGGAAAAGCTCGCCGAGGCGGGCGCTCAGGCGCAGGTCATTCTCGAATCCGCGCGCGAGAGGGCGAATAAGGAGCACGAGAGGATAATAAGCGGAGTTTCCGAAGACATCAAGGCGATCGCCGAAGAGATGGCGGAAAAGGCGGCTATGACCTCTTCCGTGAGCGACGCTTACGACAAGTTCCTCGACGCCGCCGAACAGGGCAGCGGCTCCGCCCACTCGGGAAGCAGGAAAAAAGTCACCAGCATGTCCAAAAATACGGGTAAAGGGGCGAGGAAAAAATGAGTAAACTTGTCGCCTATCTTTATTCTCAAACGCGCCCCAACGAAGAGCAGCTCAAGCGCTTTGAAAAGTTTTTGCGCGGGAAATACGGCGCGGGAACGACGCTCGAATGGGTGGAGAGCGGGCTTTATCCGGGCGGCTTCCGCCTCGAAGCGGGCGACGACGTCTATGATTGGAGCGTGAGCGGCAGGCTCAACCAGCTCAAGCGGCGCTTGGAGCAGGTGAACGGCGCGCGCGACGACATCATTCCGCTCATAAAGCAGGCGATCGAGGAATGGACGCCCGAAGCGCTCGCCGAAGAGACGGGAAAGGTCCTCTCCGTGGGCGACGGCATAGTCGCCGCCGAAGGGCTTGCGCATGTGCAGTACGGCGAGATAGTCGTCTTTGACTGCGGCGTCAAGGGCATGGTCAGGGATCTGCGCCCGGATATGTGCGGAATAATAGTTTTCGGCGACTGCCACGACATCACCGCGGGCAGCCTGATACACCGCACGGGCAAGACCGCGGGCGTTCCCGTGGGTCCCGACTTTATCGGCAGAGTGGTCGACGCCTTGGGACAGCCCATAGACGGCGAGGGCGAGATAAACGCGGCGGCTTACCGTCCCATCGAATGCCCCGCGCCGGGAATAATCGACCGCCAGCCGGTCAATAAGCCCATGGAGACGGGACTTTTGGTCGTGGACTCTATGTTCCCCATCGGCAGAGGTCAGCGCGAACTCATCATCGGCGACAGACAGACGGGAAAGACCGCGATCGCCGTGGACACTATTCTCAATCAAAAGGGGAAGGGAGTCGTCTGCATATATGTCGCGATCGGTCAAAAGGCGGGAAGCGTGGCGCGCCTTGTGGAAACGCTGCGTAAAAACGGCGCCCTGGATTATACGATAGTGCTCAACGCGGGCGCGGGCGAATCGGCGCCCATGCAGTATATCGCGCCCTATGCGGGCTGCGCCATGGCGGAATATTTCATGTATGCGGGCAGGGACGTGCTCATCGTCTATGACGACTTGTCCAAGCACGCTGTGGCATATAGGACGCTCAGCCTGCTTTTGGAGCGCGCTCCGGGCAGAGAGGCTTATCCGGGCGACGTCTTTTATCTGCATTCGCGCCTTTTGGAGCGCGCCGCGCATCTTTCCGACGAGCTGGGCGGCGGCAGTATCACCGCGCTCCCCATCGTGGAGACGCAGGCGGGCGACGTTTCGGCTTATATCCCCACCAACGTCATCTCGATCACGGACGGACAGATATTCCTCGAAAGCGAGCTGTTCTTCGAAGGGCAGCGCCCCGCGGTCAATATCGGACTTTCCGTGTCGCGCGTGGGCGGAGCGGCGCAGACCAAGGCGGTCAAGAGGGCGGTCGGCTCGCTCAGGCTGGACTTGGCGCAATATAGGGAAATGGAAGTTTTCATGCAGTTCGCCAGCGATCTCGACGAGCTTACGCGCAGGCAGCTCTTTTACGGGCAGGGACTCATGCGCCTGCTGCGCCAGCCGCAGAGCAGACCTTATTCGCAGGCGCAGGAAGTCATTCTGCTCGTCGCCGCGCTCGGGCATAAGTTTACCGACGTCCCCGTCGATAAGGTGAACGAGACGGCGGACGCAATGCTCGCCTTTTTCCGCACGCAAAGACCCGCGCTTTTCACGCGGCTGGAAAAGACGGGCGAACTTTCCGATGAGATGCGCGAAGAGATACTCGCCGCGGCGGACGTCTTTTTTGCGGCGCTTAACAAGTAAAAATGAGCGGCATAACCGAGATCAAGCATAGGATAAACGGCATTCGCGACACGAAAAAGATCACGAACGCCATGTATCTGATCGCGTCCAACAAGGTGAGAAAAGCCAAGAACGCGCTCGATCGGACGCGCCCTTATTTTTCCGCGCTGCAACATGAGATAGACCGCATGTTCGACATCGCGGGACATATCGACAGCCGCTATTTTTCCAACGAGGACGAAGAGGAAAAGCCGCGCGGCGGCAAGAGAGGGTATCTGATAATAACCGCGGACAAGGGACTTGCCGGCGCTTACAATCAGAACGTGCTCAAAAAAGTGGAAGAACTCACTCAAAAAGAGAGCGGGCGGCTGTTTGTCGTGGGCGAATACGGCAGGCAGTTTTTCGCGCACCGCGGCATGGAATACGATCCTTCCTTCCGCTATACGGCGCAAAATCCCCGCCTGCATATCGCGCGCGAGATCTGCGAGCTGCTCCTTGAGCTTTACGACAGGGAAGAGCTTAAAAGCATAGACGTGGTCTATACGGATTTCCGCGGCGGCAGAGGCGAAGAGGTCAGGGTGGACAGGATCCTCCCCCTTCACCGCAGTCATTTCGAGACGGGGAACGACCTTTCCTCGCATAGCTTCGAATATGAGCCGAGCGTGGAAGAAGTCCTCGATCATGTCGTGCACAGCTATGTGGCGGGATTTGTTTACAGCGCGTTCGTGGACAGTTTTTGCAGCGAACAAAACGCGCGCATGGCGGCGATGAGCGCCGCCAACGATAACGCCGAGGAAATACTCGGCAGGCTGTCGCTCGAATATAACAGGAGCAGACAGGCGGCGATAACGCAGGAGATAACCGAGGTCACCTCCGGCGCGAAAGCCATGAAAAAGGGAATGAGAAGATGAAAAAAGGCGTGATAACCGGCGTTTCCGGACCTGTTGTGGACGTGATGTTCAACGATACGCTGCCCAAGCTCAAAGACGCTCTCGAAGTCGTCGATGACGGCGCGGTCAAAGTCATGGAAGTGGCGCAGCATTTGGACGACAAGAGCGTGCGCTGCATCATGCTCTCGGGCAGCGAAGGGCTGCGCCGCGGCATGAGCGTGATCGCCGCGGGAAGCTGCATTCAAGTGCCCGTGGGCGAGGCGACGCTCGGGCGCATGTTCAACGTGCTCGGTCAGCCCATAGACGGAAAGGGCGAGGTGAAAACAGAAGAGCGCATGGGCATTTACCGCCCCGCTCCCGCTTTCAGCGAGCAAAGCCCCGCCGTGGAGGTGCTCGAAACGGGTATCAAAGCCATCGACCTTTTGGAGCCTTACGCCAAGGGCGGAAAGATAGGTCTTTTCGGCGGCGCGGGCGTGGGCAAGACCGTTCTCATTCAGGAACTTATCCATAACGTGGCGACCAAGCACGGCGGTTATTCCGTGTTCACGGGCGTGGGCGAACGCTCGCGCGAGGGCAACGAGCTTTGGACGGAGATGAACGAGAGCGGCGTGGCGGAAAAGACGGCGCTCGTGTTCGGTCAGATGAACGAGTCGCCCGGCGTGCGCATGCGCGTGGCGCTCTCGGGACTTACCATGGCGGAATATTTCCGCGACGTCAAGCATAAGGACGTCCTTCTTTTCATCGACAACATCTTCCGCTTTGTTCAGGCGGGCAGCGAGGTCTCGACCCTTTTGGGGCGCATGCCTTCGGCGGTGGGATACCAGCCCACGCTGGCGCAGGAGATGGGCGAGCTTCAAGAGAGGATAACTTCCACGCTGCATGGCTCGGTCACCTCCGTTCAGGCGGTCTATGTCCCTGCGGACGACCTCACCGACCCCGCCCCCGCGACCACGTTCACGCACTTGGACGCGACGACGGTCCTGAGCCGCAAGATCGCCGAGCAGGGCATTTATCCCGCCATCGACCCGCTCGAATCCTCTTCGCGCATTTTGGCGCCCGAGATAGTGGGCGAGGAGCATTACCGCGTGGCGCGCAGAGTTCAGGAGATCTTGCAAAAATATAAGGAGATCCAGGACATCATCGCCATTTTGGGCATGGAAGAGCTTTCCGAAGAGGATAAGCTCACCGTTTCCCGCGCCCGTAAGATACAGCGTTTTCTCTCCCAGCCCTTCCATGTCGCGGAGAAGTTCACGGGCAACAAGGGCAAGTATGTTTCGCTCGAAGAGACGGTGAGCGGCTTTGCCGCCATCGTGGACGGCAAGATGGACGAATATCCCGAAGCCGCCTTCTATAACGTGGGCGGAGCGGCGGACGTGGCGCAAAAAGCCGCGGCTTTGAAGGAGACGAGATGAACGCCTTTTCCCTGCATATCCTCACCGCTTTCAAGCCCTTTTTCGACGGGAAATGCCTCTCGCTCGTGGTGCCCACCCCTTCGGGCATGTACGGCATACAGGCAAAGCACAGCGACTTTGTCGGCTCGATAGTCCCCGGGGAGATGAAGATAACCTGCGAAGAAGACGGAGAGATAAAGGTGATAACCGCCGCCGTCGCGGACGGGATAGTCAGGGTGGAAGGCGGCGACGTGCTCGTGCTCGCCGACACGGTCGAGAGAGCGGAAGAGATAGACGAGAACAGGGCGCAGGCGGCTTACGAAAAGGCGCTCGAAGATTCCGCACAGCAGCGCAGCGTGCGCGAATATTACGCCGCGCAGGCGCGCCTTGCCAGGGCGGTCAACAGGCTGAAAGTCAAGCGCCACACGATAAAGAGATAGGCGCTTTTTGACGACAATATTTTTCCGCATTTTCGCCGCACGATGTCTCTTTGGCGGTAAAAACGAAAAAAACGGCTTAAAATGTAAAATAAATGATAATAATATATATTGACAGAGATATTTTGTCGGTAGTATAATAAACAAAGAATAACCTATCATAAAATTCGCCGTTTGAGAAAATGTGGGCGAAAGCCGCGGATAAAAGGGGCTTTGACAGGGGTGAGATAATGGATGAAGAACAGGTAAAGTCAATAAATTGGAGCGTCGTGGGTAAAATACTCAAAAAGCGCATTGTCTGGATCGTCGCCGTTGCGGCGGTGGTCGCGATCGTCGCGGGGCTGTTGTTCGCCTTCGTGCTCAACGACGGCAAGGATACATATTCCCTCTCCTTCGATCTGCGCACTCCCGGCTCGCTCGGAACTTATCCCGACGGAACGCCTTTCAGCGTGCAGTCGCTCATTTTCGAGGAAAATTTGCAGGCGGTCAAAGATGCGGGCGGTGAGAAATTCGCCGACATCGACCTTGAAAACCTCCCCGAAAACGCTTTTACCATAACGGACAACTCCGTCAACGGAGAGGGCGAGGCGCAGTCTTATGCCGTGCGTTACACCATTACCGCCAAGTCGGGCATGTTCTCGAGCTACGAGCAGGGCAACGAGTTTCTGATCGCGCTGCTCAACAATTACGTCAACGAGAGCAACTCCCGCTTAGATAGTAGAGATTACACGGCTTGGGAGAAGACCTACGCCAACGCCACCACCTATGACGCCGCGATAAGCACGCTGCGCTCGCAGTATGATTCCGTGCTCGCTTCTTACGACGCCTTGATCTCGACCCGCGCCTATGCGGACCATGTCGTGGACGGGGAGACCGTCGCGCAGCACAGAGCGGACGCCGCGGCGGACATCAGCGCGCGCCTCACCGCTTTGAGCGAATGGCAGACCACTGATAAGTATGTCATGCCGGGCAACGAGATCTTTGCCGATAGCGAGGCGAAGAGCCTGATGGATTCTTATGCGCTCAACAGCGCCAAGATAGACGATCTGACGGCGAAACTCACCGAACTTATCGGGATTTACGGCGAAAAGCTGACCTCGAGCGCGCTCGACACTTTCGAATCCTTCCATTCCACGATCGCCTCGCTCACCCAGAGCAACACGACGATCGCGAACACGCTCGGAAAGCTCGGCTATACGCTCGACGCGAGCGGAACAACGTGGAATAAGGCGGATCAGGAAAAATACAATTTGGCTCCCGGTGAATTTACCGACGAGCTTGACGCAGTCAAGGGCATGATCGTGGCGTCCACGGCGGAGATGAAGACGGTCGAAGCGAGCGTTTACGACGAGTTCACCGACGTCAAGCTCATGCAGGGCAAGGCGGACGTTACGGGCGGCGGCACAAGCCCGATCATCGTGGCGGTTTTGTGCTTTGTGCTCGCGGCGGCAGCGATGTGCCTTATCTTCCTGCTCGCCGAATACGGCAAGGTCAAAAGAGAAGTCGAGGGCGCGGAAGCCGCAGCCAAGGCGGAGGTAAAGCCCGAGATAACCTTCACGGATAAAAACGACGAGAAAGAAGACCTTCTCTCCGAAGCGGCGGCGACAGAGACCGACGAAGAAGAAAAGTGAGCTTTTGAAAAGAAAAATTGCCCGAACGGCGACGTTCGGGCTTTTTTGTTTGCGCGGTCATATCGGCAAAACGCGAGATCGAGGTCGCGGGAAAAGCGTGCGTTTTGTCGTCCGATTCGAAAAGCCGAGAAAAATGCTCAAAGATGTATGGCGCTATCTTTTGAGTTTACCGTATATCTCCTTTAATTGCCCCGCTGTTATCTCTCTGTCTATTTCGATGCAGGATCGTTTTTTGAATATGGGCAACCGCCGCGCTTAGCGCAAAAGACAGGTCAAACGGACAAGTGTCACCGAAAGGCAATGCCGTAAAGAAGGTCGAAAGGAGAAGCGCTCGGGAGAGCGACGAGCAAAGGGCTTTTACCGAAAAAAACGACCGAACATAGGTCCGGTCGTCTTTTGACTGTCAAGGTTATTCAGCACAACATCTTGCGCAGCTTGTCGTATTCTTCCTTTTCTTCGGGGGTGAAGCCCTCTTCGCCCACTTGCGCGCGTTTGTCGTTGAAGTAACGGATGCGAGAGAGACGCTTGTCGTTGACGCGGTAGAGGATGGAGGAGATGAAGCCGATGGTCAGCAGTAAGGTGACGGCGACTGCGAGCAGGACGCGGATCGCGGTGAGAACGCTGTCCGGCTGATCGGGGAGAGGCGCGTCCGCGCTCGTCGGTTCGATATAGTTCGCCGCGCCGAGCACCCAACCGACCAAGCCCGTGCCGAACGCGGTCGCGAGCGTGCGCATGAAGGTCATGACGCCGGACATGTTGGCGGTGGGGCGATAGCCGAATTTGAGTTCGGCGACGTCGACGGTGTCCGCAAAGACGAGCCACGGCATGGACTGCGCGCCGCCGAAGCCGAAGCCCATGATCATGGCGAACACGGGGATGAGAATGGGGTTCCAATCGGGCTGATAGCACGCAAGCAGGATAGCGCCGACGATATAGAGCGGCAGTCCCGCGCGGAACGCGGCTTGCTTGGAGAATTTCGCCTTGATGACATAGGCGATGAGAATGCCGATCGCCGCGCTGACCATCATCGGAGCGATGATCATGATCGAGCCCATCTTGATCTTCATGAAGCCGAGGTCGACGACGACTCCGCTCGCCGCTCCGCCGATATAGTTGGTGTAATAGATAGCGAGCGCGCTGACCATGTCGAGCGTGAGGAAGGCGGTCACATACATCAAAAGATGCCAAAGATAAGACTTGACGGTGAGGCAGCGGAAGAAGTCCTTGATGTTGAGCTTTTCCTTTTTGTCGAGGTCGAAGGGCGCGCGCTCCTTGATGAGGAAGCCCGCCACGACCAGCGGCACGGCAAAGATCAAGCCGAAGCCGAAGACGATGATGAAGTAAAAGTCAAGGTAGGGCATGTTGCCCGAGGTCACTTCCGTCCACAAAAGCGAGGGGGCGAGATAAAAGATGCCCGCCGCGACGACGTCGAATAAGAGCTTGTAGGTGTTGGCGCTGTTGCGCTGCTTGTAGTCCATCGAAATATCCGAGCTCATCGCCATATAGGGCACCTGCGAGAGGGATGAGATGGAAGTATAGATTATATAGGCGAAGATCATCCAGACCACTTTGGACGTCGCGCCGAAGCCCATGATCGGGGCGAAGAGAAAGGCAAGTCCGAAGGGGATCAGGGCGCCGCCTATGATCATATACGGCTTGCGTCTGCCCAATTTGGACCAGCGGGTGTTGTCCGAAATGATGCCCATCGACGGGTCGATGATCGCGTCCCAGATCTTGGAGACCATGATCACGGTACCTGCGACGGCGGCGTCGATGCCGATGATGTCGGTGAAAAAGGCGAGAAGAATGACGCTGATGAAAGCCGCCTGTCCGCCGCCGAACAGATCGGCTGCGCCGTAGATGATCTTTTCCTTTTTGGGAATGACGTCCTCGGGGCGGCAGGTGCTCTGCGACTGATCGGGAGCGACGTTCTTTGTCGTGTCCTGAGTGTCCATAAAGTTCCTCCTGTTGTGATGCCAAAAACTTGGACAATATGATTATAACATATCCGCGCGCATATACGCAACGCAGCAACGCACATTAAATTAAAATCTCATTATGTCGATTTTACTTTCGCGGCGAGCTTTCTTCACAAAAGCTCAAAAGCGGCGGAAAATAAAAAGCCGAGCAGGGAAGATCCTTGCTCGGCTTTAAGAAAAGTTGCCTTTTTATTCGCTTTGAGTATCTTTCGCCTCGGGCGTTTCGGGCGTATCTTTGACGTCCGGTTCCGTTTCGGGCGTATCTTTCGCCTCGGGCGTTTCCCCTTCGGGCGGCGTTTCGGACGGCGTTTCGGAGGCGTTGTCCGCGCCCCTCTCGCTTTCCGCCATGTTCGGCTCCTGCGCGCTCGCTTCGTCGGATATGCCCGCACGCGCCGCGGCGAGTTCGTCTTCGACGTGTTCGGCGATGCCTACGCTCTCCGCCTCTTCCTGCGCGTTGCCTTGCGCAAGACCGCGTTCGCGCAGCTGGCGGACTATTTCGGCGTGTTCCTTTTTGCCGAGTTTGTAGAAGAGGAGCGTGAAGAGCATGAGCGCCGCGGAAACTGCGGAAACGATAAAGGCGATGTTGTAATAATTAAGCGCACTTTCGACCGCCGCGGGATCGGGCGCCCAAAACTCCTCTTTGGGAATGCTTTCGGGTCTGACAAGAGAAGAGGATTGATAGCCGAGAGCGTCCTTGACGTATGCCATCGCGACGATGCCGATATTGGTGAACACGAGCACGAGCGCATAGAGGAAAGTTTGGATGAAACCTTCGAGACGCTTACCCGTTTTGAGCTGCTGATAGTCGGACAGCTGCGCCATCATCAGCGGCTGCAACGAGGCGATCGCGTTGAACAAGGCGACAAATCTGAGTAACGTTATCACCACGATGCTCCATGTGCCTTGAGGAATGTTTTCGATCCCGATCGACGCTAAGATCACATAGCCTATCGTGTTGCAGGCAGCCCAGAACACCATGATCGTGCGGCTGTTGAACTTGCGCGTCATCAGTGGCAATAGGATCATGTTGGGCGTGGCGGCAAAGCCTGTGATAATAGTCAGCGAGCCGAATATTATGAGACCCGTCACCACGTCTATCTCGCCCAACTCGGTGACGGCATATCTGAGCCTGCCGATATACTCCGCGTCGATCTCGATGACGGTGCGGCAGCAACCGAGAATGAGCGCGAGCGTCAGGACCATCAGGGGCTTGTTTTTGACGACCATTTTGAGACCTTCGATCAAGCCCACCTTTTCCTTGTTCTCGTTGGTGACGATCAATCTCTCCTTGACCTTGAACAGGCACAGCACGAGCGCCAGACCGACCGCCGCATAGACAAAGCCGAGGATACGATATGCCATATACTCCCTGCCTTGGTCGGTGAACACGCTCTTGACGACGTTACCGAGCACGTTCATGACCGTCGGCGAAAAGCCGATGACAAGTCCGATCGGAGCCCAGATGTCGGCGCGTTCCTGCTGGTTGGGAGTGACCACGCCCGGCAACATATAATATGTATTTTGGAAAAGGTTCCAAAGGATGAGCGTGGGGATACAGGTGCAATACGCATAGATGATGCGGTCGTTCACATCCGTATACTGCGGCTGCCAAGTCGCCAAAATAGCAAAGACGGCGAGCATGGGCGCAAGCAGCAGGATAAAGGGCTTATATCTGCCGAAGCGGGTGCTGGTGTTTTGCAGCAGCTTGCTGAAAAACGGCTGGATGATAAGTCCCAAAACGCTTGCGATCAGGCAGATCCATGCGCCGTGAATGACGTTGAAATTGTAGATGGTCGGGATCTGCGTTGCGGTGATAAGACCGGACACGACCGTGACGACCGTACTCATGCCGAACGCGCTTCCGGCAAAGCAGGCTATCTCTTTCAGATTGAGGTATCTGCCTTTCGGCGGCGTTTTCCAAAAAACTTTGAGTGTTTTGGGGAGCTGTTTGATCTTTTCGCCCAAAGGGGTCTTTTGCGGCTGCTGTTGAGGCTGCTGTTCTTCCGTTCCCATAAAATTCTCCTTGTCATTGCCCTGCCTTGCGCACGGGCATATACTAATTATATACGGCGGGCGCGCAAATGTCAAGACAGAGTAAAATATAAAAGCGCATAAGTTGTTTCAAAAGGCGCGTTGCTATGCAAAAAGGCGGCAAAGCGTTGAAATACGCACGGTTTGCCGCGCACCTTTGCTCGCGGCGCCGATAAAAAAAGAAAGGAAAAGCGCTCTTTTATTGAAATCTTCAGTAAGGTGTGCTATAATCTGCGGGACAGATATAACGGGGTGGGCAATGACAGCGCTTTTGATAAAATTATTCGTCAAAGACAGCAAGAACGTGGGCAGCGAGCGCGTGCGCCGCGCCTACGGCAACCTCTCGGGCGCGACGGGGATATTCCTCAACGTCCTGCTCGCCGCCGCCAAGATCGCGGCGGGCGCCGTTTCGGGCGCGATCTCCGTGCTCGCGGACGGCTTGAACAATCTCTCCGACTGCGGCAGCAGCGCGGTCTCTTTGGTCGGCTTTCGCATGGCGGGAAAGCCCGCGGACAAAAAGCACCCGTTCGGGCATCAGCGGGCGGAATATCTCGCCGCGCTCATCGTGGCGATGATCGTGCTCGTGCTCGCCGTGGAACTCTTGGTCGAGTCGGTGAGCAGGATAATAACGCCCACGGGCGAAGACGTTTGGAGCGTGCTCAACGTCACCGTGCTCTCAGTCTCCATCGGCGTGAAGCTCTGGCTTTTCGTCTTTAACCGCATAATAGCAAAGAGGATAGATTCCGAAGCGGTCAGGGCGGCGTCTCTCGACAGCCTCACCGACTGCCTCGCCACTTCCGCCGTCCTTATCGCCGTGATAGTCGCGCGCTATACGGACGTGAATTTGGACGGCTATATGGGCATCGTCGTCGCGCTGTTCATCGGCTTTGCCGGCGCGGGCATTTTCAAAGAGACGCTGGGGAAACTGCTCGGCGAGGCGCCCGATCCCGACATCATCAAGAAGATACGTGAGCGCATTTTCACGCACGAGGGCGTTCACGGGATACACGATCTGATGGTGCACAGCTACGGGCACAGCAAGTATTACGCCTCCGTGCATGTGGAAGTGGACGCCAATATGCCGATGATGGAGGGGCACGACCTTGCCGACAGGATAGAGCGCGACTTTGCCTGCAATACGGACATCGTGCTCGTCGTGCATCTCGACCCCGTCGTTTTGGACAATCCCAAGTGCAACGCCTGCCGCAAGCTCACCGAGGAGATCGTGGCGGGGATAGACCCGTCTTTCGGCGTGCACGATTTCCGCATGGTGGACGGCGTCACTCATACCAACCTCATCTTCGAAGTGGCGATCCCCTTTGACAGTAAGCTCGATCCCGAAGAGGTGAAAGAGCGGGTGACGCGCCTGCTGCGCGAGCATGACAGGACGCTTTTCGCCATTCCCACCGTGGAGCGTAATTTAACCGAGTGAGGGCGCTTCGCCGCCGAATGAAAATGCCGCAGAATAAAATTTGTAAAAAGGAAAAATAGTCGTTCCTGCGACATTTTCATTCGGCGGTTACCTTTACCAAAAACTTACAAAAAACTGTATTTGTATGATAGCGGGAAAATTTTGCCTATTCTACAATTTAATGGAAACAGGAAAAGTACCGCGCTTGAGAAAAAGAGTGATCAGGCGCACGGGAACGGGGTAATGGACGAAGACCAGAAGTACATAGGCAAAAAGGAAAAATTTTCTTACGGTTTGGCGGCTGTGGGCAGCTATATGATAGCCAACGTGATAGCAAGTTATCTGCAGATATTTTTGACGGATATTTTGATAGTATCTCCCGTATTCATTTTGGTGCTTATGGTGGCGGCTCGTTTTTGGGATATGGCGAACGATCCGATAATGGGCATTGTGATAGACAAGACAAACACCCCCAAGGGTAAAATGCGTCCTTACATAAAAGTGGGCGCGTTTTTGATATTCGGAGTGGCGCTTTTAATGTTTCTGCCCATCTCCGGCGCGCCTGCATGGCTGAAAATGGTATTTGCGGCGGTTATGTATTTGGCGTTCGACACGGCATATACCATAGTGGACGTACCCGCCATGGGTCTTATGAGCGTGGCTACTCCCAACGGAAAGGAGAGGGCGTCTCTGCTTTCGTTTTACGTGACGATAGGCAGTATAGGTACGGTTCTTCCCATCGGTTTGATGGCGGCTCTTGGCAGTTTTATTCCCGAAACGTGGATATATTTCGCGATCGCCGCAATAACGGGAGTGATAATATTTACGGGATATATGCTGCTTTACCGCAATTCAAAGGAACGCTTTGCCATGCATTCGGAAAAAGTAAGGGTAAGGGATATGTTCAAAACGGCAATAAAAAACAAGCCGATGCTCCTTACCTTGCTCACGTCTATGATCGCGGCTCCGCGCTATCTCATCATGCTTGCGGCGGCGTATATAGCGACTTACGTCATCTCCATTCCCGGAATGTCGTCCGACACGGTATTGCTGCTTTTGTACGTGGTGGTGGGCGGAGGAATGTTCGTGGGGATACTCATCACGCCCGCGATATATAAAAAGATAGGATATAAGCGCACTTCCATACTCTTCGGCATAGTGGGCGGCGTATTCTTAACGGCTACTTTTTTGGCGGGATACACCAACTACTTTGTCGCTCTGCCGCTTATGTGCATAGGCGGACTTGCCCTGGGCGCGTACAACGTGCTGCCTTATCCCATGGTGGGGGACAGCCTGGATTATTTGGAATGGAAAACGGGCAACAGAATGGAGGGCGTATGTTTTTCGCTCAATTCTTTTGTCACCAAGTTCAATAACGCAATAGGCGCGATAATGCTCTCCGTGGGCATAATAGTCTTTCAATTCAGGCAGCCGGAAGTTTCAGGAGTACCCCTTCCTCAAACGGAGTTTACGCTGAACGGGCTGTTCGCCATGGTCACGCTTATCCCCGCGATATTCTTCTTTATCTCCATAATTCCCATGGCTTTCAATAAGTTCACGGGCAAGAACAGGGAGCGCATATTGCAGGAACTTTCGCAAAGAAGGGCGTTCGCTTCGGTTGTCGCCGACGAATACTCCGAAAGCGAGGGCGGCGCGGCGGAAGGCGCGCAAAATCCTGCGGAAAATCATATATAGCCTTTTCTCTCTAAGAGCGGCTGTGCCGCAAGCGGGATATTTCCCCGTAAAGACTGCCGTCCCCGCAAGGGGGCGGTCGTCTTAAAAGAAGGGCGCTTCATCGCTTGAAATGTCCGTTATGATATGGTATTATGTATATAACGTCAAAAAGGGAGTTTATTATGAAAAAAGAAGACATACTCGAAAAACTCAAAGAGATAATCGCCTCGATAATGAAGACGGACGTGTCGGGCGTGAGCAGGGAGAGCCGCCTGAAAGAAGATCTTCGGGCGGACTCGCTGGACAAGATAAACATGCTCATGGCGCTCGAAGAGGCTTACGACATCGAGATGGACGAGGAAGAGGCGCTGACCTTCAAGACGGTCGGCGACGTCGTGGATTATCTCGTCAAAGAGCTTTCCTGAACCTGCCGCGCCTTCGGGCGCGGTTTTTTCAACGCTCGTTTTAAGAATACGCCCGCGCGCCGCGCGGACGTAAATTTTTTTTACCTATTGACATTGCCGCGGATTTATATTAGTATCAAAGTGTAAAAAAGCGCAGGCTCGCTTGCGTAAACGGAGGTAGAGTATGAAGAAGAGACTTTTGACGGCGCTCGTGCTCGTGCTCGTCGCGTCGGCTCTCGTCCTTGCTTTTGCGGGCTGCGACGAAACGCCCGAGGGAGTGTTTTCCGAAGGAGTCGTCGCCGCTGAGAACGAAAACGGCATGTGGGGATATGTCAACGAAAGCGGCGAAGAGGTCATCGCTTTCGAATTTTCGAACGCTTCTCCCTTCAAAAACGGCGTGGCGCTCGTAAAGCGCATGACGGGGAGCTTTCTCATCGACAGCGGCGGCGCCGAGATAGGCGGACCTTACGCGAGCGCGCAGCGGGTCGCGGACGGCGATTTTTATATCCTCGAAGACAGGGAGAACTCGCTCAAAGGCGTCTATGACAGCAAAAGCAAGAGCATGATGTGCGACTTTGTCTATTCAAGGATAAGCTTTGACGAAGAGACAGGGGTCTTTTCTTTCACCGACGAAACGAGGACGGGAGGTTTTCGTCAATATGCCTTGGCGGACGGAACGGTCACGATCGCGCGCATGAACGAGGAAGATATCGCCGGCGCCGCGGGTAAATGGCTGTTTGTCGAAAGCACGGATCAGGCGGGAGAGATAATATATAAGGCTCTCGATATGACCTCGGGCGCGGAGAACGAGACCGTCTTTGAAGAGTTTTCCGAGACGGGCGGAGGTTTCGTGCTCGCCGACAACACTTACGGCGAGGGCGGCGAGATCGTTTCGAGCAAGCTTTGGTATGCGACGCAGTCGTGGCTTTTCGGACCTTTTGAAAAAGAGGTCTCGCTTTTGAGCATGAGCAATGACGGCAGCATGCTGCTCATGTGGCGCGAGAGCGCGGACGGCGACGGACAGATAAAGCCTATCTATGAACTTTACGGCAAGGACGGCGCCGTCATCTATACGGGAGAAGAAATGCCCGCAGCTAAGGGAGAATTTTATTATACCGAAGCTTACGCCTCGGGCAAGCTGACTTTCGAGATCTACGCGGGCGGCGCGAAGACGACGCTCGAAGTAGGCGACCTGCCCGCGGGTACGACAAGCGCGCAGACGAGCGAGATAGAATATTTCGCCGAGGAGAACGCGGTCTGTCTCACGATAGACTGCCTCGTGACGACGGGAGCGGGAGAGCAAACGCAGGTGAAGAGCGAGAGCGTCGAGCGCCTTATCGTTGCGGGAAATATCTGCGAGATCCCGAGCGGCTATGAACTTCTCGACGTTCAGTCGGGCAAGCTCGTCCTTCGCGGCGAGACGGGGCGCGTCGGCGTTTTTAATGCGGACGGGACGGCGGTCACGGCTTGCCTTTACAGCGGCGTTCAAGTGGCGGACGGCGGCTATATCGTCGTGCGCGCGGGGAACGCCTACGGCTTGCTCGCTCCCGACGGCAGCAGTGTGCTCGGCTTTGTCTACGGCGGCATAAACGTCTGAAAAAGGAGGGCGTATGGCGAAGAAAAGCAAAATTTGTCTTGCGGCGCTTTTGCTGCTCGTGCTCGCGGCGTCCCTTTCTCTCGCGGCGTGCGACCCCGGCTCTTTCACGGAGATGGCGAACGCTCAGCAGGAGTTTTTTGAGAAATACGGCGAGTATTACACCGCGCTGGGAGCGGGCGGGCTCGTGCGTTATCGAGATAAAGATACGGGCGCGACGGGCTATCTCGACCAAAGCAGCGGCGAGGTTGTGCTCGAAGCGCGCTATGCCTATGCCGGCGATTTCGGCAAGGGCAGGAGCGGCGTCGCCGTCGTCTCCGAGGACGGAAAGAGCTTCAGGCTGATAGACAAAAACGGAGCCTGCCTGCTTGACGGGCTTGAAGATCACAAGTTTTATTTCGACTTCGTGATCGGCAAAAAGAACGGCTCATGGGGCGTTTGGGACAAGAAGGGCAGGCAGCTCATCGCCGCGGAATATGACGATATTGAAATGGCTTACGGCTCTTTCGTGCTTTGCCGCGGCGGCAGATACGGGCTGGCAAACGGCGAGGGCGAGATCGTCGTGCCGCTCAAATATACAAACATCTTATGCGAAAACAATATCGGCGAGGACGTCGATCTCGGCGGCTACCTCATCGGGGTGAGCGAAGAGGGCATGGACTATATGGACCTCGGCGGGGAGATCGTGCGTTCTTTCGACGGCTTGGTCTCGATCATGCACGGCGGCTTCGGCAGATACTTGCAGGCGACGCCGAGCGCCGATCTCGGCTCGACCCGCTTTGCCCTACTTGACGAAGAGCTTGAAGAGATATATTCGCTTTCCGAGAGCTTTGAGATAGGCGCGGCGAAAATGCCCGACAAGGACACCGTCTATGTGACGAGCGGCGCGTCGTCTTATCTTTTGAATATAAAAACGGGCAGGCTTACCCCCGCGACTTTGGACGAGTCAAAGGGCGTCGACGCTTACAAGATCGGTAAGGAATACCTTCTCTACGGCGGCGGAGAGGTCACGCTGCGCGTGCCCGAAGCGGAATGGGGGTTCTGCCACGTCGTTTTCGGCACCTTCCGCAACTATATGTTCAACAAGGTCACAAACACGCTCACCGATCTCATGAACGGCGAATCGGTCACTCTCGACAGGGAGATAGTCGACATCGTGGACGCGGAAGAGGGGATGTTCGTGGCGGAAAACTTTGACGGCATGCTCGCCGCCTGCGCCAAGAACGGAAAGGTGCTCACCGATTTCCGCTTTGACGACATGCGCGCCTATTCGGACGGCTTTGTCGGCTATCGCGGCGGGGTCTGCGAGCTTTACGGCATGGACGGCAATCTCATTTTGAGATCGGATAAAATCATCATTTAGCGATCAAGGAGAGGAAAATATGAAAAGAAAGACAGTTTTGATAATAGCTCTCGCCCTTTGCGCGATACTTGCGCTGTCCCTGCTCGCGGGCTGCGCGGAGACGACGGATTCGGCGTTTTCGCAGGGAATGATAGCTGTGAAAAAGGACGGCTTGTGGGGCTTTGCCGACGAGAGCGGCGAGATAGTCATCGACTGCAAATATGACTCCGTAACTCCCTTTTACGGCGCCTATGCCGCGGTTTCCATGGGCGGCAGGACCTTCCTCATCGGCACGGACGGCGAAGACGCGGGGATAGAGATAGCGGGGCTTGACGGCGTGAATAAGGAGAGGACGCTCATGATAGTCAGGGACAAACATACCGGGCTTTACGGCGCTCTCGACACCTCGTCGGGTGAATGGAAGATAGCGCCGCTCTATGACGACCTTTACTTTGTCAAAGGGGAGATGATCTTGGCTAAATTGGGCGGAAAGGTGGGCTTGTTCGACGCCGCCTGCGCCGAGCTTTGCCCCGTCGCCTATGATACATACAGCGGCGGCTCGAACGCCGTCGTGATGAGCAAGATCACGGACGCAGGATATGTCGCCGACGTCTTTGCCGCGGACGGCGCGCTGCTGGAAAAAGACGTGAGGATGATCGTCATGAACAATATCGGCGATCTGGTTTATTACAGATATTATGCCGAGAGCGACGCGGGAGCCTCGGGCGAGCGCATAAAAATACCCGCTCTTAACGTCGATCTCGACGCTTCGGTGAGCTCGCTCGTCACGGGCATCAAAAACGTCTATGTCGAGAAGATCACTTCCAAAGAGAGCGGCGCGGTGAGTTATGCGCTCAAAAAGGCGGACGGAACGCTCATTCTCGAAAGCGAAAGCGAGCCCGAAGCGGACTATGTCCGGGGGCTTTTCTATGTGGAAGAGAACGAGCAAAACGAGCAGACGGGCGAAATTTTCACGACCCGCACTTATGTCGACTGCGTGAGCGGCAAGACGAGCGTCTTGGGACAGAACGCGAAATTTTACCGCACCTATGACTACGGGCTTTACGTCGCGCTCGGAAATGAAGTTTTCGCCTTCGGCGAGAGCGCTCCCTTGCTGACGCTCGCAGAGGGCGAGGAGCTTGAAAAGGTCTTGTCCGGCGGCATGTTCGCCGTCTCGAAAGACGGCTTGACGAGCCTGAAAAAGGACAAAAAGGCGGTCTATGCGGAAAAAGTCGGCGAGAGCATCGATGAGATAACGGGCGATTCGGCTTATTTCACCGTGAAAAACGCTTACGGCTATGTCGCGCTCTATAAGGCGGACGGAAAGCAGCTTTTCGGCTTCGACAAGGAGATCACGGAAGTTATCTTCGTCGCATAAAGAGGACAAACGGGAATAGTAAAAAGGCTCCGCCGCGGCGGAGCTTTTTTACCGCGGATAAGGACTTTTTTGCTCTCGCCGCGAAAAAATTGGGGCTTGAAATTCGCGCGCGCGTATGTTAAAATATAGGTAACCTTGTTTCAAGGAATTTTAATCGAGGGGAAAATATGAAAAAATTCACAAGATCCGCGGGCGTGCTGCTCAACGTATCTTCGCTGCCTTCCTCTTTCGGGATAGGCGGTTTCGGACGGGAGACGGACGAGTTGAGCGATTTTCTGCTGCGCGGCGGCTTCCACTATTGGCAGATACTGCCCTTAAATACGATAGGCTTGGGCGATTCGCCCTATTCGGGCACTTCCGCTTTTGCGGGCAATTATCTCTATGTCGATCCGGAAAAGCTGCGCGCCGACGGCGCGCTCACGGAGGCGGACGTGCGCGCCGCGGAATATGCGGGCGAGCCTTACGTCACCGATTATGCCTTCTGTCGTTCGTCCAAGCGCGCCGTGCTGAGAAAGGCTTTCGAGTCAGGCGCGTACGAAGAAAAAGAGATAGAAAAATATAAAGAGGAAAACCGCGCCTGGTTGGACGATTACGCGGCGTTCATGGCGATAAAGGACATGATGGACGGGCTGCCCTGGTGGCGCTGGGAGGATAAATACCGCCTGCGCGATCAAAAGGCGCTCGACGAAGTGCGCGCGGGCGAGGAATACGCCTATTATTGCTTTGAGCAGTTTGTCTTTGACAGGCAGTGGGCGCAGGTGCGCGCGGCGCTTTCGGGGCGCGGGATCTCGGTCATCGGGGACATGCCCATGTATGTCAGCCGCGACAGCGCGGACGTTTGGGCTAACTCGCGCATCTTTTTGCTGGACAAGGATCTCAACCCCGCCGCCGTCGCGGGCGTCCCGCCCGATTATTTCAGTGAGGACGGTCAGCTTTGGGGCAATCCCCTCTATGACGTCGCCTATCTGAAAAAAACGGGTTATAAGTGGTGGCTGGAGCGCCTCGAACGCGCCATGAGCTGGTATGACGTGTTGCGCATAGATCATTTCCGCGCGTTCAGCCGCTTTTGGAGCGTGCCCGCGGACGCAAAAACGGCGAAAGAGGGGAAATGGGAAAAAGGGCTCGGGCTTGACTTTTTGAAAAAGGTCTTTGCCGCGATGCCTTCCGCGCGCTTTATCGCCGAGGATTTAGGGATCATCGACGACGAGGTGCGCGAGCTGCTCGAAAAGAGCGCCCTTCCCGGTATGCGCGTCATGCAGTTCGGCTTCGAGGACGGGGACAGCATACATCTGCCGCATAATTTCGACACCTATTGCGTCGGCTATACCGCCACTCATGACAACAACACGACTTTGGGCTGGCTGCAACAGCTGCCGGGCAACATTCTCGATTATGTGCTGCGCTATATCCGCTGCGAAAATTTCGGCTGGGGCAACGGCGGCTACGGTTGTAAGTCCACGCGCGCTTTTTACCGCAAGCTCGCCGAGAGCAGCTGCGTTTTGGCGATCGTGCCCTTTCAGGATATGTGCGGCTTCGGCGCCGACTGCCGCATGAACACGCCCGGCGTCGCGGAAGGGAATTGGCGTTACCGCGCCACTTACGAAAACCTCGACGGCGTGGACTGCGCCTTCTTCAACGAGGTCAACAGCCTTTACGGCAGGAACAGGAGCTGATGAAGAGGGAGTTTGACGATTTTGTGCTCTTTGCGGAAAAAGGTCTTTCTTCCGCTCGGATGGTGGAGAAGTATCTCGGCGCTGAGCTTTTTCACGAGCGGTCGGGAAAGCCGCGCGTTGAGGGCGCGAAGATATCTCTCTCCGACACCTGCGGCGTGACGCTGCTCGCCGTGCTCAAAGGAGAGGGGGAGATAGGCGTGGACGCGGAGAAGACGGACAGAGTGCCGCCCGCGCCGCTTAAAGACATTTTCGCCTGGACGCGGCTGGAAGCTTACTGTAAGGCGCTGGGCAGGGGGATTACGCCGCACGACGTGAAAAATTTAACGCCGCGAGGCATAGTCGCCGAAGAGGAAATTGACGGCTTGGCGGTGAGCGTCTGCGTGCTGCGCCCCGAAGGGCGGCTTTGATCAGCGCTTTTGCTTTTCGCCGATCAAAAACTGTTCCGCCGTTCTGCCCGACATGCCTCCTTCGCGCCGCTGCCAGACGAGAGCCGCCTGTTCGAGCGCGTCGCTCGGCTTTATCCCTTCGCGCTCGGCGAGAGTGCGCACGATGTTGAGATATTCCTTTTGATCGGGCGAGGGATAATAAAGGGTCAGTCCGAAGCGCTTGACGAGCGAAAGTTTTTCTTCGACCGTGTCGCCCGCGTGCATGTCGTCGCTCTCTTCGCGGTCTTTCCAACTCTCGCGTATGAGATGGCGGCGGTTGGAAGTGGCGTAGATGAGGACGTTGTCGGGGCGCGGTTCGAGCCCGCCTTCGATTATCGTCTTCAAATATTTATATTCCACTTCGCTGTCTTCAAAGGACAGATCGTCCAAAAAGAGGATATATTTGTAGCCGCGGTGCTTGATGCGGCTGATGAGCGCGTTGAGATATTTGAATTGATGCTTATATATCTCGATCATTTTCAGCCGCTTTCCCGAAAACTCGGACAAAAGCGCCTTGACGCTCGTGGTCTTGCCCGTGCCGCCGTCGCCGTAGAGCAGGACGTTGACGCCGCCCTTGCCTTCGACAAAGGCGCGCGTGTTGCCCATGAGCGCTTCTTTTTGCATCTCAAGCCCGACAAGATCGGACATGCGCTTCATCTCGCCGAGGATTATCGGTTCGATGTCGCTCGAATCTTCTTTGAGGCGGAAGGCGTGATCGAGCGCGCATTCGCCCGCGCCGTGCGAGAGATAATGCTGCCTGCATGCGCGCAGGAAGCTTTCGGGATCTTTCGCGGCGGAGAGTTTTTTGGTGAAAGAGGCGATGACTTCGCCCGCCTCGGCGTAATATTTATCCGTCTGAGACTCGCCCTTCCAGCAAGAAAGCTCGGGCAGCAGGCGCGCGCAAACGGAAGGATCGTTAAAGAGGGAAAAGAGCTTTTCCGCGTCTTTGAGCGCCGTCTCTTCGAGGCTGCGGTGAGGGACTTTCCCGCGCTCGCATTGAAGCGCGTAAGGATTTTCTTCTCGAATGAGAAGATAGGAAAGATATGCCTTGAAGATGTCGCCGTGCAGGTTGAATCTCGCGGCGAAAGAGATGAGCTTCTTCGCCGCCGTGCGTTCGGCGGCAAGGCAGCTTTCAAGGAGCTTATCGCCGCTTAGATCGAGCAGATAAAATTCCGCAGTCATAAAAAACCTCCCCGGACCCTGCCTTGGCAAAAGAGGTCCGTCTAAGAAATTTTAGCACAAACGCATAAAGAAGTAAACGCTTTGCTCGTTTTTCGGGGCGCAGGCGAACGCCAAAGGCAAAAAATCCTATTATATGTTAAAATGTAAAAAAAATATTATTGACAAATTTTTTTTCTTGATATACAATCTACTTGTATGGAATCGCAGACGGAGCAAAACAAAAAGATATTCCTCGAGCTGTTCAATGAAAAAATTCGGCGCGAGGGGGCGAGCGACTTGCTCAAATATCTTTGCGGAACGGATTTTTTCACCGCTCCCGCAAGTTCGCGCTTTCACAGCAACTTCGAAGGCGGGCTTTGCGCGCACAGTATCAACGTTTACCGCCGCCTGAAAGCGCTCGTCGACATGCATAAGCAGGCGGGCGACATCGCCGAAGACACCGTCTCGGAAGAATCCGTGGCGATCTGCGGCTTGCTCCACGATCTTTGCAAGGTGGATTTTTACACGGTGCAGATGCGCAACGTCAAAAAGAACGGGGAGTGGCAGTCGGTGCCCTTTTACGGTATCAGCGATTCTCTGCCTTACGGGCACGGGGAGAAGTCGGTCTATATAATAAACGGTTATATGCGCCTGACGCGCGCGGAAGCGATGGCGATAAATTGGCATATGGGCGGCTTTGACAACAGGGTCAAGGCGGGCGATTATTCGATAAGCGAGGCTTATTACCGTTATCCTTTGGCGATGTTTTTGCATATCGCCGACATGACCGCCACTTATTTGGACGAGCATGTGGAAAAATAGAGCAAATGGGAGGGAAAGATGAAATTTGCCGAAAGACTGCGTCAGGAGAGGATCCTGAACGGTTATAATCAAACATACATAGCAAAATATATGAATGTGTCCCAGGTGTCGGTGAGTAATTGGGAAAGGGGGCTTAAAGAGCCCGATTATCAGACGCTCATCGACCTGGCGAAACTGTTCAACAAGAGCACGGACTATATGCTCGGCGTGACGGACAGGTAAAACGGCGAAAATCCTTGACAGTTTTATACGGGTATAGTATAATATCCGTATCAAATAAAAATCTTCAGGAGGAAGACTATGAAAAAGAAGATAGGCATTACACTTGCGGTCATAGCGCTGCTCGTGTGCATAATCTCCGTTGTCTGCCTTGCCGGTTGTAAGGAAGAAGTTCCCGTCGAAACGGCTCAGGCGACCACAGAAACCAACTGGGCGAAGATAAACAATAAGACGGCGACCACTTCCATCCAGATCCAGAATGCGGAGCTTTCCCTCGGTGACGGCGCAATGTCCATCACCGCGAGCGCGCAGATAGATCTCGTGCGCACTTGGAAAGACGGCGTTTTGACCATCGATATCACGGCAAAGCCCACCGATATTGATTACGATTTCGGCAGTCTTGAGAGCGTTGTCGACGGTTTGATCGGCAGCTATGTCAATTTCGACAAGCTTACCGGTCTCGAATTCAAGGGTCAGGCTTACTATAATTACGGCAGCAAAGATAAGACTATCGGCGTCAGAAATATGAGCGTGACCGGTCTTAAGTCCGCGATCCCCGCATTGACCGATAAAAATATCACCGATGAGGCTTGGGAGATCGCCTTTATGATAGATGGGCAGCGCGTCACCGATGTCAGCTATAATCTTTCCGAACTGAACGGATTGCTCGAAGGCGGAGATATCGGCGACTATATCGGCATGATCTTCGATGAGAATTACACGCTCGATCTGAACGCCATTATCGACGATCTGCTTCTCAATCAGACGTTGCTCGATTTCAGCGACAGCTCGAAAGCCACTTTGGCGGAAGGCTCTTACAAGAACTCCGTCTCCGCGCTCGACAACCTCAACTTCCTGATGAATGTTTGGAACAACATCAGCGAAGCCGGTAATGACCTTGTTTCCGGCTTGCTGAGTGACGAAGAGGCGATGAATAATCTGATCCCTCTCGATGACAGCGGCGAGAACTATGTTGCTCTCGGCACCATTCTTAAAGCGCTCATTCCCGATTTCAGCGATGCTATTCCCAGCCTGATCGAGAATATCACCGAGGATAAGCAGATGAACGTGAGCGGTACCATCGCGGACGGCATCTTCACGAAGCTGAACATGCAGACCAATGACTTCAGGATCGTCCTCGACAAGGATCAGGTCAAGGCTATCACCGACGAAGTTTCCAGGGTCTTGGAAGTGCTCGGTGTGGAGCTCCCTATCGGCAGCATCATCGATGCGGTCGCGGGCGGCGAAGCTTATCTCAGCCTCGGCAATGTAGTGGTCAACAGCACCTTTACCGTTGCGTAATTAAAAGATCGCAGTAACAAGAAAAAAGACGGTCGCGGCAAAAGCCGCGGCTGTTTTTTTTTGTAGTTGCCGGACAGGCGCTATACGGGCGCATGGGGGAGCGCGCCTTTACGCGCGCTTTTTAACAAATGCGCCTTGACAATACAGCAAGTATTGCCTGCGGCACCTTTGTCCAAAATCACACGCAAATGCATCGCTCTCCCACGCACCCTTAATAGCGCCTGTCCGGCATATGTGTGAACGATATGCGTGAGCGAGGGGTGATCAAGAGAAAGCTATTTACAATACGGCAAGCAGCGTGATGCTGTTACCCTGATGTCCTGCGCAAGGGCACAATAATCATTAAGCGAAATTGTTTGCCCTTGCTACGGACGTGAAATTTTTGCGCGGATAAGAGCGAGCAATATGCGAGCGTATCTTCCGCGCAAAAGTGAAATGTTTTTGCCTTGGCAAAAACGTGAAATGCGGCAACGTGACGCTGCACCCAAATAAAGTTTAATTCCTGCCACCGAAAATCACACTTTTCGGTGAGCGCACTTTGAGCAAGGCGGCTGCCTTGCACGGAGCGCAGCGCAGGCGGAAAGGGGTGAATTTCCGCGGGAAAGCATAGCGCGCTCTCGCGCAATTCG
>DVNJ01000033.1 GCA_018714485.1 Candidatus Caccalectryoclostridium excrementigallinarum | reverse complement strand
GAAAAGATGTGGGAGCTTTCGGCAGCGAATTTTTGGGACTTTCACTTTGATAAAGTGGGCAGATATTGGGGCGCGAAAGCGGGCGAGATCGATATCGTCGCCTTAGACAGCACGGGTGAAGATCTCGTGCTCGGAGAATGCAAATATACATCTTCGCCCAAAGGATTGTCCGTCCTGCACGCTCTGCAAGAAAAAGCCGACGTCATGCTCAAACTCACAAATGCAAAGCGTGTGCAATATGTGATTTTCGGCACGTCGGGATTTACGCAGGGCTTGACGGAAAAAGCGCAAGAAGGGAATGTCCGCCTTATAGAGCAATTATGACGTCTCGACAACCTTAACGCAAGCCGTCGTCTTTTCGGCGATGGCTTGCGTTGCCCGCAAAAGCATTTAACAAATTCGCCGTTTTAACGTGTTTTGTATTTCTCGAAGAATACAAAAATGTTGACAATCAGAATTTTGTATGTTACAATAAATACAATATCAGCAAGGAGTAAACGATCGATGATAATACGTCAAGCATATTTGGATAAGATCATCCCCTTTATAGATAAGCAACTGATAAAGGTTTTGACCGGCGTCCGCCGTTCCGGCAAGACGGTTCTTTTATCGCAAATACAAGACCTTTTGCTTGAGCGCGGGATAAATAAGGATCAAATCGTTTACATCAGCTTTGAGTCCGTGATGAACGAGCCTTTGCAAGACTATCATGCGTTGTATGATTTTTTGATCTCCGCATCCAAACGCGTAAACGGCAGAACATATATTTTTCTCGATGAAATTCAGACGGTCGCTTCGTGGGAAAAAGTCGTGGCGTCACTGCTCGTGGACATCGATTGCGACATCTATATCACGGGGTCAAATTCCAAACTGCTTTCAGGTGAACTTGCGACATTGATCGCGGGAAGATATATACAGATACATGTATATCCTTTTGTATTGTCCGAAGCAAAGCAGCTTCTCCTTCAAAACGGAAAGAGCTTTTCGGACGAACAGCTCTTTCAGGATTATCTGCGCTACGGCGGACTGCCTATGCGCTTTGCCCTGGATCCTCGTTCGGTCGAGACATACTTGTCGGATACTTACGACGCGATAGTAATGAAAGACATTCTTTCCCGAAACAAGGTGGCGGATGAAAAATTGCTTTCCGTTGTCCTCGATTTTTTGATGGATAACATCGCCAATCCGTTTTCCGCGAGAGCGGTCGTAGCCGCCTTGCAGGCAAGCGGCATAAAAACGACCGTCAACACCGTTCTGACATACATCGATCATATCAAAAAGGCGATGATACTGAACGCCGTCCCGCGTTATGACATCAAGGGCAAAAGACTGCTTTCGTCTGCCGAGAAATATTATTCGGTCGATTTGGGGCTGCGCAATATCCGCAAGACGAGCAATAAGATCGACAATAGCAAGCTATATGAGAACATCGTCTATCTCGAATTGCTCTATCGCGGATTTGATGTCAAGGTGGGCAAGACGGATGAATACGAGATAGACTTTGTCGCATATAAGGGCAAAGAAGTCGTTTATATACAAGTGGCATATCTTCTGTCCTCGGAAGAAGTCATTACCCGCGAGTTCGGCAATCTCGAGCGCATTAAGGATCATTATCCGAAATTGGTCATCTCAGGAGATCTTCCCGATTTTTCGCAAAACGGGATAAGGCATTACAATATCATAAATTTTCTGTTGAACAGGTAACTCTTCTTTGCTGTGCCGGATCGGTAAAAATACGGGAGCGCAACTGTTTTGTCCGATGATCGGTTTCGCTTATAAAAACGGGCGCGGCAGGAGCCGCGCCCGAAGGCTTTTTCAAACTTTGGGGAAGGGCACGAACTCCATCTTCTCGTCTTCCATGAGCGGGCGCTGGCGCGTGGCGAAGCCGCCGTCGGGATAGATCCTGATCTCCGCGCAGCCGCGCTGCTCGATGTCGCTCGAAATGCCGGGATAGGCGATATAGTCTATGCTCATGCCGTATTGCAGGCGAATGGCGCCCGAGCCCTTGTTGCCCTGCGCGTCCTCTACGTCCGTCACGGTGACGTCGAGCGCATAGTTGTTATAGTGGTCATGTCCGCAGAATATCCCCTGCCCGCCGTGCACGATCGCCGTTTCGAGAACGAGGTCTTCGTGCATTCCGGGGAAGGATTTTTCTCCGCTCTCGCCCGCGACTCCGAAAACATACTTGACAGTTTCCGTGTCCTTACTGCCCGCGGCGCGGTATTCTTCCCAATATTTGCCGTATTCGCGCAGCGGGATATGGAAAAAGAGCAGGTTTTTCACCCGAGCGCCGCCGTTAAGCTCGGTGAGCCTGTCCATCTCGCTCGCGTACCAATCTATCTGATCTTGCTTGATGTTGTCGTATTTCCAGGCGATGCCGAAATAATCGCCGTCCGTATAAGAATGCGAATCAAGGAGCGCGAGCGCCTGAGTTATGTGCGAATTTTCCGCGCTCGCCTCGTAATTTTCCGCAGTTATCTTAGTTTTTTCTTCGTTAGGGTGCCTGACGACGATAATATCGTTGCCGTATCCCGAAAGCTCCTCGTCGCCGCGGCGATAGAGGAACTTGCCCCATTCGCCGCTTTCGGCTTTCTCGGTGAAATAATTCGAGATATCTTCGCGGTCGTAAAGGCTGTATATCTCCGTGTCGTGATTGCCGAAAACGACCGTCCAATAGACGTCGAGCTTCGCCATCAGCGTCCCGAACATCTCTATCTCGCGCAGGTTGTTGATCGTGCCCGCGGAATAGGGGACGGGGAAGCCCAAGTCGCCCGTGACCACGACCAAGTCCAGCCCTTCTTCCGCGGTGCGCTTGACGACCGTGTCCACCGCGTCGATCGCCCACCTATCCTTTTGCGCGGAGAAAGGTCCCGCGCCCAAGTGAATGTCGGTGAGATGAAGAATGTTGAATTCGTCGTCGGGAGAGCTCGCCACAAACTCGTAATAGCCCGTTTGGCTCTCATCCGCGTCTATGAGCGTGAAAGAAGAGGCGCAGCCCGTCTCCTCGCTCACCGTTTTGAGCGTGTCTATATAATCGAAATTGCCCGTATAGCCCACATAGCTCACGATGGCGCATATGGACGCAAAGAGGGCGATAAGTCCGAAAACGCAGCCCGTGATGATGAGGTCGCGCTTGGTGCGCCGCTTTTTTTCCTCGGGGGTCATGTCCTTGCGGCGCTTTCTCTTTTTCTTCTTCGGCTTTTCTTCCTGCGGCGCGGCGCCCTCGCCCTCTTGAGCAAGCTCGTCTTTCTTTTCCTCTTCTCTCATAATTCCTCCCTGCCGCGGACAAATGCGACGAAAACTCCCTTCTCCTCCGCCCTTGCCGCAACGGCTTTTTCTATCTCTGCGACCTCTTTTTCGGTCATCTCCTTTGCGAAAATCAATGAAACATAGGCTTCCGCGCGCCTTTCGCCGCAGTCATAGAGCTTTATGCGCGCGCCTTTCGCGCCCTCTTGAAGAGCTATCCTTTCCAGCTGCTTTGCTCGCTCTTCGTCCGCGCCGCCCGCAAGCCTGAAAACGGCGGGGAAAAGCAGCTTTATCCCCTCGGCTATCATGACGAGACTGACGATCAGTCCGATAAGCGCGTCGGCGGGGAAAGAGATGTATCGCGCGAGAAAAAGCCCCGCGAGCGTGAACAGCGTGATACACATATCGAGCAGGCTGTCCGTCGCCATCGCTTTCAAAACGCCCGAGGAATAACGCTTTTGCGCCCGATAAAAGAACGCCGCCATCGCCGCCTTGACCGCCGCCGTCGCCGCGACTATCCCGAACTGCACCCAGGAAAAGGTCACCACGGGATGATAAAAAAAACGTTCGGACGCCTGCCAGGCAAAAACGCCGCCCACGGCGATGACGATGAGCGCCATCATGGCGGTCACGACATATTCCACTCTGCCCGTGCCCGAGGGGAACTTTCCGCCCGCCTTTTTGCCGCTCACCGAAAATCCGACCGCCGCGCCCGCCGAAGAGAAGACGTCGCCGAAATTGTTTACGCCGTCGGAAATGACGGCGATGCTGTTGGTGTAAACGCCGCAAAGAAGCTTTGTAAGTCCCAGGACGAAATTGACGCCGCTCGCGCAAGCCGACGCCGCTATCTTCTCCCTTTTCTCTTTCTCGCCCGCCGAGGCGACAGACATAGGCACCTCCGCTCTTACGAAAAACTCGCTTGAACGCGCAGTTTTTCATCATAGTGTCGATTATGTATATATTATATCAGAAAAATCGGACTTTGCGGCAAAAAGTTGAAATTTTTTCTTAAAATGTTCTTCCGTGCGGCGCAAATCACTCCGACTCTATCTTTTCCGCGCCGATGTCGCGTTTTTCGAAGGTCTTTTTCGGCGTCTTCCACTTCCCCGCCCTTTTCAGCAGGTAGACCGCGAGCGGGAACAACCCCAGCTCCATTGTCGCCGAATTGCGAAGCGAAGGCTTTCCCTCCCCATAAATTTTGCCCTTATGTGCGTTTTTCCTGTCGCGCAGGGCGTTGAGCTTCCTGTTGCCGGCATAAAAGCCGAACATGGCGCCGACAACGAGCGCGAGCACCAAAATGACGGTGAACACGCGCAGCCAGACGGGAAGCTCGCCGGGAATGACATAGCCGAGGATAGTCCCGTAAACGATCTTGACGATGACCATGCCCTCGGGCTTGGCGAAGTCGGGATAAATTATGCCGTGATACATAAGCAGCGAATAGACCACGATGAGCGCGATCCCGAGGAAGGGGATCCAGATGTCTTTCACATAAAATCTGCCCACGTTCAAAAAGAGCAGGAGCCCGCCCAAATAGAGTATCTCGTGGCGCAGCACGGAGATGACGAGCGTGGCGCCGTTCTCCGCGTCCGAGAGCATGGACGCGGGCGAAAAACAGCCGCCGATGATAAAGCCTATGCCCGTGACCAAGCCGCAGAAGGAGGCGAGAGACTGCATCTTTCTGCCGCCCACGATGACGGAGACGGAAAAGATGAAATAGCTGATATGCGAAAATTCGGAAGGATATTTATTCAGCGCGCGCTGATCGATGAAATACCAGACGTGAAAGGCAAAGACGGCGAGCGCGATGATATAGGTGATGACATAGCTTATGCGGCGGTAATTGCGCAACGAAACGGCAAACAGCGTTTCCGCTATCAATATCCCGATAAGCATTGCGGTCATTCCCGCCGGCGGAAAACCGGGCCAAACGGACATTTTCCCTCCCTCGCCGCAAGACGCGCCTTACAGCTTTTGGCAATTATACTCTTGTCTCAAAGCACCCTCGCGCATCCGCGACTTCGAGCTTCTCCTATATTTTACCGCTTTCGCCAAAAAAGGCAATACCCCTATCGCGGTCTCGTCGCGGCGGGCGCCTATTTTTATGCGTTTTTTCTCGCGCGCCGCATTCAGGCGCACGTTGGCATAATAATAACCGACCACAGTCCCGATCACGGCGGCGCCGATGATGAGCGCGGAGACCACGCGCGCCGCAAAAGGCAGAGGTCCCGTGACATATTCGAGAACGCTGCCCGTGACTATCACCCATATCTGCATATGCTCGCGCTCATAGTCGTCAAAGCCGGGATAGATCAGCTTGAAGCGCACGAGCATGGAAAAGCCCACCATCAAAAACACGCCGAGCAGCGACATCCAAACGTCTTTCATGCGGAACCTACCCACATTGAAAAAGACCATAAAGCCGCACATCCACATCAGCTCATGCCGAACGACCGAGATGGCGAGTTCGACGGCGTCGTAAGAGGTGGTGAGCAGCGACGCGGGCGAGACGACTCCCGCCAAAACATACCCCAGCCCCGTGAGCATGGCGCAATAGCCGCCGAGCGCCATCAGCCTCTTGCAGCCCATGACCACGGTCACGCCCAAGACGAAATAACTTATGTGCGAGAACTCCACGGGATACCAACCGCGACTGTCTCTGTTGATGATGAAATAGGCGGCGTTGAAGATGAGCAGCGCCAACGCCAAAAACCAGGTGAAATAAGCGCTCGCCTTTCTGTTTTTGCTCAAAAGAAGAGCGGTGAGCGTGAGAACGGCGAAGATGCCGAGCATGATAAAGACCATGCCGACGGGGGAAACTCCGCGCCAGAGCGACTGACCGTGTCCGATGACGCCGCTGCCGCTGCCCTCTCCCGGAGTGGGCGGCGCGGGCAATGGTGGGGGTGCGAGCTGCACCGAAAAGATTTTTCGAGCCATTTTTCTCTCCGTGTTTTTTCGGCGCTTTGCGCCTTCTTTTCCTGCGGCGTCACCCCCCCTGCCGCGTCGTTTTTATCCGCAGGCTTTTTCGCTTGCGGCGTCTTTTGAATTTTCCATCACGCAGCAGTTATAATACTCCGCGCGTTTTTGCTGCTTTTTCGGCTTTTTCCTCTCCCAGCCCGCCGCCTTGGCGATATAGGCGATGAGCGGGAAAATGCCTATCTCCGTCTCGTCGTATTTGACGCCCTGCCTTTCGCACTTTTCGACCTTATAACGGTAATATTTGTCGTTGAGCTTATAGACGGCGACAAGGCTCGCCGCAACAGCGGCGGCGATCACCGCGACCGTACCCACGCGCAGCCACATGGGCAGCTCGCCCGCGATGACATAGCCGAGAATGGTCCCTTCGGCGATCTTGATGATGACCATGTCGTCATATTTGTAGAAGTCGGGATAAATTATGCGCAGATGGACGAGATAAGAGAACACGACCATGAGCGCGATCCCGAGCACGGGGATCCAGATGTCGCGGATGTCGAAATGCCCCACGTTGAGAAAGAGCATAAAGCCGCAAAACCAAAGCAGCATATGCTGGGTAACGGATATGCCCAAAGAAAAGGGCGAGGCGGCGTCGTTGATCATGGACTGCGAGGAAACTATGCTCGCTATCATGAAGGCAAGCCCCGCGAGCATACCGCAGTAACTTGCGAACGCGCGCATTTTCTTGCAGCCCGTGACCACGGTCACGCCCATGATGAAATAACAGATATGCGAAAACTCGACGGGATAGATGCCGTTTTGCACTATCTTATCGCGAATAAATTCCTGCGACTTATAGACGAGCAAAATACTCGCCACGATAAAAACTATTATCAGCGACGCCTTGCGGTAATGCCTGAGCGAGACAGCGATGAGCGTCTCGACGGTAAAGACCGCCACTATTATAAAAGTCAAAAGTCCCGATGTCATTTTTTTGCTCCTTTTTTTATCTTAACGTATGCGCGTCAAAAAGTCCATCTTTTCCGCCATCTTTTTTGCTTTTCGCGATTTTTCAAGCGGTTTTCCTCCCGATTTATGCACAAAACCGCACTTTTGCCCCTTTTTGTTTTCCGCCGTCATTGTTTAAAAAGCTTAAATATGTTATATTTATCTTGTCGAAAAAGCTTTTCGTCGGAGGGAAAATCATGAAAGCTCGCCTGATCTTTACGGCAGTTTTGCTGCTCGTTCTCTGCTTTGTCATCGCTCTCATCTCCTGCGCGGGAGAGACAGACGTCTCCGCCTCCGTGGATCTTGACGCCGAGGGCACGCCCGTTTCCGAGGACCTTTACGGGCTCTTTCTCGAAGACATCTCCTTTGCCGGCGACGGCGGGCTGGTCTCCGAACTCGTGAACAACAAGAGCTTTGAATACGAATACGACAAGACCGCCTATTGGCGCTTTTCCGACCTTTCCGCGACGGTGAACACCGATAGCGGCTTGAACGAGAAAAATCCCTCTTATCTGAGCGTGACCGTGAGCGGCGAAGGCAGCGTGCGCAACTTAGGCTATGTGGAGTTTTTCGACGACATGACGGACAACTATAACGCCGAAAAGATGAACGCTCCCGACATGGGCTTTGAAGAGGGCGCGTTTTACGACGTGAGCCTTTATGTGCGCAGCCGCGGCTTTACGGGCAGCGTCTCCGCCCGCCCCTTCTACGTTTCGGGCGGCTCGGGCGAAGGCTGCGTTTTTTCGCCCCTGCCCTCGGAAAGCGAAGGCTGGGTCAAGCTCGAAGGCAGCTTTGAAGCCGAAAGGAGCGAGGACGGCGGACTTGAACTTTTCTTCGAAGGCGAAGGGGACTTGGACGTCGACTTTGTCTCGCTCACGCCGCAAAACACGCACGGTTACGGCAGTGAGGAATGGAAATACGTCACCCTCCGTCAAGACCTTTTTGACGCTCTTGACGAGCTTGATCCTTCCTTTATCCGTTTCCCGGGCGGCTGTCTCGCCGAAGGGGACGACCTCGACGATCTCTTCGATTGGAAGAACACGATCGGACCTCTCGAAGAGCGCAGACATTCCAACAATATCTGGCGCTACGACGAAAACGGACGCCATTACGGCAACACCTATTCTTTGGGCTATCACGAATATTTCCAGCTCTGCGAAGACTTGGGCGCGCTACCCCTGCCCATACTCAACGTGGGCATGATCTGTCAGTTCCAGTTCGACCCCGGCTACCGTAACACGCAGAAGGACTACCGCGCGGGCAGAATGAGCGAGGAGGAATGGAACGCCTATCTCGACAGCTTCGCCTATGCGCCCGGCAGCGAGGAATATGAGGAATATACGCAGAATATCCTCGACCTTTTGGACTATGCTCTCGCCTCTCCCGCCGACAACGAGTGGGCTGCCCTGCGCGCCGAGAACGGACACCCCGAGCCTTTCGATCTGAGATATTTGGGCTTGGGCAACGAGAATTGGGGCGACGTCTATTGGCGCAACTTCGAGCCGCTTTATAACGCCGTCAAGGCTTACTGCGCGCAAAAAGGCTACGACGTAAAGATAATTTCCTCCGCCTCATATCAGTTCACGGGCGAATACATAGACGAAAGCTGGGAGATCATCAACGAAAAATATACCGACACTTTGGTGGACGAGCATTACTATACGAGCGGCAACGCGCTCTTCAAAAACAACGACCGCTACGACAACTACGAGCGCACGGGCGCGGAAGTCTTCGTGGGAGAATACGCCGCCACCTGCTGGGGCATAGGCAAATTCTTAGACTCCAACAATATGTATTCCGCCATCGAAGAGGCGAGCTACATGACCGCTTTCGAACGCAACGGCGACTTGGTCAAAATGGCGTCTTACGCGCCCACTTTCGCCAAATATAACGCCCATTGCTGGGACAGGAACATGATCTGGTTCACCTCGCGCGAGATCGTCCTCACCCCCAACTATTTCAATCAACTGCTCTTTTCGCGCAACACGGGCACGCGCTATCTCCCCTACGACCTTTCCTTCAAGG
>DVNJ01000032.1 GCA_018714485.1 Candidatus Caccalectryoclostridium excrementigallinarum | reverse complement strand
ACAAATACATATCATACTGGAACAACGAGAGGATTTCTCTCAAACGAAAAGGAATGAGTCCGGTACAATACCGAACCCATTCCAACACAATCTAATAATTTTTTGTCCAAACTTTGGGGTTCACTTCATCGGCGGGGGATTTTTTTGCCTTACCATATGAAAAAAGCGCCCGAAGGCGCCTTTTTTATTTGCGTGTTTTCAGATGAGCCTGACCTTGATGACGCCCGCTACTTTTTCGAGTTCGCCCGAGCAGTCCTTGTCGCCGTCTGCCACGAGATAGGCGTATTCGCCGCGCGTTGCCGTCTTGACGTCGCCGCTCGCGGCTTTGAGCGCGTCGGGGAGCGCGGTCGCCTTGACGAGCGCGGTCACTCTTATCTTGCCCGCGGGCTTGGCGCCGGGGTCGAGGCAGGGGAAGTTGACCGAATTGACCACGATACCCTGTTCGATAAAGTCTTTAAGCTCTCTTGCCGCCATCACGGCGCAGTTGTCTTCCGCTTCGGGAGTGGAGGCGCCGAGGTGGGGAATGGTGATGATCCCGTCTATGCCCAAAAGCTTTTTGTTGGGCAGGTCGGTGACGACGCGGTCGAGCTTACCCGACTTGACCGCCTCTATCACGTCGTCGTCCACGAACAGATCGCCGCGCGCGCAGTTGATGATTACGGCGCCGTTTTTCATCTTGGCGATCGAGTCCTTGTTGATGCAGCCCTTGGTCTGAGGGGTGGAGGGGACGTGAAGAGTGATATAATCGGAGGCGGCATAAAGCGCGTCGAGGTCGGAGACCGTCTTGACGCGGGAGTCTATCTTTTCCGCGAGGGCGGGAGAAAGATAGGGGTCGTAACCGATGACGTTCATGCCCAGCGCGAGCGCCGCGCCCGCGACGAGCCTGCCGATCGCGCCCAAGCCGACGATACCGAGCGTTTTGCCCGTTATCTCGCGCCCTACGAAGGCTTTTTTGCCCTTTTCGACCGCTTTTGCCACGTCGCCGTCGAGCGACTGCGCCCAATTTATGCCGCGCACGATCTTGCGCGAGGAAAGCAGCAGCGCGCAGATGACCAACTCCTTGACCGCGTTGGCGTTGGCGCCCGGCGTATTAAAGACGCACACGCCCTTTTCAAGCAGCTTGTCCGTGGGGATATTGTTCACGCCCGCGCCCGCACGAGCCACGGCGAGCACGCTTTGAGGCAGCTGCATTTCGTGCATGTCCGCGCTGCGCACCAAAACGGCGACGGGAGCGGCGGCGCTGTCGCTGATGTTATAGCTCTCTTCGGTGAGGATCTCGCTCACCAAGGGGGAGATGGCGTTTAATTTGAGAATGTCCATTTTTCACCTCAGCCGTTCTTTTTCTCGAATTCCTTCATGAATTCGATGAGGGAAGTGATGCCTTCCACGGGCATGGCGTTATAGATGGAAGCGCGCATGCCGCCCACCAGCCTGTGACCCTTGATGGAGACGAAGCCGTTCTCGCCCGCCTGCTTGACGAAAGCCGCGTCGAGGTCTGCGTTCGGCGTGTTGAAGGGGACGTTCATGAGCGAGCGGTCCTGCTTGTTCACCCTGTTGACATAGAAGCTCGAAGAATCGATGAAGTCATACAAAAGCCCCGCCTTATATTCGTTGAGCTTTTGCATTTCCTTCACGCCGCCCAGCTTTTTGAGATGGCGCAGGTTGAGCATAGCCATATAGATGGCAAAGCAGGGAGGAGTGTTGTAAAGACTGTTGTTTTCCGCCATGACCTTCCAGCTGAGCATGGTGGGGCAGAAAGACATAGGCTCCTTGATGAGGTCTTTGCGCACGATGACGATGGTCAGACCCGCAGGAGCGAGGTTTTTCTGCGCGCCGGCATACATCACGCCATATTTGCTCACGTCCATCTCCTCGCTGAGAATGTTGGAAGAAACGTCCGCCACGAGCGGCATTTCGCATTCGGGGAGCCGTGTGAAGCGCGTTCCGAAGATGGTGTTGTTTTGGCAGATATAGAGATAATCCGCGTCCGCGCGCACGTCGAGATCTTTGGGGATATAGGTGAATTTCGCCTCTTCGGAAGAGCCGGCAACGTGGATGTCTCCGTATTTGCGCGCTTCCTGCATCGCCTTTTTGGCGAAGTTGCCCGTCACGACATAGTCCGCCTTGCCGCTTTTGAGCAGGTTCATGGGGACCGCGGCGAACTGCGTGGAAGCGCCGCCCTGAACGAGCAGGACTTCATAGTTTTCGGGAACTCCCATCAGTTCGCGGATGAGGGAGATGCACTCGTTGTGAATGGCGTCGAATTGCTTGCTGCGATGGCTCATTTCGGTCACGGACATGCCGCAGCCCTGATAGTCCACGAAATCCGCCTGAGCTTGCTCGAGGACTTCGAGGGGGAGCATGGAAGGACCCGCCGAAAAGTTGTAAACTCTCATGGTTTTTTCTCCTAATTTGATAAGTGACTTTATTATAATACTTTGCGCGCGCAAAAGCAAGGATTAAACGCGCGCGCGAAAAATTCGCCTTAAACTCTCTCGGCGGAAGGTCGCCCGAAAGCGAAGTATCCCCCTTAAAGCGCGTTTCTGTCTTCGATCGCCTGCTTCATCGCGCCCGTGAGCGACTTTTCGAGGTTTTGCGTGTCGTCGCAAGCCATATGCCAGATCATCATGCCGCCCAAGCCCATGTCGATGGCGTAAGAGGTCTTGTCGTAGATCATCTGCCTGTCGTTGAAATAGTTGGGCGCGCTGCCGCTGTTGCCGTCGAGGTCGGTGTAAGGCTCGGGGAAGGTGTAGACGTTGGAAGGCGGAAGGACGCTGCTCACGACCTTATAATTCCCCCAGAAGGAGTCCTTGTTGGTGGGGCGGGAATAATAGGGCACGCCGAGATGCACTTTCGACATATCCGCGCCGTTTTTGCGGCAGTTCTCCACGATCTGATAGCAAGCCTTGTAGAAAGTCGAGTGATAGCCGCGCTCGTCGAAGAGGTCGTACGCCATGACCTCTATCTGATCGAGAGCGTCCATATATTCGCGTTTGAAGGTGCGCTTGCCCATGCACCAATCCGCGATCGCCGCGGTGAGCAGCTTTTTTCCGCCGTATTTTTCGTCGAGCGCCTTTCTCAGCGAGATGAGATATTCGCCGTAAGTGCGGTAATCCTCGGAAGAAGAGGGATATTCGTAGTCAAAAGAGACGCCGTCCACGTCCCACCTGTCGATGAGATTGAGCAGGTTTTTTGTGAGCTTTTCGGCGTTGGTTGTGCCCATGGCGGCGTTGTGCCGGGAGATGGTGTCCGAATAACCGTCGTCGCAGAGGGTGTTGTCGTTGGCGAGCACGGTCACGACTATCTCGGCGTTCGGAGCCATGCGGCGCAGCTTTTCGAGAGCGTACTCGAAGTCCTCTTCGCCGCTCCCTTCGTGGCTTGCGATATCCTTATAGACTATCTCGCCCGCGCCCGTGAAATACACGCCGCTGATGAGATTGAACTGCGTGACCGTCTCGAAAACGGCGGTGTAGCTCTCGTCGATGCCGCCGTCCTGATCGCCGTAGCTGCCGTCCTCTATGCCTTCGTCGGCGTCGAGCACGGGCATGCAGAGCGAATCGACGGTTATGTAACCCATGATGCGGAAGTCGTCGCCCGCCTTTTTGTCGATATAGTATGCTTCCAAGCCTTTGAGCGACCATTTTTTGTCGCATTTGTCCGCCCTGATCCTCACTTTTGACGCCGTTATCGGCTCAAAGGAACAGACGCGGTAAGCCTCGATGAGATCGCTCGAATAAAAAGGCTCGCTCTCGTCGTCTTTGAAGAGGGAGAATTGCGTGATCTTGCTCCCGCTCTCGCGCAAAATAAGCGTGTTGAAGGTGATCTCTTTGCCGAAGGAAAATTCGGCGAAGTCGCCTTGCTCGCCCGAATCGCTCTGAAATTCGCCCGCGGCGGCGAGGTCTTGATAGTTGTCCGCGATCTCGGAGGGCGTCTTTGTCTCGCAGCCCGCGAGTACGAGCGCGACGAGAGATATGACGAGGATAGCGATGAGAATGAGCGAAATAAGTGTTTTCATGAGATTCTCCCGAAGTTTTTGGCAAGGCGCGAAATATGCGGCGGGCTTTGACGCGGCGAGCGTCAAGGCAAAAGCGCATTATCCGCCTCAAATACGATTATAATATAACGCGCGCAAAAAGTCAAGACGGGCGCGTCGGCTTGCTGCGGCGAAAAAGAGAAAGGGGGCGGCGCATAGTTCGCGCGGGATAACGCATACTTGCGATATGGAGAGGAAAGACATCGGGGCGATAATTCTGGCGGGCGGACGCGGCATGAGGCTGCGCCCGCTCACGGGCAATATGCCCAAGCCCATGGTCCCCATTCTCGACAAGCCCGTCTTGCAGCTCATCGTCTCCTCGCTCGTACGCGCGGGGATAACGCGCATCGCCGTGACGCTCGGCTATTTGCCCGAGCGGATAATCTCCTATTTCGGCGACGGTTCGCGGCTGGGAGCGAAGATAAGCTATTTCACCGAGAGTAAGCCGCTCGGGACGGCGGGCGCCTTGAAGAACGCGGAGAGCTTTATAAACGGCACTTTCGTGGTCATGAGCGGAGACGCGCTCACCGACCTGAACGTTAAAAGCATGCTCGACTTTCATCAAAGTGCGGGCGGCGAGGTGACGATGGCGGTCAAAAAGGTCAAAGATCCGCGCGGCATGGGCGAAGTCATCTTGGACGGGAGCGGAAAGATAGTGAGATTCCGCGAAAAGCCCGAGAGATACGAGTCGGGACTCGTCAACACGGGCATGTACGTCATGGAGCCTGAGGTGCTCGATATGATCCCGCCCGAGCGGGAGAGCGATCTCTCGCGCGACGTCTTTCCCTTTATGCTCGACAAGCTGCGCGCCTTTAAGACGGACTGCTATTGGTCGGACATAGGGACGCTTTTGAGTTATTACCGCGCCAACATGGACGCGGCGCGCAAGCCGCAGATGTTCGGGTTGAGCGTTTAAGTCTTTTTCTTGCACTTTTCGCCTATATTCGGCAAAAACCGCGCCGTCAGCGCCCGAACTCGGGTTAAGGAGGACGCGGATATGTTATGTCTTTTTTTCGCACTTTTTCTTGCATGAGCTCGGACATACGCGAGCGCTTGATATTTTGCGCGCGATTTGATATAATTTCAAAAAGCAGACTTTATCGGAGAATATTTTGGCAAGTGAAGTGAAGAATGCGGCGCAAAAGGCGCCCAAGGCAAGAACAAGAAGCGGCGCGGGCAAGAGCTCGGCGCGAGAGGGGGCGCGCGGCAAGAGCGCGGCTAACGAGAGGGCGCGCAAAAGAGCGGAAAGCGCGGGCGGGGCGAGCGCCCCGAAAAAGAACGCTTCAAGAGGAAAAGCGGCGGGGAGCAAAAGCGCGGCGCAGGTAAGTCCGCGCGCAAAGAGCGCTCCGTCTCTTCCCAAGCGGCACAACAAGCCCATCGAGGCTCCCGCCGAGAAGAAAAGCGCTCTTAGGGCGCCCGCGGATGCGAAAGGCGGACTCGAAGTCGTCTTTTTGGGCGGCGTGGGCGAGATAGGAAAAAACATGACCGCGCTCAAATACGGCGGAGACATCATCCTCATCGACTGCGGCTCCTCTTTCCCCACGACGGACACGCCCGGCGTGGATCTCATCATTCCCGACTTTTCCTTTGTGGCGGAAAACGCCTCCTTTGTGCGCGCCCTCTTCGTGACGCACGGTCACGAGGATCATATCGGCGCGATCCCTTATCTCGTCGAAAAGCTGCCGGGGTTAAAGATATACGCGAGCGCGCTCTCCTGCGCGCTCATCAGGCATAAGCTGGACGAGCGGGGGATAGTCGGTCCCCGCCTGATCGCCGTCGAGGGCGGCGACAAGGCGCGCGAGGGGAACTTCCTCGTGGAGTTCATTCGCGTCTGCCACAGCATATCGGGCGCCTTTGCGCTCAACGTCGAGACGCCCGTGGGCAGAATTTTCCATACGGGCGACTTCAAGGTGGACTATACGCCCGTGGACGGGCAGGCGATGGATCTGACGCGCATCGCCGAGATCGGCAGGAGCGGCGTCAAGCTCATGCTCGGGGAGAGCACCAACGTGGAAAAGCCGGGCACGACCATTTCCGAGCGCAAGGTGGGCGAGACGCTCGAACGCATTTTCGCCACACACCGCGACAAGCGCATCATCATCGCCACTTTCGCCTCGAACGTCAACCGCTTGCAGCAGATCGTCGACATTTGCGAAAGCTGCGGGCGCAAGATAATTTTCAACGGCAGGAGCATGATCAACGTCTCGGGCATGGCGCGCGAGCTGGGACTGCTCAGGATAAAGGAAGGGAGCGTGATCGAGCCGGAGGAGATGCATAAGCACCATTATGCCAAGCAATGTTTGATCACGACGGGTTCGCAGGGCGAGCCGATGAGCGCCCTGACGCGCATGGCGGCGGGCGAGGACAAGATAGAAGTCACGCCGCACGACCTCGTCGTCATCTCCTCAAATCCCATTCCCGGCAACGAAAAACTCGTCTATACGGTCATCAACAATCTCTATCGCCGCGGCGCGAGCGTACTTTACGGTTCGCTCGAAGCGCTGCACGTCTCGGGTCACGCCTGCCAGGACGAGTTAAAGCTCATGCTCTCGCTCGTAAAGCCCGAGTTCTTTATCCCCGTTCACGGGGAATACAGGCATTTGCGTCAGCATGAAGCCCTCGCCCTTTCGCTGGGCATGAAGCAGGGCAATATCGCCATCGCGGAGATAGGTTCGCGCTTTGTCCTCCGCCGCCATTCGCTCAAAGCGGGCGAGAGCGTGGAGGCGGGCAACGTCTATGTGGACGGGCTGACGGACGTGGACAACGTCACTCTGCGCGACCGCAGGCAGCTGAGCAACAACGGTATCGTGACCGTGCTCGTCACCATCGCGCTCGCCGAGGGGAGATTGCTCGCTCCGCCCGAGGTCATCGCGCGCGGACTGACGCTCGAAGAAGGGCAGATAGAAGAGGTGCGCGGGCTGGTCGACCAGACGATCGCGGGCAGGGATTATAAGTCGGCGGACGATCGGGCGAACTTCAAGCGCAAGTTAAAGCGCGCGCTCACCCGCTATTTCGACGCAGCCCTCAAGCAAAAGCCCATGATACTGCCCATCGTCATCGAAGTATGAAGGAAAAGCAGATCCTGGAAAGAGCGAGAGAGCGCGCGGCGGCGGACTTTATCCCCGTCTGCGGCGAGGGCTGCGCGCGCATTCTCGAAGAGTGCTGCCTTCGCCTCAAACCGCGCCGCATTTTGGAGATAGGGACGGCGGTGGGCTGTTCGGCGGCGCTCATGGCGCTCTCCTGCGGGGCGGAAGTGGACACGATAGACTTTGACGAAGAGAGGCTGAAGCGGGCGCAAGAGCTTTGGCGCGAGCTGGGCTTGGAGGGGCGCATACATGCCTTTTGCGGCGACGTGAAGCGCATTCTTCCCGAGGTCATCGCGGGTAAAAAATACGGCTTGGTGTTTATCGACGGACCCAAGAGCGCATACAAGAGCATTTTCGAGCGCGTGAGAGAGCATACGGAAAAAGGCGGAGAGATAGTCTCGGACGACGTCGACTATTTGGGGCTTGTCCTTTCAAAGGCATATCCGCCGCATAAGCACCGCACGATCGTGACGAACATGCGGGAATATCTCGAATATATCTCGGCGCCGCCGCTCGAAACGCGCGTCTTCGGAGACTGCGGCGTCGCCGTTACGGAGGTCAGGTGATGGCGGAACTTCTCGCGCCCGCAGGGGACACGGAAAAGTTGAAGACCGCGCTGCATTTCGGCGCGGACGCCGTCTATGCGGGCGGCGGCTTTTCCCTGCGCGCGGACAGGAGCATGGACGAAAAGTTGGAAGAGGGGATCGCGCTCACGCATGCGGCGGGCAAAAAATTCTATGCCGCCGTCAATATCTACGCCCGCGACGAGGACTTCCCCGCCCTGAAAGCACATATAAAAAGGTTGGGAGAGCTGAAAGCGGACGGCATCATCGCCGCCGACGCGGGCATAATATCGCTGATAAAAGAGCTTTTGCCCGACATGCCCGTGCATCTTTCCACTCAGGCGAACACGACCAACGCGCGCGCGGCGGCTTTTTGGGTCAGACAGGGGGTTAGGCGCATAGTCGCGGCGCGAGAGATGAGCCTCGAGGAGATAAGGCGTCTGCGCGAGGCGCTGCCGCCCGAGGCGGAGATAGAGTGCTTTGTTCACGGCGCGATGTGCATGGCTTACAGCGGCAGGTGCCTCTTGTCCGATTTTCTCACGGGGCGGAGCGCCAACCGCGGCGACTGCGCCCAGCCTTGCAGATGGGAATATACGCTCACCGCGGGCGGGGAGACGCCGCTCACGCTCGGGCAGAGCGAGCGGGGGAGCTATATCCTCAACAGCGCGGACATGTGCATGGTCGAGCATTTGCAAGAGCTGCTCGATGCGGGCGTTTCTTCCTTCAAGATAGAGGGGAGAATGAAGACGCGCTATTATTGCGCGAGCGCGACTTTCGCCTATCGCTTAGCGCTCGACGCGGCGTTAAAGGGGCTGCCCGTGCCCGAAGCGGCGAAGAGCGAAGTCTTCAAGCATAGTCACCGCGACTATTGCACGGGCTTTTATTTCGGAGCGGCGAGGCAGAGCGTTTTGACTTCGCGTCCGCAAAAGGAATATGAATTCGTCGGCATAATCGAGGGAAAGGAGGACGGCTTTTATCTCGTCGAGCAGCGCGGCAGGTTCAAAGAGGGCGAGGAATTGGAGACGCTCTGCGCCGCGCCCGAAAATTCGGGAAAGACCTTTCTCGTTCAAGAGATGTACGGCGAAAACGGGGAGAGGATCGCGGACGCCAAGAGAGTTTGCGAAAAGGTGAGATTGCGCTGCCCCCTGCCGCTCGAGGCGGGAGACATGCTGCGCAGGAGGAGAATATGAAGGACTGTATCGTGCTCGTGGGAAAAAAGGGGCTTTACGACAACGCCGCGCTTGCGCTCGTCAAAGCCTTCGAAGGCTCGGACAAGGACGTCGTCTTTTTGGACGAGAGCGAGATCTGCTCGGGCAGCGGCATCAAGGGTTATATCCTCGCCAGCCGATATTTTCCCGCGCTGAGCGGACTTTTTCTGCGCAAATTCCTCAAAAAATATAAGATAAAGCAAAAGAAAAGGGTGAGACTGCCGCGCGTCGTCCCCGCGACGGAAAAATGCGAAAACGTGCTTTACCGCTTTTATCCGCGCGCGGTCGTCTGCTTTACGCCCCGCTCGCTTTCCCTCTTTGTCGCGGCGAAAAAGCGGACGGGATATGCGGGCGCGGTCGTTTCGGGCGTCTTCGACTTTCTCCCGCCCGCGGGAATGCGCGTTGCGGGCGCGGACTTTTCTCTCGCGCCCACGAAAGAGTGCGCGGCGCGGCTCAAAGGCGAATGCCTCGTCACGGGAATGCCCGTTTCGGCGGCAAAGAGCGAGAAAGAGCAGGCGCGCAGGCAGCTGGGGATAAAGGGCGAAAAGCCCGTCTTGCTCGTGACGGGCGGCAGATATTGCTCGGGCAGGGCGATGAGGGCGGCGCGAGAGTTTTCCGCCTTTTCCGACGTCATGCAGATAGTGCTCTCGGGCGGCGAAAATGGGGCGAACTTCGTGGAAAAGCATTGTCCGCAGGTGATCGTCGCGGCGGAAGAAGATATGGACGTTTTGTATGCCGCCGCCGACGTCGCCGTGATCGCGCCCACCGCCTTCATCGCCGCCGAATGCCTGACGAGGCGCCTGCCGACAGTCATGCTTCCCCCCGTGAATAAGGGGCAAAAACTCACTTTCAAGGCGCTCAAAGAGGTATGCGTGCCCGCGAAAGATTCCTCTTCCGCGCTCAAAGCGGCGATGGAACTTCTTATGGACAAAAACATTCTCGAACGCACGCAAAAGGGCGCGGCGCTCTTGGGCGAAAAAGGAGAAGAAAGGCTCAAAGCCGCCGTGGAAGAGATAGTCTCGCGCCTTAAAGGGAAAGAGGTCTTTGCCGAGCAGGAAGAGCAGCCCGCGGAAAAAGAGGGCGGAAGCGAGGGCGGAAAAGAGGACGAAAGCGCGGGCGGAGAGGACGCTCGCGGCGAATAATTTTACATTATTTGGTTTACAACTCCACGAATTTATTTTGACAATGCGCTCGAAATAATTTACAATATCCCCATGAAAAATTTGCGTGAGCAAGCGCCGCGCCCGCAAGAAGGCGACGTCAACTGCCAAAGGCTCGGGGGCGGCGAAGAAGAGAGCGGGAAAAAACCGCGCCGTCCCCGCCGCGCGCGTCAGGTGGCGCTCGTGGCGCTCTTTGTGGCGCTCACGGTCGTTTTCGGCTTTATCAAGATACCCATGCGCCCCGTGGCGTTTTCGCTGCTCACCTTGGCGACGGCGATGGCGGGCTGCTTTCTCACTCCCGGAGCGGCGGCGCTCTCGCAGGCGGTCTATGTCTTCATGGGGCTTATCGGCATACCCGTCTTCACCGAGGGCGGGGGATTTTCTTACGTCTTGCAACCCTCTTTCGGCTTTTTGCTCTTTTCTCCCTTTATGGCGGCGGGGATATCGCTTCTTGTGAGGCACGATAAGTTTATTCCGAAAAAAGCGCGCTTTTTGTGGCGGCATGCGGGAGTGTTCCTGATCTCGCTTTTGCATCTTCTGGCGGGCACGTTTTATTATTATCTGCTCTTCCGCTTTTATATGCGCTCAGACCTCACCCTCTCCGCCGCGCTCATGTCCTGCTTCGTGCTCTTTCTGCCCACGACGCTCATCAAGTCGGTGGTTTCCGTCCTTCTTCACGATCTTCTGAAAAAGCGGCTGCGCCTCGCTTGAGGGAAAAGCGGTCAAATACTTTACTTATGCGCGCAGATATTGTATAATGGCGTAAGTATGAAACCCGTTGTCGCCATCGTGGGCAGACCCAACGTGGGCAAGTCCACTCTTTTCAATAAACTCACGGGAAAGCGCGTCTCCATCGTCGAGGACGCGCCCGGCGTCACGCGCGATCGGGTCGTCTGCGACGCGGAGTGGTGCGGGCGCAACTTTACGCTCATCGACACGGGCGGGTTGGAGATCAAGAGCGAGGACAAGATGTGGCGGCATATCCGCTTGCAGGCGGAAGTGGCGGTGGATCTTGCCGAGGTGATAGTCTTTCTCGTGGACGGAAAGGCGGGGCTTACCGCGAGCGATCGCGACGTGGCGGACTATCTGCGCAAGAGCAAAAAGCCCGTCATCGTGGCGGTGAACAAGCTGGACAACAACGAGCAGGAGAAGATCTTCGACTTTTACGAGTTAGGGCTTGACGAAGTCGTGGGTATATCCGCCGAGCAGGGCAAGGGCTTGGGCGACCTTCTCGACCTCATCTGCGCGGGCTTTGCCGCCGCGGAGGAAGAGGGGGCGGACGAGAGCCTGAAAATAGCCGTAGTGGGGAAGCCCAACGCGGGAAAGAGTTCGGTCGTCAATGCGCTCTTGGGCTATGAAAGGGTGATCGTGAGCGACGTCGCGGGGACGACGCGCGACGCCATCGACACGCCCTTCACCGACGTCAAGGGCAGAAAGTTCACCTTGATAGACACGGCGGGCATGCGCAAAAAGTCGAGCGTGGACAGGGGCGTGGAGCAATATTCGGTCATGCGCGCCTTGGCGGCGGTGCGCCGCGCGGACGTCGTCCTCATCGTCATCGACGCGAGCGAGGGGATAAGCGAGCAGGACGTCAAGATCTGCGGCTATGTCGACAGGGAGAACAAGCCCTCGGTCATCTTGATGAACAAATGGGACAAGATAGAGGGAAAGTCGGGCTCGACGGTCAACGCTTTCAACGCCGAGTTGGACGAGCAGTTGAAATTCATGGACTATAAGAGCGTTTTATACGGCTCCGCCAAGACGGGGCAGCGGCTTTCGAAGGCACTCGACATGCTCGAAGAGGCATATGCGCAGGCGTCGAGAAGGGTAACGACGGGCATATTGAACGACGTCTTACGCGACGCCGTGCTGGCGCAGGAGCCGCCCTCTTACAACGGGCGCAGGCTCAAAGTCCTCTATGCCACGCAGGACGGGATCTGCCCGCCCACCTTCGTCTTTTTCGTCAACGACGCCGAGCTTTTGCATTTCAGCTACAAGAGATATTTGGAAAACAGGCTGCGCACCGCTTTCGGCTTCAAGGGCACGCCGATCAGGCTGATCTGGCGCAGCCGCGGCTACAAGGACGAGAGATAAAGAGAAAAAGGGGCGAAAAGAGAAAAAATCTCCAAAGAGGTAAAACATATGGATTACACGCAAATGAGCAGGGAAGAGCTGCAACAGGCTCTCGACGAGCAGAACAAGGTGCTCAAAGAGATCAAGAAGAGAAAGATCTCTCTCGACATTTCGCGCGGCAAGCCGAGCGCGGAGCAGTTAGACGTCACCATGCCCATGCTCGACATGGTCGGCTCGACTACTATCTTCCCCAAGCCCGATTACCGCAATTATGGCGGTCTTGAAGGTATCCCCGAGCTGCGCGCACTCTTTGCCAAGATGCTCGGAGTGGAAAAAGACGAGACCATCGTGGGCGGTAACGCCAGCCTGCAACTCATGTACGACACCATTCAGCGCGCCATGCAGTTCGGCGTCTGCGGCTCCAAGCCCTGGAACGAGGGCAAGGTCAAGTTTATCTGCCCCGTCCCCGGCTACGACAGGCATTTCGCCATCTGCCAGCATTTCGGGATCGAGATGATCAACGTTCCCATGACGCCCGCGGGACCCAATATGGATCTTGTCGAGCGCCTGGTCGCGGACGACGAGAGCGTGAAGGGCATCTGGTGCGTGCCCAAATATCAAAACCCCACCGGCTACACCTTCTCGGACGAGACGGTGGAGAGGCTCGCCAAGATGAAGACTGCCGCCAAGGACTTCCGCATTTTCTGGGACAACGCCTATTGCGTGCACGATCTTTACGAGCAGGGCGACAAGCTCGCCAACATCATGGCGATCGCCAAGGAAGCGGGCACGGCGGACAGGATATACGAGTTCGCCTCCACGTCCAAGATAACTTTCGCGGGCGCGGGCGTCGCGGTCATGGCGGCGAGCAAGAACAACATCGCCGACACGCTTTCGCATATGAAGTTCCAGACGATCGGATTCAATAAGGTCTGGCAGTATGTGCACTATCTTTATTTGCAGTCCACGGAGAATATCGCCGCGATCATGGCAAAGCAGGCGGCTCTTATCCGCCCTAAGTTTGAAAAATTCGAGGAAGTGTTCTCCGAAGAGTTCGGTTCGGGCAGCGGCATCGCGCGCTGGACAAAGCCGCGCGGGGGCTATTTCATCAGCCTCGACGTTTTGGACGGCTGCGCCAAAGAGGTGGGAAGGCTTTGCAAGAGCGTGGGGCTTACCATCACTGGCGTGGGCGACACTTTCCCTTACGGCATAGACGACAGGGACAGCAATATCCGTATCGCGCCCACCTATGCGAGCGAAGAGGAGTTCGCCGAGGCGCTGCAAGTCCTCGTCTGCTGCATCAAGGTCGCCTGCATAAGCAAGCTGATCGGAAAGAGCGAGGAATAAGGAAAAAGCCGCCCTCCCGGGCGGCTGATGCGCGCAAAGGGAAATTATGGGCAGAGCGATCAACACTCATCAGACCATGTTCGAATATGTCCGCGACGGGTCGGGGGACTTTCCCGACTCCAAGACGGTCATATTTTTCAAGGGCAGAGAGATAAGCAAAAAAAGGCTTTTCGAGGATTCGGGAAAGTTTTGCGCTTATCTTTGCTCTTTGGGCATAAAAAAGGGGGACGTCGTCACCATTCATCTGCCCAATCTTCCCTCCGCGACCGCCGCTTTTTATGCGGTGAACAAGTTGGGCGCGATCGCCAATCTCGTGCATCCGCTCATGCCGCCGCTGCCCCTTTCGGCGATGACGAGAGACGCGGGCAGCAAGCTTTTGCTCACCTTCGAGGGCTATTTCGCGCAAAACGGCGCGGCGCTCGATCCCGGCTGCCCCGTGGTCACGGCGGCGGCGTCCGATTATCTTCCGCCCCTTGTCGCGGGGATATACAGGCGGGCGAAAGAGCGCACCTTCGAGGGAGTGAAGAGTTGGCGGAGCATAATGAAGGAGTTCAAGCCGCACGAGGGCGCGCCCGTCGGCGGGGGAGAGGACGTCGCCGTGCTCATGCATTCGGGCGGCACGACGGGAAAGCCCAAAGCCATCGAGTTGCAAAACAGGGCGTTCAACGAACTCACCGAATGTCTCACCTATGTCATCGAGGATTACGACGGCAACAGGGACGTTTCGCTGATGGTGCTGCCCATTTTCCACGGGTTCGGGCTGGGAGTTTGCATGCATTCCATGCTCTCGCGCGGGATAGAGAGCGTCATGGTCCCCAAATATTCCACCAAAGAGGTGCTCTCGCTAGTGAAAAAGCGGGGCGTGACCATCATTGCGGGCGTACCGCTCATGTATAAGAAGATGCTGGGCGGCGGCGCGGCTTTTGCCGCCATGAAGGGCGTCCGCCATATCTTCTGCGGCGGGGACAAGCTTACCTCTGCGCTCAAAAAGCAGTTTGACGGCGAGCTGAAAAAGATAGGCTCTTCCGCCTGCCTCTTGGAGGGGTACGGTCAGACCGAGTGCGTCACCGTCTGCTGCGTCAACGAGCCGGGAGAATATATCAAGGGTTGCATGGGCAAGCCGCTGCACGGGATAAAGATAGCCTGCTGCGACGGGGAAAAGATCTTGCCCGCGGGAGAGACGGGCGAGCTTATCGTCAGCGCGCCCACCTTGATGAAAGGTTATCGCGGCGCGGACAATTCCCGCGTGTTTTTGAACATCGGCGGGGAAAAATGGCTGAGAACGGGCGACTCGGGCAGAGTGGATGAAGAGGGGAGAGTCTTTTTCAACGACAGGATAAAAGCCGCCGAAAAGGTGAGCGGCGTCGTCGTCTATCCGCAGGAGATATGCGAGGTCGCGGGCGACGTTCCCGACGTTGCCGAGAGTTACGCGCTCAAGGTGAGCAGCGGAGAAAGGGAGTTCATGCGCCTTTATTGCGCGCTCGAAAAGGGGGCGGACGAGGAAAAGGCGAGGCGGGAGATAATGCGCGCCTGCGAGCAAAAACTCATCGTTTACGCCCGTCCGCGCGAGATAATCTTCATGGACAGGCTGCCGCGCACCGCCGTGGGCAAGGTGGACGCGGGCAAGCTCAGACAGTTGGCTCACGAAAACGGCGACGGATAAGGAAAGTATCGCGCTCGGGCGTCAAGGCTCGGGCGTTTTTGTTTATGCGCGCGCAAAAAACGCTTGACAACGGCGGCGCGTAAGGATATTATATCTATAAATATATTTATACCAAACAGGGGTGGACAATGAAGATAAACGGTTCGCAGATCGTGATAGAAGTGCTCGCGGAGCAGGGAGTGGACACCGTTTTCGGTTATCCGGGCGGCGCGATACTCAACATTTACGACGCGCTTTACAAGAATTCCGACAGGATCAGGCACATCACCACCGCGCACGAACAGGGCGCCGCGCATGCGGCGGACGGCTATGCGCGCGCCACGGGCAAGACGGGCGTGGTCTTCGCCACCTCCGGTCCCGGCGCGACCAACCTGGTCACGGGTATCGCCACGGCGTTCATGGACAGCGTCCCCGTCGTCGCCATAACCGCCAACGTCGCTTCCGACCTCATCGGTCTGGACAGCTTCCAGGAAGTTTATATCGCCGGCATAACCATGCCCATCACCAAGCATAACTTCGTGGTGCGCAAGGTGGAAGAGCTGGCGGACACGCTGCGCGAGGCGTTCAGGATAGCCTGCTCGGATCGTCCCGGTCCCGTTTTGGTGGACATCACCAAGGACGTCACGGCGGCGGAATGCGAGTTCACGCCCGCGCCCAAGGTCGAGCCGATCAAGCATGACAGATTCGACAAAGAGGACATAAAGAAGGCGGCGAAGATGATCAACGAGAGCGAGCGCCCCGTCGTGCTCTATGGCGGCGGTGTCATCAGCTCGGGCGCGTCGAAAGAGCTTTCCGAGTTCTTGCAAAAGGGCAACTTCCCCTGCACGAACACGCTGATGGGGACGGCGGCTTGCGAAAACGCGCCGCTCGATCTCAGGCTTTTGGGGCATCACGGTTTCCGTTCGGCGAATATGGCGGTCGCGGAGTCCGATCTCGTCATCGCCGTGGGCACGCGCTTTTCCGACCGCGTCGCCACCAACAAGAAAAAATTCGCGCAAAAGGCGAAGGTCATTCATATCGACATCGACAGCGCCGAGATCAACAAGAACGTATCTTCCTCTTATTCGCTCGTGGGCGACGTGGCGCACGTTCTCAAAGCGCTTTTGCCCGAGATAGAGAAGAAAGAGAGAAAGGAATGGCTCGATCATCTGCGCGCCCTGCAGAGCGAGGACAAGTATCCCGTGCATAAAGAGGGCGTCTTGCAGCCCTTCGAGGTCATCGGCGCGGTCTGCGAGCATATGGGCAAGAACGGGATCATGGTCACGGACGTGGGTCAGCACCAAATGTGGGCGGCGCAGTATTGCAAGAATCTTTCGCCCCGCTCCTTCCTTTCCTCGGGCGGCTTGGGCACGATGGGCTTTGCCTACGGCGCGAGCATGGGCGCCAAGGCGGCGTTCCCCGAGCGCACCGTGGTGGACATCACCTCGGACGGCTGCTTCCATATGAATCTCAACGAGCTTTGCACGGCGGTGACCTATAAGCTGCCCGTGATCTCGGTCATTCTCGACAACTGCGTGCTGGGCATGGTCAGGCAGTGGCAGACGCTCTTTTACGGCAAGCGTTATTCCTGCACCACGCTCGACCGCAAGACGGATTATGTCAAGCTGGCGGAGGCGTTCGGCGGCGTGGGCTTTAAGTGCACGACGCTCGAGGAGCTGAACGCGGCGCTCGAGAAGGCGGTGAAGATAAAGGACAAGCCCGTGGTCATCGACGCGGTCATCGACCGCGACGAGATGGTCTTCCCCATGATACCCGCGGGTAAGACTATCGACGACATCGTCACCATGCATTGACAAACTTCCGCGAAAGCGGAGAAGATAAAAGGAAAAAACATTCTGCCCAAGCGGCACGGAGGTAATAAAATGATCAAAAAGTATTACGACAGAGATTGCAACATGAAAGTTCTCGACGGCAAGACGGTCGCCATCATCGGCTTCGGCTCGCAGGGTCACGCACACGCCATGAACCTCAAAGATTCGGGCGTTCACGTCGTGGTCGGTCTGCGCGAAGGCAGCAGGCACGTCAAAGTCGCCAAGGAATACGGACTCGAAGTGGACAGCGTTTCCGAGGCAGCCAAGAAGGCGGACGTGGTGATGATGCTCGTCCCCGACGAACTTTGCGCGGATATATATGATGCGGAAGTCGCTCCCTATATGACCGAGGGTAAGGCGCTGGCGTTCGCGCACGGCTTGAACATACATTTCAACCTCATCAAGCCCGCCAAGAACATCGACGTCATCATGATAGCGCCCAAGGGACCGGGTCACACCGTCCGTTCGCAGTATCTCGAGGGCAAGGGCGTGCCTTCCCTTATCGCCATCTCGCAGGACTATACGGGTAAGGCGAAAGAGATCGCGCTCGCTTACGCCAGCGGTATCGGCGCGGGCAGAGCGGGCATTCTCGAGACCACCTTCCGCGAAGAGACCGAGACCGACCTCTTCGGCGAGCAGGCTGTGCTCTGCGGCGGCGTGACCGAGCTGATGAAAGCGGGCTTTGAAACGCTCGTCGAGGCGGGTTATCAGCCCGAGATGGCTTATTTCGAGTGCATTCACGAGATGAAGCTCATCGTCGACCTCATCAACAAGGGCGGCTTTGCGGCAATGAGATATTCCATCTCCAACACCGCCGAATACGGCGATTACCGCACGGGCAAGAGACTCATCACCGAGGAAACGCATAAGGAGATGAAGAAGGTCTTGCGCGAGATCCAGGACGGCACCTTCGTGTCCGAATGGATGACCGAGAACAAGGCGGGCAAGTGCGCCAAGTTCCTCGCCACCCGCAGGTTGGAGAGCGAGCACCAGCTGGAAAAAGTCGGCGCAGAGCTGCGCAAGATGATGAGCTGGCTGCACGGGGAAGACAAGCTGATATAAGCGAAAGAGAAAAAAGATAAGGCTTTTCCCGTTGCAAGCGGGAACAGCCTTTTCCTCTTTCGCTTAGAGAGGGGACACACGACATAACCGCCGGTTGAAAATGCCGCGGGATAGGGCAAGAGCAGTCGAACTTTATCTGCCCGCGACATTTTGCGGTTACGCTTGAGGGGACACCCCGCCATTCGAAAACGACTTGGCGGACAGAGCGCAATGTTGCGCGTTGCGGCGGAACTCTGTTTCGCCGCAAGATCGTTTTCTTGAGCCGCGGTTTCCCCTCGTTTTGCGGCGAAGTTGAAAGTGAGCGCGCTTGACGTTTGCCGCAAAACTTCACCTCTTCCGCCGCCGAGCGGCGCGCAAGGCAGTCGCCTTGCCCAAGGTGCGCACACCGAAAAGTGCGATTTTCGGTGGCGGGAAGTCGAACATTAATAGGAAAAAGTCGTGCGAAGAAGTAACTTGAAAATACGGAAAAGTGACTTCAATGCATAAGGGATGCAGCGTCACGCTGCCGTCACGCTGCCCGCCGCAACGTTTGCGAAGCGCCGCTTTGCGGCAGTATGAGCAAACATTTCACGCGCTCTTTCGTCGCGCAGCGGTTTAAGAGCGCATTTCACGTTTTTGCCTTGGCAAAAACATTTCACTTTTCGGCAGAAAGAAAGGCGGCGCAAACGTTACCCTTTTATCTGCCGAAAAATATCACGTCCTTCGCAAGGGCGCACGATTTCGCTTAATGCTCATTGTGCCCTTGCGCAGGACATAGAGGAGAACAAGATGTTAAGAAGCAGTTATTTTACGGACAGGGCGGAGAGCGCCCCTCAGCGTTCGCTGTTAAAGGCGTGCGGTTTTTCGGACGAGGAGCTGAAAAAGCCGCTCATCGCCGTGGTTTCCGCTTACAGCGAGATAGTGCCCGGTCACATCAACCTTGACAAGATAGCAAACGCGGTCAAGGCGGGCGTATACGCGGCGGGCGGCACTCCCGTGCTCGTGCCCGCGATCGGCGTATGCGACGGCATCGCCATGGGGCATATCGGCATGAAATATTCGCTGCCTTCGCGCGAGCTGATCGCCGACAGCGTGGAGACCATGGTCAATGCGCATCTCTTTGACGGCATGGTGCTCGTGCCCAACTGCGACAAGATAGTGCCCGGCATGGTCATGGCGGCTTGCAGGCTGGATCTGCCCGCGGTGGTGGTCAGCGGCGGTCCCATGCTGGCGGGCAACGTCTGCGGCGAGGAAGTTTCCCTCTCCAAAATGTTCGAATCGGTGGGCGCGCGCAAGGCGGGACTCATCGACGACAAGCAGCTCGACGACATCACCGCGCGCTGCTGCCCCGGCTGCGGTTCCTGCGCGGGAATGTATACGGCGAACTCCATGAACTGCCTCTGCGAAGCCATCGGTATCGCGCTGCCCGGAAACGGCACCATACCCGCCGTTTACAGCGAGAGGATAATTCTCGCCAAGCATGCGGGCGCCGCGATCGTGGAGATGGTGAACAAAAACATCACCGCGCGCGACATCATCAACGAGCGTTCCATACGCAACGCCGTCACCTGCGACATGGCTTTGGGCTGTTCTTCCAATTCCGTGCTGCATCTTTTGGCGATCGCGCACGAAGCGGGGGTCGGGCTCGACCTCAATATGTTCAACGAAATAAGCGAAAAAACGCCCAACCTTTGCCATCTCGCGCCCGCGGGTCCCACGCATATCCAGGATCTCTATTTTGCGGGCGGCGTTCAGGCGGTCTTGTCCGAACTGCTGCGCGGCGGCTTTTTGGACGGAGACTGCAAAACGGTCACGGGCAAGACGGTGGCGGAAAACCTCAAAGGCGTCAGGCTTTCCGCCGCGCAAAAGGCGATACGTCCGCTCGAAGATCCCTATTCGAAGACGGGCGGGCTGGCGATACTCTTCGGCAACATCGCCAAAAACGGCTGCGTGGTCAAGCGCAGCGCCGTGGCGCCCGAAATGCTCGTGCATAAGGGCAAGGCGCGCGTGTTCGACGGCGAAGACGCGGCGATAAGCGCCATTTATGCGGGAAAGATCAACCCCGGCGACGTCGTCGTGATCAAATACGAAGGTCCAAAAGGGGGACCGGGCATGCGCGAAATGCTCAATCCCACCTCCGCTCTCGCCGGCATGGGGCTTGACAAGAGCGTGGCGCTCATCACGGACGGCAGGTTCTCGGGCGCGAGCAGGGGAGCGAGCATAGGTCACGTCTCTCCCGAAGCCGCCGCGGGCGGCGAGTTCGCGCTCATTCAGGAGGGCGACACGATAGAGATAAATATCCCGCAATATAAGGTTCACCTCTGCGTTTCGGACGAAGAGATGGAGAAGCGCAGGAAAAATTGGGTGCGTCCCGAGCGGGAGATCCCGGGCAAGTGGCTCAAACGTTATGCCGCGATGGTGAGCAGCGCGGACAAAGGAGCGATACTTTCATGAAGAAGAAAGACGAACTCACCTTGGACAAGGTGTATCATGCGGCGTTCATCTTAAAAGACGTCATTCGCAGGACGGACATGATCCCCGCGCGCAGACTGAGCGAAAAATGCGAAGTCTATCTCAAGACGGAATGCCTGCAAGTGACCGGCTCGTTCAAGGTCAGAGGCGCATACTATAAGATATCTCAGCTTTCCGACGAGGAAAAGCAGCGCGGCGTCATCGCCTGCTCGGCGGGCAACCATGCGCAGGGCGTGGCGCTCGCCGCCACGAGGAGCGGCGTCAAGTCGCTCATCTGCCTGCCCGACGGCGCGCCCATCTCCAAGGTCGAGGCGACAAAGGCGCTCGGCGCCGAGGTCTGCCTGGTCAAGGGCGTTTACGACGACGCTTATGCCAAGGCGCTCGAACTCAAAGATAAATTCGGTTACACCTTTATCCATCCCTTCGACGACGTGGACGTCATCGCGGGTCAGGGCACGATCGGGCTGGAAATACTCGATCAGCTCGACGACGTGGACGCCATAGTGGTGCCCGTGGGCGGCGGCGGACTCATCTCCGGTCTTGCCTTCTCCGTCAAGTCGCTGCGCCCCGACGTCAAGGTCTACGGCGTTCAGGCGGCGGGCGCGCCGAGCATGTTCAACGCCATGCGCGACAAGAAGATAGAGACGCTCCCGAGCGTTTCCACCATCGCCGACGGCATCGCCGTCAAGACGCCGGGCGAGCATACCTTCGAATATGTGTCCAAGTATGTGGACGGGATAGTCACCGTGACGGAAGACGAGATCTGCTCGGCTATCCTCGCGCTCATCGAAAAGCAGAAGATGATCGCCGAGGGCGCGGGCGCGGTCTCCGTGGCGGCGGTCATGTTCGACAAGATCCCCGTCGAGGGCAAAAAGGTCTGCTGCCTGGTCTCGGGCGGCAACATCGACGTCACCATTCTCTCGCGCGTCATCAAGCGCGGCTTGCTCAAATCGGGCAGGACTTATTCCGTCTGTATCGAGCTTATGGACAAGCCCGGTCAGCTCAAAGAGGTCTCGCGCATCATCGCCGACTTGGGCGGCAACGTCATCGCCGTTCACCACGAAAGGGGCAACGAGAGCAGCGACATCAACGGCTGCTTCTTGCGCATTCTCATGGAAACGCGCAATTTCGAACATATAGAGGCAATAAAAGCCGCGCTCTTGCAGGCGGGCTTTAAGTTGACCTGAGGAGAAGAATATGAAGATAGTTTTGACATCGAACGCACCCGCAGCGATCGGTCCCTATTCGCAGGCGATCGTCGCCGGGGACATGGTCTATACCTCCGGGCAGATCGCCATCGATCCCGCCACGGGCAACATGGTCGAGGGCGGCATCGTCGAGCAGACGAAGAGAGTTTGCGAAAACGTCGTAAGCCTGCTCAAAGCGGCAGGGACGGACATAAGCAAGGTCGTCAAGACCACCTGCTTTCTCGCAGACATGGCGGATTTTGCCGCCTTTAACGCCGTCTATGCCGAATATTTCACCGGCAAGCCCGCGCGCAGCTGCGTCGCGGTCAAGACGCTGCCCAAGGGAGCCTTGGCGGAGATAGACACGATTTGCCTTCTCTGATCTTGCTCATCGACGCGGACGACACCTTGCTCGACTTCAAAAAAGCCGAGCATATGTCGATAACGCTCACGGCAAAAAAGTTCGGCGCGAGCGACCCCCAAGAGGCGGCGCGCCTTTTTTCCGCCATCAACAAGGCTTGCTGGCTGGACGTGGAGAGGGGAGTGCGCACGCGCGAGCGCATCGCCGTGGAGCGCTTTTGCGAGCTGAAAGAGCGGCTCTTTCTGAGCGGCTTACCCGAGGAGATCAACGAGGATTACAAGGCGAATATGCGCCGCGCCTATTTTCTCCTGCCCGGCGCGATCGAGTTTTTGCGCGCGCTGAAAGAGCGCGGACACCGCCTCTTTCTGATCACCAACGGCTTGGAGACCACCCAGCGCCTGAGGATAAAAGGTAGCGGGATCGAGGGCTTTTTCGAGGACGTCTTTATCTCGGAAGCCATGGGACTGAGAAAGCCCGAACGCGAATATTTCGAACTCGTAGGGCGGCTGATAAAGCAGTTTGAGCGCGAGCGCTGCCTCGTCATCGGCGACAGCCTCACCGCCGACATTCTCGGCGCGAACAACGCCCGCCTGCCCTCTATTTGGTTCAACGCGGAGAAAAAGCCGCTCAAAGAGGGCATTTTTCCCACATATGAGGCGCATTCTTACGCTGAGATATTGAAAATTTTAGACGGCTTGCAATGAGCCGTTTTTCCTATGACGATTTTGCCGCCGCGCGTTAAAATAAACGTGTAAACAACCGCAAGGGCGGAGGTGATATAATGAAAAAATTCGCGACGCGCGACGGACAGCCGTATTGTATTTTCAAAGATAGTTTTCAAAAGGATTGACTTTTCAAGACGAAAAGGATATAATTATAACGTACCGATAAGTAAACTTGATTTCGGAACCGCCATAGCAGCGGCAGCAAGGCTGAATAGGCAGCCCAAACGTTCGGCAATATAAAGGTCGTCTATTCGATGACCTTTTATTTTTAGTGAGAGAACTATGAGAAAAGAGAGATCGGAAGAGTTAAACGAGGTGCGGTCATGAGCAAGTCAATGGATATGCAACAAAAATACCGTGATATAATAGAACGCCTCGATGTGAACTATAAAAAAATCAAGACAATGCGCCCTCTGCCCGCTGCCGGGGTCGCATACTTCCGCAATGAGTTCGCGATCAGCACTACGCATAATAGTAATGCTATCGAGGGAAACACTTTTACCTATGACGAAACAAAGTTGCTGCTTGAAAAGGGTATAACTTCAAGCGCACGTTCTTTCCGTGAACACGAGGATATAGTCGGCTATAAAAAAGGTTTTGATTTTCTGTATGAGGCGTTAAAGCAGGGAACGGAAATAAGCGAAGATTTTGTCAAGCGCATTCATTCTTTCGTGCAGCAAGGGGCAGAGGATGCGGGAGAGTATCGGACAATACAGAATTATATCGGAGACTTATCGCGCGTGGTTTATACGCCGTGTTCACCGCGCGAAGTTCCCGATAAAATGAAAGACTATATACAAAAAGTTCGATCCGACAGCAAAAAGAATAAAGACTTGATGGCTCGGGAAAATATTGAGTGGGAAAAGCTCTTTCATGGCTTTGCCGAACATCATATTGAATTTGAGCGGATACACCCGTTTACCGACGGGAACGGCAGGACGGGTCGTTTGCTTTTAACGTACGAGATGATCTCGCTCGGGCTTGTACCCGTAGATATTCGCTATGATGAACGCAGTCGTTATTATGCCGCGCTTGCAGCTTATGAGGACAAATTGCGTTACAGTACGCGCCCGGAAAGTAAAACGGAGAAATTGGCAAAGTTGCTTGCGGAATGCGAATTGCGTTCGTCCGACCTATGGATCAAAACCTTTTCGGATTATTGTCAGGCAGACGCGAGTGGAACCGAGAAAGCCGATCAAGCCGGACAAGCAAGCGCAAGCTCGCCCGGCGGCAAGGGCAAAGGGAAAGCCTCGCGCGGCAAGTGAATTTTTATGCAAGAAAAAAAGTGATAGGTATTATCGGGCGTTAGAAAACGGAATAATTGTAAAAGCCGAGGCGTTGACCTCGGCTTTTTTATTGAGTATTGACAATTTTGCCGCCGAGAGTTAAAATAAACGTGTAAACAACCGCAAGGGCGGAGGTGATATAATGAAAAAATTCGCGTTGCTTGCCGTGTCGGTGCTCGTTTGTTGCGCGCTCGTCTTCTGCGCCTGCGCGCAAGAGCCTGTTCAGCCCGAAACTTTCAAGGTCTTGGTGGACAAGCTGCATTTCGACGTTCCCATGCCCGGAGTGCTCGAGAGCGGAGATAAGCTCTTTCTGCCGCTCGGCTCGGTAAACGGAGTGCGGGTAGACAACTGGGTCATAAAGATCGTGGGCGACACGATCAAGCTTTATCCCTCTTTCGAGAGCGAAGCGATCGTCTCCGCCGCCTGTTCCGCTCAAAGCGTGGCGGAATACTCCGTCACGTTCGACGCTCGCGGCGGCAAGATAGAGAGCACGGATTACAACGTGCGCCCCGATCTTTACGACGCCCTGTCGAGCGACGGCAGGACGACGACGAGCTGTTTTCCGGCGGTACGCGACGGACAGTCCTGCTTGGGATGGGAGATGAACGTGCAGCCCGATTTCAAGGTGACTTTCACGGCGGTCTATGAGGAGGCGGAGCAATGAATAAGACGGCAAAAACAGTTTTGACGACGCTCGTGCTCACGCTCTTGCTCGTGGGCATAGTGCTCGCCGTACTTTTTGGCACGGGCGAGCTTATTTGGGCGCATTCGGCGGATAAGATACCCGTAAGCAAGTATTTCCTCGTCTTCACGTCCGCGTTCACGCAAGAGGAAAAAGAGGACTTTCCCGCCTTTTTGGAGACGGGCGAGCAGCTTTTTCTGACCGCCGAGATAAATTTCAATATCCGCGTCTATGAAGACAAAATCATTTTGGACAAGAGTGACGGCGACCGCGGCTTTGTTTTCGGCTACGACGAAAGGGTGACTTTCGACCTCGGCGGCGGCAGCACCTATCACGACAACTATCTCTTCGCCTACGAGGGCATGACCGGCTCGGACGGCTTCGACCTTCTTCCCGCGACCAAGGAGGGCTGCGAATTTCTCGGTTGGAACATGGCGTTTCATAATAAGATAGGATCGCCTTTCGCCGTGACCTTCACCGCCGTTTATTCCGAATAAGCGCTTTAATAGGGAAAAGCCGAGGCGTTGACCTCGGCTTTTTTATGCGCGTTTTCGCTTGGATCACTCGGGGCGGGAGCCGTCCGCGTTTTGCGAGCCTAAGGCGCTTGTGTCGTTTGCGGGCTTGTCGGTCGAGTCGCTGTCGGCGGGGGAGTTTGCGCCCGTGTCCGCGGGATCGCCTGCCGCGCCGGTTGCGGGCTTATCGGCAGCGCCTGCGTTATCCTCGGGACGGTCGGTCAAGTCGGCGGAGTTTTCCGCGTCGTTTTCCAAGGCGTGGAGGGAGGCGAGATAGTCCTCGTAAGGGACGCCTTGCCGCTTTGCCTCTTTCTTCGCCCGTTTGAGCAGGGCTTGCTCGTGCTTTTGTTCGGCGCGTTTTTGCCGGTTTGCCGCCATGTCAGCCTTTATCTGCTTGAAGTCGATAAAGGGAGCGTCGGGGTCGTAATCAAAGCCGAATTCGGCGGCTTTTTCCTTCATCATTTGTATGTGGCGGGCGCGCCGTGCAATGCGCTTTTCCTCGTTGTAATCGGGCGCGTCGTCGTCATAGACGGGCGCCTTGCCGCGGCGTTTCAGGATGGCGGCGTGAGCCTTTTCTTTGAAGAGCATGATGGAGGGCAGCAGGGTGAAGACGAGGATATAGCTGAAGAAGGTGCCGCGCGCGATGAGTTCGGTTATCTGGCGCACGATCATATTCGAGGAGATGAGGTTGACCGCCAAACACACGGCGATGAGTATCGCGGCGGAGGTGGTGACGGAGGGAGCGGAGCGATAGATGGCGTTTCTGATCGCGCGCTCGGGGCGGCAGCCCTTTGCCTTTTCCTCGCCCAATTTCGAGGTAAAGAGAATGGCGTAGTCCACCGTCGCGCCTAACTCGATGGCTGAGACGATGAGGTACGCCATGAAGTTTATCTCGCCCGAGAAGACGGACAAAAGTCCGGGGGCGAAGGGGGCGAGCAGGGAGACGAAATAGACGATCGCCAAGTTGAAGAATATGCCCGCTTCGATGACCGCCAGCAGAATGAGCGAGGTGATGAAGGAGCGGAAGGTGAAGAGCAGGATGACAAAGATTATCACCGCCGAGAGGATATTGACGAGCATGAAGTCGTCGGGAGTGACGGCGGCGAGGTCGCTCGCGCCCTGCGCCAGACCCGTCATATAGATCTCGCCTTCGCTCACGCCGAAGATCTCTGCGGCTTTGGCGCGAATGGCGGCTATCGAGGCGTAAGACTCCTCGTCCTCGGGGTGACCTTCGAGATTGAGCGTATAGAGCATATATTCCCGCTCGGCGCCGCCGTCAGGGGCATAAGACTTGACAAAGTTGCCCTCGATGAAGACCATGACGATGCCGTTTTGGTGGTTTGCTATCTCCTCAAAGCGGTTTTGCGGAATGATGGTGCAGAGCGAGAGGATGTCCTGAGCGCCGTGCTCGCCTTCCTTTTGCCCCAGCTCGGTCTTGAGGTAATCGATAAATTCGTATTGCTTTTGCACATAGTCGCTCGTGTCGCTCTCGTCTCCCTCCTTTGCCGAATAAGGGACCATGACGATGACCTGGTTGGAGCTGCCCTGCAAGACATACTGCGGGGCGGTCATCTGCTCGGTCGGCGTGGCTTCGGTGGTGGAGATATAGGTGAGCGGGGTGAGCGATTGAAAATAAGCGCAGGGCAGGCAGATCACCGCGCAGATGGCGATGACCGCGATCGCCACGCCCTTTTTGGTTATGTTCTTGGAGACAAAGCCTAACCTTGGCTCGACTATCCACGAATGCTGGCTCTTCATGATGGGCTTATTGAAGAGCACGATGAGCACGGGCTGCAAAATTATTACCGTAAGCAGGGACAGGAGCACGCCTTTTGCCAGCACGAAGCCGAGGTCGTAACCCATGCCGAACTGCATGAAGAAGAGGGCGATAAAGCCGCCTATCGTGGTCAGAGCGCTGGCGGAGATGGAGGCGAGCGTCTTGGGCAGCGCCGAGATCATCGCGTCGCGCGGGTTAAGTTTGACGCGCAGCTCTTCGTAATAGGTATGCATGAGGAAGATGGCATAGTCCATCGCCAGCGCCAGCTGCAATATGGTCGAGCAGGAAGAAGTTATCGTGGAGATGGTCCCCACGGGGTTGCCCGCGATGATATTGCTGCCCATGTTGAGCAAAATGGAGATGCCGAGCGTGGCGAGAAAGACGAGCGGTTCGAGATAGGAATGCGACGTGAAGAGCAGTATGAAAAACACCGCCACGACCGCGATCGCCACGAAAATGGGCATGTCGCCCACCGAACTTGCCACGAGTATGCGCGCGTTTTCCGCCGTGCCGCCGAAATAATAGCAGGACTCGGCGGAGATGGTCTCGCTGATCAGTCCCGCCGATTTTTGCTGGTTGATGTTGTCGTTGATTATCTGTTCGATCCGATCGAGCGCGTCGATGGTCACGTTGTCGCTCGCGGCGCTCTTCAAGTAAAAGGAGAGCAGATATGTGGTCACGACCGTGCCGTTGCCCAGCTCGGTCGTCTTGACATAGTTTTTCGCCGCGCTGTCATATATCTCCTGCGCCACCACGGGATCGATGCCCTCGACGAGACCGCCGATGCCGCCGTTGCCCAGCTCCAAGATCATGTCGAACGTGCCTATCCAAACGTCCTTGCTGATGATGGACGAGCGCACCTCTTTGCCGTCCCTTTCGGTGACGTACATGGTCTTTAACTCGGAGTCGTTCTTGATGGCGTCGTAGATGGTCCGGACTTGGTCTTTGCTCAGATAGGAAATGGCGATATTGAGGTCGCCCTGAATGGAATAAGCCTCTTCGAGCACGCTCTTGCCTATCATGGTGTCCGTGTCGTCTTTGAGGTAAGAAGTGACGTCGCCGTTCTTTTGCACGAATAAAAGCCCGATGAAGGAAAGAACGAGCAGGGCGGCGATCACGCCCACCACGAGCCACTTGTTGTCTATCAGCCTGCCGGCGAACGCCGCCGTCAGCGCGCCCTTTTCGCGTTTGCGCGCCCTTTTCAAGCGCGGTTTTTTCCCGCCTTCGCTTTTCGTTGAAGGCTCAAAGCTCTCCTCTTTTCTCTCTTCCTCGTCCATAAGTTCTCCGCTTTTTAGGTTTGTGACGGACCGAAATAATACGAACCGGGTTCGGCGCCGCCGATTTCCGCCCGATCGGCGTCATTCGCCTTGCTGATACGGGTCAAGTATTAGCTGCGGCAAATTCCTTGCTCAGCCAAAAATCGGCAAGCGCGGAACTGCTCGCACCTTAGAGCAATTCTTTTCGGCGCTTTTGCACAGCCGAAACTTGGGGGTATGTATATGGATAAAATATAGCATATGTATGCGCGAATGTCAATGTTATGTAAGTAAAATGTGCGTGAATACTTCCCCCGCCGCGCCTTTTGCGCCGCGGAAATGCGCTCGTTGCGCGCCGCGCGTTTGCTTGCGCGGTCGCTTGCCTCGCAAAAGCGAAAAGTCTGCCGTCGCGCTCGTTGCGCACCGCGCGTTTGCTTGCGTATTTTTTCGCCGCGTGCTATAATGGCTGATATGGAAATAGGCATATCCACGGCTTCTTATTTTCCCCGTCTGGTGACCGAGGACGCCATGGACGCGCTCGCTATGGCGGGAGCGAAGGTGTGCGAGGTCTTTTTCGCCTCGCATTGCGAATACGACACCCGCTTTGCCGCTTTGGTGAAAGAGAGGGCGGATAGGGGCGGAGTGCGCGTCAATTCCGTGCATGCGCTCACCAACCAGTTCGAACCCGAGCTTTTCGGCAGGGGGTTGAGGTCGCACGCGGACGCGGTCGAGACTTTCAAGAAGGTTTGCGACGCGGGGAAGGTCTTGGGCGCGAAATATTATGTCTTTCACGGCGCGACGCGCCTCAAACCCGCGGTCAAATACGTCTTTGACTTCGACTTTCTCGCCGAGCGGGTGAGGGGACTTTGCGAGATAGCCGAGGAAAGGGGGATCGAGCTTACTTACGAAAACGTGCATTGGGCGTATTTTTCCGAGCCGTCCTATTTTGCCGAGCTGGCGCCGCGCTGTCCCCGGCTCGGGGCTACGCTCGACATCAAGCAGGCGATGCAGTCGCGGATAGATTACGCCGAATTTCTCAAAGTCATGGGAAAAAGGCTGAAAACCGTCCACCTTTGCAATTACACGGAGGCGGGAAAGCTGGTCATGCCGCACGATAAGGCGGGCGTTTTCGACTTCAAGACGCTCTTCAAGCGGCTCAAAGACGTCGGCTTTGACGGTGCCTGCCTCATAGAGGTCTATTCTTCCTGCTATGAGGACACGGGGGAGATCGGGCGCAGCCTGGAATTTTTGAATGAGATAAAAGAAAGCCTTTAAGGCAAAACGGAGGAACATATATGCGTTACAGCAGAAAAGAGATGAAGATCCGCGTGGACTACAACAACATGATGGCAGCGACCATCGGCAGGAGCCGCGGGATCACCGAGACGGACATCGAGCGCGTCGCGGAAAAGGCGGACAGGGCTTACAACGCCGTCGCCGCCAAGAGCGGGATAGGCATGATGGGCTGGACAAAGCTCGCCACGGGTCAGGAAGAGGTGGTCGAAGACATAATCGCCACCGCGGGGCAGGTGCGCCGCAGCTGCGAATATTTCGTGGTCTTAGGTATCGGCGGCAGCGCCCTCGGTCCCATCGCCGCGTTCAGGGCGATCAAGCACCTTCACTATAACGACCTGAAAAAGAGCAAGCGCCGCGGTCCCAAGTTCTATGTCGAAGACAACGTGGATCCCGAACGCATGCAGGCGCTTTTGGACGTCATAGAGCCGGAAAAGACTATCTTCAACGTCATCACCAAGAGCGGCTCCACGTCCGAGACCATGACGCAATATCTCATCATCAACGATATTCTCAAAAAAGCGCTCGGCGACAAGGCGAGCGAGCACATCATCACCACCACTTCCGCCGCCAAGGGCAACTTGATAAAGCTGGCGAAAAAGGAAGGATACAAGACCTTCCATATCCCCGACGGAGTGGGCGGCAGATTCAGCGAATTGTGCCCCGTAGGGCTGCTCCCGGCGGCTGTTTTGGGGATAGACATACGCGGTCTGCTCGCGGGCGCGAAGTTCATGCAGGAGCTTTGCGAAAACACCAACATCAAGCGCAACCCCGCGCTCATGAGCGCCGTTTTGCAATATATCGCCATGGACAAATACGGCAAGAACATCTCCGTGATGATGCCCTATGCCGACAGCTTGCAGTTCATCGCCGATTGGTACGCTCAGCTTTGGGCGGAGAGCTTAGGCAAGAACAAGACGCTCGACGGCAAGGACTGCAACGTGGGACAGACGCCCGTCAAGGCGCTCGGCGTGACCGATCAGCATTCGCAGGTCCAGCTTTATACGGAAGGACCTTTCGACAAGGTCATCACCTTCATCGGCGTGGATTCTTACCGCACGGACGTGACCATTCCCGGCGGCTGCGAGGACATTCCCGACGTCAACTTCCTCTCCGGGCACACCATGAGCGAACTCATCAAAGCCGAGCAAAAAGCCACCGAATACGCCGTCACCAAGGCGGGCAAGATGAATTACACCATAACGCTGCCCGTGGTCAACGAGTTCACGCTGGGACAGCTTCTGATGCTGTTCATGATGCAGACGGCTTATTGCGGCGAACTGCTGAACATCGACGCCTTCAACCAGCCGGGCGTGGAAGAGGGCAAAAACGCCACCTACGCGCTTTTGGGCAGAAACGGCTACGAGGAGAAGAAAAGAGAGCTTGACTCGGCTCCCGCCAAGCTGAACAAGTATATCATCTGAAAGCGATCGCTTTGAAAATTTTGCCGCGCCTCAGACAGGGGCGCGGTTTTTTTGTTGCCGTTTAAGTCGCCTTTGACTTTTTACAAAATAGAGATAATTATCGGGAGTGCATTCGCCGATACAGGCTTCAATATCTTTATAAAACTCCAAGCCGCGTGATTTGCACTCCGCGTGCCATTTTCTAATATCAACTATCGGTACATATGAAATGACAGTGTTCCATAACTCGGGCTTGTATGCCGTTGCCAATAAAGCGGCATGACCACCACCGCTTCCGCCGAAAAGATATATTTCTTTTATGAGGATTGAGCGGAGCGGCGGGGGCTTTCGAGCGCTTAGCCGCCTTTATCGCCGAGCCGACAGACGCCTCGCGCAAAGAGGCGCAACTTCTTTTGCTTTCGAGCGCGGCGCAAAATTTTGCAAGCCGCTTTTGATTTTGCTTGACATGCCTGTTTCCTTGCGCTATCATATTCTCGGCTGGGGGTGCCTCGTCGAGGCTGAGAGAGTCCCTTTGAACTTGGTCAAGTTAGCACTTGCGTAAGGAAGCAAAATTTTTAATGTTTTCTTAGAAAGTTCCTTCAGCCGAAGGAGTTTTTTTATGTTCAAAAAGCGATTTGTTATCGTTGCGACCGCTGTTATCTGCTTAATAGCGGCGTTGCTCGTGTTTTCCGCTTGTACGGAAACCGGTCCTTTGCCGATCGAAGGCATGTATTGGGAATATTCCCATACGGAAGATATCAACGGCGATGTTATAGAATGCGTTCAAGGTTCGGAAGAAGAATATCCTAATGCCGAAGTGCGCGCATATACGGTTGCGTTGAACGGAACGGAAGTTGTCGTTACGGACGAAAACGGGGAATCCGTGTTTGACGGCGCTTACATCGTCAAGGAAACGGATGATGAGCGGACTACCGATTATACTATGGAAAACGGGACTATGGTCAGCTCGATATCTTCGATCGACGGCGGCAATGTCGCCCAATTAAAGGTATCTAACGGCAGTAATACTTATGTGTTTACGACATTTATATCAACTGCATATGAAAGCGATGTTAATTTTGATTCGGTGCTCGGCATTACCATATGCGTGGGACTTATTCTTTTGGGAGCAATGATAGTGCAGAATATTTTGCTGTTCATATTTGCTAAAGATAAGGTGAAAGCAAGTATTTTTGCGAGTATTGCCGTTATATTCCTTTATTTGATCGCGGCGGTGATCGCGAATGTCGTGACCGAGGTCAACACGATAGACGAAGACACGGGGCAGAACTCGTTTCAAGACGGTAACGATGGTCTGATCGCGGAAAATGCCGACTATCCGGGAATAATCGCTGGCGTCACGATAGCGATATTTGTTGTCCTTCTCGGACTGTTGCTTATAGACAGGAAAAAAGTAAAGGCACGTTCGCATACTCAGGCAATAGTATACGCCGCGCTTTCGGTCGGACTTGCGACAGGACTGTCGTATATAAAATTGTTCGACGCGCCTTACGGCGGTTCGATAACCCTCTTTTCGCTGCTGCCCATCGCCCTTTATTCTTATATGTTCGGCATTCGCCGCGGCACGCTCGCGGGCTTTGCGTTTAGCTTATTGCAGTTGCTGCAAAACCCTTGGATAGTTCACCCTGTTCAATTCCTGCTTGACTATATTATACCTTTTTCCGTTGTCGGGACTTGCGGCGGACTGTTTAAGCCGCTGTTTGAAAGAGTGCAAGCGCTTTCCCCTGCCGCTAAGGCGAGTTTGTCTTTGAGTTGCGGAATAGCGTTAGGCGTTATTTTAAGATATATTTTCCACTTAATTTCCGGAGCGGTGTATTTCGGCTCGTACGCTGCAGGGTATGGCATAGCCGACGAATGGCTTTACTCCGCCGCCTATAACGCGCTCTATGTCTTCCCCGACGGCGCCATCAGCCTTGCGGGCGGACTTTTGCTCATGTTCAGCGCCTCTTTCCGCGCGCAGATAGACAGGGTGACGGCGGCGTTCAAAAAGGGCGGCAGAAAGCTCGTACCCGCCGCTTGCGCCGCGCAGGCGGTAAGCGAACCGACGCAGACGGTCAGCGATCCCGCTAAGACGGGCGAAACTTCGAGCGATTAGGACGCCCGAGAAGAAAATAAGGATCGAGACGTTCATTAAAGAAAAAATCGGGCCTTTTCTCAAAGAAAAGAACTTGAACTTTTCGTCAAAACCTGCGCCGAGCCTGCTCGGCGCTTTTTGCCGATGATCATTCGCCGCGACGGCGATAAATGCGCATTGCTTTTGCTCGGAGCCGAAATTCGAAGTCAAATCCGCCTTCAAACTTTAAGGCGGCAATGGCGGAACTTTTGAACAAAAAACGGGAGGCAGGCGGGGCGGGCGAGCAAAAGTGCGCGGGCGCTTGCGGCGGGGCGGCATTCGTGATAAAATAAAGGTATGTTGACGGACGGCAGGCTGGAAGTGAAGAATTTTTCCGTTTCCTATTACGGTTACGGGCGCAAGGTCGAAGAGGCGGAGTTTTCGCTCGATGAGGGCGAGGTGCTCTGTCTTTTGGGCGCGGAGGGCAGCGGCAAGACCACGCTTTTGCGCGGTTTGGCGGGGCTTGAGGAGAGCGAAGGCGAGGTGAAGATAGGCGGGCGGGAGCTTTTTTCCCTGCCGCCCAAAGAGCGCGAGATCTGCTATACTTTCGGCGAGGACAGTCTGGAAAAGAAAAAGACGGCGGCGGAGAATATCTTAAAGCCGCTCAAATTGCGCGGGGCGAGCGAGGAATATATGAGGCAGCGGCTCGCCTTTGCCGCGCGGCTTACGGGCGCGGAGAATATTTTGCGCGAAAAGGTCAAGGGGCTTCCGCCTTTTTATCTGGCTCAGATAATTTTGGCGCGCGCTTTTGTGCGCGAGACCAACCTTTTGCTGCTCGACGAACCGCTTAGCTCTCTCTCGTTCACTCAGCGCAAGCGGCTTTTCGACCGTCTGCGCGCGGCGGCGGGGGAGATAGGCGGCAGGATAATTTATGCCACCGAGCGCCCCTATGAGGCGCAGGGGCTGCCCGATAAGGTGGGGATAATGAGCGAGGGCAGGCTCGTACAATGTGCGCCGCTGAGCGAAATATATAAAGATCCCGCTCATAGGGCGGCTGTCGAGGCGTTTGCGCCCGAAATATCGCTGCTTCCCGCGCGGGCGGTGAAAGCGGGCGGCTGGGCGGTCGAGATAGGCGGAGAAAGGGCAAAGTGCGCGCCCCTTTTGAGCGACGTCTATGACGGCAGAGAGGTCATCGCCGCCGTACGCCGCGAGGACGTGAGCGCGGGCGGGAAGCTGCCCGCTAAGACGCTCGGCGTTTTCGACGACGGCAAGTGCCGCTGCCTGAGGTTGGGCGTCAAGGGCGGTGAACTGCTTTGCGCCGCCGAGGGGAGAGTCGAGAGCGTGAGCATAGCGCGCGCGGCGTTCGTCTTCGACGCCCGCTCGGGCTTCCGCATAGACAAAGCCGCGGAAAAATTACCCGTATAAGTTGCCACTCAACGGCAAGTATGGTATAATACGGATGATTGATATATACAAATAGACGCATTAAAGAGCGTCGGATGTCGTAATTGACGAAATTCGCGTCGGGGGATATGCGTATGATGAAAAAAGTATCTCTCATCATCTGTATGGCGCTAATATTGTGCGGCGTTATGCTGGTCCCCGCCGCGTGCGTGGACGATCCCGCGTCCGACGGCCTTTCAAAAACCGACTATCCGTTCCGCAATCTCTCGGCGGAATACACCATCGAAGACGCAACCATCCCCACATATCACAAAGAGGGCAGCGAAATGCCGTATGTCGAGCTCGAAACGTTTTTTGCGGCTTTGGACGGTCTTTATGACGACAAGGATCTGCAAAGCTTTGTTTCGGAAGCTTCGCATGAATACGTCTTGCAGTATACGGGCGAGCGCGTCTATACCATGATCGCAAATTGGGAAAAGGACACGATCCGGCTTGACAGCCTTACTTTTCTCAGTTCGTTTGAGCAGGCTCCGGCTACCGACTATGCGGCGTTCTTGCAGCCGGTGGCAACGTGGAAAACTGGGGAAAGCGACATTGTTTTCGACCTCGGGGAATACGGATTCGATATTCTCTACCATGACGGGCAGACGTTGTTCCCGTTCTATATCGTGAATCTGCTGTTTTGCTCATTCAATCTGTATAACGTTTATTTCAACGGCGAGGCATATTACGGCATCGAGCAGGGAAGTCTTACGCAGGGCATGACGGCGGAAAAATGGGCGGAGATCATGACCTGCGAGCGGAACGATGAGCCTATCTCTGCGGAAATGAGCCTGATCAATCTGAACTTTTTGAATTTTGCGCTCGACTATTTTTACGGCTTGAAAGACTATAAGGACATCGGCTCTTTCGCAGAGGATGTCATTACGGGCGACTTGAAAGAAGCGCTCCTCTCTTCCGACAACGCCGTGCGCGACCAAGCGTATATCGATCTTCTGCAAAAGACGCTGGATGAGCGGCATACCGCTCTTATCAAGCCTTCTTATTATTCGGGAGCGGACGCGCAATTCGATGCGTCGACCGAAAACATTTTGAACGGCGGTCTCGGAGAAGGGTTGAAAGAGGCGTGGCAGATCTCGGCGGACCTCAATGAGGCGTTGGTCGCGCCCGGCTCCGATGCCCTCCGACCCGTTGAGCAGCCGGACGGGACGGTCACTTATGTGTTCGACCTCGTGCGCTTTGCGGGCGATACGGCTATCGTCTATCTGGATGCGTTTAAGGCAGGGTCGGACGAGCAGATCTATAACGAAGACGGAACGGTCTCCGAAGACGCGATGCAGCATGACACCTATTTCTTTATGAGGTATGCGATGGATAGGATCGCCGAGCATGACAGTAAGACCGGAACGACGACCAAGAACGTCGTTCTCGATCTGGCTTGGAACGGCGGCGGGTCGATCGCCGCGATGTGGCGCGCTCTCGGCTTTTTGACGGACGAGCCGATCGAGTATCTTACGCGCAGCACTATCTCCGGCGCTACGTCGGCAGAATATTATGCCGTCGACGCGGACGGGGACGGAGACTTTACGGACGACGACGCATACGATCAATATGAGTGGTATGTGCTCACTACAAAGCTCTCGTTCAGCGCGGCAAATCTGTTCACGGCGATCGCAAAAGAGCAAGGGATCGCAACCGTCATCGGCGAGCAGTCGGGCGGCGGCACCTGCGCGGTATATACCATCGTGCTCCCCGACGGGACCACAGCCAACATCAGCTCGCCAATAGTATTCGAAACGGCGAAGTACGATCAGGGCGTCATGGTGGGCGGCGATGCGGTGGAGAGCGGCGTCGTGCCCGACATCCCGCTCGACAGGCAGCACTTTTATGACAATGAAGCGCTTCTGAACGCGATCAAAGGCGTTCGGTGACCGCGCATCTCGGAGGAAGACAATGAAAAAATTTTTATGTGTGTTGTTGTCGGTCATGCTTGCGGCGGCTTGCCTGGTCTTTGCCGCGTGCGGCGATAAAACGGGAGAGCAAATTTCGCTCACCGCAGCGGAAGGGACAGTTTATTCACACGGCGAACAGACTGTCGAGCTCACCTTCTCTTCCGAGGAAAGCGGCGCTTACACCTTCGAAGAGGACATAGACGCCTCGGACGTGACCGTAAGCGGCGGCCTTGCGGGGAAAACCGTGACGGAAGTTGCCCGTGCGGATGATTCCACGCTCCGCGTCACGCTTTCGGGAACGGTCACGGGCGAAGTCGGCAACGAAGGCGTGCTCGGTTCGATCGTCGTAAGCGGCGGGATCTCGGAAAACGCAACCGGGACCGCGCTCGTCAACGTCTATATTCCTCAGATGATGGCAGAGAGCGCCTCTTACTCGAATATCGGCGAAAAGTATCGCTTTTCTTCTACGTTTACGCTCCCGTACGGGGCATTCATAGAGGAATATGCGGGCGCCGAGAATATTGTTCTTCTTCCCGATACGAACGGTACGCTCGAAGTCGGGCTGACGGACGGAAAACTCCATATCCGCGTTAAGGACTTCCGTCCGCAAGGGTATGCGTATCCCGTCGTGCGCATTGCGCCGGAAGTGACGACTTTCAATAAAGAGCTGTACGTCTACATCGGCAGAGCCACGTTCGGCGTCGGCAGCGGCTACGATCTGGTTTGACCGAAAAAAGCGGTCAAACATAAATTATAATAAATCGGAGGTTGTATTATGAAGAAAAAAGCGGTTGCGATCTGGACAGCCATCTTATTATGCGTAACGCTCGTTGTGCCGGTATTTGCCGCCTGTACGGAGGATAACGCAACGGCGATCGAGCTGGAAGTGGATACTTCCTACAAAATCGAACAGCCGCTCGAAGGAGCGGTGTTTTCCACCGAGGACGACAACGTTGCGGGCGTGAGCGAAGACGGGTACATCGTCGGCGTGAACAAAGGCAAGACGACCGTCACCGAGACCAACGGAACGCAAACGCGCACTTATCGCGTCACCGTGACGGACAACACTTATGACGATGACGACAAGGGCTTCGGGAACTTTACCGACGTTGACGACATTACGGGTTTTGTGGCGCGGGATATAACGTCATCGCTTCCGATTTCATCAACGGCAACGATGCGAATATAACTTATCCCGTGTTCGATCCCGACAAGCTCATCGATTCCGGCTCGCTGCGCATCAACCGCAACAACCGCAAGAGCTCCACGGTGCGCGTCGAGGGCGAGAGCATGGAGAGCTTCATGGAAGATTACGCCAAAAAGACGAGCATAAGCGTTGGCGCTTCTTTCGGCAACTTCTTCTCCGCCAGCGTTGACGTGGCGTTCTCCACGACGGCGAAAAATTCGCTCGTTTCCAATTCTAAATTTATGCGCTTTCATGCGAACGTTCAGGAATTCGCCGTGAGCCTTGCCTCGGGCGAGAGCAAATATTCCGATTTTCTCTCCGACGAGTTTCAAAAGGATCTTGTCGATCCCGAAGTGACGGCGGAAGAGCTTTTCGCCAAATATGGCACGCACGTCATCATCAGCGCAGCCTACGGCGGACGCTTGGACTTTAATTATTATCTTTATTCCACCGAAACGAGCACGACGACCGAAGACATCAACAGTATCGGCGGCAAGCTCTCTGCGAATATCTCGAGCTTCGGCTTGAACGGCTCCGTTCAGCTCGACAATTCCTACAAGTCGGAAGCCGCGAGCAAGAAGATCGAGATCGCCACGACGACCAACACTTTCGGCGGCGATCCTGCCGTGAACATGAGCTCGATCGACGCGATGGCGGAAAATTATTCCGAGTGGTTGAGCAGCATTTCCGCGACGCCTACGCTCATCGGTACGCTCAACGCCAATTCCCTTTATCCGATCTGGAAGCTTTTGCCCGACACCGAAGAAGGGCGGGCGCGCGCAAGGGAGCTCGAAGAGGACTTCAACTATCTTGCAAAGAATACCTATGACAATCTTATCAGCGATTATTATACGCAGACGCAGAGCATTATCCTGCGTTACGGATCTTATCCGCAGTCGCGCGCCGACGTCGTCGTCACTGCCGCATTGAACGCGGGCAAGGGCGAAGTCGCGGAAGATTATTTCCTCAACTATGGAGACATCATCTCCTATGGCGGTGACGAATATCTCAAATATGTGCCGACCGAAACGCATAACGGTTACAATGCGGGACAAACTTATTATTTCAAGTTCGAAGACATCGTCTGGCGGTATTACGACACGGATTCCAACGGTCAGCGCCTTTATACGAGCGACAAGATCCTCGACGCTTCCAAATATTATGACGAAAACTTCCTGATCTCGGGCATGAACAGAGATGAGCTGACCGCTCAGCTCATGGATCTGCTTTGGCGTGAGCAAGAAATTGATTATTATTACAACAAATATTTAAATGAAAAGCAGGAAGGCGAAGACTTCGTGGGATATATTTCGAGGACCGCAAACCATTTCATCATGGAGCTTGTGGGCGGAACTTCCGCGGGCAATCATAACTATTGGGAGAATTCGACCGTGCGCACTTATTTGAACGGATTCTTCCATGACAAGGCTTTCCGCACGGAAAACACCTATCGCCTCGGCTATGTGCATTATTACAACTCTCTGCACCCCAAAGAGGATGAGTTGACGCTGTCGATGGACGTCGTTTCCGTTGCGCCTTTTATGGAGAACTATTACGGCGACGGGATGGTCGTGACCGACTTCGCCTGGGCGCGCGGCGCGACCGACAATCGCGCTTATTGGGGATCGGTGTCCGATTTCGTGGATCCGAACTTCTGCGGATTCAGGGAAGATTGGCACGGCGTCTTTGTTCCGCATGTGGAATATGACAGCACTCAAAGATATTGGTATAATTGGAGCGCGAATTATGACACGGTCGCGGGCATAAAGCCCACCATTGCGATCCGCAAATAACTTTTTCGGGGCGGTCATGAGACATAAGGGCTTGACGGTTTTGCTTATACTTTGCCTGTTGTGCCTGTCTTCGGCTGCCCTTTTTGCCTGCGTGCCCGAGCCGGAGATGAGCCAGACGCTGCTCATTTACATGTGCGGGAGCGATTTAGAGAGCCGCCACGGCTACGCGAGCGACAACATCGCAGACATGCTTGAAGCGCAGCTGCCGCACAACGTGAACGTCGTGATCCAGACGGGCGGCGCAAATTCGTGGCAAAGAGAAGAGATCTCCGCATCGGAGATAGGAAGATACGAGGTGCGGCACGGTAAGCTGATAAAAAAGGACACGCAACCGCTTGCAAGCATGGGAGACGCGGAAACGCTCGCCTCATTCCTCTTGTATGCCGCGGATAACTATCCCGCAGAGCAGACCTCGCTCATTTTGTGGGATCACGGCGGCGGCTCGGTGGACGGGGTCTGCCGCGACGAGCTGTTCGGCGACTATTTAACGCTTTTCGAACTTTCCGCCGCGCTCGCAAAGGCGCAGATGCACTTTTCTTTTATCGGGTTCGACGCCTGTCTCATGGCGACCTACGAAACGGCGCACGCGGTGCAGGACTATGCACACTACCTGATCGCTTCGGAAGAGCTGGAGCCTGCGGCGGGCTGGGATTACACCGTGCTTTCGGAAAAGCTCGGCTTTGACGGGTTTTACGACGAGGTGCTCGCTTCCTTTGCCGCACGGCAGGGCGCAAAGACCTATTACACCCTTTCGGTGACCGACCTTTCGCAGCTTTCGCGCGTCGACGAGGCGCTTGACGCGATCGTAAACGCCGTGCTCGAAGGCGACGGGCGTCTGAGGGAAGCGCTGGAGGATTCGGTGCGCTTCGGCGCGCGCGATCCGCTGCCGCAGGCGACCTTTTTCGACATCGAGTCCTTTGCCCGCTGCCTCGGCTTGGAGTGCGACTTTTCCGGTTTTGTGCGCACCGCCAACGGCAGCGCGCGCTCCGGCGCGGGCGGGCTGAGTTTTTATTTCCCCTCAAACGTTTCCGCCGATCACAGCGGTTATTTGGATATGTTTGACGGCGAGGAATATACGGCTTTTCTGCGCGAATACATCGGCGCCGTGCCCATGGACACGATCTCTTTCTCGGAGCGCGGCTTTATCGACGAAGAAAGCGGGCTGTTCGGCTTTTCGCTCGATCCTGCCTGCCTGAGCTATGTGCAGTCCGTGCAATACGAAGTGCATTTGTACGGCGAATTGAGCGCGGAAGACGGCGCCTCTTCGCGCCTGTACTGCATCGGTACGGACAATGACGTTTTGCTCAGCGGCAGCCGCTTCCTTGCCCGCTTTACCGGCAAGTGGGTGTATTTAGACGGGATCCTTCTGCACTGCGACGTATTGGCGAGAAGCGGCGATCTGACCGTATTCTATTCCCCCGTAACGGTGAACGGTGAATTTTCCTATCTGTTGTTCCGCTATTCGCAGGCGGAGGGGCGGCGATCGAAGGCGTGCTGGACGGCGACGGCAGCACCGCGCGCATCCGCCCGCTCGCGGAAGGAGACGAGATCGCCGTGCTCTATGATGCGCAGCAGGGCGAAGGAGAGCAAGTTTTTGAGGAAGGCAGCACGGTGTACGGCGCACAGACAAAACTTACGGTGCGGACTTTGCCCGCAGGAGAATATCAGATCGTGCCGATCGTGACCGACATTTACGGCAATGTGTTTAACGCATATACCGCAGCGATTTCTTTTGACGGGGCATCTGTCACGAATATCGAGATCAGCGCGGGGTAAGCGTTCGGCAAAGATAAAACAATTTCTCTGCGCCGCACTATATAAAAGCAGAGTAAAATAAAGCAAGAGCTTCAAATTGCGCCGTGGCGTGCGCAAAGGGATATTGCCTTTAAGCGCTTGACAATCCCGCGTGCGAAATGTTATCATCAAGCTACTAAGGCGGAGGAGTTTCCCACGCCGAAGTGACACACAATATCCGTATCAATGAGTTTTCGGCGAGCAGGGCGCACATAGGTGCGAAAATATCAACGCGCAACTTTTGCCGCGCCCGCTTGGGTGCGGTTTTTTTATTACGCCGCCCGACAAAGGGGAGAACAAGGCGGAAAACGGCGTGATCTCGCGGCAGGGGCGGGAAAGCTCGGGCTCAAAAGATCGCGGGCAGGGGCGGAAAAATATTATGCCTTGCGCTAAAAAAGGGCGGCAGGGGCGGAAAAAGGAGAAGAGAAAAATGACGAGATTGGGAGTTGTCGGGATCGTTATCGAAAGACCTTGCAAGGAAGTGGCGGGAAGAGTTCAGGCGCTCTTGTCCGACTTTTCCGACATCATCACGGGGCGCATGGGCGTGCCCGACAAGGAGAGCGGCGTGAACGCCATCGCCGTCATTGTCAAGGGCAGCGTGGAGCGCATTTCCGCGCTTTCGGGAAAGCTCGGCAAGCTCGAAGGAGTTTGCATAAAGACGGCTTTGACGAGCGCGGAGTTGCCCGAATAAGAGTAAATAATATTCGCCGAATACGGCAAAGGAGAAAATATGAAAAAGAAAAGCATTTTACTTGCGCTTCTCGCGATCGCGCTGATAGCGGCAAGCGTCGCGGGCATCGTGTCCTGCGGCAAGGTGAGCGAGGGCGAATACGTCATCGTGGCTCCCGACGGCGCGCCCGCTCTGGCGGTTTCGGGGTTGGCGGGATCTTCCTTTTATTATGCCGAGGGCATAAGCGTGCGCGCGGAAGTGGTCGCGGCGAGTGAGATAGGAACGCGTGCGGCGAAAGCGGATATGGCGATCGTGCCCGCAAACGTGGCGGCAAAGCTGTTCAACGAGGGCAGCGACATCAAGGTCGTGGCGACGGTGACGCACGGCAACCTCTATATGGTGGGCAAGCCCGACGCGCCCGCGGTCACGGACTTGACGCAGCTCAAAGGCAAGATAGTGGCGTCGATAGGTAAGGGCAGCGTGCCCGATTCCCTCTTCAAAGCCATGCTGACCAAGGCGGAAGTGGAGTACGTCGTGGCGGAAGACCCCGCCAAAGCCGTTGCCGCGGAAGGCAAAGTCACGCTCATTTACGGCGCGGACGGCGCGGCGGTCATACCTCAGGTGGTCACGGGTAAGGCGAGTTACGGCATAATCGGCGAACCTGCCGTCTCCACCGCCGCCAAGAGCAAGGGGCTCCAGGAAAAAGCCGATATGCAGGCGCTTTGGAACGAGGCAAACGGCTCCGAGGGCGGCTATTCGCAGGCGGTCCTCATCATGAAGAGCAGCCTTGCCAAGGACGTGTCTTTCACCACTTCGATTTTGAGCCAATTGCAGACGAATGCGGACAAGATAGTTTCGAGCGACGAATACGCGGGGCAAGCCGTTTCGAACATCAAGACTGTCTATGAGTCCACTTCGCTCAAGCCCGAAAACATGACGGCAAGCATCATCAAACGCAGCAACGTGAAGATAGTTTCCGCGGATACGCAAGAAGGGCTCGCCGAGATAACGGCTATGCTCGAAGCGGTCTTGGACGTCAATCCGCAGTCTATAGGCGGTAAGGTGCCCGCGCAAAACAGCGGTTTTTACTTTACGGTATGAAAAATCAGGGCAGAGCGCTGAGGATAGTGGGGTATATTTACCCGCTGATAACGCTCGGGCTGGTCTTTGCCGTGTGGGCGATAGCCGCCCGCGCGGTCGACCTACCCATCGTGCTCCCGTCCGTGGGAGATACTTTCCGCGGGCTGGGGGAGCTGCTCGGCTCTGCCGATTTTTACGTCGCGTTAGGGTGGACGCTGCTGAGGACGCTCGTCGGCTTTGTCATCTCTCTGGCGCTTTCTTTGGCGCTGGCTTTGCCCGCGGCGTTCTTAAAGCCCGTGGAAAAGCTGTTTTCCCCGCTCGTGGTGATCGCGCGCGCCGTCCCCACCATGTCGATAATCCTGCTCTGCCTTTTGTGGGTGAGCAACCGCATCCTGCCCGTGGTGGTGAGCGTTTTCATCGTCTTCCCCGTGCTCTATACGACCATTCTGAACGCGGTCGTCGGAGTGGACAAAAAGCTCGCGGAGATGAGCAGGGTGTATAAGGTCCCTGCGGCGCGTCGGGCGGCGAAGCTTTATCTCCCCCTCTCCATGCCCGCCATTCTCTCGGGCGTGCAGTCCACGCTCGGGCTGATGGTCAAGCTGATCATCGCGGGCGAGGTCATGTCGGGCACGGCGCGCAGCATAGGCCAGGCGATGAACTTGGCGCATCAATACTTGGAAACGGACGTCGTGCTCGCCTATACGCTTGCGGCGATCGCGCTCTCCGCGCTTTTGGAAGGGGCGGTCGCGCTCGTCAAGAGACTTGCTTTGAGGTGGCGCTATGCTTAAAATTTCAAGCCTATGCGTGAGTTATGAGGACAAAATAGTCTTTCAAGACTTTCAGCTCGACGTCGAGGAGCATACGACGCTCTGCATCATGGGCAGGTCGGGCTGCGGCAAGAGCACGCTTTTGAACTGCGTGGCGGGGCTTGTCCCTTACGCGGGGGAAATAGAGGGCTTCGGCTCTTGCGGCTATGTCTTTCAGGAGAGCAGGCTTATCCCTTCCATGAGCGTGCTCGAAAACGTGGAATTTGTCCTGCGCGGCGAAAAGGGGGACGTGAGAAGGCGGGCGGAAAAGGCGCTGGGCGAGGCGGGAGTGCTGCACCTCAAAGACAAATATCCCACGCGCATAAGCGGCGGCGAGGCGAGCAGAGCCGCGCTCGCGCGCGCCCTTGCCTACGGCGCGCAGACGCTGCTTCTCGACGAGCCTTTCCGCGCTCTCGACATCGGTATCAAGCGCGGCATAATCAAGAGCATGGTGGGCGCGGGCATGTACGGCGCGAACGTGCTCTTCGTCACTCACGACGTGGAGGAGGCGCTCATGTGCGCGGACAGGGTGATCGTGCTCGGCGGCAGCCCTTGCAATATAATTCTCGACCTTTCCCTGCCTTCGCCCCGCTGCGGCAGAAGGGTGGACGACGCCAAGATAAACGCGGCGAGGGAGAGGGTCATCGAAGCGCTTTCGGCGGAATAAAATTTCCCCTTGATTCATCGGTTTTATTATGATATAATAAAAAAAATCAGACCCGCGCTTTTTGCGCTCAAGGGGGATGCATGGAAAAGCACACAAGTAAATACGATCACGCGCGCATCGCGCTCAAACACGCCGACATCGTTCAAAAGCTCACTCTCGAAGAAAAAGCCTCGCTCTGCTCGGGCAGGGATATGTGGCATTTCAAGGGCATAGAGCGGCTCGGTATTCCCGAAGTCATGGTCACGGACGGACCGCACGGCTTGCGTAAGCAGGAGGAAAAGCAGCTTTTGCTCAATCAGTCCGTCAAGGCGACATGCTTCCCCACGGCGGTGACGACGGCTTGCTCCTGGGACGAAGATCTCATCGAAGAGCTGGGGAAAACGCTGGGCGAAGAGGCGCTTTGCGAGGGCGTGAGAGTGGTTTTGGGACCGGGCTTGAACATCAAGCGCGACCCCCTCTGCGGCAGGAATTTCGAATATTTTTCCGAAGACCCTTATCTGGCGGGAAAAGCCGCCGCCGCACTCATTCGCGGCATTCAGGCGGGCGGAACGGGCGCTTGCCCCAAGCATTTTTGCTGCAACAATCAGGAATATTACCGCATGAGCATAAGCGCGGAAGTGGACGAGCGCGCGCTCAGGGAGATCTATCTCGCGCCCTTCGAGACCGCCGTCAAAGAGGGAAAGGCGCGCACGATCATGTGCGCCTACAACAAGCTCAACGGCACATATTGCAGCGAAAATCCGCTCACGCTCAACGAGATACTGCGCGGCGAATGGGGCTTTGACGGGCTGACGATGACCGATTGGGGCGCCACGGCGGACAGGGTCGCGGGCGCGAAGGCGGGCATGGACGTGGAGATGCCGTCAAGCGGCGGCATGAACGACAAAAAGCTCGTTTCCGCCGTCAAAGCGGGCGAGCTGGACGAGCGGGTGCTCGACGTCATCGCCGACAGGGTCATCGACCTCGCGCTCACTTCGCCCAAGCGGCGCGAAGAGGGATATGACGCCGAGGCGCACGACAAGGCGGCGCGAAAGGCGGCGGCAAACTGCGCCGTGCTGCTCAAAAACGCGGGCGCGCTCCCGCTTTCCGAGGGCGAAAAGGTGCTCGTGGTCGGGGAAATGGCGGCAAAGCCGCGCTTCCAGGGCGCAGGCTCTTCTTTCATCAACGCGCATAAGATAACTTCGCTTTTGGACGCGCTCTCTCAAGAGGGCGTGACCTATGCCTATGAGCCGGGCTATCCGCTCGAAAAGCGCATGAGCGAGAAAAAGCGCTCAAAGCTGCTCTCTCAGGCTGAGGCGCAGGCGGCGAAATACGAAAAAGTCATTGTTATGGCGGGTCTGCCCGCGAGTTTTGAGGCGGAGGGCTTTGACAGGAGCCATATGCGCCTGCCCAAGGAGCAGGACGAGCTGATCGCGCGCCTTGCGGCGGTTAACAAGAACGTCGTCGTCGTGCTCGCGGGCGGCGGCGCGATGGAACTGCCCTGGGCGGACGCGGTGAACGCCGTGCTCTTTATCGGGCTTGCCGGGCAAAACAGCGGCGGCGCGAGCGTGGACGTGCTCACGGGCAAGGTGAACCCCTCGGGCAAGCTCGCCGAAAGCTTCCCCTTCAAATACGAAGATTGTCCCTCGGCGCACTATTTCCCCGGAAAGCGCTATCTGAGCGAATACCGCGAGAGCCTTTTCGTGGGCTACCGTTACTATCTGAGCGCGGGCGTCAAGGTGCGCTATCCTTTCGGTCACGGGCTTTCTTACACGACTTTTCAATATTCCGACCTCTTACTTTCAAAGAAAAAGCTCAAAGAGGGCGAGGGCGTCGAGGTGAGCTTTACCTTGAAAAATACGGGACATAGGGCGGGCGCCGAAGTGGCGCAAGTGTATGTCGGCGACCTCACGGGCGAGACTGCCTGCCCCGCGCTCGAGCTTAAAGGGAGCAAGAAAGTCTTTTTGGAAGCGGGCGAGGAAAAGCGCGTCACCGTGACCCTGCCCCCGCGCGCCTTCATGCATTGGAGCAGCGTTGAGGGAGATTGGGCGGCTTGTTCGGGTGCTTATCGCATTTGCGTTGCGGCGTCGTGCGAGGACGTGCGCCTGAGCGATGAGATCGAGATGAGCGCGCCCGCGCATAAGTTCGCGCCCTGCTCGGGCTGGTATCTCTCTCCCTCGCCTGCGCCCGTCACGAACGAGGAGTTCTCCGATCTTCTTAGGCGTCCGCTCACTCCCGAAAAGCCGCTCCCGCAAAAGGGCGCTTTCACTGTAAACGACAGCTTTAACGACATGGCGCCGCAATCGGGTCTGGCGCGCTTTATCATTCGCTTCGCCCGCCGCGCGATCGCCCTCTCCATGCATGCGCCCGCGGACGATCCCAACTGCAAGATGATGCACGAGGTGATAATAACTTCCCCTCTGCGCAGCCTCTCCTTCTCCTCTCAGGGCATGTTCAACGAGAAGATGGCGGACGGGCTCTTGCTCATGCTCAACGGCAGCTTCTTCAAGGGGCTGGGCAAAATAATCGGCAATATCGGCAAGAAGTAAGATCTTCGCCATTTGATGAGGCATGCCGGTTCGGCATTAAAAAGCACGAAAGCTCAACGCGGTCGTGCTTTTTTTGCCGTCGCGGCGGAGCGTGCCTACTTATTGTCTTTTTCTTGCACTAAGCGGCGCTATCTTGCGAGAAAGCGCACGCTCTTTTCGCCCGATCGCGGATAGTCGATCAGCGCGATCGCCTTGACGCTCGTTTTGAGTAAGGTGGTTTCGACGGCGCGCGGCGGGGCGTGTATTAATAATTGTCTTTTTTGTGCACAAAAAGGCGCTATCTTGCGAGAAAGCGCACGCTTTTTTCGCCCGAACGCGGATAGTCGATCAGCGCGATCGCCTTGACGCTCGTTTTGAGTAAGGTGGTCTCGACGGCGCGCAGGGCGGCGTCGCGGTAGCGGGAGTCCGTGCGCAAGGAAAGACCGCACGAGCCGTCGACTTCGCGCGGCGTGTTGATGAGCGTCGCGGGAATGCCGCGCCGGGCGAATATGTTTTGCGCCTGCATGGCGAGCGAGCGCGAGGAAAAAGCTATCACTAAATATTGCATGTCTATGCTCCTTTGGCTTATGTATGTGCGGCGCCTGTATTGTTTTGCCGCGACGGGCGAATTTCTCCTTGCCTTGCCGCGGCATATAAAGCCTCTTCCTCTCATATCATTATAGCGTCGGCGGCGCAAAGCCGTTACAAAAGGGGACGGATATGATCTATTTGGACAATGCGGCGACGGGCAGATTCAAGCCCGAATGCGTCTTTGCGGCGATGGCGCGGCAGCTGCGCTTTGCCGCCAATCCCGGTCGGAGCGGTCATTTCGCCTCGCTCTATGCCGCCAAAAAGGTGGAAGAGGCGAGAGAAAACCTGAAAAAGCTGTTTTCCGCGCCCGAGGACGCGCAGCTCATCTTCACTTGCAACTGCACCGAAGCGCTCAATTATGCAATATTAGGGTGGCTGCAAGACAAGAGCGGCAGCGTCGTCTGTACCGCTTTCGATCATAATTCCGTCCTGCGCCCCTTGAACGCGCTCAAAAAGAGAGGGCTTGAAGTCAAGGTGGTCTTTCCGCGCAAGAGCGGCGAACTCGCGGCGGCGGACATTGCCGCGGCGATAAGCGAAGATACGCGCCTTGTCGTCGTCACTCATGCCTCGAACGTCACGGGAAGAGTGGTGAATGTCGAGGCTGTGGGCAGGGAGTGCGAAAGGCGGGGAGTGCCGCTGCTCGTCGACTGCGCTCAATCGGCGGGACATTACGAGATAAATATGCAAAAGAGCAAAGCCGCCTTTATCTGCTGTGCGGGGCATAAGGGCTTGCATGCGCCGCAAGGGAGCGGTTTTTTGATAGTTAGGGCGGGTCTTGAATTGAAACCGCTCAAATTCGGCGGCACGGGCACCAATTCGCTCTCGCTCGAAATGCCCGCTCTTTTGCCCGAGGCTTTGGAGGCGGGGACGCTCAACACTCCCGCCATCGACGGGCTAAACGCGGGAGCGCAATGGACGCACGAGCGCTTTTTGGAGATAAATGCGGCGATAGGCGGCTTTTGCGCCCTGCTGCGCGGCAGGCTTGAAAAGTGCGCGCGGCTGAAAATTTATTCCCCCGAGGGGAGCCACCTCTTCGCCTTCGCCCTCGAGGGAATATCTTCGAGCGACGTCGCCGACGCGCTGAGCGAGAGCGGGATCGCCGTGCGCGGCGGATTGCATTGCGCTCCGCTCATGCATGCGGCGCTCGGCACTCTCGACGAGGGGCTCGTGCGTATCTCGCCCGGCGCGGACAATACGCTCGAACAGGCGGAGCGCACGGCAAGAGCTATCATGAGGATAGCGGAGCATGCCGTGTAAAAGTTCAAAAAAGGCGTAAAAACTTATTTATATGCCGAAAGTGCAAGAAAAAGCCGCATATAAGCGGCGGGAGGGAAGATGAAAAAACCGAAATTTTCCGAGCGCTCGGGAAGCTTTGAGAGCACGGATATTTGGCGCGGCAATGCGGGCGGGAGCGGCACCCATGAAAGCGGCGCGAACGCAAACTTCGATAAAGGCGGCGCGGGCGGTGTCGGCGCGAACGGGAAGGGCTCAAACGGCTCAAATATGTCGGGTAGTTCGGGCGGCGAGAGTTTTGAGAGCGCGATGGCGCGCTATGCGGGCATGCCGCAGGAGAAGTTGATGCAGGAGATGATGGTGCAGGCGGCGCGTTCTCGTGCGGCGGGAGAGTTGGACGACAAGGCGCTCGACGATTTTTACTCTTCTGCGGCGCCGCTTTTGAACGATGTCCAGCGCGCGCGGCTTAAAGAGCTGATCTCGGGCTTGAAGAGAGGGGAGTGAAAGAGCGTTGCCGCACGCCGAACGCGGTTTGCGGCGCAATGCGGGCTTTGACTTGAAAAGAAAATGAGGACGGAAGATTTGTTGAAAATGATGGGCGGCGACGCGGAGAAGATCATGCGCGCCGCAGGCGGAGATATGTCCGCGCTGCCCGCGCTCTTGCAGGCTATGCGCGGCGATCGGGGCGAAAAACGCGAAAGTGCAAAGGTAAAGCCGCCCGCCGAGGCGGAAGATCTGACCTTTCCCGAACGCTTTTTCCCCGAATAGCGCCCGCGTCAAATTGTCTGCCGCCGCTTTGCTTGCGAAAAACTCGCGCAGTAACGGCGGCTGACTTGGTGCGATCTCTCGCATAATAATGATAAGGCGGCGTCGGGGATCCCGACCGGATAATAAGTCCATGCGCAATAACGGGTAGCTTTCGTGTCCGTTATTTTTATTTCGCTCAACTGTTACGCAGTCACGGTAACAAGTCTTAATATCAATGTTTATTATAATTGATAGCCGAAATATGGCTAAAACAGTATTATATTATGAGCAGTAGAGAGGGAGGGAGAGGGGCGGGGAAAAGTGAAGGGAAGGCAAAAGAGGGAAAGGGTTGAGGGGGTAGAGAAGATAATGAAACGGAGAGATAGGATGAAACATGTGAGTCTATTTTGGTCAATAGCCGAAAAGTGGCTAAAACAGTATTATATTATGAGCATTAAGAGATGGAAGGAGAGGAGAGAGTGTGAAGGGGAGAGCGAGATAGAAAGGCGGCGTGTAGTGCGGGGCGGTGTATGTTAATGAGTATTACAACGTGTGAGCGATATATGAGCGGCGGAATATTATCCACAACGCTTTTGCTCTCATTTTAATAGTTATCGTGTTGAAACGCAAGTCTTCTTTTTGTTATAGCCGAAAAATGGCTAAAACGTAATTATATAATGAGCAATAAGTGAAGGAATGAGAGAGTAGGGTGGAAGAGGGGGCATGGGGGTAAAGTGAAGGGGAAGGTAAGAGGAGAGGAAGAGAAGGGGAAGGTAAGGGGGAGTTGAAGTAGGTAAGGGGAGAGGTTGGCGTTGGTTAGCCGCGAAGCCGCGAGGTTGTCAACTTAGTTTGCAGCCGGTTGAGATCTTTATCATGTCGTTATATGTGTCGCATTAAAGCTAAAGGCTTCTCATTGTGTTATAGCCGAAAAATGGCTAAAACGTAATTAAAAGATAAGCGGTATGTAGTGTAAGATTGAGAGTGAGATAGTAGAGAGGAGGGAGAGATGTGCGGCTTTATTACGGCAGGGCGGGCTGTGTCGGCATTGAAGTGCGGTGGTTTTTATAGTCGCACGGCTGTATCAGATAAATGAAAAAGCGCAAGTGCTCTTAATATGTGTTAGCCGAAAAATGGCTAAAACGCAATTATATAATGAGCAATAAGAGAAGGAAGAAATGGAGCAGAAAAGAGAGAGTGAGTGGAAGAGAGATTTAGGTAAGTAAATGGAAAAGGATAGTGTGTTTGCAGGGTGTGAGATAACGGATATGGTTTGCAGTCGGTTGAGATCTTTGCCGTATTGTTATAGTTATCGTATTAAAACGCAAGGCTTCTTAACATGTTATAGCCGAAAAGTGGCTAAAACGGAATTATATAGCGGACGTTATTGAGAAAGACGAAAGAGAAAAAATTGCAAGTAGGTTGCTGTGCTGAGGGGTTAAGCATGTTGCTCGTAACCGTTTTATGATCCTTGGCATATCGTTATATTTATCGTATTAAAGCGCAAGGCTTCTTAACATGTTGTAGCCGAAAAATGGCTAAAACAGAATTTATAGCGGACGTTATTGAGAAAAAGAAAGAAAAGAGGGGGTAAGGGTGGGGAGAGAAGGTAAGAGAAGAGGGGTTGAAGAGAGAAAGAGAATGGAAGAAGAGTGGAAGAGAGAGCGGGCAAGAGGGGATCGAATGAAGAGGCAGTTAAAAGGTAAGGGATAAGTGTAAGAATTTTAGTTAAGTAAGAATGTAAATGTCTTTTTGTGTTATAGCCGAAAAGTGGCTAAAGCGCAATTAAAGGATAAGCTATATGTTGTGTGAGGGTGGAAGTGAGATAGGAGAGAGGAGAGAAGGTAAGAGAAGAGAGTGTGAAGGGAAGAAGAGGGGAAAATATCGCAAGGTAAGGCGTTGCTGCCACGGAGGAGGGGCGGCAAAGCGGGCATCTTTTCTCAATGTGCAACATTTCAAGTTGCATTTCTCGGAATGAGAAAAGATGGAGATACGCCTTGCAAGATCACGGAGGATATGGTAAAATCAAGACATAAAAAAGAACAGGTGCCCGAAGGCGACCGCAATGAAATGCATTTTATTGAAAGCATAAATCATGCGTATATGTGAGTTGGTGAGATCATGGAAAAGTTGATAACTATAACAACGGTAAACGAAATAGACAGAGAAAAGCCCTATACCGCCGAGACATTTCGCCGGGCGGGTGCGGAAAGGCTGGCGAGATTGCAGGAGATCAAGGCTCTTTTGGAGTCTGAAGGGTATGAACAAAGGCGCGCCGCCTTTGAAAAAGAGCAGGAACGCCTGATGCAAAAGTGGCGGAGCTATACCGCACATATCGGGGAATGTGAAGAGGAAATGACGGAAAAGATCATGAGCGATCCCGCGCTTTCCGAGCAAGAGAAGAGCAAAAAAATGCAAAGCGAAGTGTATGCCAAGGTGCAGGAAATGTTCAAGCAGGCAGAGAGCGGCGAGGCGTGCCAAAAAGCCATGGGTGAATACGGCGCGTTCATAAACGACCATGCACTGATGCAGGAATCTACGCTGTATCATCTTGAACGGACTTCGCCCGAGGTCATGCCCTTTTTCGATTTGGCGCAGGCGATGGCGGGAGAAGAGGCGGACGTCGTCGAATACGAGATGCCTTCGGATCGCATCTACGATCAAATAGATATTTGGGAAGAGTATGTGAAGAGCGGGTATTTGGACGATTACGATAAAGCCGTCGCCGAGGACGAACGGGCGAAAAAACTTTCCGCTTCTCAGCTTGAATATCTCTTTTCCGAGAGCGATACCGTCTGTTTTCATGCCGAAGAAAATGTTCATATCGGCGGGGAGAGCGACGCGCGCTTCGCGGAAATTTTGGGCGGGGCATATCGGACGGAAGAGACGGAAAATTACGGCATGAACGTTCTTAGGGTCTATCTCAAGCCCACGCAAAAGCTCAAAGAATACCTTATGTCTTTCAAGCGATTCGACAGGTATCACTATGACGCTTACGAAACTTATGCACCTTATGTGAGCTTTGCGGACATAGCTTTTTTGAAGGACGGCGAAGCTCTTTTGAGCTGCCTCACGCACGAGGGCTATTTTGACGTCGCGGACGGCGTTAAGCCCGTTTTCGATAAATTCGAAGAGCAGGTAAAATAGCGCGATAATGCCGCGTTTTCGGGCGCGGGCGTGAAAACACTTTACACTTTTATCCCGCGCGTGTTATAATGTTCGCAATATATTAAAAATAAAGGGGTTTTTGACAAAAATGGCGCTTAGCATAGTGCTGATAGTTATCTGCGTGATCTTCTCGGCGTTCTTTTCCGCCGCGGAGTCCGCGCTTTCCTCGCTCAATCATATCCGCTTGAAGAGCATGGCGGGCGAGGGGAACAAGAGGGCGAAGGCGGCGATGTGGTTCGAGGATCATCTCTCGAGCATGTTCACGACCATTCTCATCGGCAACACGCTGGCGAACGTGATCGCGGCGACGGTCTCCGTCTTTTTCTGGCTGGAAGCGGCGAAGCTGAATTGGGGCGCGACGGGCGCGGTAAGCGCGGCGGTCATGCTCGTGATCCTGCTCATTTTCGGCGAGGTCTCGCCCAAGATATTGGCGGGGAAGGCGCCCGAGAAGTTCGTGAGCATCTTCGCGCCCCTTTTGCGCTTTTTCTATTATGCGTTTTATCCGCTCAACTTTTTGATGAAGCTGCTCAAAGCGCTGCTCGACAAGCTCTTCAAGGAGAAAAAGGAGACGGCGATCACGGACGACGAGCTGATGACCATCGTGGACGAGGCGCAGACGGAGGGCGGCTTGGACGAATACGAGGGCAGGCTCATCCGCTCCGCCATCGAGTTTGACGACCGCACGGTCGTGGATATCCTCACGCCTCGCGTGGAGGTGGAGGCGATCGAGAAGGGCACGCCCATGGAAAAAGTGCTCTCCGTCTACCGCGAAACGGGATATACCCGCCTGCCCGTCTATGTCGACAGCATAGACAACGTGGTGGGCGTGATCAACGAAAAGGACTTTCTCAATCTCTATCTCGACGGAGCGGGTTCTTTCGATCCGATAATAACGCCCGTGGTCTGCGCCACGCCGCGCATGAAGATCTCCGTGCTCCTGCGCCGCCTGCAAAAGGAAAAGTCGCATCTTGCCGTGGTCGTGGACGAATTCGGCGGCACGATGGGCGTGGTGACCATGGAGGACATCATCGAAGAGCTGGTGGGCGAGATCTGGGACGAACACGACGAGGTGGTGGAGAACTTCGCCAAGGTGGACGAGGGCAGGTATTTCGTCCAGGGCGAGGTCACGCTCGCCGACTTTTTCGAGTATTTCGGCATCAAGAAAGACCCGTCCGAGTTCGAGACGGTGACGCTGGGCGGGCTGATCGCGCAGCTGGCGGGAAAGGTCCCCGCCGTGGGGGAAGAGGTAAAATTCGAAAACTTAACGCTCAAAGTGCTTTCCGTGGAATATTACAAGGTCACGCAGGCGGAAGTCACCGTGAGCTCAACACAAGAGGGAGCCAAGAGCCGCTCCGAGGAGGAATAAAGTGTACGACAAAGTAAACGCCGACATGCACTTTTGTCAAAGAGAAGAAGAGATAATAGCGTTTTGGAAGCAAAACGATATTTTCGCAAAGAGCGTGAAAAAGAACGAGGGCGCGCCTTCGTTCTCCTTTTACGACGGTCCCCCGACCGCCAACGGCAAGCCGCACATAGGTCATATCCTGACGCGCGTGATGAAAGACATCATTCCTCGTTACAAGACCATGAAGGGCTTTCACGTCCTGCGCAAAGCCGGTTGGGACACGCACGGGCTGCCCGTCGAGCTCGAAGTGGAAAAGTCTTTGGGCATAGACGGCAAGCAGGAGATAGAGAAATACGGCGTCGAGCCCTTCATCAAAAAATGCAAGGAAAGCGTCTGGAAATACAAGCACGAATGGGAACGCATGTCCGAGCGCGTGGGCTATTGGGTGGACATGGACGATCCCTATATCACCTATGACGACAAGTATATCGAGTCCGTCTGGTGGGCGCTCAAGAGCATTTTCGACAAGGGGCTCATCTATAAGGGCTTCAAGATAGTCCCCTATTGCCCCCGCTGCGGCACGGCGCTCAGCTCGCACGAAGTCGCGCAGGGCTATAAGGACGTCAAGGAGCGCTCTTGCATCGCCAAGTTCAGGCGCAAAGAGGGAGAGGGCTTCTTCCTCGCCTGGACGACCACGCCCTGGACGCTCCCTTCCAACGTCGCGCTCTGCGTCAATCCCGAGGAAAATTACGCCGAGATAAAGAGTGGCGGCGAGGTCTATGTGCTCGCCGAGGCGCTCGTGCCCTCATTCTTCGAAGAATACGAAACGCTGTCCGTGAAAAAGGGCAGGGAATACGAATTTGCGGGATACGAGCCGCTCTTTGACTGCTACGAGGGCAAGAAAAAGGCGTTTTACGTCACCTGCGACGGCTATGTCACCCTCACCGACGGCACGGGCATAGTCCATATCGCGCCCGCTTTCGGCGAGGACGACGCGAACGTGGGCAGGAAATACGACCTTCCCTTCCTGCAAATGGTGGACGAGCGCGGCAGGTTCGTCAAGGGAACGCACGAAAAGCTGGACGGCGTCTTCTGCAAGGATGGCGACAGGACGGTGATGATGTTGCTGCAAGAGAAGGGGCTGCTGTTCAAAGACATGCTCTATGAGCACTCCTATCCCTTCTGCTGGCGCTGCGACACGCCGCTGCTTTATTACGCGCGCTCGAGCTGGTTCATCAAGATGACCGCCGTGAAAGAGCAGCTGCTCAAAAACAACGCTTCCGTGAATTGGATCCCGCCCTCGATAGGGACGGGCAGAATGGGCAACTTTTTGGAGAACGTCATCGATTGGGGCATCTCCCGCGAGCGTTATTGGGGCACGCCGCTGCCTTTCTGGGTCTGCGAATGCGGGCACGTTCACGCCGTGGGCAGTAAGGAAGAGCTGAAAAAGTTAGGCGGCTTGACGGGCGACATCGAACTTCACAAGCCCTATATCGACTCGGTGACGATAAAGTGCCCCGTCTGCGGCAAGACCATGCACCGCACCCCCGAAGTCCTCGACTGCTGGGGAGATTCGGGAAGCATGCCTTTCGCGCAGTTCCATTATCCTTTCGAGAACGAGCAGCTCTTCAAGAGCCAATTCCCCGCCGACTTCATCAGCGAGGCGGTGGATCAGACGCGCGGTTGGTTTTATACCTTGCTCGCCGTCTCCACCCTGCTTTTCGACAGGGCGCCCTTCAAGAACTGCGTGGTCTTGGGTCACGTCAACGACAAGGACGGGATCAAGATGAGCAAGCATAAGGGCAACGTCGTCGACCCTTGGAGCGTTTTGGACAAGCAGGGCGCGGACGCGGTGAGATGGTATTTCTATTCCTCTTCCGCCCCCTGGCTCCCCACCCGTTTCAGCGCGGACAACGTCTCCGAATCCCAGCGCAAGTTCATGGGCACGCTCTGGAACACCTATGCCTTTTTCGTGCTCTATGCCGAGATAGACAAGTTCGACCCGAGCAAGTATAAGCTCGAGGACTGCGCTTTGAGCGGCATGGATAAGTGGCTGCTCTCGGGATTGAACACGCTTATCAAATATGTGGACGAGTGCTTGGACAAATATATGATCACCGAGAGCGCGCGCGCCATTCAGGAGTTCGTGGACGAGCTTTCCAACTGGTATGTGCGCCGCGGCAGGGAACGCTATTGGGGCAGCGAGATGAGTCAGGACAAGAAGGCGGCTTATGTCACCCTCTGGCATACGCTCGTCACCCTCTCCAAGGTCTGCGCCCCCTTCGTCCCCTTTATGAGCGAGGCGATGTACCGCAATCTCGTGGTCAACTTCTTCCCCGACGCGCCCGAAAGCGTGCATCTTTGCTCCTTCCCCGCCGCCGAGGAAAAATATATCGACAAGGCGCTCGAAGCGGATATGCAGCTCGTGCTCAAGGCGGTGGCTTTGGGCAGGGCGGCGCGCAATAAGGTGAACATCAAAAACCGTCAGCCGCTCGGGAAAATGTATATCATGACGGATACGGCTCCCGCCGACCCCGCCGTTTTGGCGCTCGCCGCGGACGAACTCAACGTCAAGAGCGTGGAGAGGGTGAGCGACGACTCCGCCTTTATCTCCTATGAGATCAAGCCGCAGCTGAAAACGCTCGGTCCCAAGTACGGCAAGCTCATCGGCGCGATCAGGCAATATCTTGCGGGCGTGCAAAAGCCCGAAGAGATAGTAAAAGCCGTGGAAAATGGCGTCTATGTCGCCGAAATAGGCGGCGAAAAGGTGGAATTTTCCGCGGACGACCTCTTGATCACCCCTGTCAACAAGGGCGGGTTCGCCATGGAGACGGACGGCGGCATGACCGTAGTGCTCGACACGACGCTTTCCGAAGAACTGCTCGACGAGGGCACGGCGCGCGAGCTGGTCTCCAAGCTTCAGACCATGCGCAAAGAGGCGGGATATAACGTCACCGACCGCATCGACATCCGCTATCTCGCCTCGGGCAGGGCGGAAAAGGTGCTTAGCTCGGGCGCGGTCAAAGCGGACGTGCTCTGCGACAGTATCGAGCGCGGCGTCGAGGGCTGCGACCTTGTCAAGGAATGGGACGTCAACGGTGAAAAGGTCACCCTCGGCGTGAAAAAGGCATGATAAGGCATAGTAGCGTGCGCGTTGCGGACGGCTGGAGCGATTATGAAGTGATCGCTTGCGGCGGCGGCGAAAAGCTCGAGCGCTGGGGCGGGCTGATCTTGCTCCGTCCCGACCCGCAGGCTATCTGGGAGCCGCCCTATGAACTCAAATCTTATCGCGGCATCAACGCGCGCTATGTGCGTTCAAGCTCGGGCGGCGGCGCTTGGGAATATGAAAAAAAGCCCGAAGATGAGTTTTTCATTTGCAGGGGAGACCTCAAATTCTCCTGCAAGCTCATGGGCTTCAAGCATACGGGGCTTTTCCCCGAACAGGCGGTGAATTGGGACGCCGCGCGCGCGCTCATCGCGGGCGCAAAACGCAAGGTGCGCGTGCTCAATCTCTTTGCCTATACGGGCGGCGCGAGCGTCGCCTGCGCCAAAGAGGGCGCCCATGTCACGCATGTTGACGCGGCGAAGGGCATGGTCGAGAGGGCGATGAAAAACGCCGCGCTCTCGGGCGTGGACCGCGCCAACACCCGCTTCATCATCGACGACTGCGCCGCTTTCGTGGCGCGCGAACTCAGGCGCGGGAACAGCTATGACGCCATCATCATGGATCCGCCCTCTTACGGCAGAGGTCCGAAAGGGGAGATCTGGCGCACCGAGGACGACCTTTTCTCCTTTGTGAAAAACGCGGCGCGCCTTTTGAGCGAAAAGCCGCTCTTTGTGCTCATCAATTCCTATACGACCGGCTTGCAGCCCACCGTCATGGCGAATATCCTTTCGCTCACCATGCCGGGCGGCGCCGAGGTGAGCGCATACGAGTTGGCGCTGCCCACGAGGGACGAGCGCGTTTTGCTCCCCTGCGGTTGCAGCGCGTTGGCGAGCTGGCATAATTGACGATAGGCGCCCTAAGACTGCGTTAAAAGCCAAGTTATCGAGGTAAAAAAGTTGGAAGAATTGAACATCGTCTATGAGGACAATCATCTGCTGGCGGCGGTCAAGCCCGCCGGCGTGCCCGCGCAGGGCGACGAGAGCGGCGACAAGGATATGCTCACGCTGCTCAAAGAATATCTGAAGGTCAAGTACGAAAAGCCGGGCGAGGCTTACTTGGGACTTGTGCACCGCCTCGACAGACCCACGGGCGGCGTCATGGTCTTTGCCAAGACGTCGAAAGCCGCCGCGCGCCTGAGCGAGAGCATGAGGGAAGGGCTGTTCGAAAAGACTTATCTCTGCGTGACCTGCGGCGTGCCCAAGGAGAAAAAGGGCGAACTCGTGCATTATCTCAAAAAGAACGAGCGCACCAACACCGTCTCCGTCGTCCCCATGCTCACCGAGGGCGCCAAGAAAGCCGAGCTTTTTTACGAAGTGCTCGAAGAATGCCAGGGCTTCGCGCTCGTCAAGGTGAAACTCGGGACGGGCAGGAGCCATCAGATCCGCGTGCAAATGGCGACGCTCAAATGCCCCCTCTTCGGCGACAGACGCTACGGCGGCGACCCTAAGACCTTTAAGCACGGCTTGGCGCTCTGGGCGACCCGCATCTCCTTCCCCCACCCCACCGAGGAAAAACGCATGACCTTCCTCGTCTATCCCCCCGCCGATGAGGTGCCGTGGAGTGCTTTTGACATCAACTACCACCTCGCAAAGATTTAAGGGGGGGGCGAAATACGCTGATTAGATAAGCGAAAAATCTCGAGGATAGAGGCAAAAAAGTTGCAAACTTTTTCTGCCTCTCGATTTTTCGCTTTTTGAGCGACAACCCCGCCATTCGCAATCGACTTTCCGTCTATGAACGGATTTTATCTCGTCGCGGCTTCGCTCTCCTGCGCCGCGAGATCGATTGCTTGAGGCGTGGTTTTCTCTCTTTTTGCGGTAGAGTGTCAATGTCTCGCGCTCGCCTTACCCGCAAAAATTCATTCTTCCCGCCTGCGCTTCGCTTCGTGCGGAACAGTCGTTCCGCTCAAGGTAACGCTTGGCAAAAGCGTGGTTTTGCCGCGCTTTATTACACTTTGAGTGTAGTGTTATGCTCCCTGCGATAAAAAGCCGTCTTTCCTCGTCTAACACGCCTTCTTTGCGGCGCGCAGCGCATCTTCCGAACCGTTCAACAACATTATATCAAACGCAAAAGCTCACTTTCAAGTTTATCCGAACTTTTGCTTTTTCGCCGCAGGCGTTTTACCATATCTACTTCATCTTCAACTTCTACTTTTACATTTTCTTCTTCTTTTACTTCTTCTTCTACATCTACTTGGAGAAGAAGAAGGGGTGTGGGGAAGAGGAAGAGGGTGGAACACAATGTTTCACGCCGCAAATATTCCACCTTATCTACTTCAACTTCTACGTCTACTTCTTCTTTTACTTCTTCTTCCGAGCCGAACGGGAATAATATAAGTTCGGTTCGGCTCAGCCGAACTGCGCGCACCTCGAGCGAGAAATTTTCGCATGATTTTGTGCGGGCGGAGCGCAGGCAATACTCTTGCGGTATTGTCAAACGACGGCTGTGCAAAAGAAGCGAAAAGAGCCGCTCCGAGGCGGACTTATAGTATTCACTTTCGGCGCCATCTTGGCTTGGAGAAGAAGAATGGGTGTGGGGAAGAGGAAGAGGGTGGAACATATTGTTTCACGCGCTCGATCTCGCCGTGAAAATTTTACATTTCGCCCTGCTTTCTGCCCTGCAAAACAAGCCTTTCCGCTCGGCGATCTCGGACACTGCTCTACTCTCGTCTTCCGAAAAAGTTAAAGCGCAAACCTCTCTTTATCTTATAGCCGAAAAGTGGCTAAAACGTAATTATATAAGTGAGAGTTATTGAAGAAGATGAGAGAAGTGAAAGAAAGTAAGAAATGAGAGAAAAAGAGAAGAGGGAGGAGGAAGGAAGGTGAAGAAGTCGCACTCGTTCGGAAAATGTGCACGGCGCATTTTAGAGGTACCGCTCGCAAAAACGCTTTTGCTTCGCTTTATTGCACTTAATTTGTCACACGGTTATATCTGTTGAAATAAAACCGCAAAAGTCTCTCAATGTGTTGTAGCCAAAATATGGCTAAACGTAATTATATAAGAGAGAGTTATTCAAGAAGATGAGAGAAGTGAAAGTAATTAAAATATGAGAGAAATAGAGAGAGGGAGGAGGAAGGAAGATCAAGAGTTGCAGAGATTTGTGGCGTCGTGCGAAAAGCAGTTAAACAAAGTTGCAAGCAAAGCGTTGTGTAAATGCGCCGCAGGCAGCCATAACGTTTGCGAAGCGCCGCTTTGCGGCTGTATGAGCAAACATTTCACTTTTATACGCAAGATATGTTCTCTTATCCATTTACAATATTTGTGCAAAGAGCTATGCTTTGCCATTGCTTTTTGTGAATACGAAGCGTATCGGGGTGCAGCGTCACGCTGCCCGGGCAGGCGCTATTAAGGGTGCGTGGGAGAGAGATGCATTTGCGTACAGGTTTGGACAGCGAAGACGCAGGTAATACTTGCCGTATTATCGAGAGCTTTCTCTTGTTCACCTCTCGCTCACATATATATCTCTCACTTATGCCGGACATATGTCTATAAGGGTGCATAGAAGGACGAGGGATTTGCGTACGCATTTGGACAAAGGTGCCGCAGACAGTACTTATCGTATTATCAAGCTTTATCTTGTTAACTTACTGCTTTCACTTATGCCGGACAGGCGTCTATAAGAGTGCGTGAGAGAGCGATGCATTTTCGTACAGGTTTGAACGGCGAAGACGCAGGTAATACTTGCCGTATTATCAAGTCTTCGCCGTCCAAAGATGTGCGTAAAGGCGCGCTCTATCGCGTGCTCGCATAGCGCCTGTCCGGCAATTACCGTTTAACGGGTACTATCGGCAGCTTTATCGTAAAGACCGTCCCCTTCCCTTCTTTGCTCTTCACGCTTATGGCGCCGCCGTGGCGCTTGATTATATCCTGCGCCATATAAAGTCCCAAGCCCTTACTGCCGCCTGCGCCCGACTTAAAGCCGCGTTCGAAGATAAAGGGCAGATCGGCTTTTTTGATGCCCGAGCCGTCGTCCTTGACGCGGATATAGAAAAATTGCCGTCTCTTACTGAAGATCACGCGGATCGTGCCGCCCTTGGGGGTGTAACGCAGGTCGTTGGTGATGATGTTCTGGACCACTCTGTCGATGAGCTTTTTGTTGATATACATACCGACGGCGGCGCTGTTGCGGCAAAACCATTCGGCGATCTTAGGGAGCCTGCCGATGAGATATTTGATGCCGCGCTCCTCGACCATTTCGCGGTAGCGGTCGAACACGGCGTAAAAATAAGGTCTGCCGTTGATGAACTCCTTGACGTCGATGTCGTCGCGGGCGTTGAACGACTTAGGCAGCGAGACCGATTCAACTATCCCCTGAAGTTTCTCGATCGTCTCCAAAATGAGCTTGAGATAGTCCTTGTCGCCCACGCCGTCTTGCAGGCATTCGGCATAGCCGGCGATGAGCGCCATGGGCGTTTTTATGTCGTGGATTATCCCCGAGACGGAGACGGTCGTATATTCGAACTGCTTTGTTATCTTCTCCCGCTCGCGCATGAGCGAAAGGCGGGCGTCCTCGAGATGATAGAGAATTTTACGCTGATGCCTGTTTCCGCGCACCTTGACGGGCGCGTCAAATTCGCGCGCGTTATAGATGCGGTCGATCTCCTTGACGATATAGTCGTTGACTCTCATAACGCCTGCCACTTATAGCCGAAGCCCCAGACGGTGGCGATCCCGTTGACGCCCAACTTGTTGAGCTTGTCTCTCAGGCGGGAGATGGTCACGGCGACGGTATTTTCGTCGATATAATCCTCTTCGCCCCAGACCGCGTCGATTATCTGCTGCTTGGTCATGATCCTGTTTTCGTTGGAAGTGAGAAAGTCGAGCAGCCTGAACTCGGTGGAAGAGAGATTGATCTCCTCGCCGTCCACCTTGACTTCGAACCTGTCCGAACTTATGCTCAGCCTGCCGTAAGTGCGCCGCGTCTGCTTGACGGGCGAAAACTCATAATAGCGCCTGAGCTGGGCGTTCACGCGCATGACCATCTCCTTGAAGGAAAAGGGCTTGGTCATATAGTCGTCCGCGCCGAGATCGAACATGCGCATTTTCGTGTCCTCGTCCACGAGCGCGGAGATGATGATTATCGGCACGTTCATATATTTACGCACCGTCTCGCAGACCTCGAAGCCGTCGCAGATGGGCATCATGATGTCGAGCAAGATAAGGTCGGGCTTGACCGCCTTCGCCAGGTCGATCGCCTGCAAGCCGTCGAACGCCTGATAGACCGAATGCCCCGCTTTGAGCAGATAATTGCGCACCATGTCCGACATTTCCGTGTTGTCTTCGGCAACTAAGATCTTCTTGTTCTCCATTTTCTCACCTCTGCTTTGATTTTAACACACTCACTTTTGTTTTTCAATGCTGCTGCCGCCCTTTGTCGTAAAATATTTCTTGTAAGACTTGTTGCAGTAGCGGCAGACCTTGCTCTCGTCGTATTCCGCCGTTTCGCCTATCTTATAGGCGCCGTTGACCTTCCAGCCTTCGAGAATACCGATCTTTATGGCGTTTGTCGGGCAGTTGAAGGAACAGCGCACGCAGCCTAAGCACTTTTTCCCGAAGACGAGCTTCCCGTCCTTCCACGTTATGTTGCCCACGGGGCAGTTTTTCACGCACTTTCCGCACTTGACGCACTTTTGCATGTCCGCCTTAAAGCCTCTGCCGATCAGGCGCATGCCGCCGTGTTCGAGCAAAAAGAGGCGGGAGATGAACTTATGTCTCAGCTTTTGCCCGATCTCTCCCCTGCCGCCTTCCATGATCTCTTTCGCGTCGAAGGGGGCGGCGTCGAGCGCGCGCTTCCACATCATCTTCACCATGTCCTCGCTGTGGCGGAAGATCATGTTGTAGGGCATGACATAGTGAAATTCATCCATCATCTCATAGCCCTTTTTGGCGAGTATCTTGTTGACGAGATGGGAAGAATCGCGGTTGGCGGCGGCGGGTTCGCCCGAGCTTTTGATGACGTAATACTCCCCTTTCCCCTCGGGAAAATTTTTCACATAGTCCGAAACTATCTGCGGCGCGTTAAAGCCGTGAACGGGATAAGCGATAGCGAAAACGTCGTAATTCTCGGGCGAGACTTCGCTCGCATAAGGCTTGTCGATATTTATCAGATCCGCCTCTCCGCCCAGCTCTTCAAAGTTCTCCTTGATGAGCTTGCATACTCTTAGGGTGTTCCCCGTCCCCGAAAAATAATAAATGGCGAGTTTTTTCATCTTTCTTCCTCCGTCCTGAACGCAGCCTTGCCGTTCTCGTCGTAATAATAGACGTATCTCTCGCCCTTGGCGTGAGTGTCATACCATACCTGCGCATAAAAGGGCGAAAACCTCGCCTGCCTGTCAAAGTCCCAGACTCCCAGCGGCTCGCATTCTTCGCACCAATGCCCCGCCTTGATCACCGTATAGGGCGCGGCGTAAAACTCGTGTCCGTCATGGCAGCGCCATTTGAGCGGCGTATAGAGGTCACCCATTTTCATGCTTTCCGAAAGGCACTCTCCGCCGCGGAAGCGGGCGGCGCTCTTCATGTCTTCGAGGTCGAGCTCCTCGTCCCTTTTGCTCTCGTCATAGCCGTGATCGAGATGCATGCCCATCTCCTTAACGTTTTCCACGTTCCTGAGCGCATTGTAATCCACGTCTCCGCCCGCGACTTTTCCCTCGCATAAGAGGGGATATTCCTTCCAATCGCTTATCAGGCAGTCCACGTTGAGGCTCGAGCCGAAATAAGCCTTTATCAGCCCCCGTTCGTTGTCCTTTATCCATTTTCTCGGCGCGTTGTAATCCTTCAAAAGGCGGCGCAGAACGAGGCGGGAGACCAGCCCGTCGGGCAAGATCTTCGCCAGACGGAAGATGCGCCTCTTGTCAAAGACTTCCTTCCAATAGCTGTCCGCGCGGTCGCGGCGGAAGTCGAACATGTTCTGCAAGACGTCGCTGTCTTCAAACCAGATGCCGTGAAAATTGCGAATGGAATGCCAGGCGGGCGAAAGCTCTTTTTTCGTGTTCAAGCCCAGCTCCTTGAAGCAGTCGTCAAAGGTCTCGAAGCCCGTGTTGCGGTTGCCCTCGCCGCCGCCGATATTGTAGCACTTGCGCCAGAAATCCCCGCATTCGCCCTTTAAGTCCTTCTCGATGATATTTTTGATCAGCCTGCCGCTGTCCGTGTCGCTCACCCATTCGAGGGGGACGTTGAGGCAGGTATGGAACATAAGCCCGTCGTTGATGTTGCAAAAGAGCAGGTTTTTATAGAGCATGCCCGTCTGCCTGAGCACCGCCCACGTCTTTATCCCGCGCTCCATGACATAGCGCTCGCCCCTTTTCTTATGCGCGGCATAGTTGTCGAAGGGGGAAACGAGCAGCGGATCGCCCACTCTGCCCCAGGGGTGCAGATAGTTGCGGTGACCGTAAAGCGCCACGGTCGAGCAATGGATGAGCTTGGGCTGATCTTTGCAGGCATAGACGCTGTCGGCGATGTTCTTCGCGCCCAACCAATTACACTCATAGCTCGCCTCGGGGTTTTTGTCCGAATGCGGGGGAATGACCGCCGCTAAATTGATGACGTAGTCCGCGCCGCTCACGAGCTCTCTGCAGTCCTCGATATGCGCGATATTGCCGAAAACGGCACTCATGCGGCACTTTGCGCCCCGCTTTGCCCGCGTGAAAAATCTCTTCTCCTTTCTTCCGTTCAAGAGCAGCAGCCTCAGCTCGTCCACGCCCTCGAGCGTTTTGAGCTGCTCCACGACCGCCGTACCCATGTGACCGCTGCCGCCCGTGATCGCGATGATAACGCCCATAACACACCTCGCTTTTTTCATTTTGAAAGGGCTTTTCCCTTTTCCTCTTTCATTATGACAGGCGTTTCTTGCGAGCTTATGACAACTTTCTTACAATTTTCTTACGGATAAAATTTCCGCTTGACAGGGCATTTTTCCCTATAATATAATTTCCTCGGCACAAGGTTGCGTGTTTTCCGCCGCGCGCGGGAAAAAGCATCAAAACGGGAACCGCGTGAGAATCGCGGACAGCCCCCGCTACTGTAACGGTTACGAGCGCCCTCAGCCACCCTGCGGGGGAAGGCGGACGCAAGGCATGAGACCGTAAGTCAGGAGACCTGCCTGTGCTCGAAAGCCAAGCTTCGGAGGGAGGCGGAGGCGCGTTTTTTCGCGCTCACGCCCCGAACTGCGTTCGGGGTTTTTCTTGCCCCGCTCCGAAAAAAAATAAACGCGGGACACTCCCGCAAAAGGAGCATTTCATGAAAAAAACTTTCAAGGCGGCGGCTATCGTTCTCGTCCTTCTTCTCGCGCTCGCGGCGCTTTTCGCCTGCGTTCAAAAAGGCGAAGTCTCGGGCGACTCCATGACCCTCGTCCTCGACGATCAAAACTCCGATCCCGTCGTCATTCAAGTCGACCTCAACGCCATGTCCTATAACGAGGAGACGGGCTTGATGAACGTTCTGCAAAGCCTGCGCTTGCAGGAAAAACTCGACTATCAAGCCACAGACAGCGGCTACGGCGCCTATCTGACCGCCGTCGGCGGGCTTTCGGAAGACGCCGCCGCGGGCAGATATATCAGCGTTTATACGAGCGTGGAAAAGGACAAAGCCACCTTCGAGGGCGCGGAAAATTACCAATTTATCTCAAACGAAGGCAGCGTAATCTGCTATCCCTCGGGCGTGGGCGCGAGCGCGATGAGCATCGAGGACGGCTGCATCATCGTGATAACGTACGTCACCTATTGAGATGAGGGCGCGCGCGAAGTTCACCGCCCTGCAAGCGGCATATATCGCCGTCTGCGCCGCCACTCTCACGGCGGGCAAAGCCGCGCTCGCGGCGATCCCCAACGTGGAGGTGGTCTCGCTTTTGCTCGGCGTTTACGGCTATGTGTTCGGGCTTGCGGGCGTGCTCTCCTCGCTGATATTCTGCGCCGTCGAGGTCCTCATCTGGGGCGCGGGGAGCTGGGTCGTGCTCTATTTTATCTATTGGCCGCTCTTCACGCTGCTGTTTGCGCTTTTGGGAAAGGCAAAGATAAAAAGCCGCCTTATCCCCCTGCTCTGCGCCCTGACGATGACCGCCTTTTTCGGCGTGCTCTCCTCGCTCATCGACACGGGGCTTTTCACCGGCTTTCACGAAAACTTTTGGCACAGGTTCGCCGTCCTCTATGTCCGCGGCGGGGCGTTTTACCTCACGCAGATAATTTGCAACGCCGTCGCCTTCACCTTTCTCTTCCCCCCGCTCTGCGCTCTTTTAAGGCGCATCGCGCCCGCGAAACTCACGCGCTTTAAGAGGAAAAAACCGCTGGCAGGGGCGGAAAAAATGCGTAAAAACACGCTTAATTGCCACATAATAAAGTAGCGTTTTTGCAAACTTTTAATTATAAATTTTTTTGCTGTCTGACAACGGCGATAACCCGATTTCAGCGCAGGAATTTTTGAGCAGCTTTCGCAACACCGAACGAAGTCGCAGCAGCGCTGCGTCGAGCGAGGTGTTGCAAAAAGATGCCGAAAAGACCGCGCCCAAAGCCGGTTATTGCGGGAGGAAAACAGCATTAGCGTAGCGCGCGCTCGCGGCGGCGTCCTTACAATATCTGTCCGCGCCTATCTCTTTGGCGTACTCCTCGGTGAGCACGGCGCCGCCGACCATTATTTTGCAATAAGGGCAGCTCTTTTTCAGCATCTCTATGGTAAGGCGCATATTCTCCACCGTCGTGGTCATGAGCGCGGAAAGCCCGCAAAGGCGCACCTTTCCCCTCTCCACCGCCTCGACCACCCTCTCGGGGGGCACGTTCTTACCCAGGTCGATGACGTTATAGCCGTAATTTTGCAAGACGGTCTTGACGATATTCTTGCCTATGTCGTGCACGTCGCCGAACACGGTGGCGAGCACGATGTCGCCCTTGTCCACGCCGCCGCCCTTGATGACGCTCTTGACCTTTTCAAAGCAAAGCTTCGCCGCCTCCGCCGCCGAGATGAGCTGGGGCAGGAATATCCTTCCCTTCTCGTAATCTTCGCCCACCTTGTTTAGCGCGGGAATGAGCTTTTTGTCGATGACCTCAAGCGGCTCAAGCTCTTGCAAGAACTGTTCGGTGAGCCGCGCCGCGTCGGGCAGACCCTTGGAGATATAATAATATATATCCTTATCTTCCGCCTTGACGGGCGCCTTCTCCGCCGCAGGCAAAGCGGCATATTTTTCCACATATTCGCGGCAGTCCTTGTCCGCGCCCGAGAGCACGTTGAATGCCGCCACCGCCGCGGTCATCTCGGGGAGGTTGGGGTTGATTATGGGCAGGTCAAGCCCCGCCTGCATCGCCATCACCAAAAACGCCGCGTTGACCGCGCCCCTCGCGGGCAGCCCGAAAGAGATGTTGGAAACGCCGAGCACGGCGTGCACGTCGTGGCGGCTCCTTATCTCTTTGAGGGCGCAAAGAGTGTTTTGCGCCTGCTCCTGCTCCGCGCTCACGGTGAGCGTGAGGCAGTCGATATAGACGTCGCTCTCGGGTATGCCGTACTCCTTCGCGCGCGCAATTATCTTTTCCGCCAGCTGCACGCGCTTTTGCGCCGTCTTGGGTATGCCCTCCTCGTCCACGGTCAGCCCGACCACCGCCGCGCCGTATTTGGCGGCGAGCGGCAGGAGGGAAGCGAGCGACTTTTCCTCGGCGTTGACCGAATTTATCACCGCCTTTCCCTGAGTGAGCCTGAGCGCCGCCTCGACGGCGTCGGGCTTGGTGCAGTCGATCTGCAGAGGCAGATCGGTCACCGACTGGATGCGCCTCACCATCTCGCAAAGGCTGCCCTTTTCGTCTATCCCGGGCACGCCCGCGTTCACGTCAAGCATGTCCGCGCCCGCTTCCGCCTGCTCCACGGCGCGCGCCGCGACATAGCCCATGTCGCCTTTGAGAAGCGCTTCTTTCATCGCCTTTTTGCCCGTGGGATTTATGCGTTCGCCGATGATGCGCACCCGATCGAGCGGCACGAGGCGGGAGGCGCTGCAAACCGCGGCGGGGACAGCGACCCGCCTTTTGAGCGGCGCTTTCCCCTCGATGAGCTTTTTGAGCGCGGCGATATGCCCCGGCGTCGTCCCGCAGCAGCCGCCCAAGATGTTCACGCCCATATTGAGATATTCCCCGTGCAGGGCGGAAAACGCCTCGGGGGAAAGCTCGTAATTCATGTTGGCGTCGGGGAGCCCGGCGTTGGCTTTGATGAAGAGCGGTTTTTGCGTGTAAGCGGCGACGCGCCTCATCACGGGCAGCAGCTTGTCCGGTCCCAGCGAACAGTTTATCCCCACGACGTCGGCAAAGGGGGAGGCGCAGAGCGCGAAAGCCTCGGGCAGTACGCCCGTGAAAGTCCTGCCGCTCTCTTCGAAAGTCATGGAGCACATGATAGGAAGAGAGGAATTTTCCCGCGCGGCGAGCAGAGCCGCCCTCAGTTCGGTGAGGTCGGACATGGTCTCGATGACGATGAGATCCGCGCCCGCGCCCGCCTTGACCACCTCGGCAAAGACGGCGTAAGCCTCGTCAAACGTCATGCTCCCCAGCGGCTCGCAGAGCGCGCCCGTGGGACCGATGTCGAGGGCGACGAACTTGTCGCCCGCGGCGCGGCGAGCTGCTTCCACGCCCGCCCTGACAATGCTCTCCGCCTTACCGTGCGGCATTTTCAGGCGGTTGGCGCCGAAAGTGTTGGCGTAGACGACGTCGCTGCCCGCCTCGACATAAGCGCGGTGTATCTCTTCCACGAGGGCGGGGTCTTCGAGGTTGAGAAGTTCGGGGCTTTTCCCCGCGGGAAGTCCACGCAGCTGGAACTGCGTCCCCGTCGCTCCGTCCAAGAGAGTGATGTTATCCTTGATAAAGGCGAGAAAATCTTTCATTTTAGCTCCTTTTTGAAGGCGCAGTCCTTTTTTCCGCAAGCTGAGCACCCTTCGCTTTTTCCGCGAGCCCTCTCTCCCGCGCCCACGAGCGCGGTGACCGACTTTTGCGGCGCGAGCATCAGGCTTTCGCTCAAAAAGACGCCTATCTTCCTGCCCGTGTCGAGCAGGCGCACCATATCCCGTTGCTGAGAGAGGGGAAAGTCGCCGTAGCCGCAGGAAAAGCGCGGTTTCAGCCGCTTTTTGCTCCCCTCTTGCAGCTTTCGGCATTGCTCGTCCAAAAAGCTTTCGAGGACGGACGTACAGACCGCGTCGAGCGCCACGCCCAGCGCGGGCGAGGACTGCATGAGAAAATTTATCCTCTTTTCCGCCTCGAAGCCGAGCGTCGCGGCGATGAGATAGACCTCGTCGCAGCCTTTGAGATAGGCGGCGATGTCCGCGCCTTCAAGCGGCGTCCCGCCCACGGAGAGCGGCTCGCGTTCGAGGGGAAAGAGGCGGAAGGTGAAGCGGGGAAAAACGCATTTTTCCGCCTCTTTTTCCGCCCTCTCCACAAGAGCGAGTGTTCTCTCGTCGGGCGCGCCCTTCACGCCCAAATAACGCAGCGTCTCCCTCCTATTTGTTTTCACCGTTGATCCTGTCCAAAATGGGTCTGATGTTCTCGGTTATGCGGCGCGCGACGCGGGCGTTGTTCATGATGTAAAGATGAATGCCCTGAACGCCCGCCGAGAGCAGGTCGATTATCTGATCGGTCGCATACGCCACGCCCGCGTCTTCGAGCGAGCGGGGGTCGTCGGCAAAGCGCGCGTACATGCGCGAGATCTTGGTCGGTATGCCCGCGCCCGTCATGCGCACGATCCCGCCGAACTGCGACTTTTTCACCAGCGGCATTATCCCCGCCTGCACGGGCACTTCGATGCCCGCAAGGCGCACTTTTTCCATATAATTCAAAAAGATGTCGTTGTCGAAAAACAGCTGCGTGTTGAGATGTGTGGCGCCCAAGTCCACCTTGTTTTTGAGATGGCGGATGTCCTCGACGAGGTTGGCGCTCTCGGGGTGCCCCTCGGGATAGCAAGCCGCGCCGATGTCCGCGCCCGAACGCTCTTTTATGAAGGGGATGAGATCGGAGGCATAGCAAAAGTCGCCCTTTTCCTCTCCCTCTATCCTGTCGCCGCGCAGGGCGAGGATATTCTCCACGCCTATCTTGTTCAGCCTCTCTATCGCCGCGGCGACTTCCTCTTTGCTCGAATTGATGCAAGTCAAATGCGCGAGCGGCTCCATGCCGTATTTGTTCTTCAAAAGGTCGGCTATCTCCGCCGTGCGCGAGTTCTTGCTCCCGCCCGCGCTGTAAGTCACCGAGACATAGTCGGGCGCGATGTCGCCTATCTCGTCCAGGGTGGAATATATCTTGCCGATGTCGTCCCCGACCTTGGGCGGGAATATCTCGAAAGAATAGACCGCTTTTTTCTGCTTGAAAAGATCGCTTATCCTCATGCTTTTTCTCCCTTTTTTACATTTTAGCACATTTGACGGCGTTTTGCGCCAAAATTATCGCCTTGCCCGCGATTTTTCCGCTTTTCTCATTCGTCCTCGTTGCCGCCGCCCTCTTCGTCCTTTTTCTCCAAGACGCGCTCTTTCAGCTCGCCCTTCAATTCTTCCATCTTCTCGCTCCTGCGCGCCCTGCGCTCGCTCACGGCTTTGCGCCTGCCGAATTTGAGCGAACTGCCTAAGCTGTCGGTCACGTCGTTTATCACCATAAAGGCGGCGGGATCTACGGAGGTGACTATCTGCTTGAGCTTGTTCACCTCGAACCTGTTGACCACGCAGTAAAGCACGGTCTTGGGCGTCTTGGAATAATATCCCTCCGCGTCCATCTTGGTCACGCCTCTGCCGAACTCCTCGCTCAAAAGCGACGCCATCTCGTCGTATTTATCCGTGATGATGAACGCCGTCTTCGCCTTGTCGAAACCGTCGACCATGAAGTCCACCGCTTTAAGTCCCACGGCATAGGCTATCACCGAATAAAGGGGCGCTTCCCAGCTCTTGGAAACCACGCCGGCGACGATATAAAACAGTACGTTATAGCTCATCACAAAGGTGCCCACGGTCATGCCCATGCGCTTGGAGAACATGACCGCCATGACCTCGACGCCGTCGATGGCGCCGCCGAAGCGAATGGTCGTGCCGCTGCCGATGCCCGAGATGAGTCCGCCGAAGATGGCGCAAAGCAGCTTGTCCTTCCCCGCGATCGGCGAGCCGCCGTCGGGGAAAACTATGCCGAATCCCGTCTGAAAAAGATAGGAAAAGAGGGAATAAACGCCTATCGTATAGAGCGAATAAGTGATAAAGGGCAGCCCCATCTTTTTGAGTCCGAAGAGGAAGAAGGGGACGTTGAGGATGACCAGCCAGACGCTCATATTCAGCCCGACGTTATCCGTCAGCGAGCCGAGCAGGATGGACGTGCCCGAAAAGCCGCTGTCATAGAGGTTGACCGCCTCGGGCGCCAAAAACAGCGTCACACCCACGGCGTTTATTATACCCGCTAAGGTGAGAAAGAAAAAATTGCTCGGTTTTATCTGTTTGAACTGCTCTTTTAATGCGGACATGCTTTCCTCGCAAAACGTTTTTTATATTTTAATACGCGGCGGCGGCAAAAGGCAAGCGGGGGCGCGTAAAATAAAAGTTTAATTTCCGCGGGGGAATATGGCGCAACTTATTGACATTTGTCTTTTTATGTTCTAAAATAAAGGCGCCCGGATATGAAAAGAGTATCCACGCAAATAACTACGGACCACCTTCGGGTCAAGGCCATACGGACAGCCGGGTCCACTGCCGATGAGCAGCGCAAGCTGCCTTATTGTATCGGGACTTCCCGATCCTTATATTATGAGTCGGTACTTCGGTGCCGCCGCTTGTAACAATAAGAGTAGTAAAAGTAAGTATTTGCTATATAGACTCTGACTTCGTATCCGTGGGAAAATGCGCCCGTGCGCGATCACGATACAACAGGCGGTATGCAGAGCATATCGCTTTTTCATTATATGCGCTAAGGCGCAGCGGAGAAAGACATGGACGACAAGATGAAGTTATACGGGTTCAACAATCTCACCAAGGCGTTGAGTTTCAACATCTACGACGTTTGCTACGCCAAGACGGCGCGCGAGCAGCGCGATTATATCGATTATATCGACGAACAGTATAACTCCGAGCGCCTGACCAATATCCTCACCAACCTCACCGACATGATCGGCGCCAAAGTGCTCAACATCGCCAAGCAGGATTACGATCCCCAGGGCGCGTCCGTGACCATTCTCATCGCCGAAGGCTCGATGAAGCCCGCGGGCGAGACGCAGCTGGCGCATTTAGACAAGAGCCACGTCACCGTTCACACTTATCCGGAATATCATCCCGAGACCTCGCTCGCCACCTTCCGCGTGGACATCGACGTCGCCACCTGCGGCGAGATAACTCCCCTTTCCACGCTGGATTATCTCATCAGCTCTTTTGATTCGGACATAATAACCATGGACTACCGCGTCAGGGGCTTCACGCGCGACGTGGACGGGAAAAAGCTGTTCATGGACCACAAGGTGACCAGCATCCAGGATTATATCTCGGACAATATCCTCTCGCGTTACGACGCGGTGGACATCAACGTCTACGGGGCGAACATCTTCCACACCAAGATGATGGTCAAGGACATCAACCTGCAAAACTATCTCTTCAAGACGGACGTCTATGAGCTGCCGCCCCGCCTGAGATTGGAGATAATGAATAACCTGCGCCGCGAGATGATCGAGATCTTCAGCGGCAGGAACGTATATTGAGATGAAAAAACTCACGCAAGAGAGAGCGCCCATCTACGAAGCGCTCGAACAACTTCAATCCATGCGCCTCGTGCCCTTCGACGTCCCCGGGCACAAGCGCGGACGCGGCAATCCCGAACTCACCGCCCTTTTGGGAGAGCGGTGCATGAATTTGGACGTCAATTCCATGAAATGCCTCGACTTCCTCTGTCACCCCGTCTCGGTCATACGCGACGCGGAAGAGCTGGCGGCGGAAGCCTTCGGCGCGGCGCACGCCTTTTTGATGGTGGGCGGGACGACCTCCGCCGTTCAGAGCATGGTCCTCTCCGTCTCCAAAAAGGGCGAAAAGATAATTTTGCCGCGCAACGTTCACCGCAGCGTCATGGGCGCGATGGTCCTCAACGGCGCCCTGCCCGTTTACGTCGACCCCGGCTGCGACGACGAGCTGGGCATCTCCCTTGGCATGAGCGTGGAGGGAGTGAAAAAAGCCATCGAGCAAAATCCCGACGCCAAAGCCGTCCTCGTCAACAACCCCACCTATTACGGCATCTGTTCCGACCTTAAAGCCATCGCCGAGCTGGCGCACAGCCACGGCATGCTCTGCATCGCCGACGAAGCGCACGGCACGCATTTTTATTTCGGCGAAGACATGCCTCTCTCCGCCATGGCGGCGGGCGCGGACATGGCGGCGGTCTCCATGCATAAGTCGGGCGGGAGCCTCACTCAAAGCTCGATACTTTTGACGGGACCTTCCATGCACGAGGGCTATGTCAGACAGATAATCAACCTCACGCAGACCACGAGCGCGTCTTATCTTTTGCTCTCCTCGCTTGACATCTCCCGCCGCAATCTCGCGCTCAGGGGAAAGCAGGCTTTCGCGCGGGTGAGCGAGCTGGCGCGTTACGCGCGCAAAGAGGTGAACGAGATAGGCGATTATTACGCTTACGGAAAAGAGCTTATCAACGGCGACACCGTCTTTGACTTCGACGAGACAAAGCTCTCGATAAACACGCTCAACGTGGGGCTTGCGGGAATAGAGGTCTATTCGCTTCTGCGCGACGAATACGACATTCAGGCGGAGTTCGGCGACCTCGGCAACCTCCTCGCCTACATCTCCATCGGCGACCGTCCGCGCGAGATCGAGCGCCTCATCGGCGCGCTCGCCGAGATCAGGCGGCGCTTCAAGCGGGACAGGGCGGGACTGATGAAACAGGAATACATCGAACCCGTCGTGGAAGTCTCGCCGCAGGACGCCTTTTACGCAGACAAGATCTCCCTGCCCATCGAAGAGACGGCGGGCAGGATATGCAGCGAATTCGTCATGTGCTATCCCCCCGGCATACCCGTTCTGGCTCCGGGAGAAAAAATAACCCCGCAAATTCTCGATTATATCCGTTACGCCAAGCGCAAGGGCTGCTCGATGACGGGTCCCGAGGATGCGGGGATAGAGCGACTCAACGTCCTCAAAGGAGTTTGATATGGAATATTGGTTTTCCGAAATGCACACCCCCAACGTTAAACTCTCTATCAGAGTGGACAAGCAGGTCTATTCGGGCAAAAGCGAGTTCCAGCGCATCGACGTCTTCGACTCTCCCGAATTCGGACGCTTTCTCGTCCTCGACGGCTACATGATGCTCACTCAAAAGGACGAGTTCATCTATCACGAGATGATAACTCACGTCCCTCTCGCCGTGCACCCCCATGCCCGCAGCGTGCTCGTCATCGGCGGCGGCGACGGCGGAGTCATACGCGAGCTGGTCAAATATGACGACATCGAACATATCGACCTTGCCGAGATAGACGAAGAGGTGACGAGGGTATGCCGCGAGTATCTGCCCTTCACCGCCTGCGCCTTCGACGATCCGCGCGTGAGCCTGCATTTCGAGGACGGACTCAAATTCGTGCGCTCGAAAAAGGACGCTTACGACCTGATAATCGTGGACTCCACCGATCCTTTCGGACCGGGCGAAGGGCTGTTCACGCGCGAGTTTTACGGAAACTGCTTCAAGGCGCTCAAAGAGGACGGGATCATGGTCAATCAGCACGAAAGCCCCTTTTACGCCGAGGACGCCGTCGCCTGCCAGCGCGCGCATAAACGCATCGTGGAATCCTTCCCCAAGGCAAAGGTCTATCAGGCGCATATCCCAAGCTATCCTTCCGGGCATTGGCTCTTCGGCTTTGCCTCGAAAAAATATCATCCGCTGCGCGATCTTAACGAGAAAAAATGGAACGCGCGCGGCATAAAATGCAGGTATTACACCACCACCCTGCATAAGGGCGCGTTTTATATCCCTGCCTATGTGGAGGAACTTCTGAGCAATGTTGAACATGCAGACTGACGTCTTTATGGCGTGCGACACAAAATACAAAGACGCCTCGATAGCGCTCTTTTCCGCGCCCTTCGACGGCACGACCTCTTTCCGCCCCGGGACCCGCTTCGCCGGCGGCGCGATCAGGCGCGACTCTTACGGGCTGGAAACTTTCAGTCCCTATCAAAACGCCGATCTCGCCGACTGCCGCGTCTTTGACAGCGGAGAGCTCGAGCTGCCCATAGGCGACGCTTCCGCAGTCCTTAAAGCGATCGAAAAGCGCGCCGCGCTCATTCTCAAAGACGAAAAGCTCCCCTTCATGATAGGCGGCGAGCACCTCGTCACGTTAGGCGCTTTCCGCGCGGTCGTGAAAAAATTTCCGCGCGTGAATATCATCCACTTTGACGCGCATGCCGACCTGAGGGAAGATTACCTCGGCGTAAAGCTCTCTCATGCCTGCGTGCTGCGCCGCTGCCACGAGCTTTTGCAGGGCGGCAGCATATTCCAATTCGGCATACGTTCGGGAGACAAAAGCGAATTTTCATGGGGCAGGGGCAGGATAAATACCCGTCTTTTCGACTTCGAGGGCTTGGAAGAAACTCTTGAAAAGCTCAAGGGCGAACCTGTTTATTTCACGCTCGATCTCGACGTTCTCGATCCCTCCGTCTTCCCCGGAACGGGGACTCCCGAGCCGGGCGGCGTGAGTTTCGACGCTTTGAGAAGAGCGGCGACTCTCGTCTGCAAGAGGGCGGAGATAGTCGGCTGCGACGTGAACGAACTCTCCCCTCATTACGACCAAAGCGGCATTTCCGTCGCCGCGGCGGCAAAGATAATACGCGAGATGCTCATAGCGCTCGAAAATAAGGAGGTCTGATATGGCAAAGGTTTTGGTCATAGGCTGCGGCGGCGTGGCTCAGGTGGCGATCAAAAAATGCTGCATGCTCGATGAGGTCTTCACCGAGATGTGCATCGCAAGCCGCACGGTTTCCAAGTGCGACGAACTCAAAAGGCAGCTTGAAGGCAAGACAAAGACCAAGCTGACCACGGCGAAAGTGAACGCGGACGACAAGGGCGAGCTTTGCGCGCTGATCAAAAGCTATAAGCCCGAGCTGGTGATGAATATCGCCCTGCCCTATCAGGATCTGACCATCATGGACGCATGCCTTGAATGCGGCGTGAACTATATGGACACCGCCAACTACGAACCCGAGGACACGAGCGATCCGAAGTGGCGCGAAAGATACGAAAAGCGCTGCGAAAAAGAGGGCTTTTCCGCCTATTTCGATTATTCCTATCAATGGGAATATGCGGAAAAATTCAAAAAGGCGGGGCTGACCGCCCTCTTGGGCTCGGGCTTCGATCCGGGCGTGACGCAGGCATACTGCGCCTATGCGCAAAAGCATCTTTTCGACAAGATAGAGACGATAGACATCTTGGACTGCAACGGCGGCGACCACGGCTATCCCTTCGCCACCAACTTCAATCCCGAGATAAACCTGCGCGAGGTCTCTGCGCCCGGCTCTTATTGGGAAAACGGCAAGTGGGTGGAAGTCCCCGCCATGAGCATAAAGCGCGAATACGACTTTGACGGCGTGGGCAAAAAGGACATGTACCTTTTGCACCACGAAGAGATAGAATCCCTCGCCAAAAACATTAAGGGCGTCAAGCGCATCCGCTTTTTCATGACCTTCGGGCAGAGCTATCTGACGCACATGAAGTGCCTGGAAAACGTGGGCATGCTCTCCACCGAGCCGATAATGTTCGAAGGGCGCGAGATAGTTCCCATACAGTTTTTGAAGGCGCTTTTGCCCGATCCCGCCTCGCTGGGACCGCGCACCAAGGGCAAGACCAACATCGGTTGCATCTTCACGGGCGAAAAGGACGGCAAGAAAAAGACCGCCTATATCTATAACATCTGCGACCACGAAGAGTGCTTCAAAGAAGTCGGCTCGCAGGCAGTGGCTTACACCACGGGCGTGCCCGCCATGATAGGCGCGCTCATGCTGCTCACGGGCAAATGGGATAAGGCGGGCGTCTACACCGTGGAAGAGTTCGATCCCGATCCCTATATGGACGCGCTGAACAAGTACGGCCTGCCCTGGCAGATATGCGAAAACCCCGTCTTGGTGGACTGATGAAGACGCCCTGCTTTGTCATCGACGAAAAGGCGCTTTTGAAAAATCTGCAAACGCTCGCGGGCGTCAAACGCCGCACGGGTTGCAAAATACTCTTGGCGCAAAAGGCGTTTTCCTGCTTCAAGACTTATCCGCTCATCTCGCGCTATCTCGACGGCACGACCGCGAGCGGACTTTACGAAGCGCGGCTCGGGCGCGAGCATTTCCCCGGCGAAGTGCACGTCTTTTCCCCCGCCTTCAAGGAGGAGGACTTTGAAGCACTCCTCTCGATCGCGGACGAGATCGTCTTCAACTCAAACGCGCAGCTGAGAAAATACGGCGAGCGCGCCGTGAGAGCGGGGCTTAAAGTTCAGCTGAGGGTGAATCCCGAATGCTCCACGCAGGAGCACGCCATCTACGATCCCTGCTCGCCCGGCTCGCGCATGGGCGTAAAGGCGGAGGACTTTGACGAGAGCCTGCTTCCCCTGCTCGACGGACTGCATATGCATACCCTCTGCGAGCAAAACAGCGACGCCTTGGCAAAGACCGTTCAAGCCCTCGAAGAAAAGTTCGGCAAGTATTTAAGCTCACTCAACTCGCTCAATCTCGGCGGCGGGCACCATATCACCCGCCCCGACTACGACATCCCCCTCTTGGAGCGCACGATAACGCGCCTTATCGACAAATACGGCGTCACGGTATATTTAGAGCCGGGCGAAGCGGTCGTGCTCAACGCGGGCGAGCTGCGCGCCACCGTGCTCGACGTCGTGCAAAACGGCATCGACATCGCCATTCTCGACGCCTCGGCGGCATGCCATATGCCCGACGTCTTGGAGATGCCTTACCGCCCGCCCGTGCTCGGCTCGGGACTTCCCGGCGAGAAAAAGCATACCTACCGCCTCGCGGGCAACACCTGCCTTGCGGGCGACGTCATCGGCGATTATTCCTTCGATAAGCCGCTCAAAGCGGGGGACGAGATAGTCTTTCTCGACATGGCGCTTTACACCATGGTCAAGACCAACACCTTCAACGGCACCCCGCTGCCCGACATCCTCTACCGAAAATCGAGCGGCGAGATCGCCCTTCTCAACAGCTTTTCTTACCAAGACTTCAAGTCAAGGCTTTGAATGCAAAAAGCGGACGCCTCGGCGTCCGCTCTGTTTTCGCTTGTCGCTCTTTATTCTTCGCCCTCTTGAGGATCTTCCTCGGGCTTTTTAGCGCCTTCTTCGCGCTTTTTTGCGCCTTCGGCTTTTTCTTCGCTTTCCTCGCTTTCGGCTTTTTCTTCGCCTTCTTGCGCCTTCAAAGTCTGCTGCGCCTCGCTCACGATCGCCGCGACTTCTTCCTGCTTCGCCTGCTTGGCGGCGCGGGCTTTTTCTTCCGCCTGCTTGCGGGCGATCTCCTGCTCTTTGGCGAGCCTGACCTCATCGATCGGCTTCCAAAGTTCGCTCACCCGCTCGGCATATTCTTCGCGCGAGATCTCGCCCGAGTCGAGCATCGCGATCAGCTCTTTCAGCTCCGCGCCCTTTTCCGCCCTGACGATGCGCTCGCGCGCCATATTCTTGAACGCTTCCGCTCCGGCGCATATCTTGGCGAGAGCGCGCGTGTCCTCGCAATAAAGCTTGTTCCTGATCAGCTTGATGTCGCAAATTACCCCGAAAAGCACGGTCGTGAGCAGCCACGAAAGCGCCGTGGCGGGAACGCCGACGAGATAGATGAGGCAGGAAGTGTCGCTCTCGAAGATGGCAACGAGAATGGGCACGACCAAAAACAGCAGCATGCCCAAAATGTGCAGGACGTTGAGCGTTATGCGCGCGGCAAAAAAGTACTTATCGCTTTTTTCGAACATATTTTCCCTTTTTTGAGATATATCTCTCACTTAAAATAATATCATTACCCGCCCGCGTTGTCAATAGCAAAAAGCAAAGCGAGGCTTTTAAGTCCGAGCGGGGCGTCAGGCGCGCGAATCGCGGAAAAAGGCGAGCGCGGCGTCCGCCGCTCTCTGCGAATCGGGCAGGTCGGGATAGGCGATGTCATAGACGTGGCAGAGCTTGTCCTTTTCCTCTTTCTTGCCCGTAAAGTCAAAGACAAAGCGCGCGCACTTTCCCTCTTCCGACTTTTGTTTGAGAAGCCGCGAAAGAAAAAGGCTGTGCCTTAAATAGACGTCTCTTTCGCAGCCTATTATCATCACGGGCGGCAGGACGACGTTTTCGCTGTATTGTGAAAAAGCCGCCTTTTTGAATAATTTTGCATTCTTTGGGTCGCTCCCGAACATGAGCTTGTCGAACATACTCTGAAAAGCGCGCATGCCTTTGAGCGGCTGAAGATCTTTCCCGCGCAATATCGAATGCACCTCGCAGACGGGGTGGCTCATGACAAGGCAGCAAAATTCGAGCGGCGGCGGCGTCACGCCGTAAAGCTCGCTCAGCTCCTTGTCAAGGCAGATACAGAGCGCGAGCGAGGACAAATGCCCGCCCGCGGAATCGCCCGTGAGCATGACGTCCTTTTTCTCCGCGCCCCACTCCCGAGCCTTTCCGGCGATGAAATTCAAGGCGGCAAAGACGTCCTTCACCTGCTCTCCCAGCGTGACTTCGGGCACGAGGCGGTAACTCATTCCCGCCACGCAATATCCCTTTGCGGCAAGATGCATGCAGTAATTCTTGTTCAGCTCCTTGTCGCCGTAGATCCAGGCGCCGCCGTGAACGTCCACGATGAGCGGCAGCGTTCCCTCAACGCCCGCGGGGCGGTAAAAATTCAGCTTGTGCATCTCGTGTCCGTCGTCGAGATAGTCAAAGCTCTTCACCGTGACGCCCTCGGGAAGGGGCTGCGTACTTTTGAACTTTTGGTCATGCTTTGCCATGGATCTTTCCATCTTGCGCGCGACAAATTCTCCGAAATTCATATTCACCTCACCTGCGACCTAAATGCCCAAATGCCTATATCGCCGAAAGTGCGCGTATAGCGCTTGAAAATGCAGACTTTTTCGCCCGTGCCCTCGATGCCCACGGGCTTGCCCTCTTCCGGCTTGACGTCGAGAAGCGTCTCGATGAACGCCTCGATATACCCTATTTCGAGCGGCTTGACGCTATGCGAGATCCAAAGCCTCTTGCAGCCGTCGAGCCTCGGCAGCAGCCCTTTCAGGACCTCGGCATAGCCGCTCAGCGTGAGCGAAGGGTCCGTGAATGCCCAAAACGCGCCGTTCACCGCGTCGCCGACGAAGAGATCGCCGCTCTCCCTGTCCGCAAAGAGCGTGCTCCCGGGCGTATGCCCCGGGCAGGCGAGCGTTTCTATCGTGCGCCCGCCGAGGGAAAAACTCGCGCTCATGGGCGCATATTCCTCTTTCCCGGGCGTGATGAGCCCGTAAGAGAGTATCTTTTTGATGAGCGCCTTGGGGACATGCTTCTCGTAATGCTCCGCGACGGCGAGCGCGAGCGCGTTGCTCGGCATTCCCTTTTCGGGCATGTCCGCCTCGCCCACATATATGCGCTCAAAGAGAGAGTTGCCGTTGCTGTGGTCGGGATGAAGATGAGAGTTGGCGACGAAAAGCCGCTGCGGCGCGAGTTTTTTCAGCGCCGAGGCAAAGCCCTTGCCGCCGTAACCCGTGTCGATGAGCAGGGCGCTCTCTTCCCCGACGAGCAAAAACTGGTTGACGCGAATGAGCCTGTCCGTGAGCATGAAGGTGTTTTTTCCGATAACGTTTACCTTAGTCCCCATTTTTCGCTCCTGTTTTTAATCATTTTATAACGCGGAAAAACTTTTGTCAAGACGTGAAAAAACCGCCCTATGGCGGAAAAACAATATCCCCGCGGTCTCCCGCGGGGAATGGTCGAGGTGACAAGACTTGAACTTGCGGCCTCACGGTCCCTAACCGTGCGCGCTACCAAACTGCGCCACACCTCGTCAAGCTACAATATTGTAGCACATCGATTTGATAAAATAAAGCGTTTTGCGGAAAATTTTTCAACTTTTTTCCTCATATGCTTGCCTTTACGCCCGCGATATGATACGCTATTGCTCACGGAAGGTTTTCGGTCAACACTTCCGAATAAAAAAACCGAGGTATTTTCATGAAGAGATCCCCCGTCAAAGTTATTTGCCGCGCAGGCATCATCGCCGCACTCTATGCCGTTCTGACCATTTACTTGGGCAGCATCGCTTACGGACCCTTGCAGATACGTCCCGCCGAGGCGCTCACGCTCCTGCCCCTGCTTTACGCGGAGAGCATTCCCGCGCTTTTCGTGGGCTGTCTCATCGCCAATCTGCTCTCGCCTTACGGCGTGGCGGACATAGTCGTGGGCAGCCTCGTCACCCTTATCGCCGCCTGCCTGACCTATGTCATTCCCCGCTTTTTCAAAAAGCCTATCCTGCGCGCGCTCGTGGGCGGGATATTCCCCGTCTTTCTCAACGCGATAATATTGCCCGTCATGTGGCTGATAATGGGCGGCGCGGGCGCGTTTTGGACAAACCTGCTCTCCATGAGCTGCACGCAGCTGCTCTGGGTCTACGCGCTCGGCATGCCCCTTTATCTGGCGCTCGAGCGCCTCTCGCGCGCGAGGCGTTCTCCCCTTTATCCCACCAACGTCTTTGCCCTGAGGCAAAAGGCGGAAGAGGTCAAAAAGAGCGACTGACCGCTTTTCCCCGCGCCGCGCCGACCGCGCGGCGTTTTTTTGCCGAACGGGTTTTATTTTTGCGCGCGGATATGTTATCATTGAGATATATTGGACTGCGCCCAAGAGGAGCAAAATATGTTAGAGAGATTTTTGGAAGAAGGCAGACCGCTCGTGGCGGTCCATAGGGGCAAGAACGGCGCTTCCGTCGCGGAAAACACCGTCTATTCCGCCCTCACCGCCTTTGAAGAAGGGGCGGACATCGTCGAATTCGACGTTTTGAGGACGCTGGACAACAAGATAGCCGTCTTCCACGAAAATATGGATTTCCGCATCGTCTTTCCCGCCTGGCCGATCAGGCTCTCGCTCATGAGCGAGCTGAAAAAGCGCCGCTTGCGCTCGGCTTATGGCGGACTTTTGGATTACGGCATCAACGACCTTGAAGAATATCTTTCCGCCCTCAAGGGCAAGGGGCTTTTGAATTTCGACCGTATCTGGTATGCGGACGTGGTCAAGTGCCTCGAGATCGTGAAAAAGCTGGATATGTTCGATCAGATACTCTTCAAGGGCTACGTCCGTCCCGGGCGCAACCGCCTTTTGGACATTTTCAGAAACTATCCCGACGCCTGGTTCATGCCCATCTGCAAAAAGTCCTCGAATTATCCCGTCGCCCTCGGCGAATGCGAAAAGCACGGCGTGAAGATGCGCGGCGTGGAGGTGCTCTTTTACGACGAACAGGACCTCTTTTCGCGGGCGGACTTTGTGGAAAAGGAGAGAAAGGCGGGCAGGTTCATTTGGGTCAACTCGATCACCCTCAACGGCAAGCCGGACATGTGCGCCAACCACGGCGACAACTTCGCCCTCTTCGGCGACAGGAACAAGCATTGGGGCTTTCTTCTCGACCGCGGCTACCGCGTCATCCAGACGGATTGGCCCGTGCAGCTGAACGCCTTCTTGGACGAAAAATTCGGGAAAAAATAAGGATATTTTATCGTCGCGGCTTGCATTATGCGGCATTGTGTCGTATAATATCCTCATAACCTGCCGAAAAGCTCGGCAAAAGGAGTTTTTTATGTCTTTTGCGGTAACTGTTTTCAAAGCCATCGACGTGCTCTTTGACGGAGCGCAGAACAAGCGCAAGGTCTGCAAGGACAAGGAAGGCGCCGTCGTCGTCGAAAACGACCTCGTCTACGATCCTTCCCGCCCCGAGATCTGCAAGGGAGACCTCTATCTTCCCAAGGACAAAAAGCCCGTGGGCGCCGTTTTGGAGATACACGGCGGCGGCTTTGTCGCGGGCGACAAAAAGCATAGGCGCGGACTTTCGCTCTGGATGGTGAAGAACACGGGCGTCGCCGTCTTTTCGATAAATTACGGGCTGGGACCTCAAAGCAAGTTCCCCGACCCCGTCAGAGACTGCGCCAACGCCTTCAACAGCCTCGTCGACATGGCGGACAAGTACGGCTTCGACAAGCAAAAGATACTCGTCTGCGGCGACTCCGCGGGCGCGTATTACTGCGCTCAGCTTTGCGCGCTGCAATGCAGCGGGGAGCTGAGCGAAAAGTTCGGCGTGAGCTTGAAGGGCAAGATCGCGGGAGCCATTCTCGACTGCGGCGTTTACGACCTCGAAAAGGCGCTGGGGCGCAAGATAGCCTTCAACCTCACGGGCGGGATCGTCAAAGATTACTTGGGAATCGAACTCAAAGACATCGCAACCTACGAAAAATACGACATGCTCTCCCCCATCGATTATGTAAGCGAAAACTTCCCCGAAACTTTCATCACCTATGCCGAGAAGGATTTCTTCTGCGGCGGACAGGGCGAGGCGATGATAGAAAAATTCAAGAGCTTCAATATCCCTTACCGCGAATATCACTCGGTCAAGTTCATGCAAAACCATACTTTCCCGCTCACCTGGAAGGGAAAGGCGGCGGAGGAGAACAACGCCCTTATGCTCGAATTTATCAAGGACGTCACGTCGAGATAAGTCCGCTAAATACGAGCGCGAAACAAGATAGCGAAATAAGACAGAAAAAGGGCGAGCGCAAGGCTCGCCCGCTTTTTATTCTTCCGCTTCGCCTTTGGGCACTTCAAGCTCGATCGCCGAGTCGGGATAAGTGCAGCAAGGGTGGATGAAAGAGAACTTTTTGTCCGCGAGGCGGCGCTTGTCGTCGCCCGCTATCGTAAATTTTCCGCTTATCAGCCTGCTGTGGCAATAGCCGCAGCCGCCCGCGCGGCACTTCGCAGGCACGTTCAAGCCCGCGCGCTCCATCGCCGTGAGCAGCGTTTCGCTTGCGCTTGCCTTCACCTTGAAGACCTCGTCGCGGATATGGACGGTGAGCGGATATTCCTTCGGTTCGACGTCCCTCACGCCCGTACAGTTGGATTCTTTGCGCACGAACTTTCCGCACAAACCGAGCTTTTTCAGCTGCTTATCCGCAAAGTCGTACATCGCCTGCGGTCCGCACATGAACACGGAGACCTCTCTTCCCGCATACTTTTCGATCAGCTCGGCGGTGATGAATCCCTGCTCGTACTTGTCGCTCTTTTGCTCGCTGAGCACATAGACGACCTTGAACTTCTCTCCCGCGAGCCTGTCAAGCTCGTCCTTATAGGCGAGGTCTTTTTCCGTGCGCGCGCCGTAAAGCAGGGTGAGAGAAAAGTCTTCGCTCCCCTCGGCGATCGCCCGCGCCATGCTCAAAAAGGGCGTGATGCCGCTGCCGCCCGCGATACCGACGACGTTTTTCCTGTCGCGTATGCCGTCATGGAAGAAAAATCCCGAGGGATCGCCTATTTGAAAGAGATCGCCGACTTTGGCTTTGTCGAACATGATGCCGCTGAAAAAGCCCGCCTTTTTTATGCCCACCGAGATCTCGCCCTTTTCAAGCGCGGTAAGCGGCGAAGAGGCGATCGCATAGGGACGCGAGAGGAAGGACTCGCCCACCCTTTGCCCCACGGTGACATATTCGCCCGCGCGGAACATCATCTTTCTGCTCAGGCGGAAAGTGAACGTCTTCATGTCGGGCGTCTCCTCTTTCACGGCGATAAGCTCGGCTTTCTGCATTCCCGGATGCAAGATCTTCGCGGTCTCGTTGACGCGGTAAGTCTTCGGGAGCGGCGTCGCGGGCGCCTCGGCGAGCTTAGCCGCCCTCTTTGGCACCATCTTCTTGAAACGGATCAGATCCATGAAACCGAATATCTGTCTTTTGAATTTCATCTCAGCAGCCCTCCTTTTTGATGTCCCCGACCGTCTGTCTGCCGGTTATGTCGCCCGAAAAATATGCGCTCGAATAGCCGGAGAGACGCATGGAAAAGCCGCCCGCAAAGCGCAGTCCGCGCGTTATGTGGTCTTGCGCCATCATTTGCAGGCGCGGATTGAGTCCGTCCCAATATTGCGACTCATAGCCGTAAATATCCCCCTGCGGGTGTCCGCAGTAACGGGCGTAAGTCATGGGCGTCGCCACGCATATCTCCTCGATGCTATCCCTTATTTTGCTGCCCGTGTCCGCCTCGAAGCGGTCTATCATGATATTGGCGACCTTTTCCTTTGTTGCGGCGTAATCGCGCGGCGAGACCTCGCCCCATGCGTCCGACATATAGAGAGTGGTGAAATACATCATCGTCGTGCCCGCGGGCGAACATTCGGGATAAGCCCTGTTGAGGCAGACGGTTGCCTGAACGCGGTTGCTGTCTATCTTTTTCATCAGCTCGTACTGCGCCGCCGTGTCCATGGTGTCATAGAGAAAATAGTTGTGATTTTCTATCCCCAGCTCGTCCGCGCTCTTGTTCAGCCCGAGGAACATGGAAAATCCTCTGCCCGCGAACTTGCGCGCGTTGGTCGCCCTGACGGCTTTTTCGGGGACCTTGTCGAGCATGCCGCCGTAAACGAGATGTGGCGCACAGTTGGCGATGACGTGCCGCGTCGTTATCTTCCTTCCGCCTTTGAGCACGACGCCTTCCACGCCGCCGTCCGCGCCCGTCAATATCTTTTCGGCTTTGGTGTTGAACCAGATCTCCCCGCCCAGCTCGCGTATGCGTTCGCAGAGCGCGAGCGAGATCTCGTGCGAGCGCCCCTTGGGCATCATCGCGCCGCGCGTGATATAGCGCACGACCATGGAGGCATAATGCGAAAAGCTCAGATCGTCGCAGTGCGCGCCCAAATAGCACCAATAGGCGTTGAGTATCTTTTTCGCCTTTTCGGGCATCTTGATCGATTCGAGGACTTCGTTGACCGAATAAGAGCCCGTGCGCACATAATTGCCGTGATTTTTCACCATGTAAGAGGAATCCACGATCCCGTTTTTGGAATTCGTGTAAGCCTGCGCCTCGCGCGTCTGCTCGGCAAGCTCGAAAAACGCCTCGATGGACTTGCGCGAAGAAGGCACCTCGCTCACCATTTTCTCGATATACGCCTGCTTTCCGAAGGGCATGAGCACGTCCAGCCCCTCGCTCTTACAGATCAGTCGATAAGCGTCGGGAATGGGCGTCCACTCTATCTTGTCCGTCACCCCCAGCTCGTCGAACAGCTTCCTCACGTCACCGCCGTTGTCTTTCGGACCGAAATCGTTCAGCTCGTGCAGCGACGCTTCGAACTCGAACCTGCCCCTGCGAAAACTCGTGGCAAAGCCGCCGGGAAGGTTATGCGCCTCCACGACCAGCACTTTCGCCCCGCCTTGCAGGAGCCTGATTGCCGCCACCAAGCCGCCGTTGCCGGCGCCGATGACCACCGCATCGTACTTGTCCATGTTTACCTCCCGATATTTTCTTACTTTAATTATATCCTTCTCTCGATACTTTGTCAATATGCGTTTTGAAAGCCCTGCCGACCGCGTTCGGTAAAAAGATTAAAAACGCCTTATATGCGCGATTTTTTACCTTTTTCTTACATGGCGGCATTGATTTTTTCTTGACAGCGCTCCCGCCGCGGCATATAATATGCGCAAAGAGCGAAAGGCTCACGAACATTGACAACTCGGGAAAAGCTTTCGCGGCGAAAAAGAAATGCCGCGCGGACGGGAGAATGTCCGAAAAGCGGGGCGATGACCCGAAATATATAAAGGAGGTGCTTACTATGGGCAAGATCTGGAAGGCATTCAAAGATTATGTGGCTCAATACGGGCTGGTATTCAAACTGTGGTAAGGGAAAATGTGAGGCAATGCGAAAGCATTGTTATTTTTTTACCTTCATTTAGAAAGTTTTTGTCTTATTTCCCCGCTATTGCCAAAGCGCCCGACTTTGTGTTATCATATTTATATGGATAAAAAAACGTTATACGGAGCCGTTATCGGCGACATCGCCGGCTCGCGCTTCGAGTTTCACAACCATCGCTCAAAAGACTTTGAGATCTTCGCCGAAAACTGCTTTTTCACCGACGACACGGTGATGACTCTCGCCGTCGCCGAGGCGCTCGTGCGCTGCAAGGGCGACTATTCCGCGCTCCCCGACGTGTGCGCGCGCACCATGCGCGAGATAGGCAGGCATTATCCCCGCTGCGGCTACGGCGGTAGGTTCGGAAAATGGATAATGTCCGATGATATGCCCGCCTACCACAGCTTCGGCAACGGCGCGGCGATGCGCGTAAGCCCCGTCGCCTATGCGGCGCAAAGCCGCGAGCAGGTCATCGAGCTGGCGCGGGCGGTCACCTGCGTCACGCACGACCACCCCGAAGGGATCAGGGGCGCGGAAGTCACCGCCCTGCTCATCTACGACGCCCTTCACGGCGCAGGCAAGAGCGAGCTGCGCGCCACGGCGGAAAAATATTATCCGCTCGACTTCACCATCGACGAGATACGTCCCTTTTATCGTTTCAACGAGACTTGTCAAGGCACGGTGCCGCAGGCGCTTAAAACCTTTTTCGAGGCGCAGAGCTTTGAAGACACGCTGCGCACGGCGATCTCGGTGGGCGGAGACAGCGACACCCTCGCCGCCATCGCCTGCAGCGTCGCCGAAGCCTTTTACGGCGTCCCCGAGGAGATGGCGCGCGCCGCCGAAAGTTATCTCGACGAGCGGCTCAAAGGCGTCCGTGACGGCTTTTGCTCGACCTTTTGCGCAAAAGACAAAGGCTGATCGCAAAAAATATCCGCATTTTATTTGACATCTTCGCCGAATGATTCTATAATAGTATTCCGAAAGCGGGATATGCACCCTTAGCTCAATTGGATAGAGCGTTGGTCTACGGAACCAAAGGTTAGGGATTCGAGCTCCTTAGGGTGCGCCAGCAAAGAGGGCGGAAGGTCTTATGCCTCCCGCCCTTTTTCATTCTCTCCGAGCCATTTGAGCGCCGCTCACGCCACTCTTATCTTCATGGCGACCTCTCTGTTGAGCGCGACCCGCGCGCCGAGCACGTCCAGGACCACGCTTCCGCCCGCGTTCGAGACCACCTCGACTTCGCTCCCTATCGCCACGCCCATATCGGTGAGGTGCTTTTTCACCTCATCGTCCAGCGACATCGCCACTATTCTCACTTTTTGCCCCACGGGGGCGAGCACTATCGGCATAACGACCTCCTCCCGATCGGGCTTATCATCCCGTTCGGCATATGCATTATATACCCGCCGCACGCGCAAGGCAAGTAAAATGTTAATGTTATTTAATTTTTCCGCAAAAAAAGCGCCCGATCTCTCGGACGCGGTCTTTTTTTGCGCTCAGCCATTGATGTCGTAAGGGGTCACCTGATAGACATAGTTGAGCCAGTTGTTGAAAAGCAGCGTCGCCGTCGAGCGCCACTTCATATTCACGCGGTCGATGTCGCCGTCGATGAAATAGTGCACGGGCGGCTTGATGGGCAGCCCCTTTTCCCTGTCGCGCAGATATTCCGAACGCAGGGTGAAGCGGTCGTATTCCGAATGCCCCGTGAAGAAAAACTTCTTATTGTCCTTGCTCTTGGCGATGGAAAGTCCGCATTGATCGCCCGCGGCGAGCACCTTGATCTCCTTACAGGCGGCGACGGCGTCCTCGTCCACGGCGGTATGCCGCGACATAGGGATATGCATGATGTCGTTCATGCCGCGCAGAAGCGGTTCGTTTTCGTCCAGCGAACGCACGCGGTAAACGCCGAAGAGCTTTTCGGGCAGCGCGACCTTGTTGATCCCGTAATAGTGATAGAGCGCCGCCTGCGCGCCCCAGCAGATAAAGACGGTGGACGTGATATATTTGTCCGCATAGTCCATTATCTCTTTAAGTTCGTCCCAATAAGCCACCTCTTCGAAGGGCAGCGTCTCCACGGGCGCGCCGGTCACTATCATGCCGTCGAACTTGCGGTGCCTGATCTCGGCGAAAGTCTTGTAAAACCTGTCCAAGTGTTCAAGCGGCGTGTGCGTGCCCGTATAACTGCCCGTCTTGACGAGCGTGACGTTCACTTGCAGCGGCGAATTGCCCAAAAGGCGCATGAGCTGAGTCTCCGTGTCCACCTTCGTGGGCATGAGATTGACTATCGCTATCTCGATCGGACGTATGTCCTGGCGGGTAGCGCGCGCATGCGACATTACGAATATGTTCTCCCGCGCGAGTATGTCGTGCGCGGGCAGCGATTTAGGGATAACTATGGGCATTTTCTCTCCTCTTACTTCGCCGCTTCGAGCGCTTGCAGCATGTCGGCGATGATGTCTTCCCTGTCCTCAATACCCACGGAAACGCGAATGAGGTTGTCGGGCACGCCCGCCTCGATGAGCTGCTCGTCGCTCAGCTGGCGGTGAGTGGTCGTGGCGGGATGCAGCACGCAGGTGCGCACGTCGGCGATATGCGTGACTATCTTTGCCAGTTTAAGCGCCTTCATGAACTTGTTGGCGGCGCTCCTGCCGCCCTTGATACCGAAAGTGATCATGCCCGAGCAGCCGCCGTTAAAATATTTTTCCGCCATGGCGTGCACGGGATCGGAGACGAGCGCGGGATAACGCACCCATTCCACGTTTTCGCATTTTTGCAGCTCCTGCGCCAGCGCGGCGGCGTTTTCGCTGTGCGCCTTCATTCTCAAATGCATGGTCTCCATGCCCATATTGGTGAGATAGGCGTTGAAGGGGCTCATGCAGCAGCCCAAGTCGCGCAGCATCTGCGCCCTGATCTTGACCACGAACGCGCTGCTGCCGCAGGCGGTCTGATAGACCATGCCGTGATAGCTCTCGTCGGGCGTGGTGAACATGGGATAACGGGGATTGCCCGTGAAATCGAGCGTCTTCGAGCAAACGACCATGCCGCCCAAAGAGCTTGCGTGTCCGTCCATATATTTGGTCGTGGAATGCACGACGACGTCCGCGCCCCATTCGAAAGGACGATGAAGGACGGGCGTGGTCAACGTGTTGTCTATAAAGAGCAAAACGCCGTGCTTGCGGCAGAGCGGGACTATCTTTTCGTAATCGAAAATGTCCATGCCGGGATTGGCGAGGCTCTCGCCGTAGACGAGGCGGGTCTTGTCGTCGATGAGCTTTTCTATCTCTTCGGCGGAAGTCTCGGCGTCGATGAAGCGGCACTCTATCCCTAACCTGCGCAAGGTGACGTTGAAGAGGTTGAACGTCCCGCCGTAGATCTTGGCGTAAGAGATGATGTTGTCGCCCGCGCTGCAGACGTTGGTCACCGCCATGAGTATCGCCGACATTCCCGAAGAAGCGGAGATCGCCGCCGCGCCGCCTTCGAGCGCCGCGACTTTCTTTTCCAGCGCGTCGCAGGTGGGATTGCCCAAGCGCGAATACATATATCCGGGGTCTTTAAGGTCGAAAACCTGCGCCAGCTGTTCGGGCGTGTCGTAGGCGAAAGTCGTGCTCTGATAGAGCGGGAGCACGCGGGGCGCGCCGTTAGCCGGCGTGTAACCTTCCTGTACGCATTTTGTGCCTTCTTTCATAAATACCTCCCGTCCGCGGTCGGACTATCTTACGTTATATTGTTTGAGCGTGCGCTCGATATTGCGTTTGGCGTCGCGCTCGGCGATCGTGCGGCGCTTGTCGTGACCTTCCTTGCCCCTGGCGAGCCCCACTTCCACTTTGACCAGCCCTTTCTTGAAATAAGCCCTCGTGGGCACGACGGTATAACCCTTCGCTTCCGTCTTTCCGCGCAGCTTGTTTATCTCGCCCTTGTTGAGCAAAAGCACGCGCGTGCGCTTGGCGTCCGTGTTGAAAAAGCTGCCCTTTTCGTAAGGCTTGATATGCGCGCCCACGAGCAGAGCCTGTCCGCCCTTGAAGATGACAAAGCTGTCGCGCAGGCTCATATGCCCGCCGCGCACGGACTTGACTTCCGCGCCGGTGAGCACTATCCCCGCCTCATAGGTCTCCTCGATAAAATAATCGTGGAAAGCCTTTTTGTTGTTGTCGATCACCTTTATGTCCATATATCAAAAAATCCTCCGCTTTGACACGGAGGATCGCCCTGACTTCTCACGCCGTTACGCCGCCATGCTGTCCCATATCAAAAACAGTACGAAATATCCTATGGAAAACAGCACCATCAGTACGCCGCAGATCACCGTACCGATCTTGAGATTGCGGTCCTTGCTGCGGGGCTTCTTACCCACATAGGTCTCCGAAGAGCCGCCTCCGATTGCGGATATGTTGTCGCTGCTTCCCTTCTGCATAAGGATAAGCACTATCGTGGCAATGCCCGTCAGCGCCATAAGGATCATGAATATGGGCTGCAAGTAAGCCATCAGTTGTGCGAACGTATCACTTGACATTATGCTTCCTCCGATATTGATTGCCATACTATGATAGCATACGCGCGAGCGTTTATCAAGCGTTTTTCACCTCTTTTTTTCCGCGCACGCACTCGATCGCCCCTCGCCGCCCTTCGGCAAAGGCGCAAGCGGGCAAAAAGCTGCTCAAACGCCCGCCGCCGCGCTCTTGACGCAGCGGGCGATGCATTCGGCTATCTCGTCGGCGTAGGCGCTCGATTTGAGCAGTTTGAGATCTTCCGAGTTGGAGATAAAGCCGCATTCGGCGATCACGGAGGGGATCGAAGAACATTTGGCGATGAAATAGTCCCCCGCCAAGGCGGAATAATAGCGCCCGCAATATTTTTCGTTGAGATAAGTGTTGAAGACAGACTGCAATTTGGCGGCGAAAGCCCCGCCCGTACCCGTGTCGCCGTAAAAGACCTGAACGCCGCGGCGCGAGGGAGATGTATATTTATTAACGTGAATGCTTATGACCGCGTCCGCGCCCGAAGACTCGATGATGCGCGCCCGCTCGAGCATGTCTTCGCGCTTGTTTGCGCCCAAGGCGCTCGCGTCCGTTCGCGTGAGCACGACCGCGATATTCTCCTCTTCCAGCCGCTTTTTCACGCGCATGGTGATGCGCAGGTTGATCTCCGCCTCTGTCGAGCCGTCCGCGGCGACCACGCCGCCGTCAAAGCCGCCGTGACCCGCGTCCAGCACCACGACGGCGTCGGGAGGGACCGCCCCCGCCGCAAGCGCCGCGCCGCCCGCCGCCGCGCCGGCGATGAGCGCGAGCAAAAGCGCAAAGAGCGCACACTTTATCCACTTTGATGAGATCACCGCTATTTTCCGCATATATCCGTTTTTTTGCCCCTTCCCGCCCCGAAAAAGGGGAGTTATCCCCAAAGTTATCCCCATAAACATATATTTGTGTGGATAACTTTTTCTCGCGGCATTTTACTTATCGATATACAATATGATGAATATTATGCGGAAAATTCCCCTCTCTTTCACCCTATTTACCGGCAAAATTTCACTCTTCCCGGCCCAGTATCCTCACGGCGAGCACGCTCGCGTCGTCGCTCACGCCGCACTTTTTCGCCGCGGCGATCAGCGCGTTTGCGAGCTTTTGCGGATTGAGCGCCTCTATGCGTTCGAGCGCATATTCCGCGCCGTGGAGAGTGAGCGCGTCGAGCACGCCGTCGCTGACCATGACCAGCATATCCCCATCTTTGAGCGGCAGCTTTTCATAGACGGGCGTTATCTCATCGAGCACGCCCACGGGGAGCGCGCCGCCGCGGATAGTCCTGACCGTCCCTTCGCGCAGCAAAAAGCTCTCCACCGCGCCCAACTTGACAAACTCCGCCGTCCCCTCGCAAAGGTCGATGAGGCAGGCGTCGAGCGCGCAGAATCTCTCCCCGCCGCGCAGGGCGAGAAACTTGTTGATGAGCGCGGGGACCGAACCTTTCTCAAAGCCGCAGCGGCAGAAATTTTCCAGCATGTCGAGGCAAGCCCTGCTCTCCTCCGCCGCCTCGCCGCCGCTGCCCATGCCGTCGCACACGGACGCCAAGACCATGCCCTCGCCCACGTCCGTCACCGCGCTCACGTCGCCCGCGCGGTTGCTCCCTTCCTTGACGCAGCCCGCGCTCCCGCAGGCGAGCATATAGGCGGGAGCGGGCGCGAACACGAGCGTCGCCGTCCCTTCTCCGCGCACGCATTCGCGCAGCGCCATCTTTTTCTTCATCAGCCGCGAGACCACCTTTTCCACGGCTTTCTTCTCCTCGTCCCCCTCGCGCAGCCTGAGCGTGACTTTCAGCTCCTGTCCGCTCCCCGTCACCGCCGCCGCCCGACAGACCACGTTGACGTATCCTAGCTCGCTTATCAGTTCGCGCGCCGCCCGCTCGTCCCCGCCGCCCACGCGGCTTATGCTCGTGGCGAGCCTGCCCAAGACCGCCGCCATGCCCCTCATCTGCGCGGCGATCGCCCTGCCGTTCTCCTGCGCCGTCTCCCGCCTCTTCTCCGCCCTCTCGGCGGCGCGGGCGGAGGCGGAAAACGCTTGAAGCAGTTCGTCGAGCCCCGCGCACTTGCCGATGATGAAGAGGGGCAGGTCCTCCGCGTCCGTCTCCTTTCCCTCAAGCGCCCTCTCCGCCGCCCGTTCGAAAGCCTGCTCGCCCGCGAGATCGAGGCATTTTTCCCGCTCCTTACAGCGCGCGCATACCTTTGCCGCCACGTCCGCGCAAACGCTCTTTACTTTGGGCTTTTCTGGCGCCTGCTTTTCGAATTCCTGCGCCATGGAGAGAAAGAGGCGAGCGCTGCCGCCTAACTTGTCGAAAAGTTCGCGCCTCTCCCGCTCCGCGGCGTAAAGCGCGGCGGAATAAGCGGGCGGGAACAGCCTTTTCCCCAAGCCTTTGAGCAGCGAGGAGGGAACGAGCGCCACCGCCGCGATCCCCGCCGACGCCAAGCAGATATTCAACGTGTCGAAATATTCAAAGGCATGAAGGACGTATCCCGAGAGCAGATAGACGCCCTCGCAGGCGAGCGCGCAAAACCACTTTCCCTGCCCGCTGAAAAGCGCGCCGCCCGCCCAGATCGCGACCGCCGCGCCCAAGATCCCCGCCTCCCCCGTCGCCGTGGCTCCGCCCAAGGCGAAGGAGGCGCATATCCCCGCTCCCGCGAGCGGCGGAAAGGCGTACGCCCCCGCGCAGCAGAGCGCGCAGAGCACGGTGAAAAAGGGTCTGTATCCCCAAAGCTCGGCTTGATACGCCCCCAGCCCCAAGCCCGCCGCGAGCAGCAGCAACCCGAGCGTTTCGTCATAGGCAAGCCCCGTGCCCGTCCCGCGCACGAAAAAGGCGTAAAGACCTATGCAGGCGCAGATGCAAAAGACAGTGTTGACCACGAGAAAGCATACCCCTTGAAGGACTATCCCGTGCAAAAACAGCCCGAGGAAAAAGCGCGGGAGCATGGAGAGAAAGGCGTAAATGGCGGCGTGGGCTATCCTCAGCGGCAGGGCGGCTTTGAAATGTATGGCGAGCGCGACGCCGAAAACGAGCGCGGCGCTGCAAGCGTCGATGAGCGAGATGAGGTCGTGTCCCGCCGCGCAGACGCCGCCGATAAAGGCTATCGACACGGCGAAATAATTTTTCCTGCAATAGATGAGCGCGCAGTAAAGCCCGATCGAGAGCGGAGCCATGTCGGGCGCCGCCTTTGCCAGCCCCAAGAGATAAAAGAGCGCGAAGGCGAGCAAAAACGCGCCGATCTTTTGCACGGCAGAAAGGCTTTTCATAAGCGCATTTTACCACGCGCCGCCCCGTCGAAAATTTTGATATTTGACTTTTTGAGCCGAAAGAGAGCGCTTTTTGTCAAGGCGCGGCGGGCGGGAAAAAGCCGCCCCGAACGGGCGGCTCCTTTCTCACTTTTTCTCTTGCTTTTTCTGCTGCTTTTGCTCGCTCTTTTGCTTGAGCTTTTCGCGCACGCGCTCGCGTGAGGCGCGCAGCCTGTTTTGCGCTTCAAGCAGCTTTTCGTCCAACTTCGCGCCCCAGCGGCGTTCCACGGCGCGCGCGGCAACCATAGCCGCCAGCTCGACCGCCAGACCCGCAACGGCGGCGAGCGCGATCCAGCCCGCGTCCGCAGCCGCCGAGAGCGGGACCATGCCGAGGAAGGTCTCGTCCGCGCCCAGCCACGAGCCGATGAGATGATAATCCGCATAGATGGCGGCGATCGCCACGCCGAACATGACTCCCGTCACCGCCAACCTGAACTTGTCGGGCGGCATGGAGATGACGAGCAGGCAGGCAAAGCCCGTGAAGGAGAGCGCCATTCCCGTGATCGAGACCACATACGCCTCGTCCGTCGAGGCGAACACGCCCGCCTTTCCGAGAGGATAGGCTATCGCCACGGCGGCGATGAGCGCCAGCGACGCGGGCAGCGCGTTTTTCAGCACATTGCGCATAAAGTTGCCCGTAACGCGCCGCGCGTTCCCCTTCTTCATGGCAAAGGCGAGCGAAGGCACGCCGATGACGAAGAACTCGATGAGCAAAAGCTGCTTGGTGCTGAGCGGGTAACTGATCGTAGGGTCGATAAAGCCCGCGATGGCGAACGCCAGCGTGAGGACCATAATGGCGATGTTCTTCATGATATAGAGGGCGGAGACCTTTTCGATGTTGCCGATGACCGACCTGCCCTCGTTGACTATCACGGGCAGCGTTCCGAAATCGTTGTCCGTGAGGATGATGCGCGAGATGTTGCGCGCGACCTCGTTCGCCGAGGCGAAGGAGATGGAGCAGTCGCTTTCCCTGAGCGCCTTGACGTCGTTGACGCCGTCGCCGATCATGCCCACCGTCCTGCCCTTTTTCTGCAAGGAGCGCACGATGTCGCGTTTCTGGTCGGGCGAAACGCGCCCGAAGACCACCGCCTCTTCCGCCTTTTCCTCGAGCTGCTTTGCGGAAAGACCGCGGCAGTTGACCCACTTTTCCGCGTTGTAAACGCCCGTCTTTTCGGCGATGTTGGCGACCGTTTCGGGATCGTCGCCGGAAATTATCTTCACGTCCACGTCGTTTTGATAAAACCACGCGAGCGTGCTCCTCACGTCCGTGCGCAGCTTGTCTTCGAGAATGAAGATGCAAAGGGGCGCAGTCTTTTCGGGCAGGGCGTCGCTTATCGCGCCCTCGAACCTCGCCAAAAGCACGCTCCTTCTCCCCTTTTGCGCCTGCTCGGAGAGAAAGCTCTTCGCCTCGGCGGAGAGAGCCGTCACATATTCGGGCGCGCCCAAAAGATAGGAATCTCCGCCCTCGAGCGTCACGGCGCTATACTTACGTTCGGAAGAAAAAGAGAGCGCGTCCGTGAAGGAAAGTATCTTCCCTCCCTCGAATTTTTTATCCAAGGCGCGCGCCGTGGACTTTTTGTCCTTGGTCGCCTCGCTGAAAGTGCACATGAGGTCTTTAAGCTCCACGGGGCATTCGGCGAGCGTCTTCACGTCCACGACTTCGAGTTCGCCGCTGGTGATCGTCCCCGTCTTGTCCAAAAGCAGCGTGTCGACGCGCGCGAGCATCTCCACGCCGTAAAGGTCTTGCGGCAGGGCGCTGTGCTTGGAAAGGCGCAGCACGGAGACGGCGAGCGCCGTGGACATCATCACGAACATTCCCACGGGGATCATGCCGATTATGCTCGAAGAGACTGTGATGATCGTCTGCTTCCAGCTCCCCCAATCGTTAGACTCGGCGGCGAGGCGCTGAGAGACGGTCAGGATCACGGCGAGCACGGCGAGGATCACCGTCGCCACCTTGATGAAATTGTTGATGGAAGTGAATATCCTCGACTTGGGGCGTTCCACCTTGCGCGCGGCGCGGGCGATACTTTCGATATAGCAATCCTTGCCCACTCTATCCGCTCTCACGACCGCCTGCCCTTCCATGACAATGCTGCCGGCATAGATGTTCTCTCCTTCCCTGCGCCTGACGGGAACGGCTTCGCCCGTCAGGATGGATTCGTCCACCTCGACATAGCCTTCGGCGACGACGCTGTCCACGGGCACCTGCGCGCCCGCCTCGGCGAGATAGACATCGTCGAGCACAAGCTCTTTCGTGGAGATCTCGCTCTGCTCTCCGCCGCGGATCACCTTACAGGTGGATTCGACGGTGAGCGAGAGCTTTTCGACCGATCTCTTCGCCTTGATCTCCTGGATCATGCCGATCGCCATGCTGATGATGATTATCGAGGAAGAGAGCGCATAATCCGCCGCGCCGATACACACGAGCAGGATCATCAAAAAGAGCGTCACGATATTGCAAAAGCTGAAGATGTTTTCGAAAATTATGCGGGGATAAGATTTCGCCCTGTTGATGGGCTTGATGTTGACGAGGTTCTCCTCCGCCCTCTGCGCGACCTGCTCGGGGACAAGCCCTACGCGGATATCGGGAGAAAATCTCTCCGCATTCTTATGACTGCGGCTCCCCTCTTTTTTCTTGTTGCGTGCCTTCAATAATTTCAGTTCAGACCAACGTCCCATATCAACCTCTCGACCTGCCTTGCGGCGCGTCGATATTTTTCGCTTTATGTCCAAATTATATATTTTTTCCCGAAAGCGTGTCAATCAAACGGCGGCACAAAGCCGCTTTGAGCGCATAGGTTAAGGATTTTATATGGGGGTTATAACTTTTTGTTGTCAATATCGAGCGAAAACTCGCATCCGCAGTAATTTTGGCGGTAGAGCGCATATTTTTCGCTCAGGCGGATTGAATGAAGATAGCCGTCCCTCTTCTTGAAATCGGAAGGCAGAAACTCAACTCCCGCCTTCTCTCCCTCTTCGAGCCCGATCGCGTTGATGAGGGGCGCGTTCTTATGCGGGCTGACCGTGAGAGTGGTGGCAAAGAGGTCGAAGCCGCCCGCCTTTGCCTCCCGCGCCGCCCTTTCAAGGCGCAGCCGAAAACACTTTTCGCATCTTCCTCCCCCTTCGCGCTCCCCTTCGAGCCCCGCCGCGGCACGCAGAAAGGCGTCGTGGTCATAGTCGGCGTCCAAAAGCTCCGCCTCGGGAAAAACGCTCTCTATCAGCCGCTTTTGCTCGCTCTTGCGCTTTTCGTATTCCTCGCGCGGATAGATGTTGGGGTTGAAATAAAGCACGCTCACCTTGGCAATCGGCGCGAGCACGCTCAGGCAATGCGAGGAGCAGGGCGCGCAGCAGCTATGCAATAAAAGACGCGGCTTTTCTTCAAAGCCGCTCAGTCTTTCGATCATTATCTTGTTGAAATCGAGCTTGTTCAAATCTTGCAATACCTGTCCACGTCCATGACAAAGACCGTGGCTCCGCCGATAGTCTCGTTGATGGGGACCATGGAATTGGCGCCCGCATAGACCAGCCCGGGAGCGACCGAAGGCGGCGCATAGATGACCTTACTGCGTTTGCCCGCGTGCGAGCGCAGCAGCTCGATGACTTTCTCCACCTTTTCGTCCTCGGTGCCGATGAGCAGCGTCACGTTCTTCTTGCGCAAAAACGCGCCCGTCGTGGCGAGCTTGGTGACCACGAAGCCGTTGTCGTTGAGCGCGTGCGTGGTCGTCTCCTCGTCTTCTTTTCTCAAGATCGCCCAAACCATTTTCATAACTTTCTCTCCTTACCGTCTTTAATTTTACCACGCCGCGCGAAAAAATTCAAGAAAAAATTTTGCCGCTGCCGAGAAGATATTCTTTCAGCTCGCCCGCGTTTTCGGCGATAAACTCCGCGCCCGCCTCTTTAAGTTCGGCGGGGGAACGGTATCCCCACGCCGCTCCCGCGCCGTGCGCCCCCGCCGCCTTTGCCGTGAGAATGTCGCCCGCGCTGTCGCCGATCATCACCGCCCTCTTGCAGGGCACGTCAAGCTCGCTCAAAAGCGCGCAAAGGGCGTCGGGAAAGGGCTTTAACCTCACTCCTTCCCTGCCGCCGCGCACGGCGTCAAAGAGAGAGGGGAAAAATTCGTCCGTCAAAAGCCGCGCCGCGCGCTCGTGCTTGTTGGTCAAAACGGCTGTCTTGATCCCCTCGGAGCGCAGGGCAGCGAGCAGCTCTTTTATCCCCGGATAAGGGCGCGTATGCACGCAGATATGACTTTCGTAATATTGCTTGAAAAGGGCGAGGGCTTCGTCTGTGAGCGCGATGTCCTCGGGCGGGAGCGCGCGCTCTATCAGCTTTCTCACCCCGTCGCCGATCATGCCCCTCACCTCTTCTTCGGAATGCTCCCTCCTGCCCAAAGAGCGCAGGGAAAAATTGACCGCCGCGCTCAGATCGCCCAGCGTGTCGAGCAAGGTCCCGTCAAGATCAAACACCGCACACTTTATCATTCACTATCACCAAAACTATCCCCTCGTGGACGGTGACGCGGGCGCACTTTTCCTCGATGACGTTGCTCACCCCCAACCCGGGATTGTCGCTCGGCATGAGCCTTTTTTTGAGCGGGTATCTCACGCCGCTTATGCTCACCTCGACCCGCTCGCGCATGGGAATGAGCGAGAGCGTCTTACCTCTGCCCTCAAACTCTCTCTCCCCTTCCGCCATGGCATAAATGACGCAGTCGGGGCAGACCATGCTCGCCTTGACTCCCGCGTCCGCGATGGTGACGAGATACTGCAAGTTGGCGAGATAATGATCCGTCCTGCCCCCGCTCGCGCCGAAGAGGACTATCTCCTCCGCCCCGTGTGAGAGCGCGTAGTCTATCGCCTCGCCCGTGTCCGTATGGTCTTTCGCCACGGGCAGGGTCACCGTCTTCACCCCTTCGGGGACGCGAAAGAGCGAATCCCAATCGCCGATCGCGAGATCCGCCCGTTCGCCCGTATACAGCACGCCCGCGTCCGCGGCGATGACGAACGCATCCTCTTCGGGCTTGAATTTTTCCCGCGCGAAATCGCTCGCGCCAACGATATAATATTTCATAAGTATATGATAACGCGCGGCGGGAAAATAAGCAACAAACCGCCGCTAAAAAAGTAAAAACAAGGCTCCCGAAGGAGCCTGCTTTCTTTACTGGAACAAGAGATGCTTGGTTATGAGGACACAGATAACGTCTATCCAGCCCACGAAGAAACCCACAAACGTCACTATCAAGCTGATGATGAGCCTGAGCGCGCCGCCCTTTTTGAAGAACGTCGACCAGCGCACGATTATCTCGGTTATCCAGTTCACGCCGGGAATGAGCAGCAGTATGACCTGCACCAGGCGGCTTTGCTTATTGAACCACGTCATGACGTAACACCTCCTTTTTTATGATCGGGACACTTTGTGTCCACTCTTATTATACCCCCGCCGCGAAAGACCGTCTATAGCCGCGGGAAAATTTTTCGAATTTATCAGCCGTTCTGCCTGTTGTCCACGATGTTGTCGAGGGCGATGATGAGCGCCGCCAAAAAGGGCAGATCGCTCGGTTGAGCTTCCAGCTGAAAACTGTCGCGCAAGATGTCGAAATTGCGGTGAAGAAAGCCGATGACCTCGCCGTTGCGCAAAATGCGCGAGTCGCGCGACATGAATTTTCCGTCTATCTTGATCTCGTCCTTGCAGTCATAGACAAAATATTCGTTGTTGACGTTGAACCATTTGTCCTTGACCGAGCAGACCTTGTTCCCCTCGCCGTCGAAGATGAAGGCGCGGTGCACGAACCAGTTGATGAACTTGTTCTGTATCCTGAAAAGCAGCCTTCCGTCCTTGTCGTAGAGAAACTTCTTGCGGCGGAAACTGAAGACCTTGCCCTTGACCGTGAAGACCTTGTTGCCCTCGGTGTCGGTGATGTCGGACGAGCCGCGCAGCGAAACTATCTTGTTCTTGATGTTGATTATCATAAGTCCCCTCCCGCCGCTCGCGCTCGACGCCCGCGCGGCTTTTTCATATTATAACATATATTTATTTATCTGTCAATATTTGACTTTTATCCCTCGCTCTTTTCGCGGCAGACGTCCACCCAGCCGTCCGCGCGGGAAAGCTCGAAAAGTTCTTGGACCGTCAGCTCCACCGCACTGTTTGAGCTGCCCGCGGCGGGATAGACGACGTCAAAGCGGCGCAAAGAGACGTCCAAAAACACTTTCACGCCCTCTTTCGCGCAAAATGGGCAGACGCCGCCCGGCTTGAAACCCGTCATCTCCTCCACCTGCTCGAAGGGGATCATGCGCGCTTTTTGTCCGAAGCATTGCTTGAACTTTTTGTTGTCCGCCTTAACGTCGCCCGCCGCCACGATGAGCGCGGCGCCGCCGTCGAGCAGGAAAGAGAGCGTCTTGGCGATCCGCGCCGCCTCGCAGCCCACCGCCGCGGCGGCAAGCTCCACCGTCGCGCTCGAGACGGGAAATTCCTTCACCCTCTCACCGTAACCTTTTTCCGTAAGATAGCTTTTGATGTCGTCGAATTGCATGGTCCCTCCCTGAAGGCGCTAAAATTGAATTTTCTTCTCGTCCGCCATGGCGCGCAGACGCTCTAAGCAAGCCGCGCAGATGAGGCAGTCCTTTTCCGCGCGGTGCGCTCCCGCGACGTCTATGCCGAAAAACCCCGCGACGGTCGTCTGCCTATGATTCGAGAGAGCGGGGAGCAGGCGGCGCGCAAAGCGCAGCACGTCCACAAAGTCGTTGTCGAAGACCTCGCCCAAGCGCGAATATAGGGCGTCATAGAGAAAGTTGACGTCGAAATTGACGTTGTAGCCCACGATGATGTCCCCGCCCGCGAACTTTCGGAAGGCGCGCAGCGCCTGTTCGGGTTCGGCGCCGCCGCGCGCCATCTCGTCCGTTATGCCCGTAAGCTCGGTGATGAACGCGCTCACGGGGTTTTGCGGTCTTACGAGCGTGGAGAAGCTGTCCGTGAGGCGGCGCGCCCGGTATCTGAGGGCGGAGATCTCGATTATCTCGCTCTCCCCCGAATAAAGTCCCGTGGTCTCGATGTCCACGACCGTGTAATCTTCGGGAAAAAGCATGAGGCTTTTGCCCTTTTTTCTCGCGTTGAAAACGTCCATATCCCGATTATAGCACAAACGCGGCGGCTTGCGCGCTTTTTCGCCGTTGACAGACGCAAAATTTTGCTTTATAATTTTTTTGTTAAAAGCCGCGGGCGCGGCGAAGGAGAGATACGGAATAATGGAATATACGACTTTGGGAAACAGCGGCATAAAAGTGTCCAAGCTCTGCCTCGGCTGCATGAGCTTCGGCGATCCCGCGAGCAAGATGCACGCCTGGACGCTCGACCCCGAGCGCAGCGAAGAGATAGTCAGGCACGCGCTCTCACTCGGCATCAACTTTTTCGACACGGCGAATTGCTATTCCGCCGGCACGAGCGAGGAATACCTCGGCAGAGCCTTGAAGAAAAACGTCGCGCGCGACAAGATCGTCATCGCCTCGAAAGTCTATTTCAACGAGGGCGCCCTCTCGGCGGCGGCGATCGAGCGGGAGATCGACGGCTCGCTCAAACGCCTCGGCACGGACTATCTCGACCTCTATATCATTCACCGCTTCGACTACGACACTCCCGTTCAAGAGACCATGCAGGCGCTCGACAAGCTTGTCAAGGCGGGCAAGGTGCGCGCCCTCGGCGCCTCGGCGATGTACGGCTATCAATTTTACGACATGCAGCTTTGCGCGCGCGACAACGGCTTCACCCCCTTTGTCTCCATGCAAAACCACTATAACCCGCTCTACCGCGAAGACGAGCGCGAACTTATCCCCATCTGCCGCAAGATGAACGTGGCGCTCACCCCTTACAGCCCCTTGGCAGCGGGAAGATGCTCGCGCCCGAATTGGGAGGCGGGGACGCTGCGCAGCCAAACGGACGCGGTCGCAAAGCGCAAATACGACTCGACGGAAGACGAGGACAAGAGCATCTGCGCGCGCATTCACGAATTGGCGCAAAAATACTCGACGACCATGACGGGGATAACCTTGGCGTGGCACTTTGCCAAAGGCGTGGCAAGTCCCGTCATCGGCGCGACCAAGGAAAAATATTTAGACGACGCGGCGGGCGCCTTCGAGATAAAGCTGACGGAGCAAGACGTGAGCTATATCGACGAGCTTTATCTCCCGCATAAGATCTCGGGAGCGCGCTGAAAATATCCGCAAAAACGCGCGAAGAAAACATCTCGAATGCGACAAAAAAGCGACGCCCCGCGCCGCTTTTTACTTGCCGTTATCCGCGTTTTTCCGCCCCTGCCCCCTTATTTGAGCACGAAAGTCATCTGAACGGGATTGTGATCGGAATAGGCAAAGCCCGTGTCCACGTTTTTCACCGCACTCACTTCCACGTTGCTTGACACGAGGAAGCCGTCGAGAACGGTCAGATAATTCACGCCCTCTTCATAGGGTATCTCGGCGGCGCGGCAGGTGCCCGTCCCCTCCTTGCTTGCGGCGATCGAAAAGCCGTCCGTCAAGTCCTCGCTTGTCAACTTATATGCCCAGGTGGGCTGCTTTTGCTCGGACGGGAAGGTCCCGAAGCTGTCCGCGAGTTCGTGGTTGAAGTCGCCGCCCACGATGACGTAATTGCCCTTGGCGTATTCCTCCGCCATCACCTCGTTGAGCATTTCCAGCTGCTGCGCGCGTATCGTTCCGCCCTCGTCATAGGCGGACATATGGCTGTTGATGAGCACGAGTTCCTTTCCGCCCTCCACGCTCAGGCGATGCACGGAAAAGCACCTGTCGAGATCGAAGAATTTGGCAAAGCCCGTGTCCACGGGATAGCTGCGGCGCACGGCGGAATTTATCTTCACCTTGGAAAAAGTGGCGATGCCGGCGGTGTTCTTGCCGTGCGGATCGTTGAAGGGATAGAGCAGATAGGCGCTGTGGAAGTTCTCGGCGAAGGTGCCGTCCCCGCCAAGCGCCTCGCGCAGCGCCGCGAGCTGGTCGATATGATAGCTCCTGTCGCCGTCCACGTCCACTTCCTGCACGAAATAAAAGTCCGCATCAAGCCCTTTGAGGGTGTTCACCGCCCCGTCCGTGTTCTTCTGCACGTCCTCTTTGCTCAGACCCTTGGCGTATATCCCCGTCACCTGCGTTCCGTCCAACATCTCGCCGCTGTCCAAAAAGAAGGAATATTCGGGCGAATAGGCGCCGAAACCGATATTATAAGTCACTATGGAATATTCCTCGCCCTTTTGAGCCGATTCCTGCACGTTGCCCGCGCTCACTTCAAGCTGCAAGTTATCCTCTATCCTGTCATATTCGATGACGACGTAAAGGACATAGCAAAGCGCCGCGACGATGAGCGCGATGAGCAGCGCGAGCAGAGTTATTCCCGTAACTTTGAGAGCTTTTTTCATTTTCATTCCCTTTTTTGTTTTTCCTTTGACATCGTACCATATAACGCCGCTCTTGGCAAGACCCCGACCCTTTCTTTGCGTTGTTTTTACAATGTACACTTAAAATAAGGCTTTATTTTTATTTTTCTTCCCTGCTTTGATTGACTTTTCCGCAAAGCGCGCTTATTATCTTATTCGCCATGAAAAGCATAGACCTCTCTTCTCCCAAAGTGCTCCGCACCTGCCTGCGCCTCGCCGTGCCCGCCATGGTGGCGCAGCTGATCAACGTCCTCTATTCGATAGTGGACAGGATCTTCGTGGGGAACATGGAATTGGTTGGCGATCTCGCGCTCGCCGGCGTGGGCGTATGCGCGCCCGTCACCACTTTGATAACCTCTTTTGCCTCGCTGGTGGGCTTGGGCGGCGCGCCCGTCTTTGCCATGTGCATGGGTGAAGGCAGGAACGACAACGCGCGCAAAATACTCTCCAACGCGCTCATCATGCTGCTTGTCATCTCCGCCCTGCTCACCGCCCTCATTCTCCCCCTCTTAAAGCCGCTGCTCATGACCTTCGGCGCGAGCGAGAATACCTATCCTTACGCCAGGGAATATATGCTCGTCTATGCGAGCGGCTGCGTCTTCGCCGTGCTCTCGGCGGGCTTGAATCAATATATCACCGCTCAGGGTTATTCGGGCATAGCCATGGCGACCGTCTGCATCGGCGCGGTGGCGAACATCGCCCTCGATCCCCTCTTCATCTTCACCTTTGACATGGGCGTGACGGGCGCGGCGGCGGCGACCGTGCTCTCGCAGGGACTTTCTACTCTCTTTGTAGTGATCTTTTTACTGCTGCCCAAGACAAAGGTGCGCCTTTCGCTGCGCAGTTGCAGCGCCAAGACCATGCTGCACATAGTCAAAATGGGACTTTCGCCCTTTTTCATCACCGCCACGGACAGCATAATAATCATCGTCCTCAACGCCGTTTTGCAAAAATACGGCGGCGCGGACGGGGATATGTGGGTGACGGTGGCGACCATCGTTCAGGCGTTCCTCTCCCTCATCACCATGCCCATGCTCGGCATAACCACGGGCACGCAGCCCGTTTTGGCGTTCAATTACGGCGCGCGCAACACCGCGCTCATCAAAAGGGCGGAAAAGACGATCGTCCTGCTCTGTTTATGCTTCACGACGCTCATGTTCGCCCTCTCATGGGGGATCGCAAAGCCCTTCGTCTCCCTCTTCACGAGCGACGCCGTCATCACGCAAAACAGCATAAGCGGCATTCGCAAATATATGATAGGCATTATCCCCCTCGCCCTGCAATATGCCTTTGTGGACGCGCTGACGGGGCTGGGGCAGCCGCGCTTTGCCATAACTCTCTCGCTCACGCGCAAGATAGTCTTGCTGCTCTCGCTCACCTTCGCCCTGCCCGCCCTCTTCGGCGTGAGCGCGGTCTTCTATGCCGAGCCGGCGGCGGACATAGGCAGCGCACTCATCAGCACGATCACCTTCTTATGCGTGATAGGCAAGATCTTGAAAAAACGCGAAGAGAGCACTCAAAACATCGTCTGAACTTCCCAAGCCACGCGCGCAGGACAAAAAGCTCCGCCGTCATCGGCACGACCGCCTTTCCCTGAGTGACAGCAAGATCCCGAAAAAACGCGAAGAGAGCACTCAAAACATCGTCTGAATTTTATAAGCCTCACCAACGCAAGAAAAAAAGCTCGCTTTGCCGGGTCAAAAGCCTTGCATAGATCAAAACGCCTGCGCCCGACGACCGCACTCTTAGCTACATACAAGTTTTGTCCCGCACGCAAGCGGCAAGGCTTTTTGTTATCTCTTTTCCGCTATACTTAACATATCGTTATTTTTTAACACAAAAATCAACGCTTTGTTTTGCATATTTATTCATTTATGCAAATTTCGCAAAAGTTTTACATTTTATTGCCAAGGCGCGCGGGACGTGATATAATATACGCCTGTAAAGGAAAGAGGACTTTCCGAAAATAAGGAGATAAAAATGAAAAAGAAGCTTTTGATCGTGATCGCGGTCGTGCTCGTTGCCGTTGTGGCGGCGGTGGGTCTTACCGCCTGCGTCGACCTCGCCGGCATGGGTCCCGACGAGATCAAGGAATACGGCACTTTGGTCATCGCCACCAATGCGGAATTCGAGCCTTTCGAATATTTTGACAAGGACGGCAAGACCATAATCGGTTGGGACATGGACATCGCCAGAGAACTTGCACGCCTGCTCGGAGTCAAGGTCGACATCCAGCACATGGAATTTGACAGCGTGCTCTCCGCCGTCTCCACCGGCCGCGCACATATCGCCATGGCGGGCATTTCCATCAACCCCACCAGAGACGAGACCGTTGACTTTTCCGAAAACGTTTTCGACAGCACGCAGATGATAATCGTGCGCAGCGACAACACGGATATTCAGGACGCGTTCGACCTTGAAGGCAAAGTGGTCGGCGGACAGAACGGAACGGTCGGTCTGCAGCTTGCGCAAATGAGCGAAGACTGGGCGTATGACTTTGACGACGAGGGCAACGTCCTGCTCGACAGCCCCATTTTGGGCAAGCCCGCCCAAGCTAAGGGATTCCAGAGCGGCGCTCTTGCCGTGACCGATCTCATCAACGGCAAGCTCGACGCGGTCATTTTGGATAAGTATCCCGCCGAAGCGATCGTTTCCAAGGCGGAAAATGCGGGAAAGGTCAAGATCCTCGAAACTCCCGTCTTTGAAGACGCTTACGCCTTTGCCGTTTCCGAAGGCAACAAGGCTCTCGCCGATTGGATCAACTCCGCTATCGCCGAGATGAAAGAAAGCGGCTTCTGGGAACAGAACATGACCAAGTATTTCGGCTAAGCACCGAGATCTCAACAAACAACGAGAAGGACAAGTCGAAGTTCTTCGGCTTGTCCTGATTTTTTGAGGGGCTTATGCAATTTGATTTCTCCCTTATATCCGACGCCGCCGCCACTCTTGGCAGGGCATACGGTTGGACTATTTTCATCACGGTGGGTGCGCTTGTCATCGGCATAATTCTCGGCACGCTCATCGCCGTATGTAAAGTCATTCCCAAGACAAACATCGTCGCCAAAATACTCGACAAGATAGTCACGGTTTATGTGGCGATCTTCCGCGGAACGCCGCTCACGGTGCAGCTGTTCATCTTTTATTTCATCATCTTTGCGAAGATCACTTTCTTCAACACGAACCTGCACCCTTACTTTATCGCCGTCATCGGCTTCGGTCTCAACTCCGCGGCATATGTCTCCGAAACGATAAGGGCGGGCATTTTGAGCGTAGACAAAGGACAGATGGAAGCGGGACGCGCGCTGGGTCTAAGCTACGGCAAGACCATGCGTTCGGTGATAATCCCGCAGGCGGCAAAGAGCATTATCCCGCCGCTCGGCAACGAGGCGATCACTTTGGTCAAGGATACGTCCGTGGCGCTCGTCATCGGCGTGAGCGAATTTTTCACGGCGATACGCAGCATAGTCGCCGCCTCTTACAATGTGCTCACCCCTTACATATTCGCGGCGATAGTCTATTTTGTCACCGTACTTATCATGACCATGCTGCTCAATGCCCTGGAAAAACGTTTGAGAAGGAGCGATAACAGATGAAGGAAGAAAAAGTGCTTATCTCCACCCGCGCTCTCACCAAGCGTTTCGGGCAAAAAGACGTCTTGCGCGGCATTGACTGCGACATCAAAGTGGGCGAAAAGGTCGCCGTCATCGGACCGTCGGGAAGCGGCAAATCCACCTTTTTACGCTGCCTCAACCTGCTTGAGATACCTTCGGGCGGCGTTGTGAGCGTGGACGGCGAAGTGCTCTTCGAAAGCGAACTCACGGCGAAAAAAGATAATTTAGAAGCGATAAAAAAGCAGATAAAGCTGCTGATCTCGGGCGAAAACTCGGAAGAAGTCAAGGCTCACCGCGCGGAAGCGGGCGAACTCAAAAAAGAGCTTGAAAAGACAAATTCCCTGCTCAAAGAAGGCTCGACCAAGGTCAAACTGCTCAAAGTCAAGCTTGCCCGCGGCACGGGAAGCGTAACGCAGGAAGACTTGGACAGAGAGCAGGCGAACTTAACCTCTCTCGGCGAGAGAAAAGCCGAGCTGAAAACGCGTCTTGCGGGCGTAAACGCCAAGATAAAGCAAAAAAAGTCGGAAGCAAAAGCCCTGCTCGACAAAGACGAACTCGCGCGCCTCAAAGCGGCAAAAGCCGAGGCTCAAGAGCAATATCTCAAAGCCAAAAAGGCGCATAATGCGTCCATGAAAAAGACCAACGCCTCGATCGACGAACACAGGCGAAACATGGGCATGGTCTTTCAGCATTTCAATCTTTTCAACAACCTGACCGTCACGGAAAACATCGTCTTGGCTCCCCTTTCTTTGGGGCTTAAAGACGTCAAGGCAAAGAAAAAGCAGCTCTTAAAGCGCAAGCTGAAGGGCGAGGACGTGAGCGAGCAGCTCGCCGCCCTGCCCACCAAGCTCGAACTTGCCGAAAACGCCAAAGCGACGGCGCGCAGGCTCCTCAAACGCGTGGGCTTGGAAGACAAAGCCGACGTCTACCCTTCAACTCTCTCGGGCGGACAAAAGCAGCGCATAGCCATCGTGCGCGCCTTGGCGATGAATCCGCGCGTCATGCTCTTTGACGAACCCACTTCCGCGCTCGACCCGGAAATGGTCGGCGAGGTCTTGGAAGTCATCAAGGAACTTGCCGAAGGCGGCATGACCATGGTTATCGTCACCCACGAGATAGGCTTTGCCCGCGAAGTGGCGACGCGCGTGCTCTTTATCGACGAAGGCATTATCAAAGAAGACGCCCCGCCCGCCGAACTCTTCGGCGCACCCAAGGACGCGAGACTCAAAGAATTTTTATCTAAGGTGCTTTAAGATTGTCCTGCGCAAGGGCGCAATGAGCGATAAGCGAAATTGTGTGCCCTTGCTACGGACGTGAAATTTTTGCGCGGATAAAAGCGAGCAATATGCGAGCATATCTTCCGCGCAAAAGTGAAATGTTTTTGCCGAAGCAAAAACGTGAAATGTGCCCTCAAACCGCAAAGCGACGAGAGGGCACGTGAAATGCACGACGATACAGCTTCGCGCTCGTCGTGCGTTGCGGCGGAGCGCGTCAAGCCGCGCTCATTAAAAAGACGATGCACACAATGGATATATGATAAGGAGGCATCCATGCTGCAAGAGAAATCTAAAACTTTTTCGTTGCATATTTTACAAACTTGCAATAAGCTGAAAAATGACGGCATACAAAACATTTTGGCAAAGCAACTCGTCAGAAGTGCAACATCGATCGGCGCCAATATCCACGAGGCAAATTATGCCGCCAGCAAAAGCGACTTTGTAAACAAATTGCAGATAGCTCTTAAAGAGTGCTACGAAAGCGAATATTGGCTTGATCTAATTTCTTCCACCGGCTATCTCGACGCTCAGGAAGTCTCCGCTTTGCTGAATGAGTGCGGCAGTATCAGAAGTATTTTGATCAAGTCGATCAATACGACCAAAAACAAATAACTTTACCGACCTCATATCAAATAGCGCCGCAGACGCTCGGTAACGCCGAAAATTTTCACACAACGAAAGCCTTATCCCGATATATGTTTGATTTGCGGCAAAATGCCGCAAGTTACCGCAACGTTTGCGAAGCGCCGCTTCGCGGCTGTATGAGCAAACATTTCACGTGCCCTCTCGTCGCTTTGCGGTTTGAGGGCACATTTCACGTTTTTACCAACATTTTGGTAAAAACATTTCACTTTTGCGCGGAAGATATGCTCGCATATTGCTCGCTCTTATCCGCGCAAAAATTTCACGTCCTGCGCAAGGGCGCACAACTTCGCTTAATGCTCATTGTGCCCTTGCACAGGACATTCTCATAACATAGTCATCCATCACATATCCTCCGCCTATATCCGTTTGCACTTCTTCATGGACGTAAAAGCCCCACTTCTTATAGATGGCGATCGAAGTGTCGTTATGCTTATTGACGGTGAGGTAGATATATTTGCAGCCTGCGGCAAGCGCCTTTTCAACTATCTTTTCGAACATGGCGCGCCCCAGCCCCAAGCTGCGGAAGGACTTTTTCACATAGAGCTTGCTCAAAAACAGCGCTTCGCCCTCGAAAGCTATCGAATAATAACCCGCGCGCTCGCCTCCATAGAGGATAAAGGCGAACTCGTAATTTTCGCCTATCTCGCGCATGACCACCTCGGGCGCGAGGAACTTTTCCATCATGTAATAGACCTGTCCTTCTCCCGTGATGGGCGTGAAGTGCTCCAAGCTTATCTCGGTGGCGAGAGCTTTCAAGTCTTCGCATTGCTCTTTTGTCCGTATTATTTCATAAGTTATCATAAGCAAAAGCGCCGCTGCCGCGGCGCCCTCCTTTTCGTTTAATCCGCGAAAAATTATTTTGCCAGCAGCATTCTGTCGTTGGCAAAGTCGCCGTCGGAGACTTCGTCGAACTTTTTGAGCAGATCCGCCACGGTGAGCTTGCTCTTTTCCTCGCCGCGCACGTCATAGATTATCCTGCCCGAATGCATCATGATCAACCTGTTGCCGAGGCGGATCGCATCTTTCATGTTATGCGTGACCATCAACGTGGTGAGATTGTCGCGCGAAGTAAGCTCCTCGGTGACTTTGAGCACCTTTTCCGCCGTCTTGGGGTCGAGGGCGGCGGTATGCTCGTCCAGCAACAAAAGCTCGGGGCGCCTGAGCGTCGCCATGAGCAGCGTTAGCGCCTGTCTCTGTCCGCCCGACAAAAGCCCCACTTTCGTGGTCATTCTGTCTTCAAGTCCCAAGCCGAGAATGGCGAGCTTTTCCTTGAACATCGCCTTTTCCTTTTTGCTCACCGCATTGCCCAAGCCGCGCAGCTTGCCGCGGCGGTACGCCAAGGCGAGATTTTCCTGTATCTGCATATTGGCGGCGGTGCCCATCATCGGGTCTTGAAAAACTCTGCCCAAAAACTTGGCGCGCTTATATTCGGGAAGCGCAGTCACGTCCTTTTCGCCCAAGTAGATCCTGCCTTCCTCGGGCGGGAACACGCCCGCGATGAGGTTGAGCATGGTGGACTTACCCGCGCCGTTGCCGCCGATGACGGTGATAAAGTCGCCGTCCTCGATGGTTATGCTCAAGCCTTGAAGCGCCTTTTTCTCGTTGATGGTGCCGACGTTGAAGATCTTGACTATGTTTTCAAGTTTAAGCATTGTCCTCCCCTCCTTCGCCCGATTTTTCCGCCTGTATCTCTTCCGTTTCCCTGTCGATGAGGTCGAAGACGGCGAGCGCCTTCACGCCCTCTTTCATCTCGAACTTCTCCTTCTTGCGCGCCAAGCGAGCCTCGGCGAGCTTGCGCTTGAAGGGAGTAAGCGAGCCGTCCTCATGCAGCATGAGCTGCAAGGCTTTGATGTCCTCGATCGCCTTTTGCTTTCTCTCTTCCTTGCGCGCGGCGGCTTTTTCGTCGCGCTTTATCGCATAAGCGTTATAGCCCGCGTATTTGCCGCGCAGATATGTATCCGCCTTTTTGCCTATCTTGATAAAGAAAGTCTTTATCATGGGCAGGCAGAGCGCCAAGACGATGATGATCGCGGTTATCAATTTGATATAATCGGAAGGCAGTCCCGCCAAGATGACGAACTGATAGATGATAAAGTAAATAACGCTGCCGATGATCACGGACAAAAGCGAGACGGCAAAACTACGCTTGGAAGTGATAAGCGTTTCTCCGATGATGACCGCCGCCAAGCCGATGACGATGGCACCCGTCCCCAATGTGACGGTGGCGGTGCCCATATATTGCGAATATAGCGCGCCGGAGAGCGCGATGAGCGCATTGGAAAGCATAAGCGCGATTATCTTCTTTGCCGAGGTATTTATGCCCTGCGCGCGCGCCATTTTCTCATTTGCGCCCGTGGCACGGATGGACGCGCCCATCTCCGTGCCGAAGAACCAATAGAGTACGCCGATGAGGATGACGCTTATCATCAAGCCGGAGATGAGCACGCCGAACATCGCCTGCTCACGCTCAAAGCCCAACCAAGAGGCAAAGTTGCCGCCGACAACGGACACGGAAGCCCTGCCCGTGCCAACCAGGATATTGATGGTGGTGAGCATGGTGAGCGTTAAAATACCCGAAAGAATGGGCGGTATTTTGAACTTGGTATTGAGTATGCCCGTCACCAAGCCCGCCGCAGCTCCGGCAAAAACCGTGACGAACGCCGCCAAAATAGGGTGAGCGCCGTTGTCCGCGATCAAAACGGCGGAGAGCATTGCTCCCATGCTGAAACTGCCCTCGCAGGTCAAGTCCGCGAAGTCGAGCAGCCTGTAAGTGATATAAACGCCGAGCGCAAGGACCGCATAGAGCAGTCCTTGGTCGACGCCGCTGACTAATGTGTTGACAAAAACCATTATGCTACAAGTTCCTTTACCGCGTCGGGAATGGTGAATCCTATACCTTCGGCGATGTCTTCTTCAACAGAATAAGCCAGATCTTCTTTGGCAGAGTAAACCACCGCCACTTCCGCGGGAGATTTGCCTCCAACGAGAATTTCATAAGCCGACTGTGCCGCCAGCTCGCCCAATCTTGCATAGTCCACGCTGATGGTGGCAACGCCGCACTCTTTGTTCATATTGGACTCGCCGCAGACGATGGGCAGATTTGCGCCCGTCTGAATATTCTGTACGTTGACGGTGGAAGCGTTTGCCGCCAACAGGTTATCTGTGGGGATATAGATGATGTCCACGCCTTCGTTCTTGATAGTGTTCATCATGCCGCTGATGTCGTCAACTTTGGTGATACCGTATTGCTTGACGGCGATGTTCTTGGCTTTGCATGCCGCCTCGACGGCGTTCGCCTGCACTTTAGAGTTAGGTTCGCTGTTGGTGAACAAAATGCCCACGCTGAAATCGGTCGCGTCGGCGCCGCCCATCAGCATCTGCATGAGCGCCACTTGCTCGTCTATGGGGTTAAGGTCGGAAACGCCGGTCACATTGGCGCCGGGCTGTTCGTTGCTCGCCACCAATTTCGCCGCAACGGGATCGGTCACCGCATTGAACAGCACGGGAATAGTGCTCGTAGCCGTCTTTGCCGCCACGGAGATGTCCGTGCCGAGCGTGTAGATCATATCATAGCCTTTGTTGGCAAAATTGGTGACTATCGTGGGATAAAGAGACGCGTCCGAGTTGGCGTTCTGTTCGTCGAATTTCACGGTGTAACCGTCGGCAACGAGCTTTTCTTCCAGAGTGCTCATAAAGGTGTCCGCCGCCAGTCCCAGCGCGTCATGCTGCATGGGCAGCGCTATGCCGATGGTGAAGTCGGCTGTCGTGCAGGCGGAAAAACCGAGCACGCCCGCCACGACCGCGACCACGGCGACCACGGCTATTGCCGCGATAAGTATCTTCTTTCTCATAAAATATTCCTCCACATGGAAATTATTGATATTATATCATATATTGCGCGTAATATAAAGCATTTTTTACATATTGCGCGCGCAAAATGCGCAAAAAATTGTTGCAAATGCCGCTTTTTACTTTACTTTTTTTGTGGTATACTTAAAAAAAGAGGCAGGCAGAGGATGAACATGAAAACTTACGACATTGCGGTGATAGGCGCGGGACCCGCGGGCATGACGGCGGCGATCTATGCCTGCCGCGCGGGCAGGAGCGTGGCGCTCTTTGAAAAGAATTATCCGGGCGGACAGATGGTGAGCGCGCACGAGATCGACAATTATCCCGCCGCTGGAAAGATCTCGGGCTTTGACTTGGCGGAAAAAATGTTTGCG
>DVNJ01000031.1 GCA_018714485.1 Candidatus Caccalectryoclostridium excrementigallinarum | reverse complement strand
TCCACGCGGACGATTACGACGTCGTCGTCGACGCCCTGACGGGAACGGGCGTCAAGAACTATGTCGTGAGCGAGGTCGTCGTCGGGACTCAATTCTCCGTGACCCCGCGCCCGCTCACCTCGACGCTTCCCGCCGTGAACGGCTTTATTTACGGCGACGCGGTCGCTCCGACCGTGGGCACGCCCGTCTTCGCGGGCTGGGCGAGCGGCGATTCGCTCCACTCTTCCGAGATAAAATATTATCTCTCCGAAACGGACGACGAATATACCTATGACGTGCGCTTCGGCGCGGGCACATATTATGTGCACGCCGTGCCCACGGCGGTCAATGCGCCCGGCTCGGTGAACGGCGTGAAAAACTATAAGGTCAATTATAACGATCCGCTCTTCGAGGTGGAAAAGCGCGACGCTTATGTCAGCTTTGATTACGATCCTTCTTTGACTTACACATATAAGGCGGATCTTTACGACGACTTTGAGGCGCTCGAGCTGATCAACGGCGCCAGTGGCGACACGGTGGACGACGTTCTCTTCGCCGCCTATTCCGATCCCGAAAGGAAGAATAAGGTCGATGCGCTCAACGCGGGGACTTATTATCCCGGCGCAACGTCCGAAACTCTTTCCGCCAACTATAATATCCTCGGCGTGCGCGACAAGAACGGCAACGAATGGGCGACCTTCGTCATCGGCAGGGCGACCGTCTCTCTTTCACTCGACGAGCTGACGCTCGTTTATAACGGCGCTGAGAGAGATTTCGACTTGAAGAACGTCACGATCTCTTCCGACGTCGAGAGCTTGCAAGATGAGCTCGATGGCTTGAAGGAAAAACTCGTCTTCCTCTTTAACAACTCTTCCGTCAAGCCGCAAGACGCCGCCACCTATAACGTGACCGTCAATCTGCCTCAACAGCTCAACTATAACGCCGCGACCGCTTCCTTGACGGGCGGACTTGTGATAGAGCAGCTCGGGATCGTCATCGATGCAAGCGACACGACCGTCACTTATAACGGCGCGGTCATTCCCGAAATAGGCTTCACCGTCGCTGCCGTTGACGGCGCGGACGTTTCCTCTCTGCCCGAAGGTTGGGCGGATAAGCTCGCGATCTCCGTCGCTTACGAGAAGGACGGCTCGCCCGTCACCTCGCTGCGCAACGTGGGAACTTATTCCGTGACCTATACTTATGACGGCAATACGGGCAACTTCAAGTCGGCGAGCAAGACGATAACTTACAAGGTCGATCCTATGATATTGACCGTTATGCTCAGCAATAATGAGGTCACTTATAATAAGGATATATATAAGCCCGATTATAAGATAACCGAAGGCAGCATAATTTCCGGCGACATTGTGAACATAACTTACACCGCGACAAAAGATGACGTTGCCGTCGATGGCAATATCATTGATGCCGGCGATTATATGCTCACTTTCGACGTGGATAACGCTAACTATGAGTTGAAGCCCGGCAGCGAAGAGCAAGCGCTCACGATCTCTCCCTTCACGCTTACCGCGCAGGGACTTAACACGACCGTGCTTTATAACGCTACCGCAACGAGTATTGACGATTATATCTCGCAGATCAATTACGAGGTGCTCGATGCCGACGGATCCGTCATCGGCAAAGAAGCGCTTGATGTTACCGTTGAGATATTGGACGAGGACGGCTCGCCCGTTCAGAGCGTGAGTGCGGACGGCGGCACTTATCAAGCCAAACTGACCGTGACCAAGTCGGGTGAGTTCGACAATGGCAATTATCAAGCCGACGAACCTACGACTTACACCATATATATCTATAAGATAGCTCTTCGTTCGAGCCTGACGGGTAGTGTTACTTTCGGCACGGATTATACGCTCAACGGCATTCTCTATGCCGCGGCAGGACAGGCAACGCAAGATCTTGAAGTTGGCGAGAACGGCGCGGTGGTAATGGTCGACAGCGTCGACCTTGCCGACGTCGAATCGATCAACATAATCAAAGCGGTATTGTCGCTCAGCGGTTCCGATCTCATCGGAACGCCTGCGACGGGCAATGCGACCTTTGACGGCGGCGCTCAGGCAAGTGCGGTCTTTAACGGCAATGTCTTTACGGATATTACAAAGCCCGTCAATGCGGGAACTTACACGTTGACTGTTACGCTGACGGTTGAGGCTGCTTATGCGGACGGGACGACGTCTTATCCCGATAATAAACGCACGGTCGAGATCTCCGCTCCCTTCACTTGGACGGTCGATCCTTATGAGATAAAGGTCAAGCCGGGGCAGCTTAACAAGTATTACACCGAGGCTATCACCGTCGACGATATTATGGGCACCGACGATAATACGGGCGTGGTCGGCATAGACAAGGATTATAAGTCTTTCGTGACCGCGGTCTCTGCCGCGATCGGCGACGGCAAGAGCTATGTCAACGCGGGCGAGTATGATTACGATCTCGTGCTCAACACGAATGAGCCCGGTTACTTTAACTATACTCTTCCCGACGTCACGACGGGCAAGATAAACGTGCAACAGCTCACCGTTCAAGTGAGCGCTGCGGACGCAAAGGTCGAGTACGGCAACGCCGTCACCCTTTCTTCCGCAGAGGTCAGGATCTTCAAGGGCGATCCCGAGAGCGGCGAGGACGTGACCGAGTCCGTTGCGGGCTTGAATTTGAGCGCGCAATATCCTTACTCGCTCACCACCGATTATAAGATCGGCGATCCCGTCAACGATTATGTTATCAAGGCTCAGCCCGGAAGCGTGACGGAAAACTTCGCTTTCCTCCCCGAGGACGGCACGCTCAAAGTGACGCAAAGGTCGATCCGTATCAAGCTCGATAATATCGAAATGGTTTACGGTACCGCTTCGCTGCCAGAAATAACTTTCACTCTCGAAAGCGGCAGCCTTTACGGCAGCGACGTCATGACCCTCGAGACGAGCTCGCTCAAAATAACCGCCGGCTCTTCCGCGGAGGAAGTTGTCGCCGAGAGCGATTATGACAGGATCGACGCCAACACATATAGCTATACTTTTGAAAACATTACGCTGAGCAACGACAATTATGTTCTTACCGCGAAGACGAGCGGCGTTCTGACCGTCACTCCTTATCAGATAGCTTCCGTCGAGTGGATCGACCCCGCCGCGGCTCTCACTTATCGGGGCGAAGCCTTCTCGTCCAAAGAGCTGCATACGATCGCCGCTCAGACCATGGATAACGGCGACGTGGTCACCTTCGGCGTCAATTACGGCGGCGAGGTCAGGAGCGCGGGCATCTATACGGCGATCGCGACAGTCGCTTCCGTCAAGAACGGCGAAGTGGGCGTTGCGGCGGGCAACTATGACGTCAGCCATGTCGCTACCCGCAGCCTCACCGTGGGCAAGGCGTCGCTCACTCTCGCGGGCGTGGACAATGTGGGCACGATGAGCGTTGAGAGCGTTTATAATGCCTCCGCTCAGGCGCTCGATCCTTCCCGCCTCGTGTTCACCTTCGGCGACGCGACTTACAACGCCGACAGGGACGGCGCGCTCGGCTTGACCCTCTCTTATGCGCAGGGCGGCGTGAGCGCAACGCCCGAGCATGCGGGAAGCTACGATGTCACCGTCGTTCTTTCCTCTTCCAACGCGAACTTTACCCCCGCTTCCTTCTCGGGCGTCGCCTTTGTGATCACCTGTTGGGAGCTGACCGCGGAAGAGTTCAAAGAAAACGTTTCGGTGAACATTCCCGAAAACCTCAAATATACAAGCTCCGCTCAGGGAGCTACGTTGAGCTTCACGAACAAGCTCGCCGATGAGAACATAGCGTATACTTTGAATTACTATGTGCTCGGCGAAGATGGCGCCATGGCGACAGATTCTTCCGCACCCGTCAACGCCGCGTCTTACGCGGTCAAGGTGACGATCAAGACCGCCGACGTATCTTATGTCTCCGCCGAGAGCGAAGGCACGCTCGTGATCGCTCCCAACGACAGTATCGACCTTAACGGATTTGTCACCGCCGACGCGGGCGCGGGCGAGAACGCCAAGTATTATACGGGCGGTCCGCTTTATCCCAACGTCGAAGCGACCATATCCGGTCTGCGCGGCGCGGCAGCCGAGATCATCGTGACCGACAATTCCGCCTTCGAATTTACCTTCTTTGTCAGAGACGAGAACGGCACGGAGATATCTTTCGCGGAAAATACGGTCAAGGTCGCGGATCCCGCGGGACAAAAAACCGCCGTTACGCCTGATTATTACTATGTCAGGGTGACCTTTAACCCCGGCGGGCAGTTCGATTCCAACTATGCCGCAGACATAACGCTCGACCTCGTTCTCGAAGGCGGCTCGCCGCTCGTGTTCCAAATCACGACCGGTTCCATGCTGATCCGCGTCAATTCCGGCTCGACCGCGGAATATAACGGTCTCTCCGGCTTCAATGGACGCGACGTTATCTATAAGGACGAAGACGGACTTTGGCGCATCAACACCGAGATCATCACCTTTGTCGGCGTCGACCTCGCGAGCATGACCAACCTCATCTCCGAGCTTAAAGTGGGCGACATAACCATCGACGTCGCCGTCTATTTCGGAAACCATGAACAGACGGGAGTTCCGCTTTACAGCACGCTTTATACTTGGAAATGGCTCAGAAACGGCGGCGCGGAAGATGGCAGGTCCGAGCCGACAAAGACGGTTTACACCAGGCCGATAATGGAAGACGTGCAGCTGACGACGGAAGTTACGGCTAACGTCCAGACCAAGGGTCCCGTGAACGGTATTTACGATTTCGGTTACTCCGACGGCTTGTCGACCGCGACCTATCTCATCTCCGTTTCCGTGGATAACACGGTGAACGGCAGCTATTATTCGCCCGCTCAAACCGTGAAGTATGATGAAAACGGACAAATCGTGACCGACGACAACGATGACCCCGTTTACGTTGACGGACCTCACACCGCTTCCGGCGGCGTGAATATCGCGCCCGCCGAAACGCAGTTCGAGCTGTTCTATACCTCCGACTTCTATCAAAGCGGCGCGGATATGTTGGAGAACGGCTACAAAGAGCTTAACGAACTCATGGAAAAAGCCGAAGGCGTTCCCGTTGAACTTTTGGACGAATGGCTCAGCGGCGCCCACTTCTTCATTCGCGGCGCGCAGATCGCTCCCGAGGCGTTCGCCAATGCTCCCGTTTTGGGATCTGCGGTCGGTACGGACGGCGCCTATATGGTCTCCAATGCGGGCGTCAGCGGCATAATCGGCGGCAACGGTTACGGCGGCAACGTGGAGAGCGCGAACTATTCCGTCGGCGGATATTATTACGAAAGGATAAGTACGGGCAATCTGCATATCACCATAACCGACTCGGAGGGCAACGTTGTTTACACAGATGATACAGGCAGTCAGAACGGCGGCATCACCGACGCGGGAACGTACAGGATAAGCATCACCTTCGACGGCATGCCCGGCAAGTATTCCGCTTATTCCTATTCCTGCGATTTCGTGCAGCAGAAGGCAGAATACCATATCGTGGTCTCCGAGACCGCTGGCGCAAACCTCACCGTTGAGTTCGGTACGGAATTTGACGTGAGCGGCTTGCAGGATCAGCTCGAGATCGAGCTTGAAACGGGCGAAAACGCCGTCGTCACCGGTTCTTACGATGCCTTCGTGACCGCTTTCGAGAACTTCAAGGACGGGGATCAAAGCGCGCTCGACGGCTTCATCAAGCTTGTCGGAACTTCCGGCGGCGGCGCGACCGAATACAGCGGCTACAAGACGCCCGTCGGCGACTACTATATCTACTATGTCTATGAGTCCGTGAATGACAACCTCGAAGTCATCATGGAAACTTCCGACAGCCGTATCGTGGTCACGCCCGCCAAGCCCGAGCTCCTGCTCAAAACGGACGGTTCGAGCGAATATTACGCAGATGAGAAGATAATCGCGGATTCCGCATACCGCGCGGGTTACGACTGGACGGACGATCTCCTCTCGCAGGTCATGCTCGGCTTGAAGTATAAGGATACCGAGGGCGCGCCTGTCGGCGAATATTATGCAAGCAACGCGCTCGCCGTGAGCGAAGTGCAGTACAGGGTCTCCGCCGAGTCCGGATGGGGCATGCTCACGGGCAGCTCGATCGGCGCGGTCGGTCAGTACCGTATCTCCTTCGTCTCCACGGACGACAACCTCGTGGGCGAAGCGCCTTACAGCCTCACCTTCACCGTGACCAAGATCAGCGCCACGGCTTACATCATCAACATCGACGAGCTGAACGGACAGCAGTATACGGGCGCGCAATTCGCTCTCGACTCCTTCTTCGAGGTCAGAGACGACGCGACCGGCGAAGTGGTGCCTGCGGCGGCTCTTGCCGGAACGCCTAAGTTCAATATCTATACTCAGTTCGATGAGGACGCGAACGATGGCGCGGGCGCGCCCGTCGAAAGCTCCAAGGTCGAATTCGTGCGCGACGCGGGTACTTATTATATCGCCGTCTCCGTCACGGGCAGCGCGAACTATAACGTCACGGCTTCCGAGTTTGTCACGATAACGATCGAAAAGGCGGATCTGAGGGTCAGGTTCGCGGGCGAGAGCTATTCCGCCGTTTACAACAGGGCAAGCGGCAACACCGTCGGCAATATCTACACTTACGAGCTTAACGGCAGAAGCATAACGCCGAGCGGCGTGACGGAGATATATTATCTGCGCGGCGCTGCCGATCAGACGGCTGTTCAAGAGTTCGTCGCGGCTTATCTCGCCGCGCTTGAAGGCAATGAGGCGTTGACGATAACTCAATGGCTCGAAGAAAACGCCGAAACTTACGCGGGTTATGAGTTCACCTCGGTGAACGGAACGAACGCCGCGACCGACGTCGGAACTTATTATCCGATCGTTGTTTACGGCGGCGACACGAACTTCAACAAGTCCGCGCGCTTGATCGACAACGGCGTTTATCCCGAATTTGTCATCACGCCCGCCGCTTTGAGAGTGGAGATGGTCTATAACGTCAATTACGAGATCACCTACGGCGACTCGATAGACGACGACATTACGGGCAATGACGTTGTCTCTCAATATGCAACTCTGCTTTGGAACGAGCAGGTCGGCGTCGGCAGCGACGGTCAGCCCGTATATAGTACGATCGGCAATATCGACGACTTCTCCGCCGCTACGGGCGCGAACATAGCGTTGTCGCTCATCAACCGCAACGTCTATGCCCCCGGCAATGCCGCGGGAACTTATTCCAGCGCCTTCCAGCTCAACGTCGAACTCACTTACGATGAGGGCGAATATAACAACTTCGAGCTTATCTACACGCCCGACTTCCTCGACCTGACCGTCGCAAAGAAGTCCGTCGACGTCAAAATCGGCGACGTTGCGGTGGAGCTCGGAAAGAGTGGCCAGAAGGCGCTTGTCGCGGGCGGAGTGAAGTTTAACGGCGTTTACAACGGTTCGTCCTTCGGTACGCTCGAGCTCGTTGTCGGCGACGACTTTGTCTTCGGCATCAAGGGCGAGGGCTATGACGATACCGTGGTCGAGGCGGGCAGCGGCAAATACGGCGTTTTGACCGTCACGATGTCGGGCACGCTCGCCGAGGGCGGCGCGATGATCGCGGGCAGCTATTCGAGCAGCGTCGACTTCGCGCTCAACAACGCCAACTATACCATCGACCTCTATGACGGCGCGAGCAAGCTGACGACGCTCGGCTCGATCGACGGTACGCCTTATTCCGTCCCCGTCTCGCTCGATGTGGCGAAAGCCGTGCTTAGAGTGGACTTCGACGTGCTTACCTACAAGTGGCTCAGCGAGACCTACCGCGAGGACGTGAACGCGGGCAGCGGCGAGCATCAAGGCTGGTGGGAATATGCCACGATGTATACGGGCCGTAACTTCAGAAGGAACGAGCGCCTGCTCATTCAAAGCGGTTATTATAACGGCAGCGAATGGGTGCCTTACGGCGTTTACGATCAGCAGGTAAAGCTCGGCGACATCATCAATGCTACCGAGCTGGGTATCGTCGTTACGGACGGCGAGAGCGGCATGCTTGCCGCGGCGGGCGAATACAGCTTCCATCTCGCCATTTCGAGCACCAACTATGAGTTCGAGAGGGCAGACAAGTCGCGCTCTTCCGCCATCGACGTCAATATCACCATCTCGCCTTCCGAGGCGCTCGAGGTCAATCTCAATCTCGATCCCGAAGGTGCGGACGCGGACTTGTTCACTAAAAACAACGACGGGGTCTGGGAGAGAGAGTTCGACGGCATGACCATCAAAGCAAGGACGATCATGGGCAACTATCTCGAGGTCTATCGCTATGAGATACCTCAGGGCGCGAACGCCCTCACGGGAGAAGTACAGCTCAAGAGGACCACTCTCGGCGACGCGACGGACGGCGTGTTCGCAAAGGGCGTCAAGGTGACGCTCGCGGGCGACAAAGCGGTCGGCGGCTCGATCATATATGCCGGCGATTACACCTTGATCGTCAATGTAAACATGGATAACATGGCGGAGAGGACCGAAGTGGCGAAGCTGAAAATCACTCCCGCTCAGGCGGAGAGTGTCGATGCGGAAATAAGCAACAGGTCCAAGAGCAGCATGACCTACAACGGCTCGTCCATCGTTCCTTCCTTCGATTTCAAGATCACGGTCGAGGAAAAGCTTTCGGGCGTCACGCATACGCAGAAGGTGAACTCTTACAGCGTCAGAGTGATTAAGGACGGCGAGGAACTCTTCACATACGCGGTCGAAGGCGGCGTCGTGAACATGACGGATGAGCAGAGGGCGATGCTGGCGAACGCGGGCGTATACACCTTCAAGCTTATCGTCGACAGCGCGACTATGCCTAACCTCGAAGACGGCGCGACTTTCTATTCCGAGGACGTCAAGATAACGATCGTAGCCCGCGATATCTCGGACAGCTCGATCCGCTGGTCTTATCGCGACTCCTTCGACTTTAAGAGCGCGAACGGCGAAGCCGTTGCCGTGACCAAGGAAGGCATCAACTTCATCGCTTACTATAACCGCGACACGTTGCTCGAGGTCGGCACGGATTACGAGCTGGCATTTGTCGACGAAGCGGGTAATTATACCGAAGAGGGTGGTAAATATACCGGCGAATACCACTTCAAGGTCACGGGCAAGGGCAACTTCGAGGGCACGATCGAGGGAACTTACTATATCGGCGCTTCCGTCGGTCCCACCGAAGCCCCCGCGGCGCTCACTTACGGCGCGGACAACAAGATCACCGTCAAGCTCGCGGTCAACTCCCTGGCGCCCGGCTCCGCGGACATCATCAATGATATCCATCTCGCCTTCGACGCCGCCGCGATCAGGCTCGTCGATGAAGGCAATAGAACGGTCTCGCAGCTCAGGTTCGAAAGTCAGAGCACGGAGGGCGGAACCTTCATCGTGGTCTTCGGCGGCGTGGGCGCAGTCAACGCGGGCACTTATTATCTCGACCTGTCGTTCAGCTGCGAATATGAAGACATCACGTCCGGCGGCGAGATCAACACCGACGTGAGCGGCAGAGATGTCTGCGAAGTGACCGTTCAGCCCGCAAGCGCGGCGGCGGTCGCCGATAGTGTGAACGCCGTCCTGACCGAAGTCAACAGCAACAACGCGACCTTTGTCATCGACGGCAAGGCGAACGGCTATGAGTATTCGATTGACGGCACGACCTGGGTCAAGGCATACAAGGGCGAGAACACCGTCACCGGTCTCACTCCTTCGGAACACTATACGATCATCTTCAGAATGAACGACTCCAACTATGTCGGCTCGGATGGCGAGACCGAAGTTAAGCTGGACGTCCAACTCTCCGTCGACACCACGACGAACGTGGACGACATCTTGGCGCAAGCTCAAGAGCTGGCGGACAGCTTCAGCAGTACCGGCTTTGGAAGGTATGTGGAGCTGATGGACGATCTCAACTCCGTCAGCGTAGCCGACCGTGAGGCGAGAGCGGAAGAGATAGAAGAAGCGCTCGCGGCGATCGAAGAGGCGCGCAGCGAATATATGGCGGATCTGCAAGCGGCGATCGACTCGGCTGTCGACACGGCGGAAAAGGCGACCGGTAAGGGCATCGGCGTTTCCGCGGTCGGAACGGCGGCTGTCGTCGGCGGCGCGGCAATGCCCGCAGCGCTGGGAATAGGATTTATCTTCGCCGCGGCGCGTAAAAGGAAGAGCAAGGAGGAAGACCTCAATGACTAAGAAAAAAGCGGTTATCATCTTAACTGTACTCGTGATCGGGCTTGTCGCCGTCTTTGCGGCGGCATGCGTGGAACCCATGACGCTCAATGACGCGCTCGCCTGTCTTGCGGACACGTCGTCGAGCGTGGCGATCCCGTCCGTGACCGTGACCGTCACCGAAGCCTCAACAAGTCAGGTGATCTATTCTTATCCCGAACCCGCGGCGAACGTTCCCGACGAGATCGCAGGTATCGTCACCTCGTTGGTGCCCGACCTCAACGGCGCGTCCACGTTCAGCTATGATTCGGGTTATTTCAGCGACGCCGCGCTTGTCGTTAACGGCAACGTTGCGACTTACACGGCGCAGATCTCCGACATGGAGAGCTTCCTCGGCAGGGACGGCGATTATGCCGACGCGAGCATCGTGGCGACGATCGACACCGAGGCGATGAGGGCGACCGCAGTCGACGTGACTTACACGTTCGAAGGCGAAGCGAACGACTTTATCATCGTGGTCAAAACGGAATACAAACTCTTGACGGAATGATTCCGTCTTCTTCCCCCAATACGGAGCGCGTCGAGATTCGATGCGCTCTGTTCATTTTGAGCGCGATTTGCCTTAAACGGAAAAATGCGGTATTTACACGCTCCTTTTGCTGTGCTATAATAAAGACGTGAGAAGGAAAAAGGCGATAAGTTCCCTTAGATACGTCAAAACGTCGGCGGCGACGGAATTTCTCTATCCCTTCGACGTGAGCTGTCTTTTGTGCGGCGACGAACAGGGCGAATGCTCTCACGGCGGTTTTTGCGAAAACTGCCGCCGCGAGATAAGGGAAAATACGGGCAGGGTATGTCAAAAATGCGGACGCGCCCTGATCGCCGAGGAGCGGTTTTGCGAAATATGCCGCGAGCGCGAGCGCGAGTTCGACTGCGCCCGTTCGTGCTATGTCTATGAGGGCGGCATACGCCGCGTCGTGACGGGTTATAAATACGGCGCGCAGCTTTACGCGGCGCGTTATATGGCGCGCGACATGGCGGAGCTTTACGAGGCGGCGCAGATGGGTTGCAGCGTGATCGTGCCTTCGCCGACGGCGAAAGAGCGCGTGCTCGAGCGGGGATTCGACCATATCGAATTGATATGCGAATATCTTTCGGAGATGCTCTCCCTGCCCCTTTTGAAAGACGCGATAATAAAGGAAAAGAATATCGCCGCCCAGGCGGGTTTGAGCGGAAAGGAGAGGGAAGAAAACGTCAAAGGCGCCTATGCCAAGGGCGCGGGCGCGGCGCGACTGAAAGGCGCGGGAGTGCTCATCGTCGACGACGTTCTCACCACGGGCGCAACGGCGAGCGAACTTGCGCGCATGGCGTATAAGTGCGGCGCCGCGTTCGTCAAGGTCCTCACTTATGCTTCGACAAGGCAGACGGCGAATACTTTATACGGAGGTTTTTATGAAGACAAGATGGTATAAGGACGCGGTGGTCTATCAGATCTATCCGCGCAGTTTCTGCGATTCGAACGGCGACGGGATAGGCGATCTGCGCGGGATAATCTCCAAGCTCGACTATATCAAAAATTTGGGCGTGAACGCAGTCTGGCTTTCGCCTATCTATAAGTCGCCCAACGACGACAACGGTTACGACATAAGCAATTACCGCGACATCATGGACGAATTCGGAACGATGGCGGACTTCGACGAGATGCTCGAGGGCATGCATGAGCGCGGCATAAAGCTGATCATGGACCTTGTCGCCAACCATACCTCGGACGAGCACGAATGGTTCGTCAAGAGCCGCGAATCCAAGGAGAACCCTTACCGCGACTATTATATCTGGCGCAAGGGCAGGGGAAAGGACGGACGCAAGCCGCCCAACAACTGGACGTCGCGCTTCGGCGGCAGCGCCTGGGCATACGACGAAAAGACGGGGGAATGGTATTTGCACCTGTTCAGCAAAAAGCAACCCGACCTGAATTGGGAAAATCCCGCCGTGCGCCGCGAGATCGCCGACATCTGCAATTTTTGGATGGATAAGGGCGTGGACGGCTTCCGTTGCGATGTCATCACCTATATCTCCAAGGCGGACGGACTGCCCAAGGGCAAGTTCAATCCGATCATGTGCGGCGACGAGCATTTCGTGCTCGGACCGCGCTATCACGAATTCATACGCGAGCTGAACGAAAACTCGTGGTCTAAATACGATTCCTATACCGTGGGCGAGTCCACGGGCATAACTTTCGAAAAGGCGCCCGAATGCATAGACGAGAACAGGCGCGAGCTGGACACCATTTTCGGATTTGAGCATATGTGCACGGATATGTATATGGAAGTCGTGCCGCATAAGTTCAAGCTGCCTCGCTTCACCAAGGTGCTTTCAAAGTGGCAGAGCCTGCCCGATACCTGCTGGAACACGCTGTTTTTGGAAAATCACGATCAGCCGCGCTCTTTGGGACGCTTCACGGGCGACTTCGGCGAGAGGCGCTTTGAGGCGGCGACAATGCTCGCCGTGGCGATGCAGATGCAAAAAGGGACGCCATATGTCTATCAGGGGCAGGAGATAGGCATGATAAATTGCAAATTCCGCGACGAGGATTATCTCGACGTGATGGCGCGACAGGTCTTTGATATAGCCTCGAAGATCCCGCTGGGGAAGACGATCGCGCGCTATTGCCTGGCGCGCCGCGCCCGCGACCATGCGCGCACGCCCATGCAGTGGAGCGCGGAGAAGAACGCGGGATTCACGTCGGGAAAGCCCTGGATGATGCTCAATCCCTCTTTCGGGGAGATAAACGTCGAGGCGGATCTCAAAGCGGGCGAGAGGTCGATATATAACTTCTATGCGCGCCTGCATGCCTTCCGTCGCGGCAACGAGATCGTCAAATGCGGCGACTTTAAGCAACTCGACAAAAAGAACAAAAACGTCTTCGCCTATACGCGCACTTTTGAGGGTAAAACGCTGCTCGTCGTCGCCAACTTCAAGAACAAGGAGGCGAGTTTCGCCCTGCCCGAAGGGTTTTCGAAGGGGAGAGTTTTGCTTTCAAATTATGCGGGAAGTGAGCTTTCTTGCTCGCTGCGCCCCTATGAAGCGGTCGTGTTCGAGATCGTGAAATAACTTAAACAAATTAAAAGGCGGGGGAATTTTCTCTCCGCCTTTTGCACGCAAAAACAAATCAAAACTAAAAGCCTATTTTAGCAAATGGCGGAAAACTGCACGTTATCGGGCAAAATACGCGACATTAAGCGCGATTTTGTATATTTTATGTAAGAAGTGCAAAATTGTAATTTACATTGCGCGATCTGCGTGTTATAATGTAAACAACAATTCGGAGGTAAAGAATTTTGAACAAACACAAGATCTTCGTTGTTGAAGACGACAGGAGTATCAGCGGTCTTTATGAAATAGCTTTCGATAATGACGAATTCGAGGTCGCCTGCTTTGAAAAGGCGGAGGGAATGTTCGACGCTTTCGAAAAAGGCGAGAGCTGCGACATCATCATTCTCGACCTGATGCTGCCCGGCATGAGCGGTCTGGATGCGCTCAAGATCCTCAAATCTTCTGAAAACACAAAGCCTATCCCCGTCATCATCGTCAGCGCGAAAGGCGACGAAAAAGACAAGGTGGAAGGGCTTAACCTCGGCGCGGACGATTATATCTCCAAGCCTTTCGGCATGCTCGAACTGATCGCGCGCGTCAAAGCCAATATTCGCAAGTTCGCTCTCGGAAACAGCGAGATCATCTCGATCGGCGAGATAACCGTCAACAACAACGAGCACGAAGTGACCGTCGCGGGGCATCACGTCCAGCTCACGCTCAAAGAATACAAGCTGCTCAAGCTGCTCATGGAAAGATGCAACAACGTGGTGACGAGGGAAAAGATATTGAACGCGGTCTGGGATTACGACTATGTGGGCGAGACGAGAACTCTCGACATGCATATCAAGTCTCTGCGCAGCAAGATCGCGCAATTCACGCCCGTGCAATATATCCACACGGTCAGGGGCGTCGGTTATAAGTTCTCGCAAAATCAATGACATATGCGCAGTAAGTTAGCGCGTCAAATAGTTTCAACGGTAAGCATAACGCTTATTTTGGTAATTTTGCTCGCCTGCGGGGGATACCTGCTGGCGAGTTATCTTACGATGAGGACGTCGATGAGCAATTTCACCGCCGAATACGTGCGCAGGCTCGAAGACGTCGATCACCGTTACGAGTTGGAAAACGCCTTGAATTGGCTCCCGCCCCGTTCGGTGATGATCTTCATCTATGACAGCAACGGCAGGCTGATCACCTCCAACGCGCCGCCGCCCGAAAAGGAAAATCTCAGCGACCTTCAAACCGCCTCGACGGGCGGCGAGGTCTTCAACACGGTCGAGTACGAGGGCGTGACCATGCTCTCATGCACGGTGCGCGTGAACGTGGGCGAGAATATCGACGTCAACGGACGGATATTTTTGCGCACGATGATGCCCGCGGATTGGGCGTCGGATAATTTCTGGATCTTCTTCGGCAGCAGTATCGCCGTCGCCGCCGTGCTCATACTGCTGGCGCTCGGCATAACAAATCTCTATATAAAGCGCGCCATGCGCCCGCTCATCGCCGTGCAAAAGGGCTTGCAGGACATCAACAACGGCAATTTTCACGGCATAACCATCAGCACGGATTACGACGAATTTCGCGGCATAGTCGGTCAGATAAGCGATCTGAGCGGAAAGATCTCCGATTCGCTGGGTACGGTCAAATACGAGCAGCGCAAAGCCGCCTTTTTGCTCGACAATATCGGGCAGGGCATAATCGCGCTCTCGGACACTCACGCCATTCTCATGTATAACAACGCCGTCTTGAATATTTTTGGCTTGCAGGGGAGTATCGCGGGACTGCGGCTCGAAGACGTGACGAGCGACGAAGGCATTCTCTCGGCGACGGACAAGACGCAGGAGAGCGGCGAAAAGGGCGTTTGCGAATTCAGGCGCGGCGGCAGCGTTTACAGGGTGGAAACGTTGACGGCGAGCGGTTCGTGGTTTGAGAACTTCAACAGTATCGCCCTGCTGCTCACCTTCACCGACATAACGCAAGAGAGCAAGTCCGCCGACATCAGGAGCGAATTTTTCGCCAACGCCTCGCATGAGCTGAAAACTCCGCTCACCGTGATAAAGGGCTATTCCGAGCTTCTCGCCCTGCCCGGGCAGAGCGAAAAGAATATCTCGCGCTGCGTGAGAGAGATCGAGCATAACGCCGAAAAGATGGGCGTTCTGATCAACGACATGCTCTATATCAGCCGCCTTGACGCCAATATCGTCAACGAAGAAAAACAATTTGTCGATTTGGGCGCCATGTGCGAAAGTATCTGCGACGACATGAGCGGCGCCGCGCAAAACGCGGGCGTGAAGATAAGCTGCTCGGGCGGCGCTGGCGCCGTCTGTTATCCGAAAATGATGACCACGGCGATCACGAATCTGGTCAGCAATGCGGTCAAATATAACCGCGAGGGCGGAAGCGTTTGGGTCAAGGTTTGGGAAGAGGGCGGCTTTTCCTATATCTCCGTGACCGACAACGGCGTCGGTATCGCGGACGAGGACAAACCGCGCGTTTTCGAAAGATTTTTCAAGGCGGACAAGGCGCATACGCGCAATGAAGAATTGAGTACGGGGCTCGGACTTGCCATCGTCAAACATATCATCGTCAATATGCACGGCGGCGACATAACGCTTGAAAGCGAGCTGGGCAAGGGTTCGAGATTCACCGTTAAACTTTTATCGGGAAAGGAGGAAGAAAGAGATGATATATCCGATGAAACTGCGTCCCGCGACTAAGGATTATGTCTGGGGCGGAAAGAGATTGAAGAGCGGCTGGAACAAGCCCGCCGAGGGCGACGTCATCGCCGAGAGCTGGGAGCTTTCCTGCCATAACGACGGCATGAGCGTCATCGAAAACGGCGAATATGCGGGCATGCCGCTCGGCGAAATGCTGGCGCATATGCCTATCTATAAGGGAAAGGCGTGCGAGCAGTTCGAGTTTTTCCCCATTCTCATCAAGCTCATCGACGCAAGCAGCAATCTTTCCGTGCAGGTGCACCCCTCGGACGAATATGCGCTCGCCAACGAAGGGCAGTACGGCAAGAGCGAAATGTGGTATGTCGTCGAGGCGAGCGAGGGCGCGGGCGTCTATTGCGGCTTCAAAAAAGAGATCGACAAGGAGCAGCTGAAAAAAGCTCTCTATGCGGGAGAGATCCTGCCGCTGCTCAACTTTATTCCCGTGAAAGAAGGGGACTGCATCTATATCCCTTCGGGGACGGTGCACGCCATCTGCGGCGGCTTGCTCATCTGCGAAGTTCAGCAAAATTCCTCGCTTACTTATCGCCTTTACGATTACGACAGGGTGGATAAGACGGGCAAAAAGCGCGAATTGCATATCGAAAAGGCGCTTAAAGTCGTGAATACTTCCGCCGTCTGCAAGGTGAACGAAAGCGTCGTGCGCGAATCGGAAAACGTGCGCCGCCTGGCGGAAAACAAATATTTCACGGTGAGAGAGATAAGCGTCGATCCGCTTTTCAAGGGCAGCGTGGACGAAGACTGCTTCCTTTCGCTCACCTGTATCAAGGGCGACGGCGTGCTCGTTTGGGGAGAAGAGGAGCTGAGGATCGAGCGCGGCGACACCTATTTCCTGCCCGCCGGGCTGGGAGAGTTCTCGCTGCGCGGCGAGATGAAACTCATCTCCGCGCGCGTGTAAGTATTATAATATTATAATATAATATATTTATCGTATTTAATAAGCGCGTCAAATAGTCGTTTGACGCGCTTTTTCACGCCTAATTATTTCGCAAAAAGCAGCGGCAGAAAAATCGACCTTAAAGCCGCTTTTTGTGAGCATGAAAAGATGCGTTTGACGTGCTTTTTAACGCTTAAAAAAGCACGTCAAATCAAAATAATGAACACATACGCAATATATTGCACGTTATGCCGCAGAAAAAGAAAAAGTGACGAAGAGCTTTCGAAAAGATTTTTCAGAGCGTTTGACGCGCTTTTTTGCCGCAGAAAAAAGCACGTCAAACAAAAAAAATACCGCCGCAAAAAGCGGCGGTATTTATTATGTATTGACGCAATCAGTCTTCGATCGTCAGATCTTCGATGAAGTTTGCGCTGGCGGCAAAAGCCTTGACGGATTCGGCAGAGCTTTCGGCTCTCGCCTTGGCGGAATAGCTTTCGCCGACGCCGAGCAGAGTACCGTCTGCCTTATAGAGCTTATAACGGAAAGTGCCGTTCTTCTCCTTGTCGATGGCGATCGTTCCCTGTTCGACGGCTTTCTTGAAAGCGTTGATGGACGCCTTCTTGGGCTTGACCTTGTAGCCTTCGGATTCGTAGAGCACCTGACCGTTGTTCGCTTTGAGCTGGAACTTGTAAGGCTTTACGGGATTGGTGTCGTCCGTGACGATGACATATCTGCCGCCTGCGGGCTTAGCGGGCTCGTCGGTGAGCAGGATGATGTTGTTCTTCTCGGGAGCGGGAGCAGGCTCTTCGACCTTCTTAACGGGGGCCGCCTTCTTCTCCGCGGGCTTCTTTGCTGCGGCAGCGGGCTTCTTTTCCTCGGCTTTCTTCGCCGCGGGCTTCTTGGTCGCGGAAGCGGGCTTCTTGGTGGTCGACTTCTTTTCTTTCACGGGTTCTTCCTCCTTATTCTCGGCGGCAGGTTCTGCCGGTTTTTCCTCTTCGGCTTTCTTGGTGGCGGAAGCGGGCTTTCTCGTCGTGCTCTTCTTGGGAGCGGGCGCCTGAGTTGCGGCAACTTCCTGCTGCTTAGCGGCTTCTTCTTCGGCAGCCTTGCGGGCGGCTTCTTGCTCCGCGGCTTCGCGGGCAGCCTCTTGCTCCGCAGCCTTGCGCGCAGCCTCTTGCTCCGCAGCCTTGCGGGCGGCTTCTTCCTCGGCAGCCTTGCGCGCAGCCTCTTCTTCTGCGGCTTTACGAGCAGCCTCTTCCTCGGCGGCTTTGCGAGCAGCCTCTTCCTCGGCGGCCTTGCGGGCAGCTTCTTCCTCGTCGGCTTTGCGCGCGGCCTCTTCCTCGGCGGCTTTGCGAGCAGCTTCTTCTTCGGCAGCCTTGCGAGCGGCTTCTTCCTCCGCGGCTTTGCGGGCGGCCTCTTCTTCGGCAGCCTTGCGAGCGGCTTCTTCCTCGGCAGCCTTGCGAGCGGCTTCTTCCTCGGCAGCCTTACGAGCGGCTTCTTCTTCGGCAGCCTTGCGCGCAGCCTCTTCTTCGGCTGCTTTGCGGGCGGCTTCTTCCTGAGCTGCCTGTTCGGCGGCTGCCTGCTCGGCTTCGGCGTTTTCTGCCGCCTGAGCTTTCATCTTTTTGTTGTGCTTTGCGGTAGCGCATCCGCCGCAAACGGCGATGATGACGATAAGACCGATGGCGACTACGAGCAATGCCCAGAAGGGGAAGGACGCGTCGCCGATCTTGAACAATTCGGTTGTCATTAAGTTGGTAAACTGATCCATAAAAATCTCTCCTTTTTTTGGTACTATTATTATATCATCGCGCGCGCGAAAAGTAAACGGTTTACAAAAGATTTTACAAAAAAATTCAACATTGTGTCTAATATTTTTTTTCTTGCGAGGGGCGCGTAAAAATATCGCTTGCATATCGCGCCGAAAAGGACTAAAATATAGCCATGTGGTGGGAAGCCTTATTGTGGAGTTTGCTTGCGGGCGTGGGCGGAACGCTGATCGGAGCGCTTATCCCGATCTCCGTGCACGGAAAGGGAGAAAAAGTTCTCAGCCTGCTCATGGCGTTCACCGCTGGATTTATGGCGGCGCTCGTTTTTTTGGACGTGCTCCCCGAATCGCTCGAAGCGGGCGGGAAGATATGGCTCACGCTTTTGATCACGCTCGTCGGCGCGGCGATCGTCTTTGCCGCGGGACTGCTGCTGGACAAAAAATCGGGCGAGCATAAGCATGCGCCGCATATCGAGGCGGAGATCGCGGACGAGGCGGAAGGAAAACGCGACCTTTATGTCGGGCTTTCGCTCGCGGTGGCGCTCGTGCTGCATAACATTCCCGAGGGCATGCTGGTCGGGTCTTTGTCCGCGAGCGGTTCGGCGTGGCTCGCCGCTCTGCTCATCGCGCTCCACAATATCCCCGAGGGGCTTGCCATGTCCGCCATGTTTTGCAGGGCGGGCTTAAAGCGCGTTCCCGCCGTGCTCATCGCCGCCTCAACGGGCATAGCGACGGTGATAGGCGCGATCGCGGGATTTTTCGTCAGCGCGGTCTCGGGCGTGCTTTTGAGCATATGTTTGGCGCTTTCCGCGGGCGCGATGTTATATATAATTTTCGACGATATGTTTGCGGAGGCGTATGCGCGCGTGAAGTGCAAATGGGTCGCCGTCTGCGCGATCGTCGGCATCGTTGCGGGCGCGCTGATATTATGGCTGGCGGAGTGATATGGAAACGAGGATAGTTAAAGGAGAGCAGGGAATACAAGAAGGGGCACGGATTGTGCGCGCGGGCGGAGTCGTGGCGTTCCCCACGGAGACGGTCTACGGACTTGCGGCGAATGCGTTCGATCCGCAGGCGGTGAGGGCGGTCTTTGCCGCCAAGGGCAGACCCGCGGACAATCCGCTCATCGTGCATCTTGCAAGTAAGAACGATATCCCGCTCGTCACGAGCGGATACGACAAAAAATATGACGCGCTCATCGCCGCTTTCATGCCCGGACCGCTCACGCTCGTCATGCCGCGGAAAAGCTGTATTCCCGACGAGGTCACGGCGGGGCTTGACACGGTGGGCGTGAGGATCCCGTCCTCGCCCGTCGGCTCGCGCTTTCTGGCGGCGTGCAAAGTCCCCGTCGCGGCGCCGTCGGCGAACCTGTCCACGCACATAAGCCCCACGACCGCCGAACACGTCTATGAGGACATGAAGGGCAGGATCCCGCTCATCATCGACGGCGGGGAATGCAGCGTGGGGATAGAATCCACCGTGCTCGATATCACGGGCGAAACTCCCGTCGTGCTGCGCCCGGGAGCCGTGACGGCGGAGATGATCGCGGGCGTGCTCAACGTCGACGTCAAGGCGCACAGCGGCAAGGTGATCGCCGCCGCGCCCGCGCCCGGCATGAAATATAAGCATTACGCCCCCGCCTGCGACTGCGTCGTGGCGTCCGATATGTCCGCCGCGCTCGCATGTTACGCGGAGCGTCTCGCCGAGGGCAGATCGCCGATGATCTTATGCCGCAGCGAAAACGTGAAAAAGTCGGGCGGCGCGAGATGCATCGCCTTGGGGCAGGACGACGCCGAAGTTTGCCGCAATATGTATGCCGCGCTGCACAATGCGGAAAAGATAGCAGACTATATCATCTGCGAAGATTTAGGCGACAAGGGCGTTGCGGCGTCCGTCATGAACAGGGTAAATAAAGCCGCGGGAGGTAAGAGGATATGAAAGTTTTATTCGTCTGCACGGGTAACACCTGCCGTTCGCCGATGGCGCAGGCAATTTTGCAGCGCAAGGCGAAAGAGGAAAGGCTCGACATAACCGCCGACAGCGCCGCAATCATGATGACCTATGGCGAAAGAGTGAACCCCAAGGCGATCGAGGCGCTGAAAAAGCTTGGTATAAGCGGATTTTCTCACACATCTCAGCCCGTTACGCCCCGCCTTATCGACGAGAGCGATCTCATCGTCACGATGACTTGGCAGCAGCGCGCCGCGCTCGCCACGGTGGTCGACGACGAAAAGCTGGTCGCTTTTTGCGAGGTCGCGCCCTTCGGGGACATTATCGATCCTTACGGCGGGGACGAGGAAGTTTACGACAAGTGCGCCGCCACGCTGGAAAAAGCCGTCGAATATCTGATCTCTTATCTCAAAGGCAGATTTTCTCTCGGGAATTAAAGCGCAAAGGTAAAAATTTTTCAAAGTTATTGCCATATGAGGGCAAAAAAGTCTCTTAATCGACAAAGGGCAGAATTTTGCCGCATTACGAGTATTGCATAATTTTCTTTCTCATGATATAATTGATGTATAATACGGAGGGCTTATGAAAATAGCGGTCGGATGCGATCACGGCGGTTACGCGCTCAAAGAAGCGGTGATCGCGGAATTGAGAAAAAGAGGGATAGAGATAGTCGACAAGGGCTGCGCGGACACGTCGTCCGTGGATTATCCCGATTACGCCTTGGCTGTCGCGGAAGAGGTCGCCTCGGGCGCCTGCGAAAGGGGCGTGCTCATGTGCGGAACGGGGATAGGTATCTCCATCGCCGCGAACAAGGTGAAGGGGATACGCTGCGCCGTTTGCCACGACATGTTCACGGCGGCGATGAGCGCGGAGCACAACAAGGCGAACATCATCGCCCTCGGCGGGAGGATATTGACTCCCGAGCAGGCCGCCGAGATGGTCGGCATTTGGCTCGACACTCCTTTCGGCGGCGGACGGCATCAGTCGCGCGTGGATAAGATCTCGGCGATCGAAGAAAAATATTTCAAGTGATATGGGAAAGCAAGTCGAAGTGAACGCGCCCGACATGGGCGAAGTGATAAGGAATATCCTGCAAGCCGAGGCACGGGCGGAGGAGATAAGAGAGCGCGGCAGGGCGGAGAGCAAGAGGCTGATCGCCCGGGCGGAAGCCGAAGCCGCCGCGATCGAGGCGCGCGCGGAAGAGGACGTGACGGCAAGGCTCAGGCAGCTTAAAACTGACGCGGAGCTTGACGCGGGCAAGGCGAGCCTTACGGCGAAAGAGGAATGCGAGGGCGAAAAAAGGCGGCTTGAAGAGCTTGCCAAAGAAAACTCGACGGAAGCGGTAAAAATAATATTGGGGAAATTGAGCGAAAAATATGATCGCTGAAATGCGTAAGCTCATATTGATCGGAAGCCGCAGCGAAACGCGCGCAACTCTCGACCTTTTGCATAAGTCGGGGTGTGTCGAACTTGCGCCCTCAAAGAGCGAAGAGGGGACTTTCAGACCCGACGTGAGTAAGGACACCGACGCGCTGGCGCTGAAATTGGCGGATCTCGAATTTGCGTTTGAATTTATCAAAAACGCCCAAAGACAGGCGGGCGAACTTTCCAAAAAAAAGATAATAGATTACAAGCCGGAAAAGAAAAAACTTCTCCTGCCTCAGCCCACGCTCACGTTTGACGAATTTCTCGCCGCCGCCGAGCGCGAAGAAGAGGCGAAGAAAGTGGTCGACGAGCTGAAAGAGCTTTCTTCCGAGCTGAGCGAATGCGCGGCGGAAAAGCTGCGCTGCGAAAATGCGCTCGCTGCGCTTGCGCCTTTTGTCGACGTCGGAGCTCCGCTTTCGCTTTTCGCGCCGACAAAGCGCGTCTTTGCGGCGATAGGCACGATCTCTTCTTCCGAATTTAAGCTCGGAGAGTGGAGCGAGAAGTGCGTTTGGCGCACTTACGGCGTCGGCTCTCAGACGGCGCTGGCGCTCGTGTGCCTCAAAGAGGACGAAGAGTCGGTGCGTTCGGCGCTCTCGGAGATGGAGTTTTCCGCCTGCCCCGCGGAATATACGGGGACGGCGGTCGAGGAGAGCGAAGCGATAAGGCAGAGGGCGGAAAAGATCGAGTCGCGCCGCGCGGAGATAATTTTGCGTGCCGCAGAAAAAGCGGAAGAACTCCCCCTGCTCAAGCTCATGCGCGATCATTACGGCGTGCGTTACGCAAAGGAGACGGGCTTGGGCGCAACTGCCTGCACGGCAAGCTCTTATGTCTTGGAGGGCTGGGTGCCGCTCGCTTTTCTCGACAGGGTGGACAAGATGCTCGCCGAGAGCGGCGAAAGCCTTTCTTATTATTTTGTCGAGCCGCAGGAGGGGGACGACGTGCCTTCGCTGGCGATGAACAATTCGCTCGTGACTCCCTATGAAACGGTGACGAATATGTTCTCCGCTCCCAAATACCGTGAGCTTGACCCTAATCCGCATATAACCGCGTTTTTCTTCCTCTTTTTCGGCATGATGCTCGCCGACGTCGGTTACGGCATACTGCTCACGCTCTTCACGTCCGTCTATCTTGCGAAAGTCAAGCCTCCGCGCGGCAGAGGCAATATGATAAAGCTCTTGTGCATGGGCGGCATATCCACGGTGATCTGGGGCGTGATGTTCGGCTCTTATTTCGGCGTGAGCGCCGCGGACTTCGGCATGTGGTATTGGTTCAATCCCATCGAAGATCCGATAACCATGCTGTTTTTGAGCTTGGGCGCGGGACTTGTGCAAATGCTTTACGGCTATCTTGTCAACATGGTCGCGCTTTTCAGGCAGAAAAAGCCGCTCGAAGCGATTTTCGGCAACAGCTGCTGGTATTTCCTCGTTTTCGGCGTGGCGGCGGCGTTTTTCGGCTCCTCGCTCGCGGCATGGCTCCCTTATCTCGGCTATGCGCTGCTCGGCGTGGGCTTGCTCTTCCTCGTCCTCTCGGGCGTTATCGGCAGCAAGGGCGTAAAGAGGATAGGCAGCGGCTTGGGCAAACTTTACGGCATAGTCAATTTCTTTTCCGACCTGATGAGCTATACGCGCATTTTCGGACTCGGGCTTGCGTCCGCGGTCATCGCCATGGTGTTCAATCAGATAGGCGTGGTGATAAAGGACATGATGCCCTCCGCGCCCGCCTTGGGTTGGCTCATTGCCTGCGTGATCTTCTTCATCGGTCACGCTTTCAATCTCGGTATCAACACTCTCGGCTCGTATGTGCATGATTCGAGGCTGCAATTCGTGGAATTTTTCGGGAAATTCTATGAAGGCGGAGGCAGGCTTTTCGCGCCGCTGGGCAGTCAGATGAAATATTACTATGTGGACGATAAAAAATACGAAACCAAAACCAAATCCATGATCGGAGGTAAAAGATAATGGACGGAGCATATATTGCGATAATCGGCGCTGCGGTATCCGCGATCCTCGCGGGCTGCGGTTCGGCTATCGGCGTGGGCATAGCGGGACAGGCCGCCGCCGGCGTCACTTCGGAAGATCCCGGCAAGTTCGGCAAACTCGTGCTGTTGCAGCTGCTTCCCGGTACGCAGGGCATTTACGGCTTGATAATCGCCTTCCTTACCCTGCTTTGGACGGGCTTTTTGAACGGCGCCCCCGTCGAGATGACGACCTTGCAGGGCTGGTCTATTGTCGCCGCCTGCGCGCCGATGGGTATCGTCGGTCTCGTTTCGGGTATCTATCAGGGCAAGTGCGCGGTCTCGGCGATCGCCATGGTGGGTAAGCGTCCCGAAACTTCCGGCAAGGGTCTCGCGCTCACCGTCATGGTGGAAACTTACGCGCTGCTGGCGCTGCTCATTTCCTTCCTGGCGTTGATGTTCATCACCAACAGCATTACGGCGGCATAAGACGATGAACGACAAGAAAGCTGTTATCGACAAGATAATCTCGGACGCGGAAGCGGCGGCAGCGGCGGAAGAGAGCGCCGCCCGCGAGCGCGCGGAAGCGCTCACGGAAAGCGCGCGCCGCAAAGCCGAGGCATATGCGCGCGAGATGCTCGCCGACCAAGACGCTCAAAGGCAGCTCATTCTCATGCGCTCGCGCGGAGTGGACGCCCTCGACACGAGGCGTGAGATCTCCGCTTGCAAGAGCGCGCTCTTGGACGACGTCTTCGCTTTGGCGGGAGAAGAGCTGAAAAGGGATAAGAAGGCTTACAAGGCTTATCTCACCGCAGCGATAAGCGCCGCCGCAGAGGACGGCGACGAGGTGATCGCGGCAAAGAGCGACGAAAAGGTCGTGACGGCGGCTTTTGTCGCCGCGATCGCCAAGAGCGCGAAAGTGAAGATAAAGCTCGCCAAGGAGCGCGGAGATTTTCTCGGCGGCGTTATCCTCTCGGGAGAGAAGTACGACAAGAACCTGACTCTCGAAGAAGATCTGCGCGCGCTGCGCGGCGATTGCGAAACGCTCGTCGCCGAGGCGCTGTTCAAAGGAGAATAAATGTCCGAACTCATCTATGTCGCGTCGATCGCAAGGTCGCTGGAAAACACGCTTTTAGGCTCGGAGAAGATCACGAGAATGGTCTTTGCCGAGTCATATGAAGACGCGCTGAAAATTCTCGCCGAAAGCGGATTCGGCAATATGAGTGAGGGCGGCGTGGACGCCATGATAGCGGCGGAAGAGCTTAAACTCGCCCGCTTTATGAAGGAAGCGGAAGGGATAAAGGGCTTGGAGTCTTTTGCGCTGCGCAACGATTATCACAATGCAAAGGCGCTCATGAAGGCGAAATACGCGGGGATAGAGGACGCCTCGTTCATGCTCGCGCCCGCGGGAACTTTGGAAGTCGACGCGCTGAAAGACGCCGTGATGAACGACGAATACGGCGCCTTGCCCGATCTTATGGCGAAAGCGCTTGCCGAAATAGACGCGGCGTTTGCCTCCGCGCCCCGTTCCGGCAGGCATATCGACGAGGTCTTGGACAAGGCGATGTACGCCCACGTTCTCGCCGTGAGCAAAAAGGCGCGCAGCATAGAAAAATATTGGCGCATAGAGATAGACTATGCCAACACGCAGATATTCCTGCGCCTGAGAAAGTCGGGCGGGAGCGAACGCGGATTCAAAGACGCCTTCATCTCAGGCGGCGAGATAGGGATAGACGTCTTCCTGCCGCTCATGGAAGAGACGGACGAGACCGTGATCGAAAAACTGAGCTATACCTGCGTCGGCAGGGGGATACGCGAATATGCCCCTTTGAAGTCGTTTGCCCGCTTTGAGGCTTGCAAGGACGACGAGCAGCTCGAGATCTTCAAGAAAGATCGCTACGATCTTTTCGGCGTGGCGCCCGTCGCGGGTTATTATGTGGCGAAAAAGTCCGAACTAAAAGCGGTGAAAATGATAACGACGCTCTTGAAGATAGGCGCGGAAAAGGCGCTCATCAAGGAGAGGCTGAGGGAGTTTTATGTATAGCGACAAGGCTGCGGTGATAGGGGATAAAGACATCGTGCTCGCTTTCAAAGCCGCGGGCATGGACGTTTTTCCCGCCTCGACCGTCGAGCAGGCGGAAGCGGCGCTCAAAAAGCACGCCAAGGATCACTGCGTCATTTTCGTGACGGAAGATCTGGCGGCGGGAATGAAGGAAAGTTTGGAAAAATATAAGCGTAAGGCTTATCCGACCGTGATACCCATTCCTTCTTCGTCGGGGACGACGGGGCTGGGAATGTCGGGGATAAAAGCCGACGTGGAGCGTGCCGTAGGCACGGATATATTGTTTAACAAGGAAGATTGACCATGGCGCAGACAAAGCAGAAAAAAGGCAGGATAGTTAAAGTCGCGGGACCGCTCATCGTCGCCGAAGGGTTGGACGATTGCAAGATGTTCGACGTCGTGCGCGTGAGTTCGCGCAACCTCATCGGCGAAGTTATCGAGATGAGGGGAGACAGGGCGTCCGTGCAGGTCTATGAAGAGACGGGCGGACTCGGACCCGGCGAAGAGGTGGTTTCGACGGGCGCGCCCCTCTCGGTCGAGCTGGGACCCGGGCTTTTGGAAGGCATTTACGACGGTATCCAGCGCCCGCTCAGAAAGCTCATGCAGGCGAGCGGAGAGAGGATAGGGCGAGGCATAGATATGCCCGCGCTCGACCATGAAAAAAAGTGGGAGTTCAAGCCTGTCGTGAAAAAGGGCGCCGAAGTGGCGGCGGGCGACATAATCGGCACGGTCAGGGAAAACAGCGTCGTCGAGCATAGGATAATGGTCCCGCCCGAGGTCAAAGGAAAGGTCAAGAGCATAAAAGAGGGCGCCTTCACCGTGGACGAGACCGTGTGCGTGCTCGAAGGCGAAAAGGGCGAGATAAAGCTCACCATGCTGCAAAAATGGCCCGTCAGGATAGGCAGACCTTACAAGGGCAAAATGTCCCCTTCCATGCCGCTCATTTCCGGGCAGAGGGTGATAGACACCTTTTTCCCCGTGGCGAAGGGCGGCGCGGCATGCATTCCCGGTCCCTTCGGCAGCGGCAAGACTGTCGTTCAGCATCAGCTCGCCAAATGGGCGGACGCGGACATAATCGTCTATGTGGGCTGCGGCGAACGCGGAAACGAGATGACCGACGTGCTCAACGAATTTCCCGAGCTGGTCGATCCGCGGAGCGGAGAGCCGCTGATGAAGCGCACCGTGCTCATAGCCAACACCTCGGATATGCCCGTCGCCGCGCGCGAAGCGTCCATTTATACGGGCATCACCATTGCCGAATATTTCCGCGATATGGGCTATAACGTGGCTATCATGGCGGATTCCTCCTCCCGTTGGGCGGAAGCGCTGCGCGAGATGTCGGGCAGGCTCGAAGAGATGCCCGGCGAAGAGGGTTATCCCGCGTATCTGTCCTCGCGCCTTGCAAGTTATTATGAGCGCGCGGGCGTGGTGCGCACGCTCGGCACGGACAACCGCATAGGTTCGGTCACGGCGATCTCAGCCGTTTCTCCTCCCGGCGGCGACCTTTCCGAGCCTGTCTCCCAGGCGACGCTGCGCATAGTCAAAGTGTTCTGGGGACTTTCCTCCGCGCTCGCCTACAAGCGCCATTTCCCCGCCATCGACTGGATAGCGAGTTATTCGCTTTACGGCGACAAGATGACCGATTGGTATAACGATCACGTCAACTCCAAGTGGGTGGAGTACCGCAACCGCGCCATGAGCATTTTGCAGGAAGAGTCGGGACTGAACGAGATAGTCAGGCTCGTGGGCATGGACGCGCTTTCCGCCGAGGACAGGCTCACCATGGAAACGGCAAAGTCGATCAGAGAAGATTATCTGCATCAGGACGCTTTCAACGAAGTGGACACCTATGCTTCGCTGCAAAAGCAGTTCCGCATGCTCAAGCTCATTCTCGATTGCTATACCCTGTCAAAAAGCGCCTTGGAAAAGGGCGCCGATCTCGACGACCTGCTGGCGATCAAGAGCCGCGAGGCGATCGGCAGATGCAAATATATTCCCGAAAGACAGACGAGCCGCTTTGAAGAGATAGAAAAGCAGATGACGGAAGAGATAAACGCGCTCGTGAGTTTGTGAGGTGGAACATGCTGAAAGAATATAAGACGATAAGAGAGATAGTCGGACCGTTGATGCTCGTCGAGGGCGTCGAGGGGGTCAAATACGACGAACTTGTGGAAATAGCCGCCCGCGACGGTTCGGTGAGGTTGGGCAAAGTCCTCGAAATAGACGGCGACAAAGCCATGGTCCAGCTTTTCGAAAGCTCGCAGGGCATTCAGATGTCCACCTCGAAAGCGCGCTTTTTGGGCAGGAGCCTCGAGCTGGGCGTGAGCGAAGATATGCTCGGCAGGGTGTTCGACGGGTTAGGGCGTCCCAAGGACGGCGGCGCGCCGGTGATAGCCGAGCAGAGGTTGGACATAAACGGCAGACCGATAAACCCCGCCGCGCGCGACTTCCCCGACGAATTTATCCAAACGGGTATCTCCGCGATCGACGGACTCAACACGCTCGTCAGGGGTCAAAAGCTGCCCGTGTTCAGTATGTCGGGGCTGCCGCATGCCGAGCTTGCGGCGCAGATAGCGAGGCAGGCGAAGGTGCTCGACGATTCGGGAAAATTCGCCGTCGTCTTTGCCGCCATGGGCATCACCTATGAAGAGGCGGACTTCTTCATGAGCGATTTCCGCCGTACGGGCGCGATCGAGCGCAGCGTGATGTTCATCAATCTCGCCGACGATCCCGCCGTGGAACGCATTTCCACTCCGCGCATGGCGCTCACCGCCGCGGAGTATCTGGCGTTTGAAAAGGATATGCACGTCCTTGTCATCATGACGGACATAACCAACTATTGCGAGGCTTTGCGCGAGGTCTCCGCGGCGCGCAAGGAAGTCCCGGGCAGGAGAGGTTATCCCGGTTATCTCTATACCGACCTTGCGACAATGTATGAGCGCGCGGGCAGGATAATCGGCAAGAAAGGCTCGATAACGCAGATCCCCATTCTGACCATGCCCGAGGACGACAAGACCCACCCCATCCCCGACCTCACGGGATATATAACCGAAGGGCAGATAATTTTGAGCAGGGAGCTTTATAAAAAGAGCATAAATCCTCCCGTGGACGTGCTGCCGTCGCTTTCGCGCCTCAAACAAAAGGGCATAGGCAAGGGCAAGACGAGAGAGGATCATTCGGACAATATGAACCAGCTGTTTTCCGCATATGCGCAGGGCAAGGACGCCAAGGAGCTCGCCGCCGTGCTCGGAGACGCGGCGCTCACGCCCACGGACAGGCTCTATGCGGCTTTTGCGCAGGAATTCGAAAAGCAGTATCTCAATCAGAGATTCAACAAAAACCGCAGCATAGAAGAGACTCTCGACTTGGGCTGGAAACTGCTGGCGATGCTGCCCGAGAGCGAGATGAAGCGCGTAAGGGACGAATTTTTGGAAAAATATTATCGTCCCGCCCTCGAGGCGCGCGCGAGTGCAGAGGATAGATAATGGCGGAAAGGCTGAACGTAAATCCCACGCGAATGGAGCTGCGCAACCTCAAACGCAGGCTCGCCACGGCTGTCAAGGGGCATAAGATGCTCAAAGACAAGTCGGACGAGATGGTGCGCCGTTTCGTGGAACTTGCCAAGGAGAACAAGCGCCTGCGCGAAGAGGTGGAAGAGGAGCTCGCGTCCGCGCTGCGCGGCTTTGCGCTCGCGCGGGCGTGCTGCGAAGATCACGTCATCGAAGAGGCGCTCGCCATGCCCTCGTCGGCGTTGAAGATAAATGCCGACACGGATAATCTCATGAGCGTCGTCGTGCCGAAAATGAGCATCGAACGGGAAGAGGGCGGCGAGGAATTTCCCTATTCCTTTGCGCAGGTGACGGCGCAGCTCGACGATTCCGTTCTCACCGTAAGCAGGCTCGCGTCAAAGATGATAGAGCTGGCGCAGATAGAAAAAACCTGCAATATGCTCGCCATAGAGATAGAAAAGAACCGCCGCCGTGTCAACGCGCTCGAATATGTCATGATCCCGCAGACGGAAGAGACCATTCGCTTCATAACGATGAAACTTGACGAAAACGAGAGAGCGGCGACGGTCAGATTGATGAAAGTCAAAAGCATGATAGAAAACAAGTAATATATTCCCGCGCACCGTCATATGATTTAGCGTCACAGGAGGTGCGTATGAAAAAAAGAATACTTATCGCCGTCGTCTTACTGCTCGCGCTTGCGGCGGCTTTTTGTTTGGCGGCGTGCGACGAAGAGAGCTTCGACATAAAGAACACCCTCAGCTACGACCAATATATGTTTTATTTCGGCAAGACGGACGATCTCGAACTGAGCGTCACGGGCGTGAACAAGGAAGAGCTGTTCATCTCGGACGGAAAGGTGGGAGAGAAGAAGGACAGCGTGAATATCTCATTGCGCCCGCTCAAACCCGCCATGCTCAATTACGAATACGCCTATGTGCTCACGGGCGAATCGGGGAGCTTGCAGGGAAATTTGCAAAAAGATAACTTCGGCGTAACTTTTACCGCCGAGCTTCAGGGAGCGGAGAATATCGGCAAGATACTTTCCGTCGCCGTGACCTACGGCGAGACGACGGCGGAAGTCGCGCTCGAAAACGCGATCACGGAGATAGACAACGTCAGGGCGCTCGAAATAGCCGCCGAGACCTTCAAAGAGGACATTGACGCGGCTTTGGCGTCGGGCGGCTTCGGACGCGAAACGTATGTGAAACTCGTGCGCAACGACCACGATCCCGCGGGCGGCTATTATTGGTTCGTCTCCTTCATCGCCGACAGAGACGACTATTGGGCGGCGCTCATAGACAGTAAGACGGGAGAGGTGATCTCGACGCGCAAGAGCGCGGCGAGCGAGAGCGAGGAGACGGTCGCCACGGACGAGATCCCCGTCTGAGAGAAAGGGTCAAAAAAACTCCGCCTCGGCGGAGTTTTTTCTTACTTGTCTTTCTTGTCCGGCTTGTCTTTCTTCTCGTCGCTCGTGAAGAAATTGGTGAAACGCTCGCGCATCGAAGGGGAATTGGCTTTCACTTCCGCCTTTTTTGCGGCTTTTTCCGCTTTTGCCGCCGCGGCTTCGGCTTCCGCTTTCGCCTTTGCTTCCGCCTTGGCGCGGGCTGTCGCCTCGCGCGCTTCGCGGCGCTCCGTGCGCTTTAACGCCTTTTCCGCCTTTTGCTTGGAAACGTTCCCGATCGTCGAGAAAAGCCCGGCGATGATGAGGAAAAATCCTTTGAGGCGATGCCTGTTGCCCCATTCCATCATGCCGCGAATGACCTTGATGTCTGCGATGCCGCCCGAGATGCCGATGAGTCCGCGCAGGGGCAGTTCCTTCATGCCCTGCATGAGCATGAGCATGGTCGTCATGTCGGGATTTTCCACCTGTCCCTTGATGACCGAGGGAGCTATCTTGATTATCAGCTTACCGATCAGGCAGCAGGACAATTCGCCGAGCGTGGTCGTGAGATCGAATTCGCCGCGTTTGGCGGGTTCGTTCGAGGGCAGAGGCTTGCCGTAAAGGCGGGAAAACTCTTCGTCGCTTATCTCCGTCTGCGCGCCGATGTCGAAATAAGAAGGGCATTTGCTCACATAATCGGGCATGGGCGCGACGGGGCGCGTGCTTATCGTGAACAGACCTTTGAGGCGTATGTCGCGCGAGCTTGCGCCCACGAGTATCTCATAGTCGCAGTTTTCCACGTACCAATCGTTGATCTCGGTGTTATAGAAAGCAAAGCACCTGTCGTCGAGCGTGAAACTCACGCGCGTGGACTGTCCCTTTTCGAGGAAGACTTTCGCAAAGCGCTTCAATTCCTTTTTCGCCCTGAAAACGCGGGAATTTTTCGCGCCGATATAGAGCTGGCAGACTTCCGCGCCGTCTCTCTCGCCCGTGTTGGTGACGGTGAAGGAGACCTTGTTCCCCTCTATTTTCAGGTCGGAATAATCGAAAGTCGTGTAAGAAAGACCGAAGCCGAAGGGGAAGAGCACGGGCTTTTCCGCACTGTCGTAATAGCGGTAGCCTACATAAATGCTCTCGCGGTGCTCGACCACGCGCGGTCCCATGCCGAAATAGCGCGAGGCGAGATAGTCTTCGAGCGCGAGCGGATAAGTCTCCGCGAGCTTGCCGCTCGGATTGACCTTTCCGTAGAGCAGGCGGCAAACCGCCTCGCCGCCCGCTTCTCCGGGCAGGTAGGCGTTGAGAACGGCGCTGACTTTGTCTATCCAGGGCATGGTCACCGGGCTGCCGCCGTAGAGCACGATGATCACGTTGTCGCAAGCCGCACAGAGTGCTTCGATCAGCTTGTTTTGCGCGGCGGGGAGATCGAGGTGAGAGCGGTCGTAGCCTTCGCATTCGTAGTCTTCCGTGAGACCGATGGCGGCGACGACGATCTTTTTGCTCTTTGCGAGCTTGATCGCGTCCGCGATGAGCGATTCATCGGGATTGGAGTTGTTGACGCTGTAACCGGGCGCAAAGGCGAACTTTTTGCCCTCCGCCGTCATCGCCTCCGTGAGCGAGACGAGCTTATAGGGATTTATGCGCGAGCTTCCCGAGCCTTGATATCTGCTCGTGCGCGCGAGTTCGCCGATGAGGGCGATGTCCGCCTCATCGTCAAGGGGAAGGGCTTTGTTCTCGTTTTTGAGCAGGACCGCCGAGTTTTCGGCGATATGGCGGGCGAGCAGGTGCGCGCGATCGTAATCCGCCGCAACGCCGCTTTGCTGATTGGAGGCGCATTTATAGACGAATTCGAGGACTCTCTTGACCGTTTTGTCGAGATCTTTTTCGTCGAGTTCGCCCGCTTTGACCGCCTTGACTATGTATTTATCCGTGAGTCCGCCCGAATAAGGCATCTCGAGATCGAGCCCCGCCTTGACGCCTTCGACGCGGTTGTTGGTGGCGTTCCAGTCGCTGACGACAATTCCCTTGAATCCCCATTCCTTGCGTAAAACGTCGGTGAGCAGGTGCTTGTTGTCCGAAGCGTAAACGCCGTTTATGCGGTTATACGAGCACATTATCGTCCAAGGCTGAGCTTCCTTGACCGCGCTTTCGAAGGCGGGGAAGTATATCTCGCGCAGGGCGCGCTCGTCCACGACCGCGCTTATCGTCATGCGGCGCGATTCCTGGTTGTTTACGCAAAAATGTTTGACCGAAGTGCCCACGTTGTGCTTTTGCACGCCGTTGACATAAGAAACGCACATGCGAGATGACAGATAAGGGTCTTCGCTGAGATATTCGAAATTGCGGCCGCAAAGGGGAGAGCGCTTGATATTGACGCCAGGTCCCAAGATCACGGAGACGTCCTGATCGAGGCATTGGACGGCTATCTCTTCGCCCAGCTGCTTGGCGATCGAAACGTCCCAGGAGCTGGCAAAGGTCACCGCGGGCGGGAACGCCGTGGCGGGATAGGACTCGTTCATGGACTTGTCGTTGTCTTCTTTTTCCAACCTCAGTCCGTGCGGGCCGTCGGACATGCGTCCCGAAGGTACGCCGAGACGGGCTATCGGCTTGGTCGTCCAATAGTCGCGTCCGCTGCAAAGGCTTGCTTTTTCTTCCAAGGTCATCTTCGAGATGAGCTCATCGAGGTTTGGTTTTTCGACGTTCATTTTTCTCTCCGATAAAAGTTCGTTCAATATAGTATAACAAATGCGCCGAAATTTTTCAATCTTACGCACGCATAAAATAAAATATATTATTAAAACATTCTTTTGTCGCAAAATTGCTCGCTTTATGCGGCAAAATGGCGCAATGTGTTTGACTTTTGTCGTGCGCCTGTAATAAAATAGGTGTAATATATAAAAACACGGAAAAAGGAGCGATTATGGCCAGGCAATTCAAAGAAGGTTTAACTTTTGACGACATCCTGCTCATTCCGGAATATTCCGACGTCGTGCCCGCTCAGGTGGACATTTCCACCAAGCTCACGGACGACATCGTGCTGAATATCCCTCTTTTGAGTGCTTCCATGGATACGGTCACGGAATATGAGCTTGCAATAGCCCTCGCGCGCGAAGGCGGTTTGGGCATGATACACAAGAACATGAGCATAGAAGCCCAGGCGCAGCAGGTGGACAAGGTCAAACGCAGCGAAAACGGCGTTATCACCAATCCCTTCCATTTGACGCCCGAACATAAGCTCAGCGATGCGCTCGATCTCATGCGCAAGTTCAAGATAAGCGGCGTTCCGATCACGCGCGGCGAAAAGCTCGTCGGTATCATCACCAACCGCGATCTGCGCTTTGAAACGGATTTCACCAAGCTCATCGGCGAGGTCATGACCAAGGATAATCTGATAACCGCACCCGTGGGCACGACGCTCGAAGAGGCGCAGAAGATCTTGGGCATGCATAGGATAGAAAAACTGCCTCTTGTGGACAAGGACGGCAATCTCAAAGGTCTTATCACCATCAAAGACATCGAAAAAGCCATCAAATATCCCCATTCCGCCAAGGATAAGACGGGAAGGCTGCTCGCAGGTGCGGCGGTCGGCGTCACGGCGGACATCGTCGAAAGAGTGAGCGCGCTCGTGGATTCGCGCGTGGACGTGGTCACGATCGACACCGCGCACGGACAGAGCAAAAACGTGCTCACCTGCGTTTCCATGATCAAGAGCAAGTTCCCCAAGCTCCCGCTCATCGTGGGCAATGTCGCCACGGCGGAAGGCACGAAGGCGCTCTTTGAAAACGGCGCGGACGTGGTCAAAGTGGGTATCGGTCCCGGCTCCATCTGCACGACGCGCATCATTGCCGGTATAGGCGTGCCTCAGGCGACGGCGATCATGGACTGCGCCGAGCAAGCGGATAAGATGGGCAAGCGCATCATCGCCGACGGCGGTATCAAGTACAGCGGCGATATAGTCAAGGCTCTCGGCTGCGGTGCGAGCGCGGTCATGATAGGCAGCCTGTTCGCGGGCACGGAAGAGACTCCCGGCGAGATCGAAATGTTCCAAGGCAGGAGCTTCAAGGTCTATCGCGGCATGGGTTCGCTCGGCGCGATGGCTGCGGGCAGCAAGGACAGATATTTCCAATCGGGCGCGAAAAAGCTCGTTCCCGAAGGCGTCGAGGGCAGGGTTCCCTTCCGCGGAAGCCTCGCGGACGTGGTCTTCCAGCTCATGGGCGGTCTGCGCGCGGGCATGGGTTATTGCGGAAAGCATAACATCGAAGAGCTTCGCCATGACGCCAAGTTCGTCAGGATCTCCAACGCGGCTCTCATCGAAAGCCATCCCCACGACATCTCCATCACCAAGGAATCGCCCAATTACAGCACGAGAGGCTGAGCATTCGGAAAGTAAAAGCGGCTCATCGAGCCGCTTTTTTGATGCTCTTTTTATGTATATCCAATTTCAGATAGTTGTTTTGCTTGCGAGCGTGAGATTTGCTTTTTAGCGTGATCTGCTTTTTAGCGAGATCTGCTTTGTCCGATCCCGTGATCGTGCTTGTTCTCGCTGAATTGTCGGGCGGTAAAATATTATGTATGCTTTTTGCACTATATTGTCAAAAAATATCATATAAGTCGAAAAAGTGTTGAATCACGCCGAAAAAAGAGCGTAAAATATTATGTATGCTTTATGCACTTAACGTGTTAAAAAATCGCGCCGCTTTATGCGGCGCGAGCGTTTTAGTATGCCAAGTTTTCCTTGAAGTAATCGACAAGGCGTTCGATGGGGAGCCTTATCTGCGCCATGGAGTCGCGTTCGCGCACGGTGACAGTGCCGTTGTCGAGCGTTTCGAAGTCCACCGTCACGCAATAGGGAGTGCCTATCTCGTCCTGTCTTCTGTAACGCTTGCCGATAGAGCCTGCTTCGTCATAGGTGCAGGAGAATTCCTTGCAGAGAGTGCGGTAGATCTCTTCCGACTTTTCGCCGAGAGCTTTTTTCTGCAAGGGCAAAACTGCGACCTTATAAGGAGCGAGCGCGTGATGAAGTTTGAGCACGACGCGCGTTTCCGAATCCGTCTCTTCCTCTTCGTAGGCGTTGCAGAGAATGGCGAGGACCATTCTTTCCACGCCGAGCGAGGGTTCGATGACATAAGGGACATATTTTTCTCCCGTGTTGGGATCGGTGTATTCGAGCGATTTGCCGCTCACTTTCATGTGCGCTTTGAGGTCGTAATCCGTCCTGTCCGCGACGCCCCAGAGTTCGCCCCAACCGAAGGGGAACTTGAATTCGAAGTCGGTCGTGGCGTTGGAATAAAAGGCGAGTTCTTCGGGATCGTGGTCGCGCAGTTTGAGGTTTTCTTCCTTGATACCCAAGCCGAGCAGCCAATTTTTGCAGAACTCTTTCCAATAGGCGAACCATTCGAGGTCGGTGCCGGGCTTGCAGAAGAATTCCAGCTCCATCTGTTCGAATTCTCTCACGCGGAAGATGAAGTTGCCGGGAGTGATCTCGTTTCTGAAGCTCTTGCCCACCTGAGCTATGCCGAAGGGCACCTTCATGCGCGACGTGCGTTGGACGTTGAGGAAGTTGACGAAAATGCCCTGTGCGGTCTCGGGACGCAGATAAAGGGTACTGACGCTGTCTTCCGTGACGCCCTGGAAAGTCTTGAACATCAGGTTGAACTGCCTCACGCCCGTGAAGTCGCTCTTGCCGCAAACGGGGCAGGGGATCTGCTTTTCACGGATATAATTTTCCATTTTGGCGTTGTCCCAGCCGGCGATGCTCTCTTCGCAATGATGCTTTTTCATATAATCTTCGATGAGATTATCCGCGCGGTGACGGGACTTGCAGGCTCTGCAATCCATGAGCGGATCACTGAATCCGCCGACGTGACCGCTCGCGACCCAAACGTTGGGATTCATCAAAATGGCGCAGTCGATACCCGTGTTGAGAGTATTTTCCTGCACGAATTTTTTCCACCAGGCGCGCTTTACGTTGTTTTTCAGCTCGACGCCGAGAGGACCGTAGTCCCAGGTGTTGGCGAGACCGCCGTAAATTTCGCTGCCGGGATAAATAAAGCCCCTGCCTTTGCAAAGGGCGACCAATTTGTCCATTGTCAGTTGTGCCATAACACGCTCCGTTGTTAAAATGATTCCCTGCTATTATAACGCCCTCGCGCGCGTTTGTCAATCGACGGTAACACTTTTAAGTCATTTTGCGTATTGTGAATTAGGAAAGGCGGAAATCCGTCAAAAATATGGAGGCGAAACATGAATAATTTCGATTTCGGCGGCTGCGACTGCTTGTGGCTCATTCTCTTGCTCATGTGCTGCGGCGGTCTGGGCAACAACTGCGGCGGCAGCTGCAACTGCAACATAATCCCCGTGCTCGTCGCGCTCAGCTGCTGCGGCGGCTGCGGCAATTCCTGCAACTGAGTTCAGAGCGGGAAAGTACATCATAGGGCGCGCTCCGTTGGGGGATCTGCGCGCACTCGGCCCCGCCGCGGCGGGGCTGATTTTTATTTACGCTTTCATTGACAAAAATCTCTTGCCGCGCTATAATCAAAGCATGAGAAAATTCAACTTTTTCACCTGGATGATAAGCTATGACGGTAAGCCGCTTTCTTATCGCCTTTGGGTGATGACAGTCTTTCCGCTCCTTTTCATCATGTGGCTTTGCGCGCAGTTCGTCTTTACCGATCTTGTCGGGTGGTATTTTCTCTGTTTCGCGCTCCCTTTCGCCGCCGTCGGGCTGACGTGGGACGCCGCTATCTATTTCTACTATCGCCGCATAGGCGCTTTCGACGAAAACGGCTGCCTCAAAGAAGGGTATCCGCGTAAAATTTCACTCAAAAAGAAAAAGCATTCCGCTTAAGGTTTTCTCTCCTCGGCGCCCGCGCGTCGAATGCGGGCAAGACGAGCCTTTTGCGGGTAAATCGGGCTCGGCGTCTTTTGCGCTTTAATTGCTTGTAAAATGCGCGCGCATTTGTTATAATTTAACGGTACGGCGAATGCCGTCGGCGGTACGACGACCGCACGGCGAAGAGTTCGCGGTGCAATAAAGTCTTAGATAGGTATCCTTGCGAGCCTAATCGGAGAGAGCGATGAAAATTAAAATTTCGGCGGCGACGATAGCGTTGACCGCGGTGCTTACGGCGCTCGAACTCGTGTTCGTCTTTGCGCCCATACCGCCCATTGCCGGCGCGAGCTTGGCGTTCTGCCTCGTGCCCGTGTTCGTGGCGGCGATGATGCGCAAAAGGGGAGTTACGGCGTTCCTCACGACAGTGATGGCGCTGGGAATGTTCACCGCGGCTTACACGGTGCGCGCGGGAACGCTGACCGCGCCCGTGTTCCAAAACCCGCTCGTGGCGATCCCGCCCCGCCTCATGGTCGGAGTCGTGTCCTATCTTTCTTTCAACGGCTTGATGAAGATAGTGCAAAAGCGCTTCGACGCGCCCATGGCGCAATGCGAAAAGGGCGGAGAGGAATACAAAAAACTTGCGCGCAAGAAGAGCGCGGCGGCATACGGAGTTGCGAGCCTTACCGCTTTTATCGGTACGGTGACGAACACGGGGCTTGTCTGCCTGATGATCTGGCTTTGCTATATCGTGGGCGACATGCCGATAAGCAGCGCGATCCTGCCGCAGTTCTTTCAGGTGACGCTCGCGGTCAATGCGAGCATAGAGGTCGCGGCGTTCACGATCCTCGTGCCGCCGATAGTGGCGGCGCTCAATAAGGCGGGATACGGGCGCGAAGGCAGGAAAAGAAGATGATACTTGCGATAGACATAGGCAATACGAATATCAAAGTCGGCTTGTTCAACAAGGACGAGCTGGTGCACGCATGGCGTTTTTCCGTCACGCTGCGCACCGCCGACGAGATAGGCGCGGAGCTGAAAATGCTGCTCATGAACGAGATAGAAGACATCTCGCGCATAAGCGGCATCATCATGTCTTCCGTTCAGCCCGACCTCAATTACACCATGGAGCACGCCTGCCAATATTATTTCGGTTTCAAGCCGATAACCGTGAGCGTGGGCATAAAGACGGGCTTGAAGATAAAATATACCAACCCGCAGGAAGTGGGCGCGGACAGGATAGTCAACTGCGTGGCGGCTTACAAGCTCTATAAGGGACCTTGTATCGTCGTGGATTTCGGCACGGCGACCACGTTCAACTATGTGACGGCGGAAGGGGAGTTCATGGGCGGCTGTATCGCGCCCGGGATCAAGACGAGCCTCGACAGCCTCGTCGAGCATACGGCGCGCCTGCCCAAGATAGAGCTGATAAAGCCCGAAACTATAATCTGCCGCAACACGGGCAATAATATGCAGGCGGGGCTTATTTACGGTTATACGGGGCTTGTGCAGTATATACTCGCGCGCATGAAGAAAGAATGCGGCGAAAAGGATGTCAAAGTCGTGGCGACGGGCGGTTTGAGCGAACTCGTGCGCTCCGTGCCCGAAGAGAAGATAATCGACATTGTGGACAGATCTCTCACCTTGAAGGGATTGAAGATAATATACGATATGAATACCAAACAGACAAAGGAGTAAGATATGAAAAGAGCCGGAGTAGCAATTTTGGGAATGGGCGTCGTTGGCGGCGGTACTTACAAAATACTCAAAGAAAGAAGACAGGCGATAATGGATGAATACGGCGTGGACGTGGAAGTCGTCGCCGTGCTGGACAAGGTCCCTTCCCGCGTTACCGATGCGGGCGCGGATCTTTCGCTGCTTGCAAGCTCGATCGACGAGATAGCGGCAAACGACAACGTCGACATCGTGGTCGAATGCATGGGCGGCGTCGAACCCGCGAAGAGCTTTTTGATCAAGGCGCTCGCGGCGGGTAAGAGCATCGTCACTTCGAACAAGGAAATGTTCGCCAAGAGCTGGCCCGAACTCGAAGCGGCGGCGGCTCCCACGGGCGCGGGACTTTATTACGAAGCGACCACGGGCGGCGGCATGCCCATCATCAGAGTCATGACCGCGGCTATGCAGGCGAACAGGATCTTGGAGATCAAGGCGATAATAAACGGTACGACCAACTATATCCTCACGCGCATGGCGCAGGAGGGTCTCGATTACGGCGAGATACTCAAAGACGCGCAGGCGCTGGGATATGCCGAGGCAAATCCCGTGGCGGACGTCGAGGGATACGATTCGAGTTACAAGCTGAGCATTCTTGCGAGCCTTGCTTTCAACAAGCGCGTCCCCGTCGACCTCATTTTCCGCGAAGGCATCACGCATATCACTTCCACGGACATAGCTTTGGCGGACAAGCTCGGCTATGTCATCAAGCTGCTCGCCATCGCCAAAAACGGCGCGGACGGCAAGATAGAAGCGCGCGTCCATCCCGTCTTTTTGCCCAAGGATCATCCGCTCGCCAGCGTGAACGGCTCCTTCAACGGCGTGTTTCTCGTGGGTGACGCGGTGGGCGACATCATGCTTTACGGCAGGGGAGCGGGCGATCTGCCCACGGGCAGCGCGATCGTTTCCGACATCGTCTATTGCGCGCGCCAGATCGAGCACGCCCGTTACGGCGAGATGAACAACAGCATGACGGAAAAGGACATAATCTCCGATTTCTCCTCGCGCTATTATCTGCGCCTCAACGTGCACGACGTCCCCGGCGTGGTCGCGGACATCGCCAACGTGTTCAAAAAGCACAAGGTCTCGATCGCGCAGATGAGACAGGACGAGGGAAAAGAGGTGATCCCCATCGTCTTCATCACTCATCTGACGACGGAAAAAGCCATGACCAAGTCGGTCGAGGAGATCTCCCGCCTGTCCAACGTGATAAGCGTGGAAAACGTGATCAGAGTGGAGAGATAAATGGAGCGGGCGCTGCTGGAATATCTCTGCGAAAAAACTTCGGGCGACAAGTTCAAGGTCTTTGACGTCGGCGAACTTGCCGCCGTCTGCGAAGATCTTCCGAGCGCGCTCGAAATATTGAAAACGAGCGGATACGCGGTCATAAAATATATGGACGAGGGCGAGATCTGCCTCTGCGTGACCTCGAGCGGCAGGGCGGCGGGAGCCGCCGCGTCCCGCGCGCAGGAGAGCGCTCCGCCCAACGAAGAGCTTTCGGGAGCGGCGAAAGGGTCGCTCTGGCAGCGCGTGCGCACCGCGGTGATCGCGGCGATCGCGGGCTTGTTCGGCGGCGTGATAGGCGGCGCGGTGATGTATCTCATCTTAGCGGTGACGGCATGATAAACAGAACGCAAAAAGCGATAATGAGCGCGATCTACAAGCGGGCGGCGGACAAGGGCGGCACCTGCCTCATTCGTCCCGTCGAGCTTTTGTCCGCGATCCCTTATTCCGTGCGGTTCAAGCGCGGCGAATTGCCCGCCTATCTGCGCTCCTTGCAGACAGACGACTATTTCGAGATGATAGAGACGGACAAGAAGGGCGACATGTATTATTGCTTCACGCTGCATCAAAACGGCTATGCGGTGATCAGGCAGATCAAAAACGAGCGCAGACAGATAATTTTCAAGATAGCGCTCACCGTCGCGGGCGCCGTTTTGAGCTTTGTCATCGGCATGATATTGCGCAGTATCTTTTCTTAAACGATTGCCTTAGGCGAACATATGTGCTATAATTCTTTCGATATATGTTTGAACTGAGATCAAGCTACGAGCCGCGCGGCGATCAGCCGCAGGCGATAGAAAAACTCGTCGAGGGCGTGAAGGACGGACTTCGCACCCAGGTCTTGCTCGGCGTCACGGGCAGCGGCAAGACCTTCACCATGGCGAACGTCATCAAGAGGCTGAACAGACCCGCTCTCGTCATCGCGCACAACAAGACTTTGGCGGCGCAGCTTTGCAACGAGTTCCGCGAATTTTTCCCCGAAAACAGAGTGGAGTATTTTGTCTCCTATTACGATTATTATCAACCCGAGGCATATATCCCGCGCAGCGATACCTATATCGAAAAGGATATGTCCGTCAACGACGAGATCGACCGCCTGCGCAATTCGGCGACGAGTTCGCTCTGCGAGCGCAGGGACGTCATCGTCGTCGCCTCCGTGTCCTGCATTTACGGCTTGGGCGCGCCTATGGAATATTTCAGCATGGCGATCTCGCTGCGCGAAGGCATGACTCAGGACAGGGACGAGCTGATCGACAGGCTTATCGAGATCCAATACGACCGCAGCGATCTCGACTTGCAGCGCGCCTCTTTCCGCGTGCGCGGCGACGTCGTGGAGATAGTCCCCGTCGAAAACGATAAGATAGCCTTGAAGATTGAGTTTTTCGGCGACGAGATCGAGAGCATAACGCAGATAGATCCGCTCACGGGTAAGGCGATCGCGCGCCTCAAACACGTCAACATTTTTCCCGCCAGCCACTATGTCGTGGAAAAGGAAAAGCGCGAGGCGGCGTTGAGACAGATAGGCGCGGATATGATCGAGAGAGTGAAATATTTCAAGGAAAGGGGAAAACTCATCGAGGCGCAGCGCATACGCGAGCGCGTGAGTTACGATATGGAGATGATCAGGGAGATGGGCTATTGCAGCGGGATAGAAAATTATTCCCGCTATTTCGACGGCAGGAGCGAAGGGCAGCCGCCTTATACGCTTCTCGACTTTTTCCCCGAAGATTTCCTGCTCTTTATCGACGAGAGCCATATGACTCTCCCTCAGATAAGGGCGATGTATAACGGCGATCTGGCGCGCAAGAAAAATCTGGTGGATTACGGATTCCGTCTGCCCGCGGCTTACGACAACCGTCCGCTCAAATTCGACGAGTTCGACGAGCGCGTGGGGCAGATGATCTGCGTCTCCGCCACGCCCGGACCTTACGAGATGCAGCAGGCGGGGCAGGTCGTGGAGCAGCTCATTCGTCCCACGGGACTTGTCGATCCCGAAGTTATTGTCCTGCCCGTAAAGGGTCAGATAGACGACCTCATCGGCAGGATAAACGAGGTCACGGGCAGCGGCGGCAGAGTGCTCGTCACGACGCTCACTAAAAAGATGGCGGAAGATCTCACCGCGTTTTTGAACGACAACCAGATCAAAGTGCGCTATATGCATTCGGACATAGACACCTTGGAGAGGATAGACATCATAACGTCGCTGCGAAAGGGCGACTTTGACGTGCTCGTGGGCATCAATCTGCTGCGCGAGGGGCTGGATCTGCCCGAAGTCAAACTTGTGGCGATCCTCGACGCGGACAAGGAGGGCTTTTTGCGCAGCGAGACCGCGCTCGTGCAGACGATAGGCAGAGCGGCGCGCAACGCCGAGGCAAAGGTGATAATGTATGCGGACGTGATAACGGGCAGTATGCGCCGCGCGATCGACGAGACGGAGCGCAGAAGGACGGTGCAGAAAAAATATAACGAAGAGCACCACATCACGCCCAAGACGATAATCAAGCCGATAACCAACACCATCGAGATAAGCAAGAAGGCGGAGGAAAAGCCGCTCGAAGATCCCGCGCAGATCAGGGCGGAGATAGAACGGCTCACTTCCTCGATGAAACTCGCGGCGAGCAGTCTCGATTTCGAGCTTGCCATAAAGTACCGCGAGGAGATCGCCGCCTTGAAGAGAAAGTCGGAGAGCAAGAGGAAAAAGTGATATGCAGGATAAGATAATCATCAAAGGCGCAAGGGTGCACAATCTCAAAAATATCGACGTGACCATTCCGCGCGACAAGCTCGTCGTGTTCACGGGGCTGAGCGGTTCGGGAAAGTCGTCGCTCGCCTTCGACACGCTTTTTGCGGAAGGTCAGCGCAGATATATGGAGTCGCTTTCCTCTTACGCGCGGCAGTTTTTGGGACAGATGGACAAGCCGGACGTGGACTATATCGAGGGGCTTTCCCCCGCTATATCCATAGATCAAAAGACGACTTCGCACAATCCGCGCTCGACCGTGGGCACGGTCACGGAGATATATGACTATCTGCGCCTGCTCTATGCGCGTATCGGTGTTCCCCATTGTCCCAAGTGCGGCAAGGAAATAGTCAGGCAGACTGTCGATCAGATAGCCGACAAGATAGCGTCGCTGCCCGAGGGGAGCAGGATAATGATAGTCTCTCCCGTCGTGCGCGGCAGGAAAGGCGAATTTACCAAGTTGCTCGAAAGCCTGAGAAAGAGCGGTTATATGCGTATCGAAGTGGACGGCGTTCGCTATGACGACGGCGCGGAAGGGGCGGATCTGGACAAGAACGTCAAGCATACCATCTCGGTCGTCGTGGACAGGCTGATCGTCAAAGAGGGCATGACGCGCCGTTTGACGGACAGCTTGGAGGCAGCGCTCAAACTCTCGGGCGGCTTGGCGGAATGCGTGAACGGCGAGGAGCACACGCTCTATTCCACAAAATATGCCTGCCCCGACTGCGACATCTCCATGGAAGAGCTGACCCCGCGCTTTTTCTCCTTCAACTCGCCTTACGGAGCGTGCCCGAAATGCTTCGGGCTGGGCTTCGGCATGGTCCCCGATCTCAACAAGTTCGTCAAGTGGGACAAGTCGCTTTCCGAAGGCGCGGTGGACATCAAAGGCTGGAGCTTCGACACCTGTAAGGTGAACGCAGCCATGATGCGCGCCTTGGCGAAAAAATACGGGTTTTCGCTCACCGTGCCCTTCAAAGACCTTCCCGAGAAAATACAAAAGATAGTGCTTTACGGCGACAACGAACCTTTGGACGCGGATATGCGCGGCGTGTTCAACAACGGCTTTTATTCCAAAGTTTACGAGGGCGTTTGCAACATCATGCGCCGCAGATATAACGAGACCACGTCCGACCTCACCAAGATGGAGCTTGAGCGCTTTATGTCGCCCGTGCCCTGCGATATGTGCCACGGTAAGCGCCTGAAAAAGGAGGCTCTCTCCGTGACCGTGGGCGGGCTGAATATCGCTCAGCTTTGCGATCTGCCTATCGACGAAGAACTCAAATTCTTCAACGAGTTGAAACTCAGCGACAGGGAAAACACGATCGCCGCCCAGGTCATCAAGGAGATCAAGGGCAGGCTGGGATTCATGGTCAACGTGGGACTTGATTATCTCACGCTTTCGCGTTCGTCCTCCACGCTTTCGGGCGGAGAGAGCCAGCGCATACGCTTGGCGACGCAGATAGGCAGCGGACTTACGGGAGTTTTATATATCCTCGACGAACCGAGCATAGGGCTTCATCAGCGCGACAACGGCAGGCTTTTGGACACGCTCACCCGCTTGCGCGATTTAGGCAATACGCTCGTGGTGGTGGAGCACGACGAAGAGACGATGGCGAAGTCCGACTTCATCGTGGACATAGGTCCCGGCGCGGGCGTGCACGGCGGCGAAGTGGTCGTGGCGGGGACTCCCGCTCAGGTCGCGGCTTGCAGAAGATCGATAACGGGCGATTATCTCAGCGGCAGAAAGAGCATTCCCGTGCCGCAGGAGCGCAGGGAGGGCAACGGGAAGTTCATCGTTGTCAAAGGGGCGAGAAAGAACAATCTCAAAGGCATAGACGTGCGCATACCGCTGGGAAAGTTCGTGGCGGTCACGGGCGTGTCGGGCAGCGGCAAAAGCTCTCTCATCGGCGAGATACTTCAACCCGCTTTGGCGGCGAAGCTCAACGGCGCGCGCACGGTGAACGTGGAATGCGAGGAAGTTTCGGGGATCGAGAATTTAGACAAGGTCATCAGCATAGATCAAAGTCCGATCGGCAGGACGCCGCGCTCCAACCCCGCCACTTATACGGGCGTTTTCACGCCCATCAGGGAGCTGTTTTCCAAGCTGCCCGACGCCAAGGCGCGCGGATATACGGCGGGCAGGTTTTCCTTCAACGTCTCGGGCGGCAGATGCGAAAATTGCGGCGGCGACGGCATAATCAAGATAGAGATGCATTTTCTCTCGGACGTCTACGTGCCCTGCGAAGTCTGCGGCGGAAAGCGCTATAACCGCGAAACGCTGGAAGTGAAATATAAGGGCAAGAGCATTTTCGACGTTCTCGAGATGACTATTGACGAAGCCTGCGAATTTTTTCAAAACGTGCCGCAGATATATAACAAGATAAGCACGTTGCAGCAGGTGGGCTTGGGCTATGTCAAGCTCGGACAGCCCGCCACGACGCTCTCGGGCGGCGAAGCGCAGAGAGTGAAGCTCGCCACCGAGCTTTCCAAGCGCGGCACGGGCAAGACGGTCTATATTTTGGACGAACCTACGACGGGACTTCATACCGACGATGTCAAGCGTCTTATCGCCATTTTGGATAAGTTCGTGGACAAGGGCAATACGGTGATAGTCATCGAGCACAATTTGGACGTCATCAAGGTCGCGGATCACATCATCGATTTGGGACCCGAGGGCGGCAACAAGGGCGGCAGGATCGTGGCGCAAGGCACTCCCGAAGAGGTCGCCCGCGTCAAAGGCAGCTACACGGGTCGGTATCTGCGCGGCAAGTTGGGAATGTGAAAAAAGCGGCATCGACGCCGCTTTTTTACCCCCTAAATTCAAAGCACGTTTTTCCATTTGAAAGTGAGCAGGTTTTTGCTGTTTTCCACGTTGCCCGTGAGCGAAATGCTGCGTTGAAGAGAGTCGTCGTAGGTCTTGGCGGCGAGCGAGCCTTGAAGATCGCTGATGGCGGTCATGATCCCTTTGACGTCGTTGTTGGGGCAGAGAAATTCCAAGACGTCGCGCTCGTTTTTCCACCAATCGGACATCGCTTCGGCGGCGGCGCTTGCGCCCGCGTAATTTTTCGCGCGGATGAGCGCGGTTATCTCTTCGCTCTTTTGAATCGCGGCGTCGAACGTCTTGTTGATATAGACCTGTTCGCCTATCCCCAGCCCCACGATGAGCGCCAATATTATCAGCGCAAGCCAAACCTTACCCCGCATTCTCTTCCTCCAATCTGCCCGTGATATATCTTCCCGATTTGGGCTGCAAATAGAAATTCTCTCCGCCCGTCACCGTCATGAGCAAGACGTTTTTTTGTTTGAGGTCGTGCGCTTTCAGAACTTTTTCCACCAAGGCGTAATCTATTTTGCCCTTGCGGATATTGTCCGACATCTTCTTGCCTTCGCAAATGACGGCGTAAGGCAGCTGTGCGGGCGGCGCGTTAAGATGCATATCCTCCGTGGTCAGCGGGCGGGCTTTGGGTATCACGCTCACGTCGCCGTTGGTCTCGAAAATGGCGTATTCGAGTTCTTCGGGCGAAAGATAGTTCTTTTCCCTGAGCGCTTCCAGAAGGTCGTTCACGGTGAGGTCGAGCATGCTTATCGCGCGGTAATCTATGCCGCAGGGATTGATGACGATCACGGGCTTGCCGTTGATGAGCCGCCTTGCCTTCAAGGAGTGCTTGATGAGCTTGGTCAGGGCGAATTGCACGATGAAGAGGGTGAAGATGGGCACGAGTCCGTAGATGACGGGGACGGTCGTGTCCGACATGGGAATGCAGGCAAGCTCCGCCATGATGAGCGTGACGGCGAATTCGAAGGGTTGAAGTTCGCCCAACTGCTTTTTGCCCATCAGCCGCATGGCGACGAGCAGAAAGATATAGATGAGTATGGCGCGCACGAATACGATCAGCATGAGCTTAGTATCTGCTCCCGCGCGCCTTTTATGCTATTTTCTGATATAACCTATCAGCAGCGAGGGCTTGGGCATATATCCCGTCAGGCGCAGCGCGACAAAGTAAAGCAGCGCCGCGACGGGGAGGCAGATAAGGCAGGAGAGCAGGTCGCCTAAGCCGCGCGTCCAAGAGGAGATCGCGCCGACAAAGAGCGCAACTGCGCAGGAGACAGCGATGAGGGCGGAATATTTGCCGTGACCGACTCCTTGCGGGAAAACGCGCTTGAGCTGCATAACGTTGCAAAATAGTGAGGCGCAGTGGTAGCAAAAAAAGGCGGTATAATAGCCGTATATGCCCATAAAACGCGGCAAAAGCAGTATTCCCGCGGCGAGGAAGAGATAGCCCGCCGCGCTGCTGAAAAAGGTGCGGCTCTCCCTGCCGAGCGAATTGAGCGAGGTCGCCGCCATGGAGTTGAGCGAGAGCGGGAGAACGATAAAGGCGGCGAAGGAAAGCTGGCTGCCCACCTTTTCGTCAGCATAGAGCAGATTTCCTATCTGATCGCCGCAGGAGGCAAAGACGATGAACGCCGCGCAGGCGACGGCGCAGGTGAAGTCTGCCGAACGGCGTATCGCCGAAGAGAGATTCTTGTCGCCGCCGGCGTTGCGCGAGGCGATCTCGGGGATCATGACCACGGAAAGCGAACCGACTACCGAAGAGGGGGCGAGCAGAAGCGGCATGACCATTCCCGACGCTCTGCCGTATTCCGCCGTGGCTTCCGCGCTCGTCAGACCGTAGGCGCCCGTCAGGACGGCGGGCAGGGCGAGCGAGACGAAGACCGCCATCAGACTTCCGCAAAGCCGCGTCACGGTCAGCGGCGCCGCCGAGCGCAAGATCGGAGCGCACATGGTGGGCGCGCCCGCTCTGCCGCCGCTTTTGAAAAAGAGAAAAATGAGCAAGCCCGCGGCGATGAAATCGCTGATCAAAATGGCATAGGCGAGAGAATATTCGAGCGCGACAAGGTCGGCGAGCAAAAATATCATCAAGGCGCAGACGGCGACTTTAATGATCTCGTCGGCGGCTTCCGAGAGCGAAAAGACAAAATAATTCTGCCTTCCCCAAAACCAGCTGCGGATAACGGCATAGACGGAGGTGGCGATCATCGTGGGCAGGATTATCAAAAAGAGTTTTCGGCAGCGCGCGTCGGAAAAGAGTAGGTCGAGAATGGAAGGAAAGCTGTAAAAAAGCGTGCAGACCGCCATGGAGATCATCAGGCTTATCATCATGGCTGTCGTCACCGCCGAGCGTTGGGCTTTGAGATCGCCCAAAGCCTGCGTCTCCGCCGTGATGCGGGAGAGAGTGACGGGTATGCCGCCCGCGGCGAGCGCCGCGAACATGGCAAAGACGGAAAAGCATATCTGATAGACGCCCATCACTTCCGCGCCCAGTTCGCGCGAGATGAAGATCTTGAAGATAAAGGAAATGCCGCGCGTGACAACGGAAACGGAAGTTACGGTGAAAAACGCCTTGAATATCTTTTTCATATTATAGGATATTATCTGCGGCGGGAAAATATAATTTAGCGGAGGCGAAAATGGAATACTTGATCTATCGGGTGAGGAAGGGGGAGAATGCGGAGGACGTTGCCCGCAAAACAGGCGTTGCGGCGCGCAGGATATGCGCGCTGAACAACTGCCGCGAGGAGCAGATCGAAGAGGGCGTGCGCCTGCTGATCGCGCAGGCGGAGGGGAGAGAATATGTCGTGCGCCCCTTCGATTCGCTGTCGTCAGTCGCGCGGCGGTTCAACGTGAGCGAAAAACATATCCTCGAAAACAACGCCTTGACTTCGCCGACCCTCTTTATCGGTCAAAAGCTCTATGTTTAGACGCTCTTTATGACTTTGGCGGGGACGCCGGCAACGACGCATCCCGGCGGGACGTCTTTGGTCACGACCGCGCCCGCGGCGACGATCGCGCCGTCGCCTATGGTCACTCCCGACAATATCGTGGCGTGCGAACCTATCCAGACATTCTTGCCGAGAGAGACTTTTTTCGGCAGCATATCGCCGCGCCTTTGGGGATCGGGATGATGATCGAGAGTGGCGATCACGACCTGATGCCCGATGAGACAGCCGTCGCCGATCTCGATCCCGCCCTGATCCTGAAAACAGCAGCCCGAATTGATAAAGACGTTTTTTCCTATCTGCAAATTTCTGCCGTAATCGGTATAAAAAGGCGGAAAGAGCCTGAATGTTTCGTCGAGTTCATAGCCGAGCAGCTCGGACATGAGCGCGCGCAGCTCTTGTTGCGTGTGAAAACCCGAATTTATCTCGGCGGTGATGCGTTGCGCCCGACTTGCGCTCTCGTGCATGAATTCGTGCAACTGCGAATCGGAGGGAAGAATGCCGCCCCTTGCGGCGATCTCGTTGAATTCTTTTGCGGTCATATTTTTCTCCTAATGCTTGTTTCGCCGCGATCGCCTGATCCGACCTCGCCGCGAAAAAGGACCCGCCGCAGGGCAGGTCCTTCAAGTTGTTTTGCGTCTTACTTCTTGCGCGCGTTCGATCTGCCGCCGTAGTTACGGTCGAACTCCGACTTCTTGCTCACGTCCTTCTGACGCTTGCGCTTGCTCATGACTTTGCGCGCGATAACGACTATCACGGCAATGACGATGAGTCCGCCGATAATACCGGAGACGATATAAAGCCACAAGAGATCGCTCGTGCTGTCGCCATCGCCGTCCGGATCCTCTTCCTCGGGAGCCTTTTCGGCGTCGGCTTGCGTATAGCGCACGATATAGTTGCCGGCGAGCTTGGCGTCGTCCTTGATGCTGCCGTCTTCGTTGAATGCGTTTTCGTCGCAGAAGACGTTATTGTTCTCCGCGTTCTCGCTGTCGGTATAGACAACGTCGAATCCGACCATGTCGCTGACTATCTTGGCGGGAGTAACGGTCGTTTCGCCTTCCGTCCTTTCGCTTATCTCGACGCAGGAGAAGTTGTCGAAGAAGGCATATCCGCTCACCCATTCGTCCTTGTCACCCAGCTGCAAGGTGAGAGTGCCGCTGACGCTCTCTTCAACGTCCTCGTCGATATAGACGTAGAAGGAGATCTCCTGCCAGCTGCCCACCGTCTCATTTCCGTCTTCGTCATAGGTCGAGGTGTTTATCCTGCGCGCCTTGTCAACGGCGGAGGAGTCCTCATCCACGCTCGCGCCGAAGGTGTAGGTGGAGTTGCCGAGCGTGAGAATGACTCTCGCGCTGTCGTCCTTGCCCAGCTTGTAAGTGAGCACCCAAACGGTTATCTTGTAATATTTACCCGCGCTGAGGGACATGCTCGCGGAGTTGAAGCTGTAAGCTCCGCCCGTGAGGTTGCCTTCGTCGTCGCGCACGTCGTCATGGTTATAGATGACAAGGACCATGTCGCCGATGCCCGTCTCGACGGAAGAGTTGTTGATATTCTTGTCGACCACGCCCGAATTGTAGATGGCGCTTGCGATCGCTTCGTCCGCTTCGCCCGAGGCGATGTTCAGATCGAGAAGTTCTTCCCAATCGTGGTTCTGCCTGTCGAACACGCCCGCGGAAACGTCATCGTCGCTCGCGTCGGAATCGATCATGCTGCCCGTCCAATCGGAAGGGGTGTTGAGGTCGTCGTCGTTTTCGCTGACGTTGTCCATGGTGTCGACGAGCATGGAGAGCGTCTGCGTGTTTTCACGCTCGACAGACACGAGAGAATCGAAGTCCTCTTCGGTCATCGACTGATAAGTCGCGCCGGTGAAGAGCGCGGAATAATCGCTCTCGCCCGTGTTGTCCGTAGCGTAATTGCAGTTACCGACATAGAGGGAGAGAGAAGCGCTCACGCTGCTCACGCCCGTCTGGATATAGAACACATATTCCGTCCAGCCGTCTTTCGTGCTCACGGTGTTGGGATAGCCGTGGTCCGAGTCGTCGCTGCCCGTCGAGATCATGACGGAAACGGGAGTCTCGGGAGCATATGCCCAAACGCTCACTCTGTAATATGAGTTGGCAGAGAGGGTGAACTCGTCCGAGCTGAAACCGAACGCCGCGAGGCGGTGCGAATAGAGCGCGAGGACGTTGTTGCCCGCGTTCAGACCGGAATATTCGCCCGCGCTTTCAAACATCGTCGAAGTGTCGCCAAGAAGCTCTTTGATGCTGCTGTTCACACCCGCGATATCCTCCGTATAGCCGCTCATGTCGCCGTCAAGGTCGAGCACGCCGCCGAAGGCGTAATTCTGCGCGGGATCGCTCGCGTCGTCCCTGTCGAGATAAGCCTTGAGCAGAGAGCTGTCCGTCGCCGACCAGCCGTCGGGCAGGGCGAGGACGTTGTCTTTCCTGTTGGTGCTGAAATCAAACTCATTGTCGTCGTCGGCGTAAAGGCTGTTGGTGCCGGAGATGTCCGAAGTGTTGAAATAGCCATTGGAAGCGATCTCAACGCTCGAAGAAGAGCCGGAGATCGATCCCTTCGCCAAGTTGGAGGCGGAAGAGGCGGAGGAATAATCCGCTGCCGTTATCTTTTCCGTCATCACGTTGGAGATCATCGCGTATCCCTTGACATAGGAAGAGCTGTTGGAAGGAGTGCCCGAGCCTAAGGCAAATTCAAAGCCGAGGTAGGCGGTCTCCTTGCCGCTCTGGACCATGAAGGTGACCATGATATAATCGTTCACGCCGTCTATCTTGAAGTCTTCGAGCGTTTCGGACGTGAGCGAAGAGAGGGAAGAGACAGAGCTTCTGTAAGAAGACAGGTCGCTGTAATCCGTTTTATTCGACTCTTCGAGGTCTTCCTCGATCGCCTTGATGTCATAGTTGTAAAGGGTGACGGTGAGTCCGCCCTTGGTTATCTCGGAAGTCTTGATCCAAACGGAAAGCGCGAGATAGCTGTTGGGAGCGAGCTTGATGAGGTTGCTCGTGTCGACTCCCGCGTCCGCGTCGACGTCGACAACGGGCGAGATCGAAGCATATGCGGGGACCTTATTGTTGATGAGCCAAACGCCGTCCTCGTCCCTGTCTTGAAGCGCCTTATCGACGGCGATGCCGTCCGCCGTCTCTCCCGCATTCGCAAGCTGCGTAAAAGAGGAAGAGGAAGCTTTCGCCGCATAATCGAGGACGTTCTTGCCGCTGCTCATGCCGTAATATTCGTAATCTTCTTCGGGGGTGAGCATGTCGTCCTTGGCGACGTTCGTGCCCTTCTCGGCGGCTGCGTAATCCTCGGCGGAGATCTTGCTTATCGCAACGCTGTCGAAGAAGACGATGCCCTTCGTGCCCGCGGTGTTGCTTTCACCCAGCCAAAGCTCGAGCGTGACCGTATTCTCGCGGTACTGATTGCCGCGCAGATAGAGCGAGTATTCCTGCCAAGCGCCGTTTGTGGAGATGTTGCTCAAAGAGACGATGTTTTCGTCGTCGTCGCCCGAGGTGAGACGGACGGCGGCGCCGCTGCCGTTCTTGATATAGGTCTTGACCCAAACGGATACCTTATAATAATTGTTTGCTTCTATCGTATAGGTGGTGTTGGATGAGTAACCGTAGACGTTCTCGTTGCGCCCCTGGATATAGAGGACGTTGCCATAGCTGCGCGAATTGCTCTCGCCGTAAGAGTAAGTCACGCTCTCGTGCGCGTCGAGAACAAGCCCTTCGTATTCGCTCGCGCCGGAGATGACGGAGAGGTCGGCATTTTCGGCATCGATGACGCCTCTTTGAAGATTGGTCGAAGAGGTGCTGAAATTGGTGCCGTCCGTCTTTTTGCCCGCGGCGCCCGTCCAACGTGAAGAGGAATAGGGAGTGGAGGTCTTGGTCACATAATCAAAAGAAGTGTCGCCGCTGCCCATATCGTATTTGGCGGTATGGACGGAGTGGTCGTCCTCGGCGTCTTTCGCGGTGCCGACAGTCGCCGCGTTGAAGTCGGCGATCGCTTTCGCGTCGGCGGCGTCTTCGTCGAGAGAGCTGTCGCCGTCGACGAATTCGCTGTCGCCGTCGGCATATTCTTCATTGAGATCGATGAGAGTGATGTTGTCGAAGAAGGCATAGCCCGCGGTCATATAGCCCGTCGACCAGTTGCCCGTGCCGAGGGAGAGAATGACGGTTATGCTGCCGCCCGAAGAATTGTGCGTGTCGATATAAGTGACGAGTTCCTGCCATTGACCGCCCGTGTTGATCGCTTCGAACGCCGCATAGGCAACGCCGTTGACATAGACATAGGCGCCCGTACGGTTTTCGTCGAGTTCCTGCGTTTCGTCGCTGTCTCTGTTGAGCCAGGAATTATAGTAGGATGCGTCGGTGTAAATGTCCGTCTTGACCCAAACGCTCAGCTTATAGACCTTGTCCGCAGACAAAGTTACGCTCGCGGACGTGTACTTGTAAGACGTGGCGGTTTTGTTATAGATGGCGAGGATATTGTCGTCTTCGCCCTTTTTGCCGGGAGCTATGCTGCCGAAGTCGTTCCTGTAACCGCGTTCGTCCGCAAGGTCTATGACGCCGGCGGAGAGGTTGCTCGAACCGTTGGGCGTCTTATACTGCGTGGAAGAAGACGTGGAGCCTTCTTCGCCCGTCCAGCTCGAAGGAGTCATCGGTTGAGAGTCCCCGGAAGCTTCGTCGAAGTTGCCGTTGGCGATGAGCGTCGTGGAATAGCTCGTGTCGTCTGCTGCGGGATCGTCCGGATCGCAGGCGATGAGCGCCGCGGCGAGGGATGCTATCATCACGATAACAAGGATAAGAAACGTTAAACTTTTCTTTCTCATTTGACCACCTTTATTATATTTGCTTTATAACAAGTCTTCCTAATTATATAAAATAAAAGGCGGTTGGTCAAACGAATGAGGAAGTAATAGTTAAAATTTTATGAAAATATTGCACATAATCCGAATATGGCGAAAATTGAGGAGAAAAACGCGCGGCAAAAAAGCCTCAAAAAAGGAAAGATACTCAAAAAGGGCGCGATCGTCGTGTCCGCCGTCGCGGGCTGCGTCAACGGGCTTTTCGGCGGCGGAGGGGGAATGCTCATCGTTCCGATATTGTCCGGATACGGGCTTGACGCGAAAAAAGCGCATGCGACCGCCGTCGCGGTCATTTTGCCTCTCTGCCTGATCTCGGCGATCATCTATGTGGTCAAGGGTTGTTTCGAGCTTTCGCTCGCGCTTTCTGTGGGCGGCGGAGTCGTCGCGGGCGGGATACTCGGCGCGCTGCTTTTGAAAAAAGCGGACAATTTTTGGCTGTCCATGCTGTTTTACGCGGTCATGATCGGCGCGGGGATCAAAATGGTGACGGGATGAAGACGATATGGTTTGTCTTGGCGGGCGCCGCGGGCGGAGTGATAGCGGGCATGGGCATGGGCGGCGGGACGCTCACCATTCCGCTGCTCACGCTCGCGCTCGGCGTGGAGCAAAAACTCGCGCAGGCGATAAATCTGATCGCGTTCGTCGTCATGGCTGCGCCCGTGCTCGTCATTCATTTCAAAAACAGACTCGTCGACATGCCCGCGCTCTTCAAGACCGCGCAGCCCGCGCTCGCAGGCAGTGCGCTTTGCGCCTGGTTCGCGCCCGAAGTCCCTTCCGAGATACTTGCCCGCTGCTTCGGCGGCTTTCTGATCGTGCTCGGGCTTTGGCAGGCGGGAAAGACTGTTAAGCAAAAGATGCGTTCAAAGAAAAATTTCAAGCCGAAAAGCGCCCCTTCGAGCGCGCTCAACTGCCGCATTTTGGGCGCGAGCGGAAGAGAATATTATCCTAAGCAAAGATTCGACGAATAACGCCTTTGCGCATTCATCGTTTGCGCGGCGCGGCGTTTTCGGTAAGTACGTCGGCGCATATGTTCATATGCTCAAAAGAGGAAATATGCGCGCCCGTTCATATGAGCATATTTTCTTTTGTGCATTATTTTCCCTTTGAGAGAATAAAATGTCTTGTCCGCAAAAGCGGATATTAAGGGGGAAACATGAAAGAGAGAGTTTTGGCGACGGCGCGTTATATCACGGAAAACAAGGCGACGATAAGGCAAGCGGCGCAGGTGATGGGCGTGAGCAAGAGCACCGTTCACAGCGACATGAACGAAAAACTCAAAAAGCTGGATGAGGGACTTTATCTGAGGGTGAGAAGGATACTTGAATATAATTTGTCCGTAAGACATCTGCGCGGCGGGCGCGCCACCAAAAACAAATATGTGCGAAAATAATGTTTTTTATTTGCACTTTCGGCATATTTCGCGTTTTTTTCGATAAATTATCGCTTTTGTTTCGCTGCGTCGGTTTTCGGTGAGAAAAAGTTGCTCAGCGGCAAAAATGCATAGAACAGACAATTTTTCTCAAACTTTCGCCTCCTGCGCGCGTTTTTGATGCACGCAAGTTTTGCGTTACTTATTGACAAAGTAAAAAATTTCGTGCATTATATTAAAAAGGACAGCATATTAAAGAGGACAGCATGAGACCCGATATAATATTCATCTTCAGCGATCAGCAGCGAGCGGATACCGTTTCGCCCGAGATAACGCCCGAACTTTGCAAAATGGCGGAGGAAGGCGCGAAGTTCTCTTCCGCGTATACCTGTCAGCCCGTCTGCGGTCCGGCGAGGGCTTGTCTTCAAACGGGGGTATACGCCACTCAAAACGGCTGCGTGACCAACGGGATCCCTATGGACGACCGCGGAGCTCATCTTGCCGATCTGTTTACCGCGGCGGGATACGAGACGGCATATATCGGGAAATGGCATCTTGCTTCCCGCGGACTTGAATATCGCGACAAGGGCGTGCCGAAGAAGCTGCGCGGCGGCTACGAATATTGGCTGGCGGCGGATCTTTTGGAGTTCTCGTCGAACGGAGAAGGCGGCGTCTTGTGGGACGGCGAGGGCAATGAGGTGCGTTTTGACGGAGTCAGAGCGGACAAGATGACAGATCTTGCGCTCGAATATCTGAAAAAGCCGAAAGAAAGACCCGTGTTTTTGTTTTTGTCTTTTTTGGAGCCGCATCAGCAAAACACGTCGGGAAGATTCGAATGTCCGCAGGGATACGCCGAACGCTTTCGTGATTTTCCCGTGCCGGGCGATCTTGCCGGCTTGAAAGGGAACTATCGGGAAAATTATGCCGATTATCTCGGCTGCTGCAAGGTTCTCGACGAAAACGTGGGAAAGATAGTGCGTTTTCTAAAAGAGTCGGGTAGATACGAAAAAACGCTCATCGTCTATTGCTCCGATCACGGCTGCCACTTTATGACGCGAAACGGCGAATATAAGCGCTCGTGTCATCAAGGTTCGGTGCATATACCGCTGATATTCGGCGGCGGAGCCTTTGAGGACATGGGCGACACAAGCAGGCTCGTGAGCCTTATCGATCTTCCGCCGACGCTGCTCAAAGCCGCGGGGATAGACGTTCCCGAGAGCTTTTCGGGCATAGCGTTGCAGGATAAGAGCGAACGCGACTGCGTTTTCGTGCAGATAAGCGAGAGCCACAACGGCAGGTGCGTCATCACGGACAGATATACTTACAGCGTCTCTTCGGGTACGAATTATTGCCCGAGAGCCTATCGTGACGACTATCTTTACGACCGCAAAACGGACGAGTTTGAAAGGCGTAACCTGATCAATTCGCCTGCCGCGGCGGAAATAAAAGAAAAATTGCGCGCGCTTTTGGCGCGTGAAATGATAAAATCGGGAGAAAAAGCGCCCGTGTTCAAGCGGCGCTTAATAAAGGGGAACATATGAAGGGAAGATCGAGAGGGAAAATTTTGATCGCGGCGCTCTGCGTCGTCATGGTGGCGTCGATCGCTCTTGCCGCCTGCGGGGAACGTTTGGGCGAATCGAAGGACATCATGACTTCCGTGCGCGATATGGGCGCGCCCAAAGCGGACGCGGCGCGTTCGATAAGCGCCGATATGAGCGCGCAGGAGATGATGGAAGTCGGTTTTTACAATTATTACGCCGCGGATTTTGTCGTTTCGGAAAATTACAGCGATAATATCACGAAATTGCAAAACAGCGACGTCACTTTCAACACTCAGTATATCGACGGTTACAAGATAAGAAAGGGCGTTTATTCCGAGTCCGATCCTTTGGCGAGCGACACTTATCACTTGGTCATCGCCGCGGGAAGCATGACCAACAAGATAGAAGAGGCGCTCGTCGTGGGTGGGGATCTCAGATACAGGATAGTCGAAGGCGGTATTGTAAACGACAAGTATCTCGAATACGATTCCGCCATCGGTATGCTCAAGGTCAAGGACTTCTCGGGCTTTAAGGAAACGGATTACGGCGTCGATCTGGAAAAATACAACATCGAAGTGTGTAACGACCCCACGAAGGTTTTTACTTACGACATTTTCGACACAAAGACCTTGGCGCTTGTCCCCGGTACAATCGAGGAAGCGACCGATCCCGTTTACGACAAAGACGCGGGAGTTTACACTTTTTCTGCGGACTTCGACATTGAAGTCGCCACGCAGAATTACATCCACGTCTTAGAGCGCAATCTTGCCAAAGAAAACGGCAGAAATGTTCGGTTCAAGTCGTTGCATATGGACTTTGTCTTGTGGGAAGACGGACATATAAAGAGCATTTCCATCTTGGAAGAATATGATTTTTCTATGGTCATTCCTCTGAGCAACATCTATGACGCGGACGTCTATTTTGCCTACGACGAGAGCGAGAGCGGTTATCTCATGTCAAATTACGAAAACGCCTTCACGGACAATTTCGGCATAAAGCGCAATAACGAGTTTTATGACGCGGCGCAGGAAATTTCCGGAACGGTGGTCTTGACCACGGGCGAGATAGTCGGGATCATCGTCGGAGCGCTTGTGCTGCTCGCCGCGGCGATAACGCTCATCGTCATAGCTTGCAGGCGCGGTAAAAAGAGAATGCTTGCCGAAGCCGAGGCAAGGTCGGCGAGAGCGGATGAAGAAGAGCTTTTCGGCGAAAGCGGCGAAAAGGAAGAATAACGGCATATCTGCCGAAAAGGAGCAAATATGGAAAACGTATCTCTGGAAAACAGGCTCGACGACGCAAAATTCAGGCGCAAGCTCTATATCGGTCTGAACATCGCCTCTTTCTTCGGCTTTGCCGGGCTTATGGCGGTCGCGGCGTTTTACGACTTGCAGCTCAGTCAGGCGATCGGCGATATGTCCAATCTCTTCGGGACCTTTTTCGAGGTGGTCGGCGAGGCGCCCTCTTATTTGGTGCTGCCTTTCTGCGCGCCCATTTTCTTTTATAATGCCAAAAACTTTTCCGACAAGCGGTTTCGTATCTTTATGCGCGTTTTCGGCTTGGCGTTGAGTTGGCTGGGCTATTTTATGTGGATATATGCGGGAACAAAGCCGGGCAGGATAGACGCGGTCTACGGCATTCCCGGGCTGGCGATGTTCGCCGTCTTCGGCGGTTTTGTCGGCGGCGCCTTCGGCTTGTGGGTAGGCTCGCTCATCAAGCCGGAAATAATGACCCGCCTGCTCAAATTCGCCGTGTTTTCGCTCGTGTTCATGGTCTCCGCACTCGTGGTCATGCAGGCGCTTAAAATGCTTTGGGGACGCATGAGATTCCGCGATATGCTGGCGGCGGACTCTTTCGAAGGGTTCACTCCTTGGTATGTGGTCAATATCGGCGGCACGGAGGAGGCATATAAGTCTTTCCCTTCGGGGCATACTTCTTCCGCCGCGAATATCTTTATTTTGGCGGCGGCGTGCGACGTCTTTCCCAAGCTGAGAAGTTTCAAGGCGAGGGCGATAATAAATTCCTTCTGCACGATTTTTGTTGCGGTGGTGGCGATCTCGCGTATCGTCAACTGCGCGCACTTCCTCTCCGACGTGCTCGTCGGCGGCTACGGTACATATCTCATCTTCGTGCTTGTGCGCTTTATCTTCTTCCGCAACGGAAAATACGAATACGATCTGTCGCGCTTTGCCCCGAAAGAAAAGGCTGAGCAGGCGGCGGAAGAAAACGCCCCCGCCGAAGAGCAAGAGGCGGACGGGGAAAAGCAGATCTCCGACGGAGAAGAGAAGGCATGAGCATGAGAAACGGCATTATAGCTTTCGTCTGCGCGCTCGCGGCGGCTTTCGTGCTTTTGGGCATAGGCAGCGTTTACGACGTACAGGCGGCGGAGATACTCTTTACGGGCGACGGAGTCGTCACAGTGGGAGCGGAGATCTTCGGCAAGATGCCGCTGTTTTTGGCGGTCGGGATCGCCTGTGCGACGGCGTTTTATACTGTTTCGCGCGGCGACGGAAGTAAGGGCGCAAAGGTGCGCGTGACGATCGTCAAAGCCGTCTATCTGCTCGGCGGCGTCGCTTCCTGCGCGTTCATGTTCATGGATCTTTTCGATCTCGTCGCCTCGGGCAAGCTCATGTCGCTCGCCTTGTGCGCGCTTTCGGGAGCCGCCGTCTTCACGCTTTTGACGTTCATTTTCGCGCGCATAAGCGCGCAAAAGCTGCACGCATGCAAAAAATGGGCGCTCGCGGTCATTGTCGCCGCCGTCGTCATCGTCTGCCTGACCGAACTTGTCAAGCAGGTTTGGGGCAGGGCGCGTCCCTTCGAGGTCAAGGAAGGCGCGAATTTCACGCCGTGGTATAAGCCCTCGGACGCGGGCGGCGAATCATTTTTCTCCGGTCATGCCGCCTGCTGCATGGGGCTTTTGGCGTTTGCGCCGCTTTTCAGGATCAACAACGTCGAACCGATATACAGAGTTATGTATTTCGTTTTGTCCGTCGTCTTTATCTGCGCCGTCCTGCTTGCGCGCATTATGTGCGGCGCGCATTACTTGACAGACGTCGCCTTTGGTGCGATAATAAGTATGATAGTGATTTTCGTTGTCGGCGTCGCGGCTTTTCGCAACGGCTACGAGGTGAAGCCGGGCGGCTTTATCGAAAAATATCTTTAAGGGAAGAAAATGAAAGAAGAAAAACTTGCGCTCATATTCGACGTGGGCACGCAGGCAACGCGCGCTCTTGTTTTCGATACGAAGGGCGATCCCGTGCTCATCGTCAAGCAGGCGGGAAAACTTTATATATCCGATGGGGATCAGAGGGCGGAAGCGGACTGCGTCTCCGTTTGGCGCGACATTTGCAAAGTGTCGCTCGAAGCGAAAGAAAAATTGGGCGGGCGCTGGAATAATATCGTCGCCGTCTCCGTGACGTCGATCAGAAATTCGCTCGTGTTTTTGGATAAGGACGGGGAGCCTACGCGCAAAGCCATCTTCTGGCTGGACAAGCGCGAAGTGGACTGCCCCGACAAGCTTCCGCTCTTCAACAGGATACTTTACGGCATAGTCGGCATGAAAGAGGTCGTCAACGTGCAGCGCCGCACCTGTTACACGAATTGGGTGCGCGTCAACGAGCCGGACGTTTGGGAGAAGACGGCGAAGATAGTCATGCCCGCTTCTTATTATACTTTCAAGCTCTGCGGCAAGCTGGTCGACAGTAAGGCGGGACAGGCGGCAAAGTTCCCTTACGATTATCGTAAGCGCGAATGGATGAGCCCCCGCGGGCTTACTTTCCCCGTGTTCGGAACGCCGCTTGAAAAGATGGGCGGGCTTGCCGAGCCTTGCACCGTTATCGGCAAGGTGACCGCCGAGGCGGCGGCGGAATGCGGACTTCCCGAAGGGACGCCCGTGGTCGCATCGGGCGCGGATAAAGCCTGCGAGACTTTCGGCGTGGGCGCGATAGACGGCAGCGTGGCGTCGGTTTCTTACGGAACGGCGGCGTCCGTGCAGATAACGACGGAAAAATATGTTGAACCCACGCCGTTCATGCCCGCTTATACGGCGGTCGCGCCGCATAGGTTCAATCCCGAAATACAGATATTCCGCGGCTATTGGATGGTCAGCTGGTTCCGCGAGCAGTTCGCCCTTCACGAACAGGAAGAGGCGAAGGCGCGCGGAGTGATCCCCGAAAAGGTGCTCGACGAATATATGGAAAGCATCCCTCCGGGCAGCAAGGGACTTTTGGTGCAGCCCTATTGGGGTCCCGGTCTGACGACGCCCGAGGCGAGAGGAGCCATGCTCGGCTTTTCGGATATGCACACCCGTCACCATATGTATCGGGCGATCATCGAGGGCATAGACTTCGCGTTGCTCGAGGGCTTGGAGAACATGGAGCGCCGCGCGGGCATAAAAGTCAAGAGGATAGCGCTTTCGGGCGGCGGTTCGTCGAGCGACGCCGTATGCAAAATAGCGGCGGACATATTCAACAGGGAAGTTTATCGCGTTCAGACCTTCGAAACGAGCGGTTTGGGCGCGTCGATGGCGTGCTTTATCGCCATGGGCGTTTTCAAGGGCAGGCAGGACGCCGTGGAAAACATGGTGCATGTGAAAGACGTGTTCAAGCCCGATCCGCAGAACGCCGCCAAATACCGCGAACTTTACGAAAAGGCGTATGTCAAGATATATCCTTCCGTAAGGCATATCTATTTCAATATCTATAACATGAACAAAAAAAGACGGCTGTAAAAACAAGTTGAAATCGCGAAGGGGCGCAAGCCCCTTCTTTTTTGCGCAAAACGGCTTGTTTCGGCGCATATAATGGGATTATGGATCTCAATAAAATCAAAAACATTCATTTTGTCGGCGTCGGCGGGGTGAGCATGCGCGCCTTGGCGAGGCTCTGTCTTTCCTTCGGCATGCTCGTGTCGGGGAGTGATCTCGCGGCTCCCGAAGCGATCGCGGATCTCAAACGATGCGGCGTGCATATCGCCGCCTGCGACGACGTCTCTTTTATTCCCGAATGCGACGTCGTGGTCTATTCGGCAGCTGTGCCGCAGACAAATCCGCAACTTTCTTTCGCGCGGGCGGCTCATGTCCCGACCTTGGAGAGAAAAGCATTCTTAGGGTTTGTCTCGAAGATGTTCGGAAAGACGCTCGCCGTCGCCGGAACGCACGGCAAGACGACGGTTACGGCGATGATCTGCGCGATTTTCGAGCGGGCGGGAGCGTCCTTTACCGGGCATATCGGCGGCGAGACCTGCGCGTGCGGTTCGGGCTTGATAACGGCGGGAAGTGAATGGTTTATCACCGAAGCCTGCGAATATAACCGCAGCTTTCTCACTCTCGCCCCCTTCGTGAGCGTCGTTCTAAACATGCAGTTCGACCATCCCGACTGTTATCGCGATCGGGAAGACATGAAGAAAGCCTACGACGCCTTTGTCGCCAACACCTGCGTCAGCGGTTGCGTGGTCTGCTATCGGCAGCTCTTGCAGGAGCTGGCGATAAACGGACGCAGGGCGGTCACGTTCGGCTATTCCCGCGACTGCGACGTCTATCCCGAAGAGCTTGATTTTCGCGGCGGGAAATATTCCTTTTATCTTTGCAGGTGCGGAAAGGCAAGCTCGCGCATTGAAATGAACATCGAGGGGAAACATAACGTGCTGAACGCGCTCGCCGCCTGCGCCGCGGCGGGTGAATGCGGCATATCGGACGCGGACTGCGCCGCCGCGCTCTCGCGTTTTTCGGGCGTCAAGGGCAGATACGAGCATTTGGGAAGGGCGGCGTCGGGCGCGCGCCTTGTCTATGATTACGCCCATCATCCGACCGAGATAGAGGCGGCGGTGAATACGGCGCGGCAGACTTGCCGAGGGAAGATAGTCGTCATCTTCGAGCCGCATACTTTCTCACGCACCCGCGCCTTGATGAAGGATTTTGTGGACGCGCTCTCGCTCGCCGACGAGGCGATCGTGCTGCCCACCTACAAAGCGCGGGAGGAATATACGCCCTCGGGGAGCGGTTACGATCTGTATTGCAGGCTGAATGCCTATGGGAGCGTGCGTGCGAAATATGCGCCCGGATACAAAGAAGCGGCAGCGCTCGCGCTGTCGAAGAGCGGCAGAGAAGATATTATCCTCATGCTCGGCGCGGGGAACGTGCGGGATTGCGCGGACTATATGTAAAAAAGGCGCCCGATCTCGGGCGCCGCAGTCATCGGATATTCAACAGTTGCATTTGACGATGTTCATCTTGAAAGTGATGCCGTCTTTGAACTTTTCCATGAGTTGGGGAACTTCCGAAAAGCCCACGACATCGCCGATGAGCGGAGAAACTTTCACTTTTTCCATCGCCAAGAGGTTGATCGCCATGGAGACCTTGCCGTCGCCGTCCTTGATCCCGAAGATGGAAAGCTCCTTGTTGAGAATGTTGATGAAGTCTATCTTGTAACATTTGAGCGCGCTGTTGGCGTTGATGAGCGCGATCTTGCCGCCCATCGCCAAGCAGTAGGGGAGTTCGTCCATGTCCGAGAGAATGTCGAGGTCGACCACGAGCGCGCTCGCCATCTTGCCCGAAGTGAAACTTTTCACCATGTAGGGAACGTTTTCCTGCGAGCTGTTGATGATGAAGTCCACGCCGAGATCTTGCGCCAAGCCGAGTTTTTCGTCGTCGCTGTCGATCATGATGGGCAGCGCCTGATGATAGCGCAAAAGCTGGGCGATGATCAGATTTATCACGGAAACGCCGTTGATGATGACCGTCTGGGCGGGCTTTATCTCCAATTTGTCGATGAGGTTGCATGCCTTGGCGATCGAGTCGATGAAGACGATGTCGTTGTCGGCGATGACGTCGGGAAGTTCGTATATGTAATCGGTGGAGACGTTGACGTAATCGCGCAGATAGCCGCCCGAAGCGCCGTCCGATCCGCTCTTGCCCGAGCAGGAGAGAAAGACGCGCTGTCCGCTCTTGAATTCTCCCGTGGGGCATTCGCTGATAAGTCCCGCAGCCGAGGACGAGGGGACGATGCTCACCGCTTTTTTGCGCGTATAAGCGAAAATATCGCTGTTGTCTATGCTCGAGCGAATGATCTTCACTTTGGCGCAGCCTGAGTTTTCGTTCTCTGTTTCATCGCCGATGAGGCGGGCGCTGTTGTCTCCGTCGAAAGTCCAATAATTCATAACTTCTCCTCGCAGTAATGCCATTATAGCACTTGCGGACGCAAATATCAACAGTTTTCCTTCAAAGGCTCTTATCGACCGCCTCGAAAAAATAAAATTATATCTGTTTTACGCTTGACTTGCCTGCCGAAAGTATGTATAATTGTCTACGCAATAAAAGATTCGAGGTGAGAACATGAACGAGAATATACAGCCCGAATATCATGACGCGGTCTTTGAGTGCGCTTGCGGATCCAAGTTCGTCTGCGGCACGACCAAGAAGGGCGACGTGATCAAAGTGGAAGTTTGCAACAAGTGCCATCCCTATTTCACCGGCAAGCAAAAGCTCGTGGACAGCGGCGGCAGAGTGGAGAAGTTCAACAAGCGCTTCAACCGCAACAAGTAGGATTTTTGACGGGAGTGCAAAGAGCCTTCTTTGCACTTTATTTTTAAGCAAGCGTATCAAGCGCTTGCTTGATTTATATTCGCGCGCGAATAATAATTAAATCGATATGAGAAAGAGAAGCAGTAAGATAGGCGGACAGGCAGTCATCGAGGGAGTGATGATGCGCGGCGAGCGCAGCATCGCCACCGCCGTGCGCCTCGAAGAGGGCGGGATCGCCGTCGAGAGCCGTTACATCAAGCCCGCCAAGGACAAAAACGTTCTCTTTCGCATACCGATCATCCGCGGCGTGCTCAACTTTTTCGGCTCCATGGTCACGGGTATAAAGACGCTCATGCGCAGCGGAGAAGTCTTCGGCGACGAAGAGGGCGAACCGTCCAAATTCGAAAAATGGCTCGCCAAGACTTTCAAGGTGGACATTTACAGCGTGGTCATGTTCATCTCCGTCCTGCTCGGCGTCGCGCTCGCGGTGGGACTGTTCGTCTTTCTGCCGCTGCTTTGCCGCAACGGCGTGGAGGCGCTTATCCCGCAGGAAAGTCAAGGCTCGGTCGGCGTGAATATCGGCTTGAACTTCCTCGAAGGCGTGATCAGGCTGATCATCTTCATCTTGTATATCTTTCTCACGTCGCTGATGAAGGACATCAGGCGCACCTATATGTATCACGGCGCCGAACATAAGACGATAAGCGCATACGAAAACGAACTGCCGCTCGAAGTGAAGAGCGTGCAGACCATGAGCACCTATCACGACAGGTGCGGCACGACCTTCATGGTTTTGGTCATGATAATAGGAGTGCTCGTGCTTTCCGTTTGCGATCTCGAACTGATATGCGGCTTGGCGGACGATTGGGCGCCCAACCGCGTGGTCAAATTTTTGGCGGACTTGGGCTGGCGGCTTTTGCTTATGCTGCCGATAATGGGCATAAGCTATGAGGTCTTGAAATTTTTGGCGAAATTCGACAACGCCCTCGTCCGCGCACTGAAATTCCCCGGGAAGCTCATGCAAAAGCTGACCACGCGCGAACCGGACGATTCCATGGTCGAAGTGGCGATCGCCGCTTTCACCACGGTGATGGCGATGGACGCGGATCCGAACCTTCCCGAGCTTTCTTTCGACACCAACGAGCTTTATACGAACGTGCGCAAAAAGCTCGAGAGCATGGTGGAAGACAAGGCGGACGTGGATTGGATGATCTGTCACGTCACGGGCAAAAAGCGCTCCGAACTCGATCGCCTCACCTATATCAGGCATTCCAAGGTCGAACTGCTCGAGGAGATGGCTCGCCGCAGACAGGCGGGAGAACCGCTTTGGCAGATCATAGGCAACGCGGATTTTTACGGCTATGAGATAGACATCGACCGCAACGTCCTCTGTCCCCGTCCCGAAACGGAAGAGCTCGTCCACGAGGCGCTCAAAGTCATAAACGAAGAAAGCTCGGTGCTCGATCTCTGCACGGGCAGCGGCTGTATCGCCGTCGTCGTTGCGGGAAAGACGGGCGCGCGCGTCACGGCGAGCGACATTTCGGAAAAAGCGCTCGATATGGCAAGGCACAACGCGCAAAAGCATAAGCTCGAAGACAAGATAGTCTTCGTCAAGTCGGATATGTTTGCGGACATTGAGGGAAAATTCGACGTGATAATAAGCAATCCGCCCTATATCCCTTCCGCCGACATCGACGGCTTGCAAAGAGAAGTGAAGGATTTTGAGCCGAGGACGGCGCTCGACGGCGGAGATGACGGACTGAATTATTGTCGCACGATCGCCAAAGAGGCGGCGTCGCACCTCAACGAGGGCGGCAGGATATTCCTCGAAGTCGGGATAGGGCAGGCGCAGGCGGTCGCTGACATGCTCACGGACTTCAAGGTCACGACGACAAATGATATGCAGGGGATCGAAAGGATAGTCTGCGGAGTTAAAAAATGATAGAGAAGCTGCGCGCGATCGAAGAGAGATTTGACGAGCTGACCGCTATGCTCGCCGACCCCGACTGCCTTGCGGACAGAGGAAAATGGCAAAAGCTCGCCGTCGAGCATTCGGAATACGAGCCGATAATGCAGCTTTACGGGCAATATAAAAAGCTGCTTGCGGACATTGACGGCTGCGAGGAGATAATAAGCGCGGAGGAGGACGAAGAGCTTGTCGAGTTGGCAAAAGCCGACGTCGCCGCGCTCAAAGAGCGTCAAACTCAGCTTGAAGGGGAGATGAAAAAATTGCTGCTCCCCGCCGATCCCGACGACAATAAGAACGTCATCATCGAGATCAGAGCGGGCGCGGGCGGCGAAGAAGCGGGGCTTTTCGGCGCGGTGTTGCAGCGCATGTATATGCGTTTTGCCGAGCGTATGCGCTGGAAGAGCGAACAGCTGAGCATAAACGAAACGGACCTCGGCGGGATCAAGGAAAGCGTTTTCATGATCTCGGGCAAAGGGGCGTTTTCCCTGCTCAAATACGAAAGCGGAGTTCACCGCGTGCAGCGCGTGCCGCAGACGGAGTCGCAGGGCAGGATCCATACCTCGACCGTGACCGTGGCGGTCTTGCCCGAGGTCAAGGACGTGGACGTGGAGATCAACGAAAAGGATCTGAAAATAGATTATTATCGTTCGAGCGGCGCGGGCGGACAGCATGTCAACAAGACAGAATCCGCCGTTCGTATCACGCATATCCCCACGGGGATCGTGGTCGAATGCCAGAACGAACGCAGTCAGATAAAGAACCGCGAGAGCGCGATGCAGGTGCTCAAAGCGCGCCTTTACGATCATTACCGCAGCTTGCAGGAGAGCGAATATGCTCAAAACAGGCGCATGCAGGTCGGAACGGGCGACAGGTCGGAGAGGATCAGGACATATAATTATCCGCAGGGAAGGGTCACCGACCATAGGATAGGAATGACGCTTTATTCGCTTGACGCCTTTTTGGACGGCGATATAGGCGAGATGATAGAGGCGTTGCGCGAAGCGGACATGGCGGAGCGCCTTAAATCGGAGAACTAATTCGGAGGAAGAAAGATATGATCAGAATGGACTCGCACAGAAACGTTTTGACCGACAGGAACTGGTCGCCCACTCTTCAGGACGTGAGCGAACCCAACCTCTTCAGAGAGATATACGATTATGACAGCATACCCAAAACGGCGTTCAACTTCCGTAACACGCCCATGGATATGCCCGAAGATATATGGATGACGGACACGACTTTCCGCGACGGACAGCAATCCACTTCCCCCTTCACCGTCAAGCAGATCGTGGAACTTTACCGCCTCATGCATAGGCTCGGCGGCAAGAAGGGCATGATAAAGCAGTGCGAATTTTTCCTCTATACGGAAAAAGACCGCAAAGCCGTCGAGGAATGCCAGCAGCTGGGATATGAATTTCCCGAGATAACGAGCTGGATCAGGGCGAACAAGAAGGACTTCGACCTCGTCAAGGCGATGGGGATCAAGGAGACGGGTATCTTGGTGAGCTGCTCGGATTATCACATCTTCAAGAAGATGCATCTTACCCGCCGTCAGGCAGCGGATCAATATCTCGGCATAGTCAAGGAAGCTCTCTCCAAGGGCATCGTGCCGCGCTGCCATTTCGAGGACATCACGCGCGCGGATTTTTACGGCTTTGTCGTGCCGTTCGCCATCGAATTGATGAAGCTTTCCGAAGAGGCGGGCATACCCGTGAAGATACGCGCCTGCGACACGCTCGGCTACGGCATAAGTTATCCCGGCGTGACATTGCCCCGCTCCGTGCCCGGCATCATCGCGGGACTCAAATATTATGCACAGGTGCCCAGCGCGCAGCTGGAATGGCACGGGCATAACGACTTTTACAAGGTGGTCACCAACTCCGCGACCGCCTGGCTTTACGGCTGTTCTTCCGTCAACTGCTCGCTGCTCGGCATAGGCGAGCGCACGGGCAACTGTCCGCTCGAAGCGATGGTGATCGAGTATGCCTCGCTGCGCGGAACGACGGACGGCATGGATATTTCCGTGATAACCGAGATAGCGGATTATTTCGAAAAGGAAATGGGTTATTCCATTCCTCCGCGCACGCCTTTCGTGGGACGCAATTTCAATACGACCCGCGCGGGAGTGCATGCGGACGGACTGCTCAAAGACGTGGAGATATATAACATCTTCAACACGGAAAAACTGCTCAACCGCGTGCCGCTCGTCTCCGTGGATAGCCACAGCGGACTGGCGGGTATCGCTTATTGGATCAACGGCTATTATAAGCTTTCCAAAGATCACGAGATAGACAAAAAGCACGAGATAGTCGTCAAAATGAAGGAATATATCGACGATCTTTACGCAAAGGGCAGGAATACCTGCATGGGTGACGAGGAGATGGACGAGATCTTGCGCCACATCGATCCCAAGCTGCATAAAAAACTCATCGACGCCGCAACGGGCGAGGATTATTGAGAGGGCATATGAAATACGTCAGCACGAGAAACAAAGAGCGCGTCGTTTCGGGCGCGCAGGCGATCGTCGAGGGTATCTCTCCCGACGGCGGGCTTTATGTGCCGCAGCAATTCCCCGAGCTTAAAAAAGCCGATTGGGAAAAGCTTTGCGGCATGGATTATACAGAAAGGGCGGCTTTCGTTCTTTCGCTCTTTTTGGACGACTTTTGCTATGACGAACTGCTCACTTTCGCCAAAGAGGCTTACGGCAGATTTTACGGCGAAGATCCCTGTCCGCTGACCAAAGTCGACGAAGATCTCTTTTTCCTCGAGCTTTGGCATGGTCCGACCTGCGCGTTCAAGGACATGGCGCTGACCATGTTGCCTCATCTTCTCACCGCTTCCAAGCGCAAGATAGGGCAGGAGGGAAAGACGCTCATTCTGACCGCCACTTCCGGCGACACGGGCAAGGCGGCGATGGAGGGCTTCCGCGACGTCGAGGGGACGAGCATAATCGTCTTCTATCCCTCGGACGGCGTTTCCGACATGCAGCGCAGGCAGATGATAACGCAGGAAGGTAAAAACGTCTGCGTTTGCGCGATCAAGGGCAATTTCGACGACGCTCAATCCGCGGTCAAGCGCATTTTCACGAGCGAAGAGACGGCGGCGAAGCTCGCCGAAAGCGGCTATAAGCTCTCTTCCGCCAACAGCATAAATTGGGGCAGGCTCGCGCCGCAGATCGCCTATTATATCTCCGCTTACTGCGACCTTTTGAACGCGGGCGAGATAAAATTCGGCGAGAGGGTGGATTTCTGCGTACCCACGGGCAATTTCGGCGACATTTTGGCGGCTTATTACGCCATGCGCATGGGCATGCCCGAAGGCAGGCTGATATGCGCGTCCAACAGCAATAAGGTCTTGACCGACTTTTTCCGCAGCGGAACTTACGACACGCGCCGCAAGTTCGTCGAGACCATGAGCCCGTCCATGGACATAATCATCTCGTCCAATCTCGAAAGGCTGCTTTTCGAGTATTCGGGCAGGGACGACAAGCTGACCGCGGAGAGAATGAACGCGCTCAAAGCGCAGGGATATTATTCCGTGAGCGAGGGTGAACTTGCCAAGATGCGCGAGCTTTTCGGTTGCGGCAGCTGCGACGAGGAGGAGACCGCCGAGGTGATCGCCGACTATTTCGACGAATACGGCTATCTTCTCGATCCGCACACAGCGGTCGCCGCGGGCGTTTACGGAGAGCAGGAGGAGGAAAAGGGCGTTCCCTGCGTCATCGTTTCGACCGCGAATCCCTATAAGTTCCCCGCCGACGTGCTCGAAGCGGTCGCGCAGGTGCGCGAGGACGATCCCTATGAGGCGGCGAAAAAGCTGAACGAGTTCAGCGGCGCCCCCGTTCCTCAGCCACTCTGCGGCTTGGACAAAAAGCCCGTCAGATTCGATAAGGTCATCGAAAAGGGAGAGATAGAAAACTTCGTACTCGAAAAGGCAAAGGGCGGACTTTGAAATTCGCTCTTGAAAATCCCTTTTGCGTATAGTATAATAAAGACAGAATAAAATAAGGGAGAATGAAAATGACACAAGTCAGAAAAGCCGTGATTCCCGCGGCGGGATTCGGAACGAGATTTTTGCCCGCGACAAAGGCTCTGCCCAAAGAGATGCTGCCTATCGTGGACACGCCCACGCTGCAATATGTGGTGGAAGAGGCGGTGAACAGCGGCGTGAGGGAGATCCTCATCATTTTGGGTAAGAACAAGAAATGCATCGAAGATCATTTCGACATCGCCGTGGAGCTTGAACAGCTGCTCATCAAGACGGGAAAGCTGGATTATTTGCAGCAGATAAGAGACATCGCCAACATGGCGCATGTGCATTACATAAGGCAGAAAGAGATGAACGGCTCGGCAAACGCCGTTCTCGAAGCGGAGGCATTCATCGGCGGTGAGCCTTTTGCCGTGCTCTTCGGCGACGACCTCATGTATACCAAAGACGTCAGGAACGGTCGTCCCGCGCTCAAACAGCTCATCGACGCTTACGAGACCACGGGCTGCACCATCTTGGGCTGCCAGACGGTAAAGCGCGAGGACGCGGACAAATACGGCATGATAGACCCCGGAGCCGTCAAGGGCAGATATACGCGCATCAACGGGATCGTGGAAAAGCCCGAACCGGACAAGGCGCCCTCACTGCTCGCGAGCATGGGAAGATTTGTCTTCACCCCCGAGATCTTCGACATCATCAAGACGCTCAAGCCGCATGACAACGGCGAGACCTATCTCACCGACGCGATCGAGATAATCGCCAAAACTTCGGGCGCTTATGCTTACGATATGGAAGGGGAGCGTTACGACGTTGGCGACAAGTTCGGCTTTGTGCGCGCCACGATAGAATATGCGCTGCGCGACAAGACCATCTCTCCGAAATTAAAGCCTTATCTCAAAGAGATGGCGGGAAAACTTTGAGAAAACATGAAAACTTAGGGCGGCTTTGAGCTGCCTTTTTGTTATCTCTTCGCGTTTTTATTGAAGGGAAGAAAGTCCTTGTCGCCGTCCAGATCGTCGCAAATGCAGAGATTTTTTATCAGCGTTGCGCTCTTGATGGAGTCAAAGCCGTATTTCGCCCTGATCAAGTCTATCGAGCGGGAAAGCCCGCTCTCTTTTTCCGCGCTTTGTCTCAATTCGAAAAGGTTGCCCTGAATGAGGTCTCCCTCTTCGCTCAGATCGAAGGCGGAAACGCCCAGCCCGCGCAGAGGCTTGTCGCGTCCCTCTTTGTAAAAAGTGTCGAAAAGGGCGAGCGCTTCTTCCGAAAGGCGCTTTGCCGAATCGGTCGCGGGGGAGATGAGACATTGGCGCGACCTGAACGTGAGGTCGTTATAGCGCAGGGATACGGAGACGCCCGCAGCCGTACTTTTCGACTTTCTCAGCCGCGCCGCGACCATTTCCGAGAGGGCGAAGATGACCGCCGCGCATTCGTCGCGCGAAGTTACGTCTTTGGGCATGGTCGTGGAGTGTCCGATGCTCTTATGAACGCGTCCGTTGTAATATTCCCTGACGTCCTCTCCCTCTTCGCCGTTGGCGTAAGAGCGCAGTTTGGCGCCGTTCACGCCGAGTTTTTGCGTCAAAAGAGTCTCGTCCGCGCAGGCGAGATCGCCGATCGTGCGTATGCCGAGAGAGAGCAGGGCGGCATAGGTGCGTCCGCCCACCATGAGCATTTCGCTCGCGGGGAGAGGCCAGATGAGCTGCTTGAAGTTTTGCGGCGAGATGAGCGTCGTTGCGTCCGGTTTTTTGAGGTCGGAGCCGAGTTTGGCGAAGATCTTCGTGAAGGAAACGCCCACGGATATGGTGAGTCCGATCTGCTTTTTCACGCGGGCGCGAAGCTCGTTTGCGATCTTGACGCCGTCGCCGAAGAGCCTTGAAGAAGAGGTCACGTCAAGCCAGCCTTCGTCGATCCCGAAAGGCTCGACCTTGTCCGTATATTGCTTGTATATGTCGAAAATGCTGTCAGAGACCGCGACGTATTTTTCGAAATGCGGCGAAACGAGAACGAGGTCGGGGCATTTGTTCCGTGCGCTGTTGATGGTCTCCGCCGTCTTCACGCCCGCTTTTTTCGCAATATCGTTTTTGGCGAGAATGATGCCGTGTCTTTTTTCCGCGTCGCCGCAGACGGCGACGGGCTTGTTTTTCAGATCGGGGCGATCCAAACATTCCACCGAAGCGTAAAAATTATTGGCGTCGCAATGCAAAATGGTCTTCATATCTATATTATAACGCCCTTTTGCCCGCTTGTAAACTGTCGCGGATTTATTGTTATTTGCGCGCGAGTGTGTTATAATCAATGCGTATGAGAAAAATCGCGGCACTTTTTTTGATCTTTCTGCTTTTTGCCGCCGCGGCGCTCGGCTTGGCGGCTTGCAGCGGAACGGAACTCGAATCGGGTTATTCCGACGTCGTGGAGGAGTTTTACGGCGACGGCATGACCTATCTCGCCTCGCATGCCGCGCCCGCAAACGCGACGCAGTACAAGGATATGCCGCGTGTGGACAAAAAGCTCGTCGTGGACAACCGCATAAGCGGCTCGCATATAACCGGACTGTATCTGCCCGCGGGGGAGAGCGTGAGGGTCGTCATTCCTTCCGAAACGGTGACTTATATGTCCGCCGTCGCCGTCCTTTCTCCCGACGGCTCGGTGAGCGAAAGGCAAACTCTCGTGCGCGGCGAGACCGTGATAACTTCGCAAACGGGCGGTATTTTGCTTTATCATATCGGCGAATATTCGGTTGGGGACGATCTTGCGCCCTTTGAGATATATTTTTACGGCGCGATGCCCGCGCCCTATTATCGTTACGGCTTGGATTCCTCGGACGATCTCGGCGATCTGACGCGCTTTGGCGATATGCTCGTGACGCTCGACTGCGGCAATATGCGTTTTTATGTTCCCGCGTCCGAGATCTCGCCCGAAACCGACCTGAAAAGCGCGCTTGAATGGTGGCGTTCGGCGACGGGCGTCATTGCGGACGCGCTCTCGGCGGGCAGAACGGACGGCAACTCCGCGCCCGTCAAGGTATATTACACCGCAAACGTCAATGAAGAGACGGATATTTTGCTTTCCGCTTCCGATTTTGACGGACTTTTTTCCGCGTCGCGCCTGGCGACGACTTCGAGCGGACTTGCCCTTTTGAAAAAGACGGGAGAGTTTTTGGCGGGGGAGCGCGGAGACGGCGGACTTTCGGGAAAACTCGCGGCTTTTAACGCCTATATGCTGCTCAAAGACTCCTTTGTCATCTATGACGAGAGTTCGACGGAAGAAAAAGACGAGCTTTATTTTTCCAACGCTTACGCCGTTTTGCAAAAGATAATTTCGGGGACTTCGACGGACAAGACGACCGACGTCGCGCTCTGTCTCATGCATAGCGGGGGAACGGCGGCGGCATCGCGCTTTATCGACGAGCTCGAGGGCGCGGACGCCGATGCACTCGCGCTTTCCGCGGCGCAGACTTTGGAATTGAACGCCTGCGCTTTTATCTCGGCAGAGCTTGGGGAAGAGGTCTCCGCCGAGGTCGCGCGCGCGGCGGCGGACAAAAAAGAATATGTTCCCGTGTTCAACTATTACACGCGCTCGGCGCTCGATCAAAACGAACAGAACGGATATAAGGTCTATGCCGGCGACACGCACAAGGTGGATTTTGCCGCCATGTGCGCCGTTTACGGCGGCGAAGTGCTGAGCGTGGAGCTTAGCGGCAGCAACGGCTGGGAGAAGAGGGAAGACGGCTATTATTATACCGCGCTCTCGGAAAACGTCCGCGACGCCTATACGCTCACGATAAAGGCGCGTTCGGGCGGCAAAGAGATCGAATATGTCTCCTATGGCGACATAAGTCTTAACGTGAACGCGGCTTCCTATGCGCTTTACGAGGAACTGCCTGTCGAGGGGCTTGAAGGGGGAACGGTGACGCAGGAGGCTATCGACAAAGCCGTGGATATTTACGCGGACCATGAGCCGACTTATTCGCGTTCGCTCGCGCTCGCAACTTGCGGCGTGGGAGCCTATGAGGGCGGCGAGATAGCCGATTCGCAGTATACGTTCTCGGTCACCTCGTTCAATTTCGAGGTCGAGGAGGACGGAGTATATACATTCAGCGTGATCAACGAAGACACGGGATTTTGCTATTACCGCGTGGATTTCGGCGTGGGCGATTATGAATATACGATGTTCCAAAATTATGTGCCCGTGCAGACTTTGGGCTTGCTCAGCCGCACGGAAGAGCTTAAAAAAGGTTACGTCTATCGCTTCGATATATTTGTCCTGCAACCGGGAATATCCAACGGACTTACGCTCTATGTGTCAAAGGACGGGGGAGATTATCTTCCCGTCGGAGCGGAATATATGTCATATCCGGGGACGTCCAAAGCCGAACAGATGGAATATACGGCGCCCGAGCTTTCCCTGCAAGGGACGGTCTATCCCGACACGCTTTATATGAAAGCGGACGCGTCGGCATGGACGGGAATGGTCGGCGAAGGAGTGGTCGTAAGATCGGGCGAAGCGGACGCGCCGTTCGACGGCAGCACGGGCATCACTTCCGTATATGAGCTTTATGTGCCTTCCAAGGGCGCTTACACGGTCAATTTCGACAAAAAGCTCGCTCTCGATTATGTCAGGATATATGGCTCGGCGACGGGCGTCACCTATTCGCTCAGCGTCTATGACGGGAATTGGCATCAGGTCGCGCGGGGCTTGACGGGGAGCGAGACGGTGCGCGTGCAGGGAGAATATTCCGCGCTGAGGCTCGACATCTCGGGCAACGGCACCATCGAACTGAGAGAGGTCGAGGCGGGAACTTATATCGACAACTGCACTTTCGTCCCGCATACGAGTGGAGACATTTGGTTCGAAGGAAACTGGTCGCGCATGACGGGGGGAGTGAGCGTGAACGGCAGCGTGGCGCAGAACACGGGCGACAACGCCTATGCCGAATATACTTTCTATGGTGACGAAGTTGCGATCTTGGCGACAAAAGGCGCGCGTTACGGCAGCGGCATCGTCTATATCGACGGAAAGCGCTATGCCGAAGTTTCGCTGAGCAGCGAAAAGACGATATATCAGACGGTCGCGTTTTATGCCAAGCTCGACGAAGTGGGAGGTCACACGATAAGGTTCGAATCGGACGGCGGCGACGTCATCAACATCGACGCCTTGGCTTATTCGGAGGGAGTTTACGATCCAGACGACACGTCTATGCCGTTCAATCCCTATTATCTGTTCATTCTGCTGGGGATAGTCGTGGCGGGAGTCATCGTCTGCGCCATTCTCGATCACAGGACAAAGCATAAAAAGAAAAAGAGGTTCGTCGAATCGGACGGGCAAAGCGCTGTCGGCGAAAAAGCGGACGAGCCTGAGGCGCAGTCGGCGGACGACGGGAAAACGGACGCGCCGGACGAGCAGTCTGCGGACGGCAAGAAAAGAGAAGAATAAAGGAAAATGCGGCTAAACGAGCCGCATTTTTTCTTCGAAGTCGTAAGCCGCGCACTTGAAGAGAGTGTCCGCTTCGTCCGAAAGAGAATGCGGGACGTTCAGTCTGATCTTGTCGCGCAGTCCGGTTATCGGCGGACGCGCCGGCGCGCGCAGCAGGTCGCGGCTTTCGCGTTTCACCGCGAGGACGTTGATGAAATTTATCACGCATTCTTTGAGCTTTTCCGCGGTGAAGCGGTTGTTTAAGGCGATATTCATCAAAAGCCTGTTTATGCGGGCGTAAGTATATCTTTTCGATTTGACCGAAAGGGCGAGTTCGTCCTGAGTCGCCGCCGCGAGCGCGTTTTTTCTTATCTTGTTCTCCAAGCCTTCGCCCATGTCGAAAATGCCTTTAAGGTCGCTTGTGAGGATAGTCTTTTTGAGTATTGCGGCAAAGCCCGCCTCGAAGCTCTTGTTCTCGAGAGTCGGGCAGACAAAGTCGGGCACGGCGAGCGCCGCGCTTTTCGCGTCTCCCTGCGCAACGGCGCGCCTGATCGCTTTCGAAGAGGAGATCTCGCCCTCGAGACTTTCGCTTTGATGCGAGGAGACAAGGCGCGGAATGGTGAAAATGCGCAGGTTGCAGCCGAGAGCCGCCGCGGCGCGCACATATTCTATCCCGAGCATATTATTGGGAGAGGCGAGCACGGAAGAAACTTTTTCGTCCGCAAGCTCGCGTGCGGCGCGCTGCATGGCGACGGGATAGGAAACGCCATCTTCGAGTATTTCCCTCACGCGTTTTTGAAAAGCCGTGTTGGCGGGAGAGGTGAGCTGCGCCGCGGCGGTGATGAGCGATAAGTCGCCGCATTCGCTGCCGAACCAAAGCTCTTCGCTTCCGCAAAGACGCGCCGTTTTGACCCCGCCGAGGGCGAATATCTCCGCGGGCGCGCAGGCAAATTCCGCGGGCAGTTCGACGACCATATCCGCTCCGCCTTTCACGGCGTGCTCCGCGCGGGTGTATTTGTCCGCAAAGGCGAGCTTTCCGCGCTGAGTGACGCTTCCGCTCATGACGCAGAGCACGCGCCTTCCGCCTTCCGCCTTGATGCGCTCGAGAAGATGGACGTGTCCGTTATGAAAGGGATTGAATTCGCATATTACCGCCGCAATTTTCAATTATTTGTCCGAAATCCTTTTGCAAATAGTTTTGCGATGTTATATAATTAGTATAGCATTATCTCACGATAAAAATAAAGCGATTTCGGAGGCACAAAGTGAGCAAAGTAATCGACGACATCATTGCAAAGGCGCAAAATAACGTCAAGACCATCGTTTTGGCGGAAGGCGAAGAGCCCCGTACCGTGGCGGCGTCGCAAGTCATTGCGGCAAAGGGCATAGCGAAACTCATCCTTTTGGGCGACGAGGCGAAGATCAAGGACATGTATCCCAACTTCAAGAGCAAGGGGATAAGCATAGTCAATCCGCTCGCAAAGGACAACGAGGATTATATCAACGAATATTACGAACTGCGCAAGTCCAAGGGGATGACCTTGGAGCAGGCGAAGCTCACCATGAAGAATCCGCTCTTTTACGGCGCGATGATGGTGAGAAAGGGGCTTGCCGACGGCATGGTCGCGGGCGCGATCAACGCTACGGGCAACGTCCTCAGGGCGGGTCTGCAAATAATAAAGACGGCCCCCGGTATCAGAACGGTGAGCAGCTGCTTTATCATGTGCCTCGACGAAACGCATATGAAAGACCGTCACGTCATGGTCTTCGGCGACAGCGCGGTCAATATCGCGCCCACGGCGGAGCAGCTCGCGGACATCGCTATCGCTTCCGCCGCAACGGCAAAGGTGATGGCGGGTATCGAACCCCGCATAGCGATGCTGTCATTCTCGACCAAGGGCAGCGCCAAGCACGAGGCGGTGGACAAGGTCGTTGCGGCAACTAATTACGTCAAATATGCCCGCCCCGACCTGATGATAGACGGAGAGTTGCAGGTGGACGCGGCGATAATCCCTTCCGTGGCGCGCCTCAAAGCTCCCGATTCGCCCGTCGCGGGCAATGCGAACGTGCTCATATTCCCTTCGCTCGAAGCGGGCAACATCGGTTACAAGCTCGTTCAGCGTTTCTCGGGCGCGGAAGCGATCGGTCCCATCTGCCAGGGCTTTGCCAAGCCGGTCAACGATCTCTCGCGCGGTTGCAGCGTGGACGACATCGTTTCCGTCGTGGCGATAACCGCCGTTCAGGCTCAGCAAAACGACGTTAAAGGAGAGAAGAAATGAAAATTTTGACGGTCAATGCGGGCAGTTCTTCGCTTAAATACCAGTTGTTTGAAATGACCGACGAGAGCGTCTTGTGCAAAGGCGGGATAGAGCGCATCGGGCTGTCCGGCTTTGACAGCGAAAACGTCAAGCACGAGAGCGCGAAAGGCGAGGTCAAGATCCATGCCGAACTTGCGGATCATACTCAGGCTTTCAACCTGTTGATGAAATTGCTCACGGATAAGCAAACGGGCGTCATCTCTTCCGTTTCCGAGATCGCCGCCGTGGGGCATAGGTTCGTGCATTCGGGCACGGGCGGCAGCAAGCCCTGCCTTCTCGACGAGGCAAAACTCGACAGCCTTTACGCCGACAGGGATCTGGCGCCGCTGCATATGCCCGCGAACGTGAGCTGCGTCCGCTCTTGTATGCAGGTCATGCCCGGCGTGCCGAACGTGGGCGTTTTCGACACCTATTTCCATTCCACCATGCCGCCGCGCGCCTATATGTACGGAGTGGCATATGAAGATTACGAAAAATTCCATGTGCGTAAATACGGATTCCACGGCGCTTCCCATAGATATGTGAGCGCAAAGGCGATCGAATATCTCAAACAAAACGGCTTGCCCGCGGGGAAAATAATAACCTGCCATTTGGGCAACGGTTCGTCGATAAGCGCGGTCGTGGACGGCAAGTGCGTGGATACTTCCATGGGCATGACGCCTTTGGCGGGCATGCTGATGGGGACGAGAAGCGGCAGCGTGGATCCTTTCATCGTGGATTATTTAGGCAAAAAGCGCGGCATGAATGCCGAAGAGACGCTCGCGTATCTGAATAAAAAATGCGGTTTTGCCGGCATATGCGGCTATTCCGATTGCAGGGACATATATCGTCTTATCAGGGAAGGGGACGAAAAAGCCCGCCTTACCATGGACATGTTCGGCTATCAGATCAGAAAGATAATCGGCGCTTACGCCGCGGCGATGAACGGACTTGACGCCATAATCTTCACGGGCGGCATAGGCGAAAATTCCGCCGATGCCCGCGCGGATATTTGCAAAGACCTCGACTTTGTCGGCGCGAAGTTCGACAAGGCGGTTTCGGACTCCTGCCCGCGCGGCAAGATCGTGCAAATAAGCACGCCCGATTCCAAGGTGAAAATGCTCGTCGTGCCCACCAACGAAGAGATAGTCATCGCCCGCGACACGCGCGAGGTGGCGTTCGGCAAATAACATAGCTTATTATGCGATAAATACGCGTAATTTGTTTGACAAGCGCGGGAAAATCTTATATAATAGCAAGGCAAACCCGATTATAAGCAGAGGAGGTGCAGAAAATGGCAGTACCCAAGGGAAAAACTTCTAAGGCCAGAAAGCGTTCGAGGGCGGCAAACTGGAAGCTTACCAAGCCCAATCTTACCGAGTGCCCTCATTGCCACGAGCTTAAAATGAATCACAGAGTGTGCGGCAACTGCGGATACTATGACGGCGAACTCGTCGTCGATAAGAGCGAAAAGAAGGCGGACTGAGCTTTTCTTTTTGCTACGTTTCATGCGGAAACTACCGTGCACGCAGGTGCGCGGTTTTTTCTATAAGGAGAGAAAATGAAGATCATTGTCGATTGTTATGGCGGCGATCATTGCCCCGTCGAAGCCGTTGCCGGCGCGGTTGCGGCGCTTGAAAAACTGCCCGAGCTGAGCGTCGTCCTCACGGGAGACGAAAAAGAAATAAGCGCGCTTTTGCAGGGGCATAAGTATGACAGAGGCAGGCTGGAAGTGGTCAATGCGTCAGAGGTCATCACCAATTCCGATCCGCCCGCGAAAGCGGTCATGCGCAAGAAGGATTCGTCGACGGTCGTGGGACTTAACCTGCTCAAAGAAGGAGGCGCGGACGGCATGGTCTCTTCCGCCAACACAGGCGCGCTTTTGGTCGGCGGCAGCATAATTTTGGGGCTTTCCGAGGGAGTGACGCGCGCGGCGCTTTGTCCCGTACTGCCCAACGCAAAGGGGACTTACACCATTTTGGCGGACGGGGGAGCCAACATTGACTGCCGTCCCGAACAGATGGTGGAGTTTGCCGTTATGGGCAGCGTTTATATGCGCGAAATGTTCAATATCACCTCGCCTTCGACGGGACTTTTGAATAACGGCGCCGAGGCTGAAAAGGGAAACGAACAGACAAAAGCCGCATACAAGCTGCTCACGGAAACAAAGGGAATAAATTTCGTGGGCAACATCGAATGCCGCGACTTGCTCACAGGCGCGGTGGACGTGATCGTTGCCGACGGATTCAACGGCAATATAGGAATCAAAGCCAGCGAGGGCATGGGAAGCGTGCTCTTCGGGCTGATCAAGGAAGGCATAATGCAGGGCGGTCTGCGCGCCAAGATGGGATATTTACTGTTAAAGCCCGTGCTCAAAAAGGTGAAAAACAAGATGAGCAGCGACGACGTGGGCGGCGCGGTCTTCCTCGGCATGAAAAAAGTTCTCGTCAAAACTCACGGTTCGGGTAAGGCGCAGGCTTTCATGAACGCGATCATCAAGGCGCACGGCATGGCGAAAAGCGGCGTGCCCGCAAAGATAGAAGACGGGTTGAGATTCAGATGAATATCGAGCGCGCCCAGGAGATAACCGGTCATGTCTTCAAGGACAGAGCCGTGATAAGAGCGGCTCTGACTCATCCTTCCGTGAGCGCGCTCACGGGAGCGGAGAATTATGACCGTCTGGAGTTTTTGGGCGACAGTATTTTGGGCGCGGTCGTGTCCGAGCGGCTTTTTTCGCTCTATCCCGAAAGCGACGCGGGAGAGCTTACGAACATGCGTAAGGCGATCGTCTCAAAGGAACCGATATCCAAATTGACAGCCGCCTTAGAATTGCTCAAATGTTCCGATTGCGAGATGCATATCCCGCTAAACGCCAAGCGCGTCTGCGACATTTACGAAGCGGTCATAGGCGCTTTGTGCGTGGACGGCGGGATAGGAGTGGCGCGCGAATTCGTGCTGAAAACGGCGGGCGACGCCATAGCCTCGCATCCCGATTTCCGTGATTACAAGAGCGAGGTGAACGAGCTTTTCCCGCATTATGAATACAACGTCCTTTCCGCAAGCGAAGATGAGGTCAAAGTGGAGCTTGTCGCCATGGGCAGACGTATCGCCACGGGAGTCGGCGCGTCGAAAAAACTCGCCGAACGCGACTGCGCCCGCAACGCCGTGAACGCGCTGAAAGCAAAGAGAAAATAGCTCGCGCTTTTTGGCGGCTTGATTGTCTTTGAAAAACGCTTGCGTTGAGCCGCTCTTAATTGTTATAATAATTATAATATATTCAGGAGCAACCGATTTTGAATTTTAAGAAGATAGAAGTTTTCGGTTTCAAGTCCTTTGCCGACCGCAAGGTCATCGAGATCAACGAGGGCATCACGGGTATCGTGGGTCCCAACGGCTGCGGTAAGAGCAATGTCGCGGACGCGGTGCGCTGGGTGCTCGGCGAGCAGAGCGCAAAGGCGCTGCGCGGCAAGAGCATGCAGGACGTCATTTTCAACGGCACAAAGGTGAGGAAGTCCATGTCTTTTGCCGAGGTCTCGCTTTTCTTCGACAACACGGAAAAACTTTTCCCCACGCTTGCCTTCGACGAGGTGAAGATCACGAGAAAGCTCTTCCGTTCGGGCGAGAGCGAATATTACATCAACGACACGCAATGTCGCCTGATGGATATTCAGGAGATCATTCGCAACACGGGACTGGGAAAAGAAGGATACAGCATCATCGGTCAGGGGCGCGTTTCCGAGATCATCAACGCCAAGCCCGTGGACCGCAGAGCCATATTCGAGGATGCGGCGGGCATTTCCACGCATAAAAAGCGCAAAAAAGAGGCGCAGAGCAAGCTTGAACGCACGGAGACCAACCTGCAGAGGATAGAATCCATCTTGCTCGAACTCGACCGTCAGCTCGAACCGTTGGAGAGACAGAGCGCGGACGCGAGAAAATATCTGCAGCTGCGCGACGAGCTGCGCGATCTGGAGATAAACGAGTTCGTCTACGGCTTCGAGCATAACGCCGAATTGAAGGCGCAGGTGCAAAAGACGCTCGACGAAGTCGCCGAGCAGCTGGAAAGTATGCGCGGGCAGTATGCCGACGCGGACAAGCAGTATAACAAAAAGACTGCGGACAGGAACAATACGGACGTCTATATTTCCCGTTTGCGCGACGAGCTTACCGCGCTTGCCGTAGCGGCGGAGAGCGTGCGCGGCGCGGGAAACACTCTCTCCGAGCGCATGAGCCATCTCACTTCCAACAGGGCGGACGCGGAGGCTCGCCTGGTCGCCATCGAAGAGGATATCGACAAGAAGGACGAGGAACACACCTATCACGTCACTCATCTCAACATGGCAAAGGAAGAGCAGAGCGAAGTGAAGGAAGAATACGACGAGGCGGACGGAGAATACGAAGAACTGCTCGCCAAGATAACTCAGGGCGAGCAGGAGATGGAGAGCCGTAACGACGAACTGCTCAAAGCCATGGAGAGCATCGCCGACATCAAGGAAAATTACGGCAAGCTAACCGCCGAACGCGACACGCTCCTTGAAAGAGAGGACGAGTTGAGCGCCGAGATGACGGACATCAAGTCCGAGCTTAAAGACGCGGAGGAAGACAGGCTCGAGCTGGAAAAAGACGTGGACAGACTGCGCCGTCAGCGCGACAGGCTGGCGTCTTCGCGCAACGAAGTCATGTTTTCCCTGCGCGAGGCGGGCGAGAAAGTGGAGAAAAACCGCGCCGCGATGACAGAGCTGCAAACGCGCATAAGCGGCTTGGAATCGCGCATAAAAATGCTCGCCGAATACAGCCGCGATTATGCGAATTTCCGCGACGCGGTCAAGCATCTGATGCAGGCGGCGCGCGGCGACGAGGAGCTTTCTTCGCATATCGAAGGGCTTGTGGCGGAGATAATAAAGGTCCCGAAAGAATATGAAACGGCGATCACGACCGCGCTCGGCGGCTCCGTTCAAAACGTGGTCACGGCGGACGAAGAAGACGCCAAATTCCTCATACGTTATTTGAAAAACAACCGCTTGGGAACGGTCACTTTCCTGCCGCTCACGAGCTACAAGAGGCGCGATCTCGATCCGCGCCTTGCAGGGATATTACGCGAACGCGGCTGCCTCGGCGAAGCGTCGAAGCTGGTTTCTTTCGACAAGCGCTACGACAACATCGTCAGCGGTCTTTTGGGCAGTACGGTCGTTTTCGACAACACGGACAACGCCGTCGAAGCCGCCCGCAGGTCGGGTTATAACGTCAGGATAGTCACGCTCGAAGGCGATATGATCAACACGAGCGGCGCGATCAGCGGCGGCGCGGTGAACAGATCGGCGATGGCGAGCGTTTTCGGACACGAGCGCACGCTCGAAGAATACCGCGTCGCGGCGGAAAAGATGAAAAAAGAATACGACAAAGCCGTCGTTGCCTATAAGGACGCGCAGGAGGAGGCGGACGAGCTTCAAGAGCAGCTCAAAGTTTTCGACGAAGATTTCCGCAATGCGGAAGTCGAGCTTGCCACCGCGTCGCAAAAGCTCGAAAAAGCGTCGGGCAGATGCGACGAGCTTTCCTCTTCGCTCACGGCAAAGACGGGCGCGCGCGAAAATATCCGCCGCAGGATAGACATGATAAACGGCGCCTTGGACAGCGTGGACGCGGGCAAGGGCGTTCCCGTGCATGACGACGAGGCGGAAAAAGAGCGCAGAGCGGGATACGCCAAGATGCGCGAGCGCAGCAAGGAGCTGTCCGCGCGCCTGACCGAACTGCGCGTAAAACTCACGAGTCTTGAAAACGCCATAGCCTCGCACAGCGAAAACATCGAACGCCTCGAACGCGAGAGCAAGGCGCTCAGCGAAGAGCGCACCGCCATAAGAAGGATATTGTCGGACACGGAAGACAAGATCAAGCAGACGGAGTCCGACATAGACAACGCCGTGGTCAGCGACGAGGACAGAAAACGTCAGAGCGAGATCAAGGAAAAGATCGCGTCTTTGGACGAATATAAGGCGAAGCTCGACGAAGAGATCGCCGCCGTGATGAACTTCAAGGAATCGCTCACGCAGAGCATGATCTCCGCCAACGAGGAAAAAGTCAGGCAGGAAGCGAAGATGCAGAAGATAGACGAAGACGCGGAAGAGATGCGCGTGCATATATCCGAGGAATACGACTTGGATTATGAGAGCGCGGCGCGTTATCGCAGGGCGGACTTCGATCACGAAAAGGCGGCGGGAGAGATAGGAAAGCTCAGGCGCGCGATGAGCAAGATAGGTCCGGTCAATCTCGAAGCGATAGATATGTATAAGGAAACGCAGGCGCGTCACGACGAGCTTGCCGCCCAGCGCGACGATATGCGAAAGGCGCAGTCGGATATTTTGGAGATAATCGCCAATTTGAGCAAGGAGATGAGCGAGAGATTCGACAGGGAGTTCAAAAAGATAAATTCCAACTTCCAGACCATATTCTCCGAGATGTTCGGCGGCGGCACGGGCAGGCTCGAAGTGGATCTGGACAGCGCGGAAGATCCGCTCGAAGCGGGCATAGAGATATATGCCGAGCCTCCGGGCAAAAATTTGCGCAATCTCTCCCAGCTTTCGGGCGGCGAGCAGGCATTCACGGCGATCTGCATACTTTTTGCGATCCTGCGCCTGCGCCCCATGCCGTTCTGCATCCTCGACGAGATAGACGCCGCGCTCGACGAGAGCAACGTCGACCTCTTCGCGCGCTACCTGAAGAGATTTTCCGACAGTACGCAGTTTATCGTCATCACGCACCGCAAGCCCACCATGGAGCAGGCGGACATGCTTTACGGCGTGACAATGCAGGAGCTGGGCGTCTCGGACGTCGTCTCAGTTTCGCTCAAAGAGGCTGTCAAGCACAGCGAATCCAAGTGAGGTAGACAATGGGTATTTTTTCTAAACTTGCGCAGGGACTTAAAAAGACAAAGGAAGCGATCGCCAAGAAGTTTTATTCGCTCTTCACGGGCAGGGCGCTCGACGATGAATTTTACGAAGATCTGGAAAACGTGCTCATCTCTTCCGACGTGGGCGTCGAAGCGACCGAACAGATACTCGAAAGGTTCAAGGACGAGTGCTTTGAAAGGCGTATTTCCAAGGCGGACGACGCAAAGGAGCTGCTCAGGCAGATCATGGTCGAGAGCATAGATTACGAGATAGCGCCTTATGAATATCCGTTGATAATCTTAGTTGCGGGCGTGAACGGCGTGGGTAAGACCACGGCGATAGGAAAGCTGGCGAAGTTTTTCAAAAGTCGGGGAAAGAGCGTCGTCATGGCTGCCGCGGATACGTTCAGAGCGGCGGCGGGAGAGCAGCTCGAAGTTTGGTCGCAGCGCGCGGGAGTGCGCCTGATCAAGCATGAGGAAGGTTCGGATCCCGCGGCGGTGGTGTTCGACGCGCTCTCGTCGGCGAAGGCAAAGGGCACGGACGTCGTGCTCATCGACACGGCGGGCAGGCTGCAAAACAAGAAGAATCTGATGAACGAACTCGCCAAAATAAATAAGGTCGTGGAAAGAGAGTGCCCGGACGCGGATTACCGCACCTATATCGTGCTCGACGCGACGACGGGGCAGAACGCACTCTCGCAAGTTCAGGAATTTGACGAAATAATCGACATCGACGGCATAATTTTGAACAAAATGGACGGAACGGCGAAAGGGGGAGTCGTCTTTGCGATCTCCGCCGAAAGAGAGCTTCCCGTCGTGTTCGTTGGCGTCGGGGAAAAGATAGACGATCTCGCAGAGTTCGACGCCAAGACCTTTATCGATTCTATCTTCGAATAATATCCACTTATAAAGAAAAGGGTCGGCGACGATCCTTTTTTTCGTGCAAAAAAAGTTGACAGCGGCGCCGCGGACGGATATAATATAAAGGAAAAATGCTTTAACAAGTGTTTTTACTTGACGGCGATGGAAAAAAAGGATAAACTCTATATAGGTCTTTACAACGACTATTACGGCGCCCTGCTCACCGACTATCAGCGCGAGCTGGTCGATATGTATTATAACAGGGATATGTCGCTGGGGGAGATCGCAAAAGAGCATCGCATATCTCCGCAGGGAGTGAGAGACGCTCTCAAAAGGGCGGAACGCACGCTCGAAGAGACGGAGAGCAAGTTGAAGATGGTCGAAAGATCGGACAGGCTGCGCGAGATATTGGACAAGATAGCCGCTTGCGGCGAAGACGCAGCAGAGTTGGCGCGTAAGGCAAAAGACCTTTTGGACAGTTGACAAGGAGAAAAAGATGGGCGCATTCAGCGGATTGAGCGAGAGATTGTCGCATATATTTTCCAAGCTCAAGGATAAGGGCAAGCTTACCGAGCTTGAGGTCAAGGGCGCAATGCGCGAGGTGCGCATCGCTCTGCTCGAAGCCGACGTGAATTTGTCGGTGGTGAAGCAGTTTATCAACAACGTGAGCGAAAAAGCCGTGGGCGAGCAGGTGCTCAAAAGCCTTTCTCCCGCGCAGCAGGTGATCGCGATCGTCAAGGACGAACTCACCGCGGTCATGGGCGGAACTTCCTCAAAGCTCAAAGTCGCCGACAAGCCTCCGACGATAATTTTGATGTGCGGACTTCAAGGCGGCGGTAAGACGACCATGTGCGGAAAACTCGCCGTCATGCTGAGAAAGCAGGGTAAGAAGCCCATGCTCGTCGCCTGCGACATATATCGTCCCGCCGCGATCAAGCAGTTGCAGGTCGTGGGAAAGAACGCGGACGTGCCCGTTTTTGAAATGGGACAGATAGATCCGCAGAAGATAGTCAAGGGCGCGCTCAAAGAGGCGGAATCCAAGGGCTGCGACACGCTCATCGTGGATACGGCGGGCAGACTGCATATAGACGATCAGCTCATGGACGAGATCGCGGGGCTGAAAAAGACCTTCTCTCCCGACGAGATATTGCTCGTCGTGGACGCCATGACGGGGCAGGACGCGGTCAACGTGGCGAAAGCGTTCAACGACGTGATGGACGTGACGGGCGTCGTGCTCACCAAGCTCGACGGCGATACGCGCGGCGGCGCGGCGCTTTCGATCAGGGCGGTGACGGGTAAGCCTATCAAATTCTGCGGCACGGGCGAAAAACTTTCCGACATCGAAGTCTTCCATCCCGAGCGCATGGCTTCGCGCATACTCGGCATGGGCGACGTGCTCACGCTCATAGAAAAGGCGCAGAGCGCTTACACGGAAGAAGAAGCGCGCGAAATGCAGCGCAAGATGAAAGAAAAGGCGTTCACGCTCGAAGATTATCTCGTGCAGATAGATAAGATGAAAAACATGGGCGATATGTCGCAGATGCTGGGAATGATCCCGGGACTTGCGGGCAAGCTCAAAGGGCAGGATCTTTCCGTGGACGAAAACAACATGAAGAAAGTCAAGGCGATGATCCAATCCATGACTCCCGCCGAAAGGCAGAACCCCGACATCATCAAGGGCTCGCATAAAAAGAGGATCGCGGCGGGAAGCGGCACGACTATACAGGACATAAACTCTCTGCTCAAACAGTTTGCGCAGGTGAGGGAGATGATGAGCCGCATGTCCAATATGGGCAAGCGCGGTTTCAGAATGCCCTTCTGATATACGATAAGATAATAAAACTTTTTATATAAAAGGAGAAAGAAAAATGGTCAAGATCAGACTTACCCGAATGGGCAGCAAGAAGGCACCCTTCTATCGCATCGTCGCTATCGACAGCCGCAAGGCGAGAGACGCGCAGTATTTGGACAATATCGGTTATTACGATCCCACCAAAGAACCCGCCGTCGTCAAGATCGACACCGCCAAGGCTACCGAGTGGCTGGAGAGGGGCGCTCAGCCTACCGACACGGTGAGAAGCATTTTCAAACAGCAAGAGATAATCAAGTAATATGGAAGAGCTGGTCAAATACGTTATTTCCAATCTCGTCGACGACAAAGACAGTTTCGAGGTGAAGACGGTGACGGAAGGCGAAAACACCGTCATCAACATCGTCGTCGACAAAAAGGAAATAGGAAAAGTCATAGGCAAGCAGGGCAGGATCGCCAAGGCTATCCGCATGCTCGTTAAGGCGGCTTCCAAAGACGGCGGCAAGTATTACGTCGATATAATCGAAAAATGAGAGAGACGGTCACGGTCGGCACCGTGGCTAAGCCGCAGGGAATAAAAGGGGAGATCAAAATATCCCCTTTGACCGACGACAACGAGCGCTTTTACGACCTGAAAAAGGTCAGTATCGGCGGCGTGGAATACGCCGTCGCATGCGCGCGCGTGTCGCCCGCGGGCGTCTTTCTCAAATTAAGCGGCGTGGACGACCGCAATGCCGCCGAGCTTTTGCGCGGCAAGGAACTGCGCGTCAGAAGAGAAGACGCCGTAAAGCTTCCCGAGGACAGATATTTTATCGCCGACATCATCGGCTGTCGGCTTTTTTTGGGAACCGAGGTTTTCGCCACGGTCAAAGACGTTCTGCAATATTCTTCGACGGATATTTACGAGGCGACGCTCGACAAGGGCGGAAAGGTCGCTTTTCCCGCCTTGAAAGAAGTCGTGGAGAAGATCGACGTGGAAAAAGGCGAAATCTTTCTCAACAAGTCGCGTTTTTCCGAGGTGGCGCTTTATGAGGATTGACGTTGCGACGCTTTTTCCCGAAATGTTCGACTGCCTGAGCTATGGGGTCATCGGCAGAGCCATCGAAAACAAATTGATAAGCGTGAACGCCGAGAATATCCGCGATCATACCGCCGATAAGCACGGTAAATGCGACGACACGCCTTTCGGCGGGGGAGCGGGCATGGTCATGACCCCTCAGCCCATACATGACACGATAAACGCGCTCGATCCCGACAGGAAAGCCTTGCGCATTTATATGTCGCCGAAAGGGAAAACTCTCGATCAAAAGACGGTCTTGCGCCTTGCGCAGCGCGAGTGGATACTCATTCTCTGCGGCAATTACGAAGGCGTTGATCAGCGCGTCATCGACGAGGACATCGACGAGGAAATTTCCGTCGGCGACTATGTTCTGACGGGCGGAGAGCTTCCCGCCATGGTGCTCATCAACGCCGTCGCGCGCTATGTCAAAGGCGTGCTCGGCAGCGACAGATCGACGGATGAAGAGAGCTTTTCGGACGGGCTTTTGGAATATCCGCAATATACGCGTCCGAGGAATTTTTTGGGAAAAGAGGTCCCCGAAGTGCTTTTGTCGGGCGACCATGCGGCGATCGCCAAGTGGCGCAGGGAAAAACAGCTGGAAATAACGCGCCTCCGCCGCCCCGATCTTTTGGAGAAGTAGATGTATATTCAGTGGTACCCGGGGCATATGACCAAAGCGATGAGAATGATGCGAGAGAGCGTCAAAGCCGCCGACTGCGTCATCTATGTGCTCGACGCCCGCGCGCCGCATTCTTCGCGCAATCCCGAATTCGATAAGCTCATCGAGGGCATGCCCGTGCTCTATGTGTTCAACAAGAGCGACATGGTGGAGAGGGAAGATCTTTCCCGTTGGGAAAAGCTCTATGAGAGCAGGGGATTGAGCTGCATTTCCGTGAACAGCACTTCCGCGCGTTTTCGCGCGCTCACGATCGCCAAACTTCTCGAACTGAACAAGCCGCTTATCGAAAAATATAAAAGTAAGGGCGTGAACAGGACGGTGCGCGCGATGGTCGTCGGCGTTCCCAACACGGGAAAATCCACGCTCATCAACTGCCTTTGCGCGAGCAAGCGCGCGGCAACGGGAAATCGCCCCGGGGTCACGAGAGGCAAGCAGTGGATAACGCTCTCCTCGGGAATAGAACTTTTGGACACTCCGGGTACGCTCCCGCCCGCATTCGAGGACGAAACGCGCGCAGTTCATCTCGCGCTCGTCGGAAGCGTCAGGGAAGAAGTGCTCGACATAAGCGAGCTTGGGCTTGAAGCGATCAAGATCTTCAAGCGCCGCGATCATGAGCCATTCAAGCAGCGTTACGGTTTGGAAGATCTCTCGGGCGACCCCGTTGAAATTATGGACAAAATAGCAAAAAAGCGCGGCTTTATATTGCGCCGCGACGAGATTGACTACGAGCGCACGGCGCGCGCGATCATCGACGATCTGCGCAAGCTGAGATTGGGGAAAATCATGCTTGATGAGGCAGAGGAAGAAGATGGAAGATAATCTCGCTTACGAAAAAGCGCAGCTTGAAAAAGGGTGCGTTTATATCGCCGGAGTGGACGAAGTGGGCAGGGGACCGCTGGCGGGACCCGTCACCGTCTGCGCGATCGTCATGCCGCTCAATGCTGAGGATATTATTGCGGAAGTCACGGACAGTAAGAAGCTTTCCGCCAAAAAACGCGAAAAACTCTGTCCTTTGATCGAAGAAAAGGCTCTTGCCTGCAAAGTCGTTTCGCTGCCGCCGGAATATATCGACAAGGTGAATATCCTGAACGCGACCAAGGAGGCGATGCGCCTTGCTCTTGCGGGATTGAAGATAAGGCCCGATGTTGCCTTGATCGACGCGGTGAACATCGAAAGCGTTTGCCCCGTCGTGCCGATAATCAAGGGCGATCTGCTCAGTTATTCCATTGCCTGCGCCTCGATCGTGGCGAAAGTTACGCGCGATAAATATATGGACGATCAAGCACTCATTTATCCTCAATACGGCTTTGAAAAAAACAAGGGCTACGGCACGAAAACGCATATCGACGCCATAAGAGAATATGGTATCACGCCCCTGCACAGGCGCACGTTCGTCACGCATTTCATATGAACACGCGGGCAGGAGGAGTGATAGGCGAGCAAGCCGCCTGCGAATATATTCTGAAAAAACGCGGCATGCATATTCTGCGGCGCAACTATTCCTGCCGCGTCGGCGAGATAGATATAATCGCGCTCGACAAGGGCTGCGTCGTCTTCATCGAGGTCAAGAGCAGGGAGAGCGAAAGCTTCGGCAGGGGAGCGGAAGCGGTGACGCGCGCCAAGAGGAGAAAGATAGTTCGGGCGGCACAGATGTATCTTATGTCGCATCATATGGAAGAGTGCGACGTCCGCTTTGACGTGATCGATATTTTGCGCGGAGAGGCGGAATATCTGGAAAACGCCTTTGACATGAACGATTTATGACAAAAATCTCGTTTTTGTGAGTAAAAACAGTTGTCAAGCGTGTTTTTTTATGATAAAATATGCAGGCAAAATAAGACTTCGGGTGTTCCGCCGACGTAAAAAAATCCCAAGACGCTCGTGAACATCGCGTAAATTCGGAGGTATAAGTCAATGAGTAATTTGATAGACGTGATCGAAAAAGAGGGTATGCGTACCGATCTTCCCAAACTCGCCATCGGCGACACGGTCAAAGTGTTCGTCAAGGTCGTTGAAGGAAACAAGGAAAGATTGCAGGCTTTTGAAGGCATCATCATCGCTTTCAGAGGCGGCAGCATCAGAGAGACCATGACCGTGCGCAAGATCTCCAACGGCGTGGGCGTGGAAAGGACTTTCCCCGTTCATTCTCCCAAGATAGACCACATCGACGTCATTCGTCATGGTAAGGTCAGAAGGGCTAAGCTCTATTATCTGAGGAACAGGAGCGGCAAGGCAGCCAAACTTGCGGAAGTCATCAAGTAAGAGAGACAAAAGCTTTTCCCCCGCGTTCCCCGCGGGGGATTTTTTTATCTCTTTTTGTAAAATGAGGCAGGAAGAGGACGCTTTACGCGAAAAAAATCCCTTCGCTTTTATCCAAATATCTTAAAACGCTTGCAAACGCTCTTTATATTTATTATTATATATTTAGCATACATAGGAGCATTTCAATGAAAACTCGCAAAAGTCTTTTGATGGCAATCGTTTGTCTTGCGATAATATGCGCGATAGTTTTTGCCGCGTGCGGCGAAAGCGGCGGCGCTATCGTGACGAACGGCGATTTCGAAAACGGCAAAGCCGACGGATGGACGATCAACGATACTTCCAGCGAAAAAGTCACCGTGCAGCCGTCCGGGAGCGACGACGCGACCAAGAACAACGGCACGAAATATTCGCTTTCCGTGAACGCTTCTTCCGCGTGGACTTATATCACGCAGAGCGTTTCGCTCAAAAACAACAGATATTACAAGCTTTCGGCGCGAATCAAGATCCAAAGCCTCACGCCCGTGACGCTCGACGAGGGAGAGGACGACGAACGCGACGTCGGCGTCGTGCTCGGCTTCACCGAGGACAGCGATTTTCTCGGCATGAACGTGACTCAGGCGAGCATAACCGAATACGGTTCGCCCTCGGGCAATAAGTGGGTCGAATGCTATATCTATTTCCAAGCCAAGGCAAGCGCGGATTTTACCCTCTTTGTCGGTATCGGCAACAGTGAAGCCGCTCCCAGCGGACTTGTCTATTTCGACGACATTTCCGTCGTGGAGACGGATGCTTCCGTGAGCGCGGACGAGCACTTTGTCGGCATACTCAAGCAGGACGGAACTTACAGCATGGCGACGGCGGGCTCCTATGTTTACGTCGTGCTTTTGGCGTTGGTGACCGTGCTTGCGGCGTATCTTTTGGTCAAATTCGTCAGATATGCCATGGGTAAGGACATCGTCGAAAAGGCGGAAACTCTTTCGGCTCCGCTCTCCGACGAAAACGGCGGCGCCGCGGCAAAGAGAGGCTTTTCCGCAAAGGCGTTCGTCTCGCCGCTCGCCCTCTTCACCTATGCGATGCTCGGGGCGTTCATCGTGCGCTTTATCGTGACCGTGACCACTTTCGGTTTCGGCGAGATCTCGGCAAGCTATTACGGACTTTACAGCGCGGTCAACACGGACGGCTGGGGACAGGCATATACCGCCTTGCCCGGCGTGCCCTCGCTTTCCGCATACGTCATCTGGATATTCGCCCGTATCGCAACCATGCTCGGCGTGCAGGGCGGAAGTATGGCGATGGCGGTCACGCTGCGTATCCCCACGGTCTTGGCGGATATAGTGACCTGCTATCTCATTTACACCTTCGCCGCGCGCTATACCTCTTCGGTGAGAACGGCGGCGTGCTACGCGGGCTTTTACGCCGTGCTTCCCGTGTTCTTCACGCAGAGCGCGCTTTACGGCTCATATCTCAGCTTGGCTATGCCCTTTGTCATGGGAATGCTCCATATCATGCTTTTGGACGGAAAGGAGAGCGGCGGTTATAATACGGCAAAAGCCGCGCTCGCCGGCGTCATGTTCACCTTGGCGCTCATGTTCGACAACTGGGTCATACTGCTTTTGCCCACGATCCTCATCTATCAGATCGGCGCCGTGGTCAAAGCGGACAAGGCGGAAAGGGGCAAGACGGGACTTATCATAGCCGCGCAGGCGGTCGCAAGCCTGGTCGTGTTCTATCTGGCGGCGCTGCCCATGATGATGCCTTATTATTCGCAGGGCAGCTACTTTGCCGTCTTCGATCAGATGTACGCTTGGTTTGCCTCGAATATCTATATGTCCAACGACGCATTCAACATGTATGCGATGTTCGGGCTTGCCAACAGCGGCGTCACAAGTTCGGCTTTGGGCGTTTGCACCTGGCTTTTCGGCGCGGCGCTCGCCATACTTTCCGCGCTCAATTATTTCCTCAACGGTAGATCGACCGCCGACCTCATGCTCACGAGCGGCGTTTCCGTCATTCTCTTTGCCGCTATCGGCACGGGGATCACGGTCGAGGTGATGACGCTCGGACTGCTGCTTTTGCTCGCGTATATCATTCTCGTGCCCGATATTCGCCTCATGAGCATCTTCGGCGCGCTATCGCTCACGCATTTCCTCAACGTCGCGCAGCTCATCGGCAGGGGAGGGTTCATCGCCTCGTCGGGCGACATGCAATATCTCATGTTCCCTTCGAAGTCGGCGTTCATGATCGTGTTCAGCGTCTTTACCGTGCTGCTCGCGTTTGCGCTCGTCTATGTGGTCATCGATCTTTGCTACTATAACCGCGAGAAAACGCTCAAATATCACAGCGGCAGATTTTTCGATATGATAAGATCCGATCTGCGCTTTGAATGGCTCAAACAGGCGATCAAGAACAGAAAGGACAAAAAGAACTGATGCTGGCGAAGATAAACAGTTATACGCTCGAAGGGCTTTCGGGGCTTGCGGTCGACATAGAGACGGATCTCAATGCGGGTCTGCCCGGTTACGAGACCGTCGGTCTTCCCGACACCGCGGTGAAAGAGTCGCGGGAGCGCGTCCGCGCAGCCATTAAAAATAGCGGATTCAAGTATCCGACCAAGCGCATAACCGTTAATCTTGCGCCTGCCGACTGCAAAAAAGAGGGCGCGCTGTTCGATCTTCCCATCGCCGTGGGAATACTCGCCGCGAGCGAGCAGCTGCCCGAGGCGAGATATAAAGATCTCACGCTGCTGGGCGAGCTTTCGCTCGACGGGAGCGTGCGCCCCGTCAACGGTATCATGCCCATCATCATCGCCGCGATGCAGGAGGGCAAAACGAAATTTTTGCTGCCCGAAGGCAATGCCAAAGAGGCGTCCTATGTCGCGGGCGCGGAAGTTTACACCGTTTCCTCGCTCAGGCAGGCATGCGACTTTTTGTGCAACAGGGAAAAACATCTTCCCCTGCGGACGAAGAGTTTCGTGCCCGAAGAGGAGATAAACAAGTACAGCGTGGATTTTGCCGACGTGAAAGGGCAGTTTTTCGCGCGCAGAGCGATCGAGATAGCCGTCGCGGGCGGGCATAACATTCTCATGGTCGGACCTCCCGGCTCGGGCAAGACGCTGATGGCGAAATGCGTTCCGACGATCATGCCCGACATGACCTTTGAAGAGGCTATCGAAGTGACGAAGATACATTCTGTCGCGGGAGTTCTCGATCCGAACAAGGGCATAGTTTCCGCGCGTCCTTTCAGGGCGCCTCATCACACGGCGACTATCCCCGCGCTCACGGGCGGCGGAACTTATGCCCGCCCGGGAGAGGTCTCTTTGGCGCATAACGGCGTTTTATTTTTGGACGAAGCGCCCGAATATAACCGCCGCACGCTTGAAGCGCTGCGTCAGCCGCTCGAAGACGGAGTGGTCACGGTGGCGAGAGCGCGCATAACGGCGGAATATCCGGCGAGATTTATGCTCGTCGCGGGAATGAATCCCTGCCCCTGCGGCAATTACGGCAGCGCCACGCGCGAATGCAGATGTACGCCCGCCGAGATCAGGAGATATATCGGCAAACTCTCGGGACCTCTTCTCGACAGGATAGACCTTCACGTCGAGGTGGACGGGATAAGTTACGACGAACTGCAAAGTAAGGAGCCTGCCGAAAGCAGCGCCGCGATAAAGGCGAGAGTCGAGGCGGCGCGTGCCATTCAACGCGAGCGTTACGCGGGAAAGAACACTTTCGTCAACGCGCGCATGGACAACGCCGATATGCGTAAATATTGCAGACTGACGCGCGAGTGCGACGACATACTGCGCGCCGCCTACGAAAAGCTCAACCTCACCGCCCGCGCGGGGACGAGGATATTGAAAGTCGCGCGCACGATCGCGGATCTTGCGGGCGGCGGAGAGATAAAAGCGGAGCATCTGACCGAAGCGGTGCAATATCGCTCGCTCGACAGGAAATATTGGGATTGATGGACGAGGAGAAGAGGAAAGCTTATATCGCCGCGAGTTTCGGCTCGAGTCCGAAAAAGCGCTGTGAAGATGCGGACAGGATAAACGCCGCCCGTCCCGTCGTGGACGAGAAATATCTCACAAAGCTCGAAAAGAGCGGGATAAGCGTCGTAACGCGCGAGGACTTTCAGTATCCGCATAGCTTTCTCGATCTTTATGAGCCGCCCGTGCTCTTTTACGCGAAAGGCGATCTTGCTTTGCTCGAGACGACCTGCGTGACCGTGGTCGGTACCCGCCGCGCCACGAGATACGGCGTGGAAGCGACGGAGTATTTCGCCAAAGGGTTGGCGGAAGCGGGCGTCACGATCGTGAGCGGGCTTGCCTCGGGTATAGACGCGATCGCGCATAAGGCGGCGCTTAAATGCGGCGGCAAGACTATCGGTATCGCCGCCTGCGGCTTGGATAAGAAATATCCGCCCGAAAACGCCGAACTTATCGAAGAGGTGGGGCAAAACGGACTTCTGCTCTCGGAATATCCGCTCGGAACGCCGCCGCTCGCGTTCAGGTTCCCCGAACGCAACCGCCTTCTCGCCGCGATCTCGAAGGGAGTTCTCGTCACGGAAGCGGGCGTGGGCAGCGGAGCGTTGATAACGGCGGATCTCGCGTTGGATCTGGGCAGGGAGCTTTGGCTCGTCCCGGGAAGCATATTCTCCCGTTCGAGCGAGGGCTGTAACGAGAGATTGAAGGAATGCGGAAGGCTCGTGACCAGGATAGGGGACATAATATACGACACGGGCGGGAAAGACGACGGTCTGAACAGAACGCAGATATACACGCCGGAAGAACAAAAACTGATAGATATTTTGGAGAGAGAAGGACGCGCTCACTATACGGCGATCGCCGCGAACAGCGATCTGAGCATAGAAGAAGTCGCGAAACTGTTGATGAAAATGGAGCTTGACGGAAAAGTGAGAAGATTGAGCGGCAATTATTATGTGGTCGCCAATTACGGAATTTGAGGGAGAACGGGTAGAGGATGGATCTTATCATAGTCGAGTCGCCGCACAAGGCGAAAACAATTTCCAAATATTTGGGAAAGCAATATATGGTCATGGCGTCGGGCGGGCATATAAGCGATTTGCCCGAACATCGCATGGGCATTGACATCGAACACGATTTCAAGCCCGAATACGTCATTACCGAAAGCAAGAAGCAGACGATCGAGAATTTGCGCAAGGCGATAGCCAAGGCGGACAAAGTCTATCTCGCGACCGACCCCGACCGCGAGGGAGAAGCCATATCGTGGCATATTTCGCAGGTGTTCAAGCTTCCCGACGGCGATATCCGCATCGAGTTCAACGAAATATCCAAAAAAGCCGTGCTCGCCGCGCTCGAACATCCGCGCAGGATAAACATCAATCTCGTGAACGCCCAGCAGGCGCGCAGAGTGCTCGACAGGCTTGTGGGTTACGAAGTGTCGCCCATTTTGTCGAGAAAGATTAAAAACGGTCTTTCCGCGGGGAGAGTTCAATCCGTCGCCTTGAAGATGGTCGTGGACAGGGAGCGCGAGATACGCGACTTCAAGCCGGAAGAATATTGGAACATCGCCGCCGTGCTCTTCAAAGACGACGTGCCCGCGATGCTCAAATGCGACTTTAACGACATCGACGGAAAAAAGACGAAGGTGGGCAATAAGCAGCTCGCCGACGAGATAGTGAATGGCAGTAAGGCGGGCAGGTGGTATGCCGACAGCGTCAAGCGCGACACGTCCGTTTCCCGTCCGCATCCCCCCTTCACGACCTCTACCATGCAGCAAGACGGCGCATCCAAGCTCAATCTGACGCCCGCGCAGGTCATGCAGCTCGCGCAGCAGCTTTATGAAGGCGTCGACATACCGGGAATGGGACATACGGCGCTCGTGACTTATATACGTACGGACAGCACGCGCGTCTCTTCCGACGCGCAGAACGAGGCGCTCGCCTATATCCGCAGTAACTTCGGCGACAACTATGCGCCCGTGCGTCCCAACGTCTATAAAGCCAAGAGCGGCGCGCAGGACGCGCACGAGGCGATCCGTCCGATCTCGCTCGCGATGACGCCCGAATCGCTCAAAGACAAGCTGCAACGCAGCATGTATAAACTTTATAAGCTCATCTACGACCGCTTTGTCGCCAGCCAGATGGCGCCGGCGCTGTTCGACACGCTCACCGTGCACGTCAACTCGGTTTCCGACAAGGTGTACGGCTACGTGCTCAAAGGAAAGACGCTCAAATTCAACGGCTGGCAGGCGGCTTATATGCCTGCGGGAGAAGGTGAGGAAAAGAGCGGCAAGGCTCTTCCCGACATCAAAGAGGGGGAAACTTTCATTCTTAAAGAGATGAAAGCCGAGCAAAAGTTCACCACGCCTCCCGCGCGTTTTACCGACGCGACGTTGGTCAAGGGCATGGAGGACAACGGCATAGGCAGACCGAGCACTTACGCGGCGACGATAGCGGTCATCTCCAAGAGGGATTATATCGAAAAAGACGGAAAATCCATTCGTCCGACAGAGCTGGGCGAGACCGTCTGCGACATGCTGGTCAAATATTTCCCCAACATCATGGACGTCAAGTTCACTTCCGACATGGAGATGGATCTGGACAGAGTGGAAGGCGGGGGAGTCAAATGGGAAAAGATCATCTCCGACTTTTATCCCGACTTCAAGAAGCGCTGCGCGATGGCGCGCTTCGACGGGGCGAATATGCGCCAAAAACCCGAAGAAACTGACGAGATATGCGAAAAGTGCGGGGCTAAAATGGTCGTGCGCGAGGGCAAGTTCGGAAAGTTTCTCGCCTGCCCCAATTATCCGCACTGCAAGTTCACCAAGCCTTACGGGGGATATGTCGCCACCTGTCCCGTCTGCGGCAAGGGGATAATCAGGAAAGTGTCTAAAAAGGGCAACGTGTTTTATTCCTGCTCGGGTTATCCCGAGTGCGACTTCATCGCCTGGGATCTGCCCGCGCCTTACAGGTGCCCCAAGTGCGGCGGCTTCATGAAACAGGTGGGCAAGGGCGAGAAGCATAGATACGTCTGCCTTGACAAGAAGTGCGGATACAGCGAATCCGTGCCCGTGAAAGAAGAGGGCGGGAGCGAAGAGTGAAAGTGACCGTGATCGGAGCCGGGCTTGCGGGGAGCGAGGCGGCATGCTATTTGGCAAAGCGGGGACATAACGTCGTCTTGAAAGAGATGAGAGGGATAAAGAGCACCCCTTGTCACAAGACGGATATGCCCGCGGAGCTTGTTTGCAGCAACAGCCTCAAAGCCGTGGGCGAAGACACCGCCTCGGGAATGCTGAAACTCGAATTGAAGCGGCTTAGCAGCTCGCTTTTGCCGCTTGCGGAAAAAGCGGCGGTGCCCGCGGGCGGCGCGCTTGCCGTGGACAGAGAGCTGTTTTCCGCGCTCGTGCTCAAAGAGCTTGAGGGCGCAGGCGTGAAGATAGTGCGCGAAGAGGCGAGCGGGGCGGAAGAACAAGGGGTGACCGTTATCGCCTGCGGTCCCATGGTCTCGGCAAAGATGACCGAGTATCTGGCGGAAAAATGCGGCGCGCGCCTGCATTTTTACGACGCGGTCGCGCCCATAGTGAGCGCGGAAAGCGTGGATATGAAAAAGTCCTTTTTCGCGGCGAGATACGGAAAAGGAGAGGCGGATTACCTCAACTGTCCCATGGACAAAGAGGAATACATAAAATTCCGCGAGGCGTTGCTCACGGCGGAAAAAGCCGTACTGCATGAGTTCGAGAAGGGAGACGTTTTCGAAGGGTGTATGCCTATCGAAGCGCTTGCCGCGCGAGGCGAGGACGCCATGCGTTACGGACCGCTGCGTCCCGTCGGGCTGAAAACTCCCGAGGGAGAGAGACCTTACGCCGTCTTGCAGCTGCGCAGGGAAAACCTCGCCGCAAACGCATATAATCTGGTCGGATTTCAGACTAACCTGAAATTTTCCGAGCAAAAGCGGGTCTTTTCGCTCATTCCCGCGTTGGAGAGAGCGGAATTTCTGCGCTACGGGATCATGCACCGTAATACATATATCAACGCGCCCGCCGCGCTCAACGAGGACTTTTCGCTGAAAAGTGCGCCCGATGTCTATATCGCCGGTCAGCTAAGCGGGGTCGAAGGTTATGTCGAGAGTATCGCTTCCGGGCTTTTGTGCGCGATAAACATCGACAGGCGTGCGGCGGGAAAGAAGGCGTTTATGCCGCCGCCGACCACCATCTGCGGCGCGTTGAGCAGGCATCTTTTGACGGCGAGCGAAAACTATCAGCCAATGAACGCGAACTTCGGCATTTTGCCGCCGCTTTCGGGCGCGAAAATAAAGGATAAAAAAGAGCGTAAGCATGCCTATACGCTGCGCGGCTTGGCGGATCTTTCCGCGGCTGTCGAGGCGGCTGAGGCATAAAGGAGAAAATATGGAATTCAGAGGAACGACCATTTGCGCCGTAAGGCGCGCGGGAAAGATCGCCGTGGCGGGCGACGGTCAGGTGACGATCGGCGAGAGCGTGGTGTTCAAGTCCAACGCTAAAAAGGTCAAGCGCATTTATGACGACAAAGTCGTCATCGGTTTTGCGGGCAGCGTTGCGGACGCCTTTTCGCTGTCGGAAAAATTCGAAGGAATGCTGCAAAAATATTCGGGCAATCTCATGCGCAGCGCGGTCGAGCTTGCCGAAATGTGGCGCGGCGACAAATATCAGCGCAAGCTCGACGCCATGCTGATCGTCGCCGACAAGGACGATCTCTTCATCGTTTCGGGCAACGGCGACGTGATCGATCCCGACGGCGACGCCTGCGCGATCGGTTCGGGCGGGAATTATGCCTTGGCGGCGGCACGCGCGCTGTTGCAGGAGACAGATCTCTCCGCCGCCGAGATCGCGAAAAAGGCGCTTTTGATCGCAAGTCAACTTTGCGTGTTTACCAACGACAATATCGTCGTGGAGGAGGTTTGATATGGAATTTACTCCCAAGCAGATAATAACCGAGCTGGACAGATATATCATCGGGCAGGACAAGGCGAAAAGAGCCGTCGCCATCGCGCTTCGCAACCGTTACCGCAGATCGCGCCTCACTCCCGAACTGAGGCAGGAGATCACGCCCAAGAACATCATCATGCAAGGACCTACGGGCGTGGGTAAGACGGAGATAGCGCGCAGGCTCGCCAAGCTCGTGAAAGCGCCTTTTGTCAAGGTCGAGGCGACCAAGTTCACGGAAGTGGGCTATGTCGGACGCGACGTAGAGTCCATGATCAGGGATCTCGTCGAGGTTTCCGTGCGCCTTGTCAAGGAGGAAAAATATCGCGAAGTGGAGGCGAAAGCCGCGGCTGCCGTGGAAAAAATACTCATGCCCGTGCTCATCGGCATCAAGGGCAAGGAGATGCCGGAAGGGACTCAGGCAAAAGAGATCCAAGAGGCGGCGGTCTCGGCGTATAGGGCGGGAGAACTCGACGACCGCGTTGTCGAGATCGAAGTGGTCGAATCGCCCAAGTCGCAGCAGATCATGCCCGGCTCGGGAGTGGAGATAAATATCGGTGAAATGCTCGGCGGTATCCTCCCCAAGCGCAAACGCAAGCGCAAGCTCACCGTCAAAAAAGCACGCGAACTGCTCATGAACGCCGAGTCGGAAAAGCTCATCGATACGGATAACGTCAACGCCGAAGCGATCGAGCGCGCCGAGAACGAAGGCATAATTTTTATCGACGAGATAGACAAGATAACTTCCCGCGGCACGACGGGCGGACCCGACGTTTCGCGCGAGGGCGTTCAGCGCGACATTCTGCCGATAGTCGAAGGTTGCAGCGTCAATACGAAATACGGCATGATCAAGACGGATTATATCCTCTTTATCGCCGCGGGCGCCTTCCATATCTCCAAGATCTCCGATCTCATTCCCGAGCTTCAGGGCAGATTCCCCATCTCCGTCAGGCTCGAAAGTTTGGGCAAAGAGGATTTCGCGCGCATACTCACGCAGACGGACAACGCCATATTGAAGCAATACACCGAACTTTTGCGCGTGGATAACGTGGAGTTGAAGTTCACCAAAGAGGCGATAGACCTCATTGCCGAGATAGCCGTCAACGAAAACGACAACAACGAAGATATAGGCGCGCGCAGGCTGCATACGATAATGGAAAACCTGCTCGAAGACATCTCGTTCAACGCGGGAAATCTCACTTCTCCCGTTGAAGTTACCGTGGACAGACATTACGTCGAAACGCATCTCGCCGGGTCGATCAAGGCGCAAAATCTGAAAAAATATATATTGTGAGGCAGTCATGATAAATATACCCAAGGGCACGAAAGACGTAGTCCCCGCCGAAGCGTATAAGTGGCATTACGTCGAAGAAAAGATAAGAGAAGTTGCCCGCGAATTCTGTATCGGTGAAATACGCACGCCCGTCTTTGAACACACGGAGTTGTTTTTGCGCGGCGTCGGCGACACGACCGACATAGTCAACAAGGAAATGTATACCTTCAACGACAAGGGCGGAAGGAGCATCACGCTCAAGCCGGAAGGGACGGCGGGCGTGGCGCGCGCCTTTATCGAAAACGGTTTAGGCGAAAATCCCCAGCCGACGAAGATGTATTATATCACGCCCGTATTCAGATACGAGCGCCCGCAGGCGGGCAGACTGAGGGAGCATCATCAATTCGGCGTCGAGGTTTACGGCTCGGCGTCGCCTCAGGCGGACGCGGAAGTGATCCTCATCGCGCGCGCCATGCTCGGCAAGGTCGGCATATACGATCTTTCGCTGAAAATCAATTCCATCGGTTGCAGCGAATGCAGGGCGAAATACAATAAGGCGCTCAAAGAATATTTTTCGGCGCATATCGGCGAAATGTGTTCCACCTGCCGCGAAAGGCTGGACAAAAATCCGCTGCGCATTCTCGATTGCAAGGAAGAGAGATGCAAGCAGATAGCGGCGGACGCGCCCGTCATACTCGATCATCTCTGCGACGAATGCAGGGAGCATCACGAAAAATTATGCAAGGCGCTCGACGCCGCGGGAGTGAGTTACGTCATCGATCCGCATATCGTGCGCGGACTTGATTATTATACGCGCACGGTGTTCGAATTCGTGAGCAACGCGATCGGTGCGCAGGGAACGGTCTGCGGCGGCGGCAGATATGACGGGCTGGTGGAACAGGTGGGCGGAAAATCCACGCCTGCGGCGGGCTTCGGCATGGGCATAGAAAGACTGCTCATGGTGATGCAGAACGTGGGAGTGCAAATACCGCCCGAAAAGCGTCCCGACGTCTATATCGCGCCGCTTTGCGACCGCGGCTGCGACGTCGCCTTAGGGCTTGCGTGCAGGTTGAGGGAAAAGGGCTTCGCCGTGGAGCGCGAAATATCCGGCAGGAGCTTGAAGGCGCAGATGAAATACGCGGCGAAGATAGGCGCGAAAAAGGTCGTCTTCATCGGCGAGGACGAGATAGAAAAGGGAATTTATACCGTAAAGAACATGCAGGACTCTACGAGCCTTGCCATGACGGAGGAAGAGCTTACGGAGGCATTGAAATGAGTGAATTGTTAAACGGTGCAAAGCGCACGCATATGTGCGGCGTGCTCAGGGCAAGCGACGAAGGCAAGAGGAGCGTCGTCATGGGATTTGTCGCCAAATTCCGCGATCTGGGCAATCTTATCTTTATCGACGTGCGCGACAGAACGGGTATCGTTCAGGTGGCGTTCGATTCCGCCTGCGATGAAAAACTTTTCGAAAAGGCGAAGACGCTGCACGGCGAATATGTCGTGTGCTGTTCGGGAACGGTGCGCGGCAGAGGCGGGAACATCAACAAGAACCTGCCCACGGGCGAGATAGAAATACTCGCCGACGATCTGAAAATACTCTCCGAGGCGGAAGTGGCTCCGTTCGTCGTTTGCGAGGACATCAAGGCGGCGGAGACGCTGAGATTGAAATATCGCTATCTCGATCTCAGGCGCGCTTATTTGCAGCAAAAACTCATCATGAGGGATAAGATCACGCGCATAGTCAGGAATTTTCTCGCGGACAACGGCTTTTTGGAGATAGAGACGCCCTTTTTGGGGAAATCCACGCCCGAGGGAGCGAGGGACTATCTCGTGCCGTCGCGCGTTCATCCGGGCGAGTTTTACGCGCTGCCGCAGTCGCCGCAGATATATAAGCAGCTTTTGATGATCGCGGGCATGGACAGATATTATCAGATCGCGCGCTGTTTCCGCGACGAAGACCTGCGCGCCAATCGTCAGCCCGAATTTACGCAGATAGACATGGAAATGAGCTATGTCGAAGACAGCGAGGACGTGATGGAAGTCGCCGAGGAGATGATCAAGAAGGTTTTTTCCGAGTGCTGCGGCTTGAAATTCGAGGGCAAATTCCGCCGTATCCCTTATGCCGAGGCGATGGCGCGCTGGGGCAGCGACAAGCCCGACACGCGCTTTGCGCTGGAATTGAACGATCTGACCGACATAGTCAAGGGCTGCGGATTTTCCGTATTCGCTGCGGCTGCCGAAAAGGGCGCCGTCAAGGCGATAAACGCCAAAGGGCTGGGCAAGGTCATGACGAGAAAAGACATTGACGCCTGCGCGGATTTTGCCAAGGGTTACGGGCTGGGCGGTCTCGCTTTTGCCAACTATAAGAGCGAGGGCGTGACGGCGTCTTTCTATAAGTTCTTGACGAAAGAGACGATCGAAAAGATAGAAGAAAAGCTCAAGCCCGAAGAGGGGGATATCCTCTTTTTCGCTGCGGGCGAAAAGGGAGGAGTGGTCACCGACTGCCTCGGCGGATTGAGATGCTATCTCGCGGATAAATATTCGCTTTATGACAAGAGCAAATTCGACTTTCTCTGGGTCGTGGACTTCCCCATGTTCGAATACAGCGAGGAAGAGGGCAGACTCGTCGCCGTGCACCATCCGTTCACGAGCGTCAAGAGCGAAGACATCGCGCTTTTGGACAGCGATCCGCTCAAAGCGCGCGCGAACGCTTACGATCTTGTCATCAACGGTCAGGAAGCGGGCGGCGGCAGTATCAGGATACACGATCCCGCCATGCAGAGCAAAATGTTCGAAAAGCTGGGCATGAGCGATGAGGACATCAAGGAGCGTTTCGGCTTTTTCGTCGACGCGTTCAAATACGGCGCGCCGCCGCACGGCGGACTTGCCTTCGGGCTTGACAGGCTGGTCATGCTCGTTACGGGCTGCGACAACATAAAAGACGTCATCGCTTTCCCCAAGATACAAAACGCTTCCTGTCTGATGACGGGCGCGCCCGCAAAAGTGGACGACAAGCAACTTGCCGAGCTGTCTATCGACATAAACGGCGCAAAAATCGAAAAATAAACAAAAGAGGTATAAATTATGGTAGATCTCAAAATAATCAAAGATTTCGATCCCGAACTTTTCAGGTCTTTCGAGCTTGAATTGGCGCGTCAGCGCGGGAACCTGGAACTCATCGCCAGTGAGAATATCGTTTCTCCCGCGGTCATGGCGGCGATGGGGACCTTCTTCACCAACAAATATGCCGAAGGTTATCCCGGAAAGCGTTATTACGGCGGCTGCGAGTTCGTGGATATCGCCGAGAACCTGGCGATCGAGAGGGCGAAAAAGCTCTTCGGCGCAAAATTCGCCAACGTGCAGGCGCATAGCGGCGCCAGCGCCAATCTCGCCGTATTCTTCGCGCTCATTCAGCCGGGCGACACCGTTTTGAGCATGAATCTCGCCCACGGCGGGCATTTGAGCCACGGCTCTCCCGTCAATATTTCGGGTAAATATTTCAATATCGTTCCTTACGGCGTGGACAAGGAGACCTGCATGATAAATTACGACGAGGTGGAGCGCATTGCCAAAGAATGCAAGCCCAAGCTCATTCTCGCCGGCGCCAGCGCTTATCCCCGCACGATCGATTTCAAGCGTTTCAGAGAGATCGCCGATGAAGTCGGGGCATATCTCATGGTCGACATGGCGCATATCGCCGGTCTGGTCGCGGCGGGAGAGCATCCTTCGCCCATTCCCTATGCGCACGTCACCTCGACGACCACGCATAAAACGCTGCGCGGACCTCGCGGCGGACTTATCCTCACCGACGACGAGGAGCTTGCCAAGAAGATCGACAAGGCTATTTTCCCGGGAACGCAGGGCGGTCCGCTCATGCATATCATCGCGGCGAAGGCTGTCGCTTTCAAAGAGGCGATGACGCCCGAATTCAAAGAATATCAGCATAGGGTCGTCAAGAACGCGGCGGCGCTCGCGGACGGACTGAAAAAGCGCGGCGTGTCTCTCGTTTCGGGCGGCACGGACAACCATCTGATGCTCGTGGATCTCACCTCGAAAGGCAAGACGGGCAAGGAGATCGAAAAACTGCTCGATACGGCGCATATCACGGTCAACAAGAACGCCATTCCTTTCGATCCGCAAAAGCCTTTCGTCACTTCCGGCATAAGGCTCGGGACTCCCGCCACGGCGACGAGAGGAATGCAGCCGAACGACATGGACATCGTCGCGGGCTGCATTGCCGACATCATAGACAGAGGAGAAGAAGCCGTCGCCGGCGTGAGCGCAAAGGTTGCGGAACTTTGTGAAAAATATCCCGTCTATCAAAACGATATAAATTGCTGAAATTAAAAAATCGTATTCTTAGGGCGCCTTGCAAATGCGGGGCGCCCGTTTTTTTTACCGCCTTTTGATATTGCCGTTGACAGGAAAAAATTTTTGTGCTAAACTAATCTACGGTAAAAAGGTAAAGATTATGAAATTCACTAAAAGACAGATAATAGCTTTGAACGCCATGCATATTTTGTCCGAACTTCACTCGGATAGGGTGATGGGCGTGAAAGAAGCCGCCGAAAAACTGCAAGTTAACGCGCGCTATTTGGAGCAGCTGCTCTTCGTGCTGAGAAAAAACGGCTTTGTTGCGACAAAAAGAGGCGTCGAGGGAGGTTATTTTCTCACGAAAAAGGGGAGAGATTCGAACGCGGACGAGATACTTTCCGTTTTGGATACGGCAGTCGGCGGAGGGGGCTTTTCGGACAAGGTCGTCAGGCGCATGGAGGACGCCGCGTCAAGCGTGCGTTTCGAAGGCGAGGGGATATATCTTGACAACGCGGCGACGACTCGCGTCGATGAAGAGGTGCTGCGAAAAACGCTTCCTTATCTTACCGACATTTACGCGAACGCGTCTTCCGTGCACGGCGCGGGCAGGCGCGCGATGAAAGCCGTCGACGACGCAAGAGATCGTATCGCCGCGCAGCTGAACGTAAAGCCGTGGGAGATATATTTCACGAGCGGCGGCAGCGAGAGCGATAATTGGGCGCTCAAGGGCGTTGCAGAGGCGCTTGAAGGCAAGGGCAGGCATATCATCACCACTTGCGTCGAGCATCCCGCCGTCCTCGAATCCTGCCGCGCGCTGCAAAGGCGGGGCTTTGAAGTGACATATCTGCCCGTCGGCTCAGACGGAATAATTGAGCTTGACGCGCTCAAAGAGGCGATAAGAGAAGACACCGTTCTCATCAGCGTCATGGCGGCGAATAACGAGACGGGTGCGATAATGCCGATAGGGGAAGTCGGCGCGATAGCGCGCGAGCGCGGCATATATTTTCATACGGACGCCGTTCAAGCCGCAGGTCATCTCGATTTGGACGCGCAGGCGATAAATTGCGACTTGCTCTCTTTGAGCGGGCATAAGTTTTATGCGCTTAAAGGCGCGGGGGTGCTTTTCAAGCGCAATAACGTCAAATGCGCCCGTTATGCCGACGGCGGCGAGCAGGAACGCGGCAAGCGCGCGGGAACGCTCAATGTGCCGGGGATAGTCGCCATGGGATATGCCTTGGAAAAGGCATACGCCGAAAGAGAAAAGAGAGACGGCGAAATTGAAAAAATGCGCGATATGTTCGAAAAGCGCTTGAAGGAGAAGGGTGTTCGGGCTATGGCTTTGAGCAGAGAGGAGCGTTTGCCTTCCCATTCCTGCCTGACTTTCGAGGGCGTCGACGGGCATCTTCTCGCCGCGCGTTTGGACGAAAGGGGAGTTTACGCTTCGGTCGGATCGGCGTGTTCGTCCGGTTCGGCAGTCACCTCTCATGTTTTGCTCGCCATGGGACTTAGTAAGGAGCAGGCGCGCGCCACGGTGAGATTTTCTTTCGGAAAATATAATTCCCCGGAGCAGGCGCTGCGGGCTGCCGACATCGTTGCGGAGGAAGTCGCGGCTCTGCGGAGCACGAGCGACCTTTTCGCGCGCTCGGCGGCAAAAGACAGGTATGTCTGAGCATTGACAACAATGCGGCGCAAATATATAATATATCTATGAAAGGAAAGCGGACGATAATTTTGTTGACGGTCATGGTGACGGCGTTGCTTGCAGCGCTGCTTGCCGCCTGCGCACCCGAGCAGTACACGATCGAATTCGATCCCGCGGGCGGCACGCTCGACGTGAGTAATATGGTCGTCGAAGAGGGCGTGTCGCTCGATCTGTCCGCTATAATTCCCGAGCGGGAAGGATACGAATTCGGCGGTTGGAAGGACGAAAGCGGCGGCGCCGCGACGCTCATCGTCGTCAATTCGGACATGAAGTTTACCGCTTCGTGGACGCCGCTCGCCTCGACGGTCACATATTATGTGAACGGAGAAGTCTATGCGAGCGAGGAAAGGGTCACGGGAGAAGTTTTCACTCCGATCGAATATGCGGGCGAAGAGGGAGAATTTTTCGGTTGGTATCTCGACGCGGCAATGACGGTCAAAGGCGCGTCGTCGATCACCGCGTCGCCCAAATCGACGGCGTTATACGGCGTTTTTATCAATGACGACAACTTCGCAAACACTTTTGTCTATACGAGCTCTCAGACGGCGGTCACTATCGAGGGCATAAAGGCGCATGCCGAGGTGATCTACATTCCCTCGAGCTACGACGGGCTTGAAGTTAAGGTCGGCAGATCTGCCTTTGAGAATGAAGAAAGCCTCAAAAGAATTTATGTCGGCGCAGCCGTCACGATCGAAGAGGGCGCCTTTGCCGGATCGGGCGTGACGGACGTCTATCTCAACGGCGGCAATTATTCGATCAAAAATTCCGCCTTATACAACGGAAATACGCTGCTTTTCCTTTTGGCGGGCGCGAGCGGGGATTATGTTGTATCGGATGATACGAGCGAGATCGCCGCATATGCCTTTGCCGGCAGAAAGAATATAACTTCCGTGACGATCCCTTCGAGTGTTTCGGCGGTGGGGGCGCGCGCTTTTGCCGATTGCGAGGAAGGATTGAAGATAACGCTGCAAGCCCTTCCCGGCGGAAATTTTCATGCCGATTGGAATTGCAAGTCTTATGACGGCGAGGAAAAATTCTCCTACGTCCTGCATTCCTCGGGAAAAAGCGACGAGGGTTACGTCTACGTTCTGCGCGGCGGTCGGGCTTATATTTTGGACTATGTCGGCAGCGAGAGCGAGCTTGTTTTGCCTCGGACGATCGACGGCTGCGCGCTTGTCGGGATCGAACGCGCGGCGTTTGCCGAGAACGACGAGAGCGAGATTAGGATTACAAGCATAATTTTCCCCGACACCTTGCAATATATCGGCGAAAGCGCCTTTTCGGGCTGTGGATATCTGACGTCGGTCGAGTTCCCGCTCTCTCTGCAAAGCCTCGGCGCGTCGGCGTTTGCGGGCTGCGTTTCGCTCGATAAAGCGGTTTTCACTTCGTCTTCGACGATCATCGCTCCCGCGGCGTTTGCCGATTGTCTTTCCCTCTCCGAAGTCATGCTCCCGAGCGCACTTAAAGAAATTGCCGAGGATATGTTCGCGAATTGTTCAAGCCTCAAAGAAATCAAGCTGCCCGAAACGCTCACCGCGATCGGAATGGGCGCTTTTTACGCGAGTGGTATCAAGCAGATAAGCATTCCCGCCTCGGTCGAAAGCATAGAAGAACACGCCTTTGAGCAGACGGGCTCGATCGACGATCCCGAAAGCTTCGGCAGACCCGTCGTCTTTGTTTTGACAGGCGGCTTGAACGGGCGCGAGTTCGATTGGGATGCGATCACGGGCGGCTTTCCCTATGAGATAAAGCAAAATTCCTGCCACGGCTTTCTTGCAAAAATTCTTGTTTTGTGGTAATATATATAAAATAAGTCAAAAGAGAGAATTTTATGGATTATTCTACGCTGCTCAACACCGAGCAATTAAGACCCGTCACCGACACGCAGGGCGCGGTGCTCGTGCTTGCGGGCGCGGGGAGCGGAAAGACGCGCGTTCTGACATATAGGATAGCTTATTTGATCGAAAAATGCGGAGTTTCTCCTTATAATATCTTGGCGATAACCTTCACGAACAAAGCCGCAGGCGAAATGAAGGAAAGGATACGTTCGGTCACGGGCGAGGACGGAATGTGGGTCATGACCTTTCATTCCTTCTGCGCGCGCGTACTGCGCAACGACGCGGATAAGCTGGGACACAACCGCAACTTCTCCATCTACGGCGAGGCGGAGAGCGACAGGATAATCACGCGCATCTTAAAAGAAGAGCACCCCGAGGATACGGACAAGAAAAAGAGCATACGTTGGCATATCTCGGCGGCGAAGAGCATCGCCATGACTCCCGAGCAGTATGCTTTGAGGATCAAAGACAATCCCGACAGCGCGCTCATAACGCAGGTCTACGCGCGCTATGAGGAAGAGCTCGCCAAAAACAACGCCTTTGACTTTGACGATCTTTTGCTGAAAACGTTTTTGCTCTTTGCTATGCACAAGGACGTTTTGGAAAAATATCAGGACAGATTCTTGTATGTGCATGTCGATGAATTTCAAGACACGAACAAGATCCAGTTTTTGCTGGTGAAAATGCTCGTGCGTAAATACGGCAATATCTTCGTCGTCGGCGACGACGATCAGAGCATTTACGGCTGGCGCGGCGCGGACGTCGGCAATATCCTCAACTTCAAAAAGGATTATCCCGACTGCCGCATTTATAAGCTCGAGCGCAATTACCGCAGCAGCGGCAACATACTCAAAACCGCCAACAAGGTCATCGCCAATAACGCCGGGCGCATGGGAAAGCAGCTTTGGACGGAAAAGGACGCGGGCGTCGAGGTCGCTTACCGCAGTCTTTGCGACGACAAGACCGAGGCGGATTTCGTCCTCGAACAGATACTCTCTCTCGTCAAAAACCGCGGCTATAAATACAGCGATTTTGCCATTTTGGTGCGTATCAACTCGCTTACGCGCGTCTTCGAGGACAGAATGTCCTCTTACGGAATGCCTTACAAGGTGATAGGCGGCTTCAAGTTTTATGAGCGCAAGGAGATCAAGGACTTTATCGCTTATTTGCGCATGGCGGTCAATCCCGCCGACAGCGAGAGCATAACGAGGATAATCAATTTCCCCAAAAGAGGGATAGGCGACGTCTGCGTGGAGGCGCTGATCGCGGCGTGCAACGCGCGGGGACTTTCGCTTTTCGAGGGCTTGAAGAGGCTTGACGAGCTTGAGCTTGCGCCTGCGTACAGGAAAAAGCTGGCGGCGTTTGCCGCTCTTGCGACCGACCTTGCCGAAAACAAGGAAAGCATGCCGCTCGACGAATATGTCAAATATGTGTTCGATAAGGTGGATTTTTATTCCGCATACGATATGGACGACCCCGAAGGACGCACCAAGCTTGAAAATATCGACCAGTTTTTGACCTCGGTGCATGAATTTTGTGCGGATAATCCCGACGTAAAACTCGAAGAATATTTACAGACGCTCTCGCTGCTTACCGACGCGGACGAAACGGACGAGGGCAATTACATAACGATCGCCACCATTCACGGCGTCAAAGGGCTTGAATTCCGCTGCGTGTTCATCGTCGGCTTGGAAGAGGGGATATTCCCTTCGCTCAGGTCGGACACGACGACAGCCGACGTCGAAGAGGAGAGGCGCATCATGTATGTGGCGATAACGAGGGCGCAGGAAAGGCTTTGGCTCACCAACGCGGGCAGGAGATTCAGATTCGGTAAATACGAGAGCAACTCCGTGAGCAGGTTCGTCAAGGAAAGCGGACTTATCGCCGCCACGCGCAGACCCGAAGAGCGCACCGTTCATCACACGGTGCAGAAAGCGCTGCGCAGAGATATGCCAAAGTTCGCAGCGTCCAACGCCGCGGCGGCGAAGGATCTTTCCGTCTTCAAGCCGAACGCGGTCGTTATGCATCCCAAATTCGGAAGAGGAGTGATAAACGAGATCAACGGCGAAAACGCCCGCATAGCTTTCGACGCGCTGGGCGTCAAAGTGCTCAATCTGCGTTTGGCGCCGCTCACGATCCAAGGTGAATGATATGGACAGAATGCATGAACTCGTAAAGCAGCTCAACGATCACGCCTATCGTTATTATGTGCTCGACGATCCGATAATTTCCGACGGCGAATACGACAGGCTTTATGACGAACTTGTCGCTCTCGAAAAGCGCAGCGGCGTCGTTTTACCCGATTCTCCCACTATTAGGGTGGGTGACAAGCCGCTTTCCAAGTTTGAGCAGGTCCGTCACCGCGGGAAGTTGTTCAGCCTTGACAAATGCCAGAGCAAGGAAGAAATGCTGGCTTGGCTCAAAAAGCTCGACGTCAACGGACAGATGCCGCTTTGCTCGGTCGAATATAAGTTCGACGGTTTGACGATAAACCTGACTTACGAAAACGGCGTCTTGACGCAGGCGGCGACGCGCGGAAACGGCGAGATAGGCGAAGTCGTCACCGCGCAGGTGAGGACGATCAAGAGCGTTCCGCTCTCCATTCCCTACAAGGGCGTTTTGGAAGTTCAGGGCGAGGGGATCATGACGCTCTCCACGCTTGCGGCTTATAACGAGCGGCAAGACGTCGTGCCGCTTAAAAACGCGCGCAACGGCGTTGCCGGCGCGATACGCAATCTCGATCCGCAAGTCACCGCCGAGAGAAAGCTCGACATGATCTGTTATAACGTCAATTATATCGAAGATATAAATTTCCGTGACGGCAGGCAGATGCTGGAGTTTTTGAGACAGAATAATTTCAAACTCAGCTCATATTGCAAATACTGCAAAACGCCGCAAGAGGTGCTCTCCGCGCTCGACGAGATAGAGAGCAGGCGCGACTCCTTGGACTTTTTGATCGACGGAGCGGTCGTCAAGGTGGACGATACGGCGATGAGGGAAGAGCTCGGGTATACGCAGAAATTCCCCCGCTGGGCGATGGCATATAAGTTCGCCGCCGAAGAGGCGACAACGACCGTACGCGACGTTATCTGGCAGGTCTCGCGCACGGGAAAACTCAACCCGCTCGCGGTGCTCGACCCGGTCGATCTGGCGGGAGTCACCGTTTCAAGGGCGACGCTGAGCAATTTGAGCGAGATCAGAAGAAAGGACATCAAGATAGGCTCGCGCGTTTTCATCCGCCGCTCCAACGACGTTATCCCCGAGATCACGGGGATCGCGGCGCACACGGAAAATTCGCGTGAAATAATCCCGCCTTCCGTCTGTCCCGCTTGCGGCGCGCCCGTGATCCAAGACGGCATATTTCTCAAATGCAGCAATGTTAGGGCGTGTGCCAATTCGATCGTGTCCGCGCTTTCGCATTTTTGCGAGCGCGATGCGATGGACATCGAAGGGCTTTCGGACAAGACGCTCGAATTGCTTTACGGTTTGGGAAAAGTCAAGGCTTTTCACGACATCTATGCCTTGAAGGAAGAGGACTTTGACGAAGTCGAAGGCTTCAAGGATAAGCGGACGGGCAATCTGCTTGCCGCGATCGAAAAGAGTAAGGCGACAACGCTCGCTCGCTTTTTGTATGCCATCGGTATTCCCAATATCGGTAAGAAATCCGCAGGGCAGCTCGAAGAGGCGTTCCGCACTCTCGAAGGAGTGATGAATGCGGGAAAGGAAGACCTCGTCGCTCTTGACGACTTCGGCGAGATAATGGCGGACGGAGTGCTTTCTTATTTTGCCGACGAACATAACAGGGAAGAGATAAACGCTCTTCTTCGCGCGGGGATAACTTTCAGGGAGAAAGAACTCAAACAGGGCGTTTTTTCCTCTATGCGCGTCGTGCTCACGGGAGCGCTTTCCTCGATGAAGCGCTCGAAGGCGAAGGAGGAGATAGAAGCGCGCGGCGGCAGCGTCGCCGACAGCGTCAGTAAGACGGTCGATCTCGTCGTGGCGGGCGAAGAGGCAGGCTCAAAGCTGGACAAGGCGAAAAAACTCGGCATAAAGATAATCGGCGAAGAGGAATTTTTGAGCATGCTGCGATAATTTCGGCGGCTCAAACTCGCGGCGACATATTTATTATATTTATTTGTCTTTTTTGCGCGCATATGCTATACTGTTAAGACAGTAAGCATTCAGAGGTCTATCATGAACAGCATGACGGGATACTGAAAAGGCGTTGCGGAACTCGACGGCAGAAAGATGGTCGTCGAGATAAAATCCGTCAATCATCGCTTTTTGGATATGAACTTAAAGCTGCCGCGCACGCTGGGGTTCGCGGAAGACGCGATCCGTTCGGCGGTCAAAGCCGCCGTTTCGCGCGGGCACTTGGAGATATTCGTCAATTACGAACGCGAAAAGAGCGGAAGCGTCGGACTTGATGCGGAATTGGCGCGAGATTATTGCGTCATGGCGAAAAAGGCGGCGATGACTTACGGCGTCGAAAACGATTTCGGCGTTTCTTCGCTGTTCAGAATGCCCGACGTCGTATGCGTAAAAGAGCAGGACGAAGACGAAAAGGCGGTTCTCGATCTCGTGGCGCGCGCGGTAGGCGAGGCGCTTGAAGGGCTGATCGCCATGAGAGAGAAAGAGGGCGGGATGCTCAGGCGCGACCTCGAAGAAAAGGCGGCGAACATTTCCGCTTTTGTGGACAAGGTGGAAAAGCTGGCGCCGAAGTCGGTCGAGGAACACAAAGAGCGCATGAGAGAACGCATAACCGAGCTTTTGGGCGACGTGGCTTTCGATGAGGCGCGGCTGATGAACGAGGCGGCGTTTTATGCGGACAAGGTGGCGATCGACGAAGAGATCGCCCGTCTGAGATCGCACGTCAGGCATTTTCTCGACGTCTGCGGCGGCGAGGGAGCGATGGGGAAAAAGCTCGACTTCATCGTTCAGGAGATGAACAGAGAGACCAACACCATCGGGTCGAAGTGCAGCGACAAGGACATCGCGCAATGCGTTATCGACGCCAAGTGCGAGATAGAAAAAGTGCGCGAACAAGTGCAGAACGTGGAGTGATATGCAAAAAAAAGGTTTACTGATCGTGCTCTCCGGTCCTTCCGGAGTGGGAAAAGATACTGTGCTTAAAAACGTCATGAGCAAGGACGGCGGCATCAGGCGCTCGGTCTCGGTCACGACGCGCGCGCCGCGCCCGGGCGAGGTGGACGGAGTCAGTTATTATTTTATCGATCAAAGCCGCTATGACGAAATGGCGGATCGGGGCGACTTTTTGGAGCATGAGACCGTGCACGGCAACAGCTATGCCACTCCCGCGTCTTATGTGGAAGATCTGCGCGTGAAAGGATTGGACGTCGTGCTCGTCATCGACGTGAAAGGCGGGCTTTGCGTCAAGCAAAGGCTTCCCGAAGCCGTTTTGATATTCATTCTGCCCAAGGACATGAACGTTCTCTCGGGAAGGCTCACGGGCAGAAAGACTGACAGCAGTGAGAGCATCGCAAAACGCATGGGCAACGCGCCGGGAGAGATCGAGACAGCGCTCAAATACGATTACGTCGTGGTCAACGACGATCTCGAAGAGTGCTCCTGCGAGGTGCTCACGATAATAAACGCGCTCAGAGCGGGCGGAGAACAAGTGAAAGAGGCGCGTAAATTCAGCGTCGAAAACAATAAACAAAAAATATACGAACTCATAAGCGGAGGTAATTTAATATGATGATCGATCCCCCTATCGACAAACTTATCAAAAAAGCCGAGTGCCGTTACGCGCTCGTTTGCGGCGTCGCCAAGAGGGCGCGTCAGCTGGATTCGCAATATCCCGAACTTCTGCGCGAAGCGGGCATGAAGTCCATAAGCTATGCCGCAAAGGAAGTTTACGAGGACAAGATAATCATCAGGAGTGAAAATATCTGATGAACGTCTTGCTGGGCGTGAGCGGCGGTATCGCCTGTTATAAGAGCTGCGCGCTCGCTTCCGAGCTGACGAAAAGAGGCGCGGAAGTGAACGTGGTGATGACGGAAAACGCGGCGAAGTTCGTCGCGCCTCTCACCTTTGCCGCGCTTACGCGAAGGCACGTTTATAAGGGCATGTTCGAGGACGGAGCGGACGAGGAGATCGCGCATATCGCTCTGGCAAAGGCTGCGGATATTTTTGTCGTTGCGCCCGCGACGGCGAACGTTATCGCAAAGCTCGCCGCGGGTATTGCCGACGACCTGCTCACCTCGGCGGCTCTCGCCGCGCGTTGTCCGCTGGTCATATGCCCGGCGATGAACACGAACATGTATGAAAATTCCGCGACACAAGCCAATATCGCCCTACTGAAAGCGCGCGGTTTTGCGGTCTGCGAGCCGAACACGGGCAGGCTCGCCTGCGGCGATTCGGGCAGAGGCAGAATGGCGGAGCCGTCTCAAATCGTCGCCTTTATCGACGACATTCTCTCGGTTTCGCGTGAGCTTTGCGGAAAGAGGTTTTTGGTCACCGCGGGCGGCACGACGGAGAATATCGACGGCGTGCGCTTTATAACAAACTGCTCGAGCGGCAAGATGGGCTGCGCCATCGTGCGCGAACTCAAACGCCGCGGCGCCGAGGTCGTGCTCGTGGCGGGAGCGATGAGCGTCGATCCGCCTTACGGAACGGATAAGGTGGTGCGCGTTCAAAGCGCAAAAGAAATGTTCGATGCCTGCATGAGCGAATATGAAAGCTGCGATTGTATTGTCAAAGCCGCAGCCGTCGGGGATTATGCTCCCGAAAAGGTTTACGACAACAAGATAAAGGGCGAAAAAGTAACGCTCCGATTGAAGAAAAATCCCGACATCGCCGCCGCGCTCGGGAAGGTCAAAGGAGAGAGAAAGCTGGTTATTTTCTGCGCCGAGACGCAGGAGCTTCTCTCGTCGGCGGCAAAAAAACTCGCCGACAAGGGCGCGGATATGGTCGTAGCCAACGATGTTTCTCAGCCCGGCATCGGCTTCGGATCGGATAATAACGCCGTCACGGTCATCAGGCGCGACGGTCACAGCGCGGAATATCCTTCCGCTTCGAAAGACAAGATAGCAAAAGAGGTTGTGGACGAGATAACGAGTTTATGGTCGCAAGCGTGATTGTCGATATAAGTACGTCGGAGATAGACAGGATATTCGAATATCTTGTTCCGAGCGGTATGCAGGTGAGGAAAGGAGACAGAGTTCTCGTTCCTTTCGGCAATAAGACCATAGAAGGCTTTTGCATCGATCTGAAAGACTCTCCCGACACGTCAAGAGAACTCAAAGAGATAATAGACAGGCTGGATCCTTACAGCGCGATAACCGAAGAACAGCTCGAACTTGCGAAGTTTATGCGGGCAAGATATTATATCCGCCATGTCGACTGTTTGAGATTGTTCATACCTTCGAAATTGCGCGGCGGCAGGGTGAGAGAGTTAAAAAGGCAGTATGTTTGCCTTGCCCAAGACAGACCTTACGAACAACTGCTCGAAGAAGCCGCAACGCCTGCGCGTCGGGCGGTCGTGGAGAGACTGAAAGAGGGCGGAGAATTTTTATCGCGTCTGACGAGCGAGGTCTCGGCGTCTTGCGTCAATACGCTCATCAAGCACGGCATTTTGATCAAGACGGACAGGGAGATAATGCGTTCTCCTCTCGGTTACGAGCCGCAAAAGAGCGAGCTGCCTTTGCTGCGTCCCGCGCAGCAGGCGGCTCTCGAGACCATACTTTCCATGCAAAGAAAGGTCGCGCTTTTATACGGAGTCACGGGAAGCGGGAAGACGGAAGTCTATATGCGCTGTATCGCCCAAGCGCTTCAAGAGGGCAAGACGGCGATCATGCTCGTTCCCGAGATCTCGCTCACGCCGCAAACGTTGAAAATATTCCGCTCGCGTTTCGGCGACATCGTGGCGATGCTGCACAGCGGTCTTTCGGACGGAGAGCGGTTTGACGAATGGCGCAGGATAATCACGGGCGACGCCAAAGTCGTCGTCGGGGCGCGCTCGGCGATCTTTGCTCCGTTGAAAAACGTGGGCGTGATAATCATCGACGAAGAGCACGATTCCTCATATGTGAGCGAATCAAATCCGCGCTATATCACGGCGGATATCGCCAAGTGGCGGGCGGAATATAACGGCGGTAAAGTGATACTCGGCAGCGCGACGCCTTCGATAGAGAGCTTTTTGCTGGCAAAGCGCGGACAATACGAGCTTGTGAGAATGGACGAGCGCATAAGCGGAAATATGCCCGATATGCATATCGTCGACATGAAGCAGGAGATAATAAGCGGCAATAACGGGATCTTTTCCGCCGAACTGACCGCTTCGCTCAAAGATACCGTCGCGCGCGGCGAGCAGGCGATGATCTTTTTGAACCGCAGAGGGCATTCTTCCTTTGTCATGTGCAAAAAGTGCGGTTATACGGCAAAGTGCACCGACTGCGACATAACGCTTACTTATCATTCCGCGGACAATAAATTGAAATGCCATTATTGCGGAAAGAGATATAAGATGCTCGATTGCTGTCCCGAATGCGGCAGCAGGGAGATAAGATACGGCAAGATAGGCACGCAGCGGGTCGTGGAAGAGTTGAAAAAGATATTCCCCGACATCAATATCCTGCGCATGGACAACGAGACCACGGCGACCAAGACGGCTTATTTGGATATTTTAGGCGCGTTTGCGTCGGGAGAAGCGCAGATACTCGTCGGCACGCAGATGATTGCGAAGGGACACGACTTCCCCAACGTGACGCTCGTGGGGATACTCGATGCGGATATGAGTCTTTATTTCAGCGATTACCGATCCGCCGAACGCACGTTCCAGCTCGTCACGCAGGTGGCGGGGAGAGCGGGACGGGCGGCAAAGCTCGGTAAGGTAATTTTGCAGACTTATTCGCCCAATCACTATGTGTTCAGGTTTGCCGCGCGCTATGACTACGACGGATTTTTCGACAAGGAAAACAACACGCGCCTCGTCTCGGATTTCCCGCCCTATACGACCATCATGCGCATCATGATGTCGGGAGCGGACGAAGATAAGGTGATCGAATGCGCAAAAGCGATATATCTCAAAATAAAACCGCTCAAAGATAAGTATGATTATGATATAGTATATATGCAGGCGATGAAAAGTCCCGTCGGTAAGATAGAGAACAAGTTCAGGTATCAGATCCTGCTCAGGTTCAAACGGGTGAGGGAAAGAAACATAATCGCCGACGCTTATAAAGCCATGGAAGAGGGAAAGACAAAGGGCGTGAGCGTTTTCGCGGAGATAAATCCGCAGAATTTGAATTAGGAGGCGAAACAAATGGCGCTTAGAGATATTGTCAAAGACGGCAGCACGATATTGCGTAAAAAATGTCGCGAAGTGGAGAGCTTCGACGACAAGCTGGGGAAGCTTCTCGATGATATGCATGAGACTATGAAGCATGCGGACGGCGTCGGGCTTGCGGGTCCGCAGGTGGGTATCGCCCGCAGGATCGCGGTCGTGGAAGTGGGGGAGACCTATCTTGAAATGGTCAATCCCGTGATAGTCGCCGCGAGCGGTTCGCAGATAGGTCAAGAGGCTTGCCTGAGCGTTCCCGGCAAATCGTGCATGGTCGAGCGGCCGATGAACGTCACCGTCGCTTATCTGGACAGACGCGGAGAAAAGAGGGAAGGAAGTTTCACCGGGCTTACCGCGCGCGCCTGCTGCCATGAGATAGATCACTTGGACGGCGTCTTGTTCTACGACAAAGAATACAGAGGCGGCTATCGCAGGGCGGATAAATAATGCGTATAGTTTTTTTCGGAACTCCCGATTTTGCGCTGCCTGCGCTCAACGCCGCTTGCGAAAGCGGTGAAGTCGTCGCAGTCGTCACTCAGCCGGACAGAGAGCGGGACAGGAGAAAAGTGAGCTTTTCTCCCGTCAAGCAGGCAGCGGCAGAGCGCGGGATAAAAGTCTTGCAGTATGAAAAAGTCAGCAAGGAAGGAGTGGAAGAGCTGAGCGCGCTCGGCGCGGATCTTTTCGTGACTTGCGCTTTCGGACAGATACTTTCGCGGCGCATACTCGATCTGCCGCCGTTGGGAACGATCAACGTGCATGCCTCGCTGCTGCCCAAATACCGTGGTTCTGCGCCCATTCAATGGGCGATCGCGAACGGGGAAAGGCAGACGGGCGTGACCATTATGCGCACCGTGCTCAAAGTCGACGCGGGCGACATACTCATGCAGCAAGCGACCGAGATCGGCGAGGAGGAAACGGCGGGAGAGCTTTTCGAGCGGCTCGCGGTCATGGGCGGAGAGCTTCTCAAAAAGGCGATCGCGGTCATAAAAAGCGGAAAAGCCGTCTATACGCCGCAAAACGAGGAAGAAGCCACGCAGTGTCCCATGATAAGCAAGTCGGACGGCAAACTCGATTTTTCGTTGAGCGCAAAAGGGCTTGAGCGGCGTGTCAGGGCATTCACGCCGTGGCCGTCGGCATTCACGACCTGCGGCGGCAAAGTTTTGAAAATACTCAAAGCAAGAGACAGCGACCTTGTCGGCGAATGCGGAGTCGTGAGCGTCGTCGGCGGAAAGGCATATGTCGGCTGCTCGCAAGGCTCGCTCGAGCTTTGCGCCGTTCAGCCCGAGGGCGGCAAGAAAATGGAGATAAAAGCCTTTCTCGCGGGGCATAAACTCGACGGCGTAAAATTGGGAGAATGAAAGAGGATCTATATATATACGATATTTTAAGCGATATATATAAGTGCGACAGCTACGGCGAGCGCGCGCTCAATCGTTCACGCGCGAATGCCTTTGTGACGCGACTTGTTTACGGCGTCTTGGAACGCGACGTATATTATGAATACGTTATCGGAAAATTGGTGGGAAAGCGTCCCAAGCCATATGCGGTCATTTTGCTGAAAATGGGCTTTTATATGCTCGATCATATGGATTCCGTCCCCGATTACGCCGCGGTCAACAGAATACTTTCTTGCGCCGAAAGTTTGGGAAAGGGCGCGATCAAGGGCTTTTTGAACGCGGTATTGCATAAGTATCGCTCCGCTCGCCTCGAATTACCCAAGGCGCCCGCGGAAAAATTATCCGTCTCGGCGTCGGTGCCCTTATGGATCGTCAATAAATATATCGCGCAATACGGTTGGCAGCGTGCGGAAGAGTTTTTGACCATGCCTCGCTTTACCAAGCAGCATTTCAGGCATAACGCGCGCCGTATTACGCACGAGGGCTTGAAAAAACTTTTGGATAAAGCGGGCGTAGAATATATCGAAAGCGAGCTGGGATTTTTTGCCGATTGGGGCGAAGAACTGCGTCCGATGTTTGACGACGGGCTGATGACGATGCAGTCGCAAACGTCGATGAAATGCTGCCTTATCGCGGGCGTTAAAGACGGAGATAAAGTCCTCGACGCATGCAGCGCTCCGGGCGGAAAAGCCGTGTATATCCGCGAATACGCAAACGCGGACATATTGTGCTGCGATATACACGAACATAGGCTCGAACTCATCAAAAATTACGCGGAAAGAATGGGCGAGAAAGGGCTTGACTATCGTCTTTGCGACAGCGCCGCGGAAAAATTTCCGCCCGTCTATGACGTCGTATTGTGCGATGTGCCTTGCAGCGGGCTGGGCGTGGCGTTCTCAAAGCCGGATATTTATCTGCGCCGAAAAAAAGAAGACGTCAAGGCGCTGGCGGACAGGCAACTCGAGATACTTTCCAATACCTCGAACGCGGTCAAAAGGGGCGGAAAGATACTTTATTCCACCTGCACGACGCTCAAAGAGGAGAATTTTGACGTTGTGTCCGCATTTTTGGCGGCGAACCGCAACTTCGAGCTTATCTCTTCCACGCAGTTCTTGCCCGACGGCAAGGGCGAAGAGGGATTCTATGCCGCTCTGATCGGGAGGGTGTCATGAACTTTTTGCTCGATCTGACTTTTGACGAACTCGACGAGATCGTAAAGAATGCGGGCGAAGCGGCATATCGCACCGCGCAGATATATTCATGGATCGCAAAGGGCGCAAAATATTCTCAGATGAGCAATGTTCCGAGCGCATTGAAGGACAAGCTTGCCGCCGAATACGGCGACGAGCCGATCAAGATAATCAAAACGCTCAGATCGTCCGCGGACGGCACGGAAAAGTTTCTCTATTCGCTTTATGACGGCAATGTCATCGAAGGCGTTCTCATGCGCTATAAGTACGGCAACACGCTCTGCGTGTCCACTCAGGTGGGCTGCCGCATGAACTGTGCGTTCTGCGCCTCGGGGCTGGACGGCTTGGTGCGCAATTTAAGCTCGGGGGAGATCTTGGGGCAGATCGTCGCCGTGAACGCGCTGCACGGCGGGAATACGGTCACCAACGTCGTTTTGATGGGAAGCGGCGAACCGCTGGATAATTACGACAATACGGTCAAATTTTTGCAAAACGTATCGGACGCACGCGGATTGAACATCTCAAAGCGCAATGTCTCTCTCTCCACCTGCGGACTTTGTGACAAGATCCGCCGCTTGTGCGACGAGGGATATACGCCTACGCTGACCATATCGCTGCACGCGCCGACGGACGAGATACGCAAAAAAATCATGCCCGTCGCCATAAGCTATAAAGTGAGCGAAGTCATCGAAGCGGCGAAATATTATTTTTCCGTCACGGGCAGGCGCGTCATCTTCGAATATTCGCTGATCGACGGGGTGAACGACTCCTTCGAGTGCGCGGACAGGCTCGCTCGTCTCGTCAAGGGATTTTCCTGCCACATCAATCTCATCGCTCTCAACGACGTCAGGGAGAGAGGACTCGGAGGGACTCCGAGACAAAAGGTGAATGCTTTTAAGGTGAGATTGGAAAGGGCGGGCGCGAGCGTCACTTTGCGCCGCAGTATGGGCGCGGATATAGAGGGCGCATGCGGGCAGCTCAGAAGAAAACACATAAAGGCGGGTGAAGAGACATAAAACGCAGGTTTGTCGGACAAGTCGTCAAAGGTGTGGGCGGCGTTTATACCGTTAGCGACGGAGAGAGTACGATCAAGTGCTATCCCCGCGGTAAACTGCGCAGACAGGGGGAGATCTATATCGGAGACTTTGTGGACGTTGAATGCGACAAGGAAGGGATAATAGAAGGTGTGAGACCGCGCAGATCTTGTCTTACACGCCCTTACGTCGCCAACATCGACGCGGTGATCATCGTCGTGGCGCCCATTCCCAAACCCGATCTCACGCTCGTGGACAAGCTGCTTATCGGCGCGCTCGAGCAGAAGATCGAAGCTTTTATCGTGATCAATAAGTGCGAGCTTGACGGCGCAAATGATATCAAAGAGAAAATAGTCAAAGATTATTCGGAGCTTGCCGAGATATTCGAAACTTCCGTCGATGAAAATATCGGTATCGACGAGCTTTGCCGCCGCGTTGGAGAGATGTTCGTCTGTATGGCGGGACAGTCGGGTGTGGGAAAATCGTCCATACTCAACGCGCTTTTGGGCGAAGATAAATGCGCGATCGGCGATATATCGATAAAAAGTGCACGCGGCAGGCATACTACGCGGCATGTGGAAATTTTCAAAAGTGCATACGGCGGACAAATCGCCGACACTTGCGGGTTTTCCATGCTCGAAATGCCGACGATAGATCCCGCGATATTGAGGGAGTATTATCCCGATTTTGAAGATTTTGCGCGCGGCTGCAAGTATCGCGATTGCAGGCATGACGAAGAGGAAAACTGCGGCGTAAGGCTCGCGGTGGAACGCGGCGAACTTTCCGCGGAAAGATACGAGCGATATATAAAACTATATAAAGACGCAATAAAGAGGTGGAACAACAGATATGGGAATCATTAAAATATCTCCGTCGTTGCTTTCGGCGGATTGGATGGATCTGGGAAAAGAACTCGAAAGATTGCACGAGTGGGGCGCGGATATGGTGCATTGCGACGTCATAGACGGGCTTTTTGCGCCCAACATAACTTTCGGCATGCCCATGATAAGCGCTTTGAAAAGGAAGTCGAAATTGCCGCTTGATGTCCATTTGATGATAGTCGAGCCGGAAAGATATATCGATAAGTTTATCTCGGCGGGCAGCGATACGATAGCTTTTCATCCCGAAGCGAGCAAAAAGCCGCACGAAGTGCTGGAAAAAATACGTTCAAAGGGGATAAAGGCGGGCATAGCCCTCAATCCCGATGTTCCCGTTCGGGTCGCGGAAGAATTTTTGGGCGAGATAGACTATATCTTGCTCATGGGTGTTTTCCCCGGATTCGGCGGTCAGAAATTCATTCCCGAAGTCATGGATAAGATAGATGAGAGTAAGCAACTCATCGCCTCGCGCGACATATATGTCGAACTTGACGGCGGCGTAACGACGGAGAATATTGTCGAGATGAAAAAAAGAGGTCTTGACGCGGCGGTAGCGGGCAATGCCGTCTTTGCTGCCAGCGATCCTGCCGCGGCGATCGTTGCGCTCAAAGCCTGAGGAACAGCTTTTGCCCCTTGTTCATATTTATGAATACAGGAGGGCAGAAGATGGTCATAGCTTGCATAGATCCGCCGATTTTGATCAAAAAGGTTTTGAGATTGGTCTTTATACGCAGAGAAAAAGCAGTCAAATAAGCTTGAAGTGCACTAAAAATACATAATCGGGTAAAAAATTGCGCACCGCTTAGGGTGCGCTTTTTATTAGGCTCTGTTGACCTTGCCGCCCTTGAGGCACTTGGTGCAGACATAAACGTTTTCCGTCGCGCCGTTTTCCTTGACGACCTTGACTTTCTGAACGTTTACTCCCCAGCTTCTTCTGTATTTGCGGTTAGAGTGGCTCACCTTGTTACCGCTGAGCTGACCTTTATTGCATACGCTGCATACCCTCGACATAGTTTCACCTCCGTTGATGTTGCTGATATATGATAGCATTTATTTATGGATAAAGCAACAAATTTTGCGTGATTTTATGCATAAATTTTCACATTTTCGGCGATTAGGAGAATATAAGACTTCAAATTCACCCAATATGCTTGCAAATTATGCGCGTGTTATAGTAATATATTTATAGTATGGCAGTAAAAACATCCAATATATACGGCAAAATCACCATATCGGACACATCGGTCGCAAAAATAGCGCACTATTCCGCTATCGATTGCTATGGCATATCCGACCTTGTGTCGCGCCGTTTTACGGACAGCTTAGTCGAGTTGTTCAACAAATCTTCCGCGGCTAAGGGCGTAAAAGTGGAGACTGTCAACAATAAAATAAACATCGATCTATATGTGATACTGAAAGACGGGATAAACATCAACGCGGTAAAAGACTCCGTAGCCGCGACCGTCAAGTATAATGTAGAGACCTTTACGGGCATGCGCGTGAACACGATCAACGTCAACGTCGTGGGCGTAAGGGTGTGACAGGAGTATAAATGAAGATATTAGACGCCGCCACATTGAAAGAAATGATAATCGGCGGATATAAATATTTATCGGCGAATAAGGAGATGGTCAATTCGCTCAACGTATTCCCCGTTCCGGACGGCGATACGGGAACGAATATGAGCCTTACCATCGCCGCCGCCGTCAAAGAGCTTGAGGACTTGGGCGGCAAGTTCGACATGAGCGACGTGCTCAAATGCATCTCGCACGGAACGCTCAGGGGCGCGAGGGGCAATTCGGGCGTTATTCTCTCGCAGATAATGCGCGGACTTACAAAGGCGCTCGAAGACGTCGCCGAGATAAATACAAAGGCGTTCGCCAAAGCGCTCGCCGCGGCAAGAGAGATGGCTTATAACGCCGTCACTAAGCCCAAGGAAGGGACGGTTTTGACGGTCATCAGGTATGTCGCGGAGAAAGCGCCGCAGCTTGCCGCGAAAAAATCGGATTTTGTCGAATTTTTTGCCGAAATATTGAAAAAAGGCGACGAGATCTTGGAAAAAACGCCCGATATGCTTCCCGTTCTCAAAAAAGCGGGAGTCGTGGACGCGGGCGGAAAAGGTCTTATGTGTGTCCTCACCGGCGCGTACAAGGTGCTTGCGGGCGAGACGATCGACGAAGAACCCGTCGTCGTGGATTATACCGCGGCGCCCGTTCAGACGGCGATGCTGAGCGAAAACATTTCCGAAGAACACGATTACGAGAACATCAAATTCGCTTATTGCACGGAATATTTCGTCGTCAATCTGAAAAAGCATTGCACGGAAGAGGACGTGGAAAAGCTGCGCGACAAGCTGATGGCGATCGGCGATTGCGTCATCGTTATCGGCGATATAAGTCTGATAAAAGTCCACGTTCATACGAATCAGCCCAATAAGGCGCTCGGTTACGCCCTGCAGCTCGGCGAGCTTGACAAAGTCAAGATCGAAAATATGCTGCAACAGCACAGGGCGATAGTGGAAGAGCGCGAGCGCAATAAAAAGCCTCTCGGCATGGTCGCGGTCTGCGCAGGCGCGGGGCTTGCTCGCATATTCAAGGATATGGGCGTCGACTATGTCATCGAGGGCGGACAGACCATGAATCCGAGCGTAGAAGATATTCTCGTTGCAGTGGAAAAAGTCAACGCGGATAACGTTATCGTGCTCCCTAACAATAAAAATATTATCATGGCTGCCGAAAAGGTGGACGAGTTGAGCAAGAAGAACGTGTGCGTCGTTCCCACGGCTTCGGTGACGCAGGGAATACGCGCGGCGATGGCTTTCGACAGCGAACAGGATATGTCCGTTAATTGCACTAACATGTCAAAAGCGTTTAAGGATCTCACTTGCGGCGAGGTGACTCACGCGGTGAGGAACACGAATATGGACGGCTTTTCGTTGCACGAAGGCGATATAATCGGCTTGAGTAACAGTAAGATAGTGGCGCAAAGCAAGGATATTTCCGAAACGACGGAGAAAGTCGTGCAAAAACTCATGGGAGATTTCTCCGAGACGATCACGCTTTATTACGGTTCGGACGTTAAAGACGAGGATGCGCAAAAGCTCGCGAACGATCTGCAAGCCAAGTATCCCGACTATGATGTGGCTTGCTATAACGGCGGTCAGCCGCACTATTACTATTTCATAGCGGTCGAATGAACCTCACCGAAATAAAGGGAATAGGCGAGAAAACAGTGCCCAAGCTCAACAAGCTGGGCATTTATTCGTCGCGCGATCTGATCGAATTTCTGCCGACTAAATATTGGGACATGACGCATTTTTCCGATCTCGATAACACGAGGATAGGCGATTATGTGCTTTTGAGCGGCATAATGGCGACGGTCACGAAAGTCCAATATATACGCAGAAATATGAACGTCTTCAAGGCGAATTTTATCACGGGACGCAGAATGATCGTGCTCACATGGTTCAACGCGCCTTATCTGCGCGAAAAGGTGACCGTGGGCGGCGAATATGTCGTCTGGGGCAAGCTCGCCGAAAACAACGGCGTCTTATGCATGTCAAATCCGAGTTTCGAGGCGGGATCGTCGGGAGTCAGATTGAGCGGCATAACCCCCATTTATCCGACGAAAAACATTATCGCCCAGCCGACGATGAGTAAGTTTATCGGCGCGGCTATGGCGCATGAGAGCTTTGATTCGATAATTCCCGCAGAGCGGGAAGAGATAACATTAAAGCGCGGATATGAACTTGCGCATTTTCCTTCAACGTCGAGCGAAGCCGAAGCGGGCAGGCGTAGGCTCAACAAGGAGAGGATCGTTGCTCAGCTTTTTTCCTATAAAATATTAAAGCAGGGCAGATCCCTTATCAAGAAGCATTATTCGCTGCCGCTTTCGGCGCTGGATGAGGCGATAAAGTCGTTGCCCTATGAGCTTACACCTTCGCAAAAAGAGGCGCTGAAAGATATATATTCCGATCTCAAAAGCGGCGAAAAGATGAACAGGCTGCTTTCCGGAGACGTCGGGAGCGGAAAGACGGTCGTGGCGCTGCTTGCCGCCGTCTATGCGATCAAGTGCGGCTATCAGGTCGCATTTATGGCTCCTACCGAGATCTTGGCGCGGCAGCATTATAAGACCGCATGCGACCTTCTTGACGGGACGGGCATAAATATCGGCGTTCTCACCGGCGTTTGCGGCGCTCAGGAAAAGAAGGGAGTCAAAGCCGCCGTAAAGAGCGGAGTGATCGACCTCTTGATCGGAACTCATGCGGTGATAGGCGATAAGGTCGAATTTGCCGATCTCGGATTTATCGTCATCGACGAATTACAGCGTTTCGGAGTTAGACATAAATCCTCGCTCGAGAACAAGTCGGAAAACGTGGACGTGCTCGTCATGAGCGCCACTCCGATCCCGCGCGCTATGGCGCTTACCTTGCAGGGCGAGCTGAAGCTGTCCGCGCTTTCCCCGCGCGGCGACATGGCGGAGAATATCTCAACGCGATTGGTCTCGGATAAGGATCTTTCCGCAGTGTACGATTTTATCCATAAAAGAATAAGCGTCGGCGAGCAGGCATATATAGTTTGTCCGCTGGTCGAAGACAGCGAGGGCTTGGAGCGCATCTCCGCCAAATCGCTTTATGCAAAACTCGTGACGGGACCGTTCAAAGGCATTCCGATCGGACTTGTCTATTCGAGCATGAAGGAAGAACTCAAAGCCGAAGTCATGCGGCGCTTTTACGAAGGCGAAATAAAAATACTCGTGGCAACGACCGTTATAGAAGTCGGAATAGACTGCAAAAGTGCGAGCGTCATGCTGGTCTTGAATGCCGACTGTTTCGGGCTTTCATCCCTGCATCAGCTGCGCGGCAGAGTAGGGCGCAGAGAGGGTTTGAAGTCTTATTGCATTTTGCATACGTCGTTGAAAAAGGAAAGCGAACGGCTCGAAAGTCTTTGCAATAGCAGGGACGGTTTCGAGATAGCGCAAAAAGACGCGGACATGCGCGGCTACGGGGACTTCTTCGGTTTGAGGCAGAGCGGCGGAGGCGGTTGGGGGATGATAAACGCGGAACTTATCGTGGAATGCCGCGAAATAGCGGAGAAGTTGTATAAAGACGATCAGGCGAAAACTTTGCAAAACCAATTGGTACAAAAGTATATCACGACGCTCAAAGACGTTTCATTTAGCTGATAATATTTCTAAAATAGCTGATATTTCATAATAATTTCACCTTTATGGCAATTTATTTTCTAAAAATATAACTTATTATTATATC
>DVNJ01000030.1 GCA_018714485.1 Candidatus Caccalectryoclostridium excrementigallinarum | reverse complement strand
ATGGTGAGCGCGCACGAGATCGACAATTATCCCGCCGCGGGAAAGATCTCGGGCTTTGACTTGGCGGAAAAAATGTTTGCGCAAACTGCGGAAGCGGGCGCGGAATTTATCGGCGAAGAGGTGACGGCGCTCAAAGAAGGCTCTCCCCTCGTCCTGACGACGCCGCAGGGGGAATATCGCGCGCATGCCGCGATAATCGCCACGGGAACGGTGCGCTCGCGCCTGAATATCCCCGGCGAAGAGCGTCTTGGCGGGCGCGGCGTTTCTTGGTGCGCCACCTGCGACGGCGCCTTTTACCGCGGCAAGGACGTGGCGGTGATCGGCGGCGGCAACAGCGCGCTCTCCGAAGCGCTCTATCTCTCTTCCCTTTGCAACAAAGTGCACCTTATCCATAGGCGCGATAAATACCGCGCAGAAAGTTCGCTTGCGGAAAAAGTGCGCGCGGCGGGCAACATCGCCGAGCATCTTTGCGCCCTGCCCGTGAGCATAGACGGCGAAGAGAAGGTGACGTCTCTGACCATCGAGCAAAAGGGCAAAAAAATCAGCCTTGAAGTGGACGCCGTTTTTATCTCTATCGGCGGAAGACCCGAGCAAAAACTGATAGCAGGGGCGGAAAAAGACGAAAACGGCTATGTCAAAACGGACGAAAAAATGCGCACCTCTATCCCCCGCGTCTATGCCGCCGGGGACAACAATTCCAAGCAGGTAAGGCAGATAGTGACCGCTTGTTCGGACGGCGCGATCGCCGCCTTGAACGCGGCGGAAGAATAAGCAAAATTCAACTTACTCCCCACAAGTTCATGTCCGCGATCGCTCCCGCCAGACTTTTGCGCGGAGCCACGGCAAGAAAGATATCGGCGAGGCGGATGAGGTCCTTGGGACGGACGTATTTTCCCAGCCAAAAGCCCGCGTCTTCATACATGCGTCTGAACCTGCGGGCGCGCACGCGGCTGCCCTTTCCCGCCGCTTTGAACATCTCGAGCATATCTTCGCGGTATTCACCGAAAACATAGGCGGTGCGCTCGAAGTCGCCGCCCTTTTCCAATTTCGCCACCAAGCTCGATTTATCCGCGCCGCAAAGTCGCGCCAGCGAACTCGCCATCGCCACCCTGTCGGGCGGGATAAAGACGTCCCGCCCCTCAAAAGCGAGCGCCTTTGAGAACATTTCGCCCAGAACGCGCGCAGCGACAAAACAATTTTCGCTCACGCTCCTGCCGTCGTCGCTCACGCAGGCGAGGATGCGCGCGAAACTCCGCGCCGAGCCTTCGCCCTTCACGCCCGCTCTTTGCAGCGCCAACGCCGCTTTGAGGGAAAACTCGGCAAGGCGCACGCCCTCGTCGCATTCGAGCGCGCTCGCGCAAAGTTCCCCCGCCTCTTTCACACCGAGCCTGTCCGTGCGCGCGCCGAAGAGCAGCTCTTCGCAGCGCAATTCGAGGCAATGCAGCCGCTCGGCGGCGAGCGAGCCGTAAGCGGCGGCTTTTCCCCGCCCCGAGCAGCCGTTCATGTAGCCCTCGCAAGCCGCGATCGCCGCGGGCGGCGCGCACTCCACCCTCTCCGCGCTCGCGCCCCAACCCAAGACGGCGAGAGGGAGCGCGCAGGGCAAAATGTCGGGCGAAGAGGGCACGAGCAGCCAGGGTATCCCCCTGCGCCAAGCCGCGAACTTGACGATGTCCGCCATGTCCGCCTCGCCGCAGCAAATAAGCAATCTCACGCTCTCGGGGCAATTTTCGAGGTCTTCCGCCGCCTCGCGCGAAGGGGTCGTCCCCGAGGCGTAAGAATATCTCCCTATCTTATATTTTTGCAAATTTAGGGCGGCTTCCGTCCTGTTCGCGAGCGCCGTATCCTCCTGCGCGAACGCGAGCGCGATATGCCCCGAGGGCAGTATCTCTTCCGTCAAGGCGAGCACGGTTTGAGAAAAGTCCTCCCCGATGACCGCCCTTTTTATCCCCACTTTTTCCTCGCTTTTTCCGATAAATTCCATATATTAAAAATACCACACGGGCAAAAGCGCTTCGTGCGGTATTTTGACGCAAATCAACTGTTTTTCGCGCAAAAGCGCGGTTTTTCAAAGTCTTTGCCCGAGCGCAAAGAGCGCGAGTGCGCGCAAAAGCAGCTCCTTCTCCCCGCTCATCGCGAGCGCGAAGACGGCGTCTTCGAGCGCCGCGTCCAACCCCGCCTTACAGGCGGCATAATTGAGCGCGGGCGGCGGCAGCTGCGCCTCTTCCGCCTGCGAAACAAAGCGGGATTTCACCTCTTTGAGCAGTTCTTTGGCGAGCCTTTCCGCCCTCTCCGCCCGAGTTTTTCTCCTCGGCGAGCGGCGGGCGAACTCGCCGAGATACGCCCGCGCCAGCTCGAGCGCCCGCACGCAGCCGAACTCGTCCTCTCTCTTTTCCGCCTCTTCGACGACGCCGCGCCGCTCTCTTGCCAGCGCGTATTCCCTGTTCATCGCCCGCATCTGCTCTTCTTCGGGCAGTTTCTCCCAATCGTCCATGCTCTCTCCTTTCCGTGCGCGGCGCCAAGCCGCTTTAAGCCTTACCGAAAATAATTATACTTTCCCGCGCCCTTCTTTATGACCGCGCGCGATAATTTATTGCAATTTTCCTTATTTGTGTTATAATAGTAGCATATGAACACGACAGTTTTGACCCCCGTTCGCCTTTGGCAGGACTACGACGCGGAAAGCTGCGCCTTGGAGCCTTCTTTCCTCACCTACGAGAAAAGGGACGAGCTCACCTATTTCGAGGCGTACATCACCGCCTTTACCGAGGCGGACGGCAAGGCGCGCGCCTTTGTGCGCGGCTATATCCCCGAGGGCAAGAATCCGCCCTGCCTGGTCATTGCCGACGACGCGCGTTATTCCACGGTCAAGGACGAATATATGCGCGACGTCGCGAGCCGCGGCGTTCTCAGCGTGACCTTCGACTATAACGGCAGCTCATCGGAAAGGAGCGAACATTCGCATTATCCCGAAAGCATCGCTTACGCCAACTATCGCGCAGACGAAGAGCGCCTCTTCAAGGCGTTCCCCACCTCTTACGACACCTGTATGTATCATTGGGTGCGCATATGCCACAGGGTGATAACCTTCACGCGCACGCTCTCTGCGAGCAAAAAGCTCTGCCTGACCGGTTACGGCTTGGGAGCGGACATAACCTGGCTCACCGCCGCGTTCGACAAGCGCGTGAGCTGTATCGCGCCCATTCAGAGCGCGGGCTGGCACGAGGTCAAAAACATGCCCAAATACGCGGGCGAGGACGGCGATCTCGTTTTGAGCGAAGAACGCGAGGCGTGGGTGATAGGCTACGGAGCGCAGACTTACGCGAAATATGTCTCCTGCCCCGTCCTCTATCTCGGCACGACAAATTCGCGTTTTTCGCCGATAGACAGAGTGGAATCCACCCTAAAAGTCATCGAAAGCCCCGTTTATCGTTTTTACGACGCGGGCAGGACAACGGCTTTTTCCACGGACGCGTTGAGCGTCCTCGCGCGTTGGAACGCCTGGCAGCTCACGGGCGACAAGCCCTGCTGCAAGCCGCCCGAACTCACCTACTTGGGCGAAGGCGGAGCCTTCGAATTCAAGCTGGTGAACGCGCGCAAGGTCTTGGAGCTGCAGCTTTTTTACGCCTACGACGAGGTGCATTCCGACCTCAGGCATTGGCGCTCCGCGGACGTGACGCCCGCGGGCAAGGGCAAAGCCGAAGTCCCCGTCTATGAGGGCACGGAGATGATCTTCGCCTTTTTGCGCGCCAAATACGACGGCGGCGAGATCTTCTGCTCGCCCATGCAGGCGGTAAAGCCCGCGGGCGGCGAACGCATGACCTGCCGCAACACGCGCATACTTTACGATAAGCGGCACCCGCTCGACGATTGGACGGTCACGGGCTTTCACGGGCTTGTGAACAAGTTCGAACCCAAGCTCGAAGCGGGCGGGCTGGACATCTTGGGGCTGACCGCGGACGGCGGCGACCTCACGACTTTCGCCGTGGGCGACTTCAATATGCGCAAGGAGCCGGACACCATGCTCAGGTTCGACGCCTATTGCGAAAAAGACCGCGAAGTGAGCATCGAGCTGACCGCGATGAAGGACAAAGTCCCCGTCATCTATCGTTCGAGCGTCTATACTCACGCGGGCGAATGGACTTCCTGCACGAGAGCCGCCTCCGACTTCAAGGACGAAAAGCTCATCGCGCTCAAATCGTGGGACGAGGTCAAGCGTCTCACCGTGAACGACATCGGCGGCGTTATGCTCAATAACGTCCTTTGGACGTGATGAAAGCGGCGCTCGGCGACATCGTGACCACGAAAAAGCCGCATCCCTGCGGCAGTTCGCGCTGGGAAGTGGTGCGCACGGGCGCGGACGTGAAGATAAAGTGCTTGGGCTGCGGGCATGTGGTCATGCTCGATCTGACCGCCTTTGAAAAAGCGGTGAAAAAAGTGGAGAAAAATGCGGGCGATGCAAGATAACTTGGGCGAAAGCTCGGAAAATCCCTTGCGGACGAAAAGGATAAACCGCGGCGTCACCGCGGCGATCGGCGTGATCCTCGTCGTGCTTATCGCGGCGATAGTCGTGCTGTTTTTCATCGTCACGCCCTATGCCGTTTCGGGCGCGAGCATGCAGCCCACGCTGCAAGACGGCGACCATATCATGGTCCTGAAAGTCGGCTTTGAGATAAAGCGCGGCGACATCATTCTCTTCGAACGCCCCGGCAGCGATTATCCGCCCGTCAAGCGCGTGATCGCCATGGGCGGCGACACGGTCTCTTTTGACGGCGAAAGCTATTACGTCAACGGCGAAAAGCTCGAAGAGAGCTATCTTTTCGAAGACTTTTACGCGGAGGATTACCTCTCCGTGTTCGACGGCGAGATCGCCAAAGCGCTCGAAGTCGGGCTGACGCTTAAGAGCGACGAACTCTTCGTTCTCGGCGACAACAGGAACCATTCTTACGATTCCCACGACTACGGTCCCGTCAGGCAAGATCGGGTGATCGGAAAGGTCGTAAACATATATTGAGGAGAAAAATGAAAGCGATAGTATCGGTCATCGGCAAGGACAAAAAAGGCATCATCGCCCGCGTTTCGGGCAAGCTCTTCGAGATGGACATCAACATCGAAGACATCTCCCAGACCATCTTGCAGGATTATTTCACCATGATAATGGCGGTGGATATGGGCGATTGCAAGCTCTCTTTCGAGGACGCGGCGCAAAAGCTCGCCGAGTTGGGCGAAAAAACGGGCGTGGAGATCAGGATACAATCCAAGCAGATCTTCGACGCCATGCATAAGATAAGCCTTTCTTCCGAGAACATCTGAGGTAAGTATGTATACGAGCAACGAGATAATGGAAACGATAAATATGGTGTCGCACCAGCATTTGGACGTGCGCACCATAACCATGGGCATAAGCCTTTTGGACTGCATCACGGACGACAAAAAGCGCACCGCGGACAAGATCTACGACAAGATAATGCGCCGCGCGGGCAACCTCGTCGCCGTGGGGAACGCGATCTCTTCCGAGATAGGCGTACCCATCGTCAACAAGCGTATCTCGATCACGCCGTTGAGCCTTGTCACCGCCGCGAGCAAGGGGCACGAGCAGGCACTCGCCGCCCTCGACAAAGCCGCCGCGGAAACGGGGATAGACTTTTTGGGCGGCTATTCCGCCCTCGTACATAAGGGAATGACCCCTTACGAGCGGGAATTTCTGCTCAGCATTCCCGACGCGCTCGCCTCTTCCGCCAAGATCTGTTCGAGCATCAACGTCGCCTCGACAAAGGCGGGCATCAACATGGACGCGGTCGCGCTCGCGGGAAAGCTCATCAAAAAGGCGGCTTATCTCACCCGCGACACGGACTCGAGCGCCTGCTCCAAGCTCGTGGTCTTTGCCAACGCCGTCGAGGACAATCCCTTCATGGCGGGCGCCTTTTTGGGCGTGGGCGAAGCGGACTGCGTGATCAACGTGGGCGTCTCCGGTCCCGGCGTCGTGGCGCACGCGCTCAAACAATGCGACGGCATGGACCTCACCCAGGTCGCGGAAGTCATCAAGGAGACCGCCTTCAAGATCACGCGCGTGGGACAGCTCGTGGCGAAAGAGGCGAGCCGCAGGCTGGGCGCCGAGTTCGGCATCGTCGACCTCTCGCTCGCCCCCACTCCCGCCGTGGGCGACTCGGTGGCGCAGATACTCGAAATAATGGGGCTTGAAAGCGTGGGCGCTTACGGCACGACAGCGACCCTCGCCCTGCTCAACGACGCCGTGAAAAAGGGCGGTATCATGGCGAGCAGCCATGTCGGCGGACTTTCGGGCGCCTTTATCCCCGTCTCCGAGGACGCGGGCATGATCAAGGCGGCGGAAGAAGGCATCCTCACCTTGGAAAAGCTCGAAGCCATGACCGCGGTTTGCAGTGTGGGCTTGGACATGATAGCGATCCCCGGCGACGTGAGCGAGGAGATAATCTCGGCGATGATCGCCGACGAGATCTCCATCGGCGTCATCAACACCAAGACGACCGCCGTGCGCGTCATTCCCGTCTACGGCAAGAAGGCGGGCGAACGCGCCGTCTTCGGCGGGCTTTTGGGCGAAGCGCCCATCATGGAAGTCAACCGCAGTTCCCCCGCCGTCTTTGTCGGACGCGGCGGCAGGATCCCCGCTCCCACGCATTCGCTCAAAAACTGAACAGGCAAAGCAAAGAGGACGCTTCGGCGTCCTCTTTTTTCGCTGAAAATCTGCCCCTGCCCCGCTTTTTTGCGGCTCAACTCACCGCCTTGAATCTCAAAACGATCAGGGCGATCGCCATCGAGAAAAGGGCGATATAAAATATTATCCCCAAGACGCTGCCGATGAGCATGGACTTGGCGCGCAGCGGATAATTCCTCTTCCAGAGATTGCGCAGCGCGAACGCCACGACGGGCGCGAAAAAGGCGAGCAGCCCCCACAGAAAGGAATAATTGTCCTTTCCGTAGACGCGCACGTCCCTGCCGTCGTCCGAACTCACGCCGAAAACGGCGCGCACGGGCGCCTGCTCCGCCGCGCTCTCCTTCACGCTCTCTTCCTCGTTCAAAGGCTTTTTCTTTCTTTCCTTATCCATATTTCTTTTCAATAATAATAGTAAAAGCCGGCGTTGTCCGCGATGACCAAGGTCACGATCGTCAAAATTATCGAAAAGACCACGCCGACGGCGACGCCCACTATCGTCCCGATGGCGCAGGAGCGGGCGCGCTTGGGATAATTGTCCCGCCAGATGAGGGCGAGTATCAGCCCCACGATGGGAAAGAAGAAGGACAGAACGCCGTAGCCCGCGTTGGGAGCGTCGTCGGGCGCATACCTGTTATATTGCGGCGGGACATAGCCTCCCGCGGGCGGAGCGCCGCTCGGGCGCGGATCGCCGTGCGCAAAAGCGTCCTCTCTCCCGGCTTTCGCCCCTTCCGCCTCGTCCTTTTTTTCGTCAAAGCCGAAGAGATCCTCGCTCTTCTCCTCTTCTTCCTGCTTGGCTCCGCAAAACTTGCAGAACTTCGCGTCGTCGCTCAATTTTTTCCCGCAATTATGACAAAACATTTTTCTCTCCTTACGTCCGTTGACGTTGCCGTATGCTTATTATAACACATAAGCATGCCGCGCGCAAGGGTAAAAAAACGGCTGCCCCTGCGGGCAGCCGCTTTTTACCGAAATTTTTCTTACTTGCCCTGAGGCATGTTCTTCACCAGCTCGATGATGGCGACTTCCGCGTTGTCGCCGCGGCGTCCGCCCACCTTGATGATGCGGGTATAACCGCCCTTCCTGCCGAACGCTTCCGCGCGCTTGGCATAAAAAGGCGCATGCACGTTGAACATCTTCTCGATGAGGGGATGATTGATCTCCTTCGTCCTCTCCTTGAAGACGCTCATCTTCTCGCCCTCGGGCTTTTCTTCTCTCAGATCGCGCAGATTAGCCATCATGATGCGGCGCGCGTTGAGTTTCTTGACGCCGTCGTTGACGAATTCCTTCTGCTCTTTGACCTTGGTCTCCTTGTTGGTAACGGTCTTGGTGACCTTCACCGTATCCGTATAAGTGTCTACGGCGAGAGTTATCATCTGCTCGGCGAGCTTGCGCACTTCCTTAGCCCTGTCCACTGTGGTTTCGAGCTTGCCGTACCAAAGCAGCTCGGACGCCTGCGTGCGTATCATAGCCATTCTCGCCTCGGCGGTTCTTCCTAACTTTCTCATATCGCTTAAATAGCCTCCTACTCTTCCTTGTTGCGCAGGTTAAAGCCGAGTTCCTGCAACTTGTTCATGACCTCGTCGAGGGACTTCTTGCCCAGGTTGCGCACCTTGAGCATATCGTCTTCCGACTTCTTGACCAGATCCTGCACGGTGTGGATACCCGCCCTCTTGAGGCAGTTATACGACCTCACGGACAGATCGAGATCTTCGATGCTCATCTCCAGCTTTTTGGTCTGCTTTTCGTCGTCCTGGCTGACGAGGATCTCCTGCGTCTTCATCTTTTCCACCAAGCTGACGAACACGTCCACATAGTCGGACATTATCTTCGCCGAAAGGCTGATGACTTCCTTGGGGCTTGCCGTGCCGTTGGTCTTGACGGTGACGGTGAGCTTGTCAAGGTTGATGTTCTGACCCACGCGGGCGTTCTCGACCGTGTAGCTCGCCGCCTCGACGGGGGAGAAGATGCTGTCCACGGGGATATAACCGATGGGCTGGTTCTCGTCCTTGTTGTCATGGGCGCTCACATAGCCGCGTCCCACGCCGATGGTTATGTCCATCTCCAGCTTCGCGCCTTCGTCCAGCGTGCAGATATACATATCGGGATTGAGGATCTCGATATCCGAGCTGTGCTGTATGTCGGCGGCGGTGACCACGCCCGCGTCATACTTGCGGATAGTGGCGATCTGCCTGAAATTGCGGTCGTCCGTATGCGCCTTGACAGCCAATCCCTTGATATTCAGGATCATCTCGGTGACGTCTTCTTTGATCCCCTCGATGGACGTAAACTCATGATTCACGCCCGTGATCCTGATGCCCACGGGAGCGGCGCCGGGCAGCGCGCCCAGCAGGATACGGCGCAGGGAGTTGCCGAGCGTCTGACCGAAACCGCGCTCGAGCGGTTCGGCGATGAACCTGCTTTCCTTTCCTTCGACGATATCCTCTATCTCGACCTTAGGCTTGATTATCTCTATCATTGTTTACGCTCCTCCCCTATCTTACTTGGAGTACAACTCGACTATGAGGTGCTCTTCGATGTGCTCGCCCACGTCCGCACGGGTAGGAAGTTCCACGACCGTTGCGGTGAGCTTTTCCGCATCGAAATTGAGCCATGCCGCGGTGACGTATTTGGCGGTGCCGCCCTTGATCTCGGCGAACACCTTCTTGTCCGTCTTGTTCTCCTTGACGGCGATGACGTCGCCCTTGCTCACCAAGTAAGAAGGAATGTCGACGCGCTTGCCGTTGACGGTGATAAGACCGTGGTTGACCACCTGTCTTGCCTGCGCCCTGCTGGCGCAAAGACCCATGCGGAAGACCACGTTATCCAATCTGCGCTCCAAAAGCACGAGCATGTTTTCGCCCGCCATACCGCGCATCTTGCTCGCCTTGTTGAAGTAACCCTTGAACTGCTTTTCGCAAAGACCGTAAAATCTCTTGGTCTTTTGCTTTTCTCTCAGCTGAGTGGAATACTCGGAAGCCTTCTTACGAGTGCCCACATGCACGCCCGGAGGATTGGGGCGGCGCTCCAAGGCGCACTTCTGCGAAAGGCACCTGCTGCCCTTCAAGAACAATTTTTCTCCCTCGCGCCTGCATTGACGGCAAGCGGGACCGGTATATTTAGCCATTTGTCTTACCTCCTCTTACAGTCTTCTGCGCTTAGGGGGACGGCAGCCGTTGTGGGGGATGGGGGACACGTCCTTGATGAGCGTGACCTCAAGCCCGGCGTTTGCCAATGCTCTAATCGCGGATTCACGGCCCGCACCGGGACCGTTGACATAGACCTCAACGCTCTTCATGCCGCAGTCGACTGCGACTTTCGCCGCGTCTTCGGCGACGATCTGCGCCGCGAACGGCGTGCTCCTCTTGGAGCCGCGCAGCGACATCTTGCCCGAGCTGGACCAAGAGATCGCGTTGCCCTGCGTATCGGTTATCGTGACGATCGTGTTATTGAAGGAGGCGTGGATATGCGCACAGCCTTTTTCAACACGGCGCTTTACTACACTGCGCTTTTTTGCCGCACTTGCGGACTTCTTTGCTGCTGCCATTTTCTACCTCCTTACTTCTTCTTACGGCTGACGGTCTTCTTGGGACCTTTGCGGGTACGGGCGTTTTGCTTGGTCGACTGACCGCGGACGGGCAAGCCCTTGCGGTGTCTAACTCCCCTGTAGCAACCGATTTCCGTCAATCTCTTGATATTCAGCTTGATTTCACGATGAAGATCGCCCTCAACCAAAATGTTGTTGTGGTCGATGTATTCCCTTATTTTGCTCACCTCGTCCTCGGTCAGATCTTTGACGCGGGTGTCGGGGTTGATACCCGTATCGGCGAGTATCTTGTCGGATGTAGCCCTGCCTATACCGAAGATATAGGTCAGACCGATCTCGACTCTCTTCTCGCGTGGCAAGTCCACGCCGGCAATACGTGCCATGAAATTACCTCCAAAATTTATCTTGCAATAATTTTTTTAGTCGCCTTCAAGGATTGATAGGGGAGTATTTGCGGAATGTACCCTATTCAGCCGCATCCTCTTTGCGAATAATGCTATGGTATTATACCACTTCTTTTGCCGTTTGGCAAGAAATTTTACCGACTATGGTAAAATTGGCAAGGCTCAGCCCTGTCTTTGCTTGTGCTTTTTATACTTGGAGCAGATGACCATAACTTTTCCGTCGCGCTTGATCACTCTGCACTTGTCGCACATGGGCTTTACAGACGGTCTCACTTTCATTGTTGTATCCTCCTAATTCTTGTTGCGCCATATGATCCTCCCCTTGGTCAGATCATACAGACTGAGTTCCACTTTCACGGTGTCGCCTTCGAGTATCTTGATATAGTTCTTTCTCAATTTACCCGAAAGATAAGCCGTTATCACGTGCGAGTTGGTCAGCTCGACTTTGAATTTGGTCCCGGGCAATACTTCGATCACCTTGCCTTCCGCCTCGATCACATCGTCCTTAGACATCAGCACCCTCCGTTTATTTCTTTGAGCGCGCCGCGTATCTCCTTGTCCGTGACGCTGCCCTTTTCAATGCTTTCTTTCAGCGCGCTTCCCGCCTTACGCAAGTGCTTGACGTTCTTGCTCTTTGGCGAGGAGACGAGCCTCCTCTTTCCGTCGGCTATGAGCGCGTATCCGCCGCCTTCGTAGGCGAGCACTATGTGCGCTCTGCCCGCGTCGTGTCCCGCCTTGGATATCACTATATCTCCCGCTTCGGGTATATATTCCATTTCCGCCTCACAGCGACAGTATCTCGCAGCCGTCCTGCGTGATCACCACCGTATTTTCGTAATGGGCGGAAGGTCTGCCGTCGCGCGTGACCACCGTCCAATCGTCTTTGAGCACCTTGACGTCGTATGTTCCGGCGTTTATCATCGGCTCGATGGCGATCGTCATGCCCGCTTTCAGCCTCATGCCCCTTCCGGGAGTCCCGTAGTTGGGGACGGAGGGATCTTCGTGCATATCCGTGCCGATGCCGTGTCCCACCAGGGCGCGCACCACGGAGAATCCGTGCGACTCGGCGTAAGATTGGATAGCCCAACCCAAATCGCCCAACCTCGCGCCGTCTTTGAGGACCTTTATCCCCTCGAAGAAGGACTGCTTTGTCACTTCCACGAGCTTTTTCTTTTCCTCGCTCACCTGTCCTATCATGAAGGTGCGCGCCGCGTCGCCGTTATAGCCCATATATATCGAGCCTACGTCCACGCTGACGATGTCGCCTTCCCTGATGAAGCGCTTGGGCGAGGGAATGCCGTGCACCACTTCCTCGTTTATCGACACGCATGCCGAGGCGGGAAAACCGTCATATCCCAAAAAGGAAGGTCTTGCCCCGCACGAGGTTATGTAGTCATAGACGAGCTTATCCACCTGCGCGGTGGTCATGCCCGCTTTTATCTCTTTTCCGACAAGTTCGAGCGTGTCGCGCACGATGGCGTTCGCCTTGCGCATCAGCTCGATCTCGTGAGCGGACTTAATGCCGACCATCGATCACCTCGGAAACAAGCCTGAACGTGGCTTCCACGCCCTTGTTTCCGTCAATGGTATGCAAAACTCCGCGCTTGGCGTAAAATTCGATGAGCGGCTTGGTCTGCCTGTCATAGACGCGCAGCCTTTCGCGCACCACCTCTTCCCTGTCGTCGTCGCGCTGATAGAGCTTGCTGCCGCACTTGGCGCATTCGTCCGCGCCGTAAGTGCTCGTGTGGTAAGTTTCGCCGCACTTGCACATGCGCCTGCCCGCGATCCTCCTGATCACCGCCTCGTCGTCCACGGCGATGTTTATCGCCATGTCCACGCTCGAAAAGCTCTCGAGCGCTTCCGCCTGCGCGATCGTGCGGGGGAATCCGTCGAGGATATATCCCTTTTCGCAATCGGGCATGGCGAGCCTGTCTTTGACAAGCGCGACGGTAAGCTCGTCGGGGACGAGCTCGCCTTTGTCGATGATCGCCTTGACCTTCACCCCCAGCGGCGTACCTTCGCGGATATTCGCGCGGAAGATGTCGCCCGTGGAGATGTGAGGCAAGTTATATTTTTCTTTGAGCAGCGCCGCCTGCGTGCCTTTGCCCGCGCCGGGCGCTCCCAACAAAACTATGCGCGCCATTATTTGAGGAATCCTTTATAGTGCTTCATCATGATCTGGGATTCGAGCTGCTTGTCGAGTTCCAGAGCCACGCTGACCACTATCAGCATACCCGTTGCGCTGAACGCGGAAGACATGCCTACCGGCGCTCCCAGCGCGTTGAACGCGAAAGTGGGTATGATGGCGATAAACGCGAGGAAGAGCGCTCCGAAGAAGGTCAACCTGTTGTTTATCCTCGCCAAATATTCGCTGGTGGGCTTACCCGGTCTCACGCCCTGTATCGTTCCGCCGTACTGCTGCAAGTTGCGCGCCACGTCCATGGGATTGAACTGTATCTGCGCATAGAAGTAGGCGAAGAAGATGATGAACAGGAACATGAACACATAATATACGGGAGTGCCCATGCCGATATATTGATTCCAGACGTTGGCGAACTCCGTTCCCTCGAAGAACGAGACGATTATCGAGGGGAACATGAGGAAGGAAGAAGCGAAAATGATGGGCATGACGCCGCTTCCGTTCACCTTGATCGGAATGACGGTGGATTGACCGCCGTACATCTTGTTGCCTTTCACCTGCTTGGCGTAATTGACCTTGATCCTGCGCTCGGAGCCGTCGATGAAGACGATGAACGCAAACAGGAGAATGACCACCAAGAGATAGCCGAGGATATACCAGATATTGTTCACATTGGTACCCACCGTGCCGAACGCGCTCAGAAGCGAGCTGCCGAAGGTGGCGATGATACCCGTGAAGATTATCAGCGAGGAACCGTTACCGATGCCGTATTCGGTTATCCTTTCGGAAAGCCACATGACGAAGGTGGAGCCGGCGGTGAGCAGCAGCACGATGACGATATAAGACACCCAGGGAGTTCCCCAGACTTGGTCCACGTATTCCCTGTAAGTCACGCATATGCCTATCGCCTGCACGATGCCGAGCACGATCGCCACATAGCGGGTGATCTGAGTGATCTTCTTTCTGCCCTCTTCGCCGCTCTTGGACATTCTGTCGAGCGGAGGAATGATGAGGGTGAGCAGCTGCATGATAATGAAGCTGTTGATATAAGGCAGTACGCCCAGAGCAAACAATGTGCCGTTTTGCAGCGATCCGCCCGAGATGAGGTTCATGACGCCGATGAGATCGTTGTCGTTCGTCGCGCTGCTCTTGAGCGCCGCGACGTCAAGTCCCGGGAGCGGAATATAGCAACCTATGCGGAATACGAGCAGTAATCCGAAGGTGATCAGGATCTTCTTCCTGATGACTTTATCCCTGAAAGCGTTGACTATCGTCTGCCACATATCACAGTACCTCTACGCTGCCGCCTGCCTTTTCGATCGCTTCTTTCGCCGAGGCGCTGAACTTGTTGGCTTTGACGGTGAGGCTCTTGGTAAGCTCGCCGTTGCCAAGTATCTTCACGCCCGCATCCTCTATCTTGCTGAGTATGCCGGAGACGATGAGCGCCTCCGCGTCGACCACTGCGCCGTTTTCGAATTTGTCTTCCAGCGCCGAAAGATTGACGATGGAATAGACCTTTCTGAATCTGTTGTTGAATCCGCGCTTGGGGATACGTCTGACCAAAGGCATCTGTCCGCCTTCGAAGCCGGGTCTCACGCCGCCTCCGCTGCGCGCCTTCTGTCCCTTATGTCCCTTGCCGGAAGTCTTGCCCAAGCCGGAGCCTATGCCCCTGCCCAATCTCTTGGCAGCGGTCTTGGCGCCGTCGGCGGGTCTGAGTTCGTGCATTTTCATAGATTGACCTCCTTACGCCTCTTCCACCTTGACCATATGGCTGATCTTTCTGATCATGCCGCGGGTGCAGTCGGTGTCGGGCAGAATGTTGCTGTCGCCTATCTTTTTCAGACCGAGGGCGGCGGCGTTTGCCTTCTGATTTTCAAGTCGTCCGATAAGGCTCTTCACGAGCGTGACTTTGATCTTCTTTTCCATTTTCCGCCTCCTTAGCCGAGAATCTCTTCCACGGTCTTTCCGCGCAGCGCGGCTATCATTTCCGCGGTCCTCATCTGTTTGAGACCTTCGAAAGCCGCCTTGACGCAGTTGATCTTATTGTTGCTGCCCAGGGACTTGGTACGCACGTCCTTGATGCCCGCCACTTCCATGATGGCACGCACGGGACCGCCCGCGATAACGCCGGTACCTTCGCCCGCGGGGAGGATGAGCACCTTACCGCTGCCGAACTTGCCCGTGACCTCGTGAGGCACGCTGGTGCCCACGAGCGGCACTTTTATCATGTTGCGCTTGGCGTCCGCGGTAGCCTTACGGATCGCTTCGGGAACTTCCGCCGCCTTGCCCATTCCGACGCCGACGCCGCCCTCGCCGTCGCCCACGACCATGAGCGCGGAGAATCTCATCGTTCTGCCGCCCTTGACGACCTTGGTGACGCGGTTGAGCGCGATCAGCTTATTGGGGAGCTCGTTTTCCTTAACCTGAGGTTTGTTGTCTCTTCTTGCCATTTCCTTCTCCTCCGTCAGAATTTAAGTCCGGCTTCTCTCGCGCCGTCGGCGACCGCCTGCACGCGTCCGGTGTAGAGGTATCCGCCCCTGTCGAACACGACTTCGGTTATGCCCTTTTCAAGCGCCTTCTTCGCCGCGGCTTCGCCGACTATCTTGGCGGCTTCGACCTTCGTCTTGCCCTCCACGGCGGGAGCGATGTCCTTATCGAGCGTGGAGCAGTAAACGAGGGTATGACCCTTGACGTCGTCGATTATCTGCACGGTGACGTTGCGGGTGCTCCTGTAAACGTTGAAACGGGGTCTTTCCGCGCTGCCGGAGATCTTGTTCCTGATCCTGCCGTGCCTTTTCTGTCTGATGCTGTTTTTGTCTATCTTCTTAATCATTTTTCACCGCTCCTTATTTCTTGCCGGCCTTCTTGCCTTCCTTGCGGGCGATCACTTCGTCGCTGTAACGGATACCGTAAGCGTGATAGGGATCGGGCACGCGCACCGCCCTGATGTTGGCGGCTATCTGACCGACCAAGCATCTGTCGATGCCCTTGACGGTGATCTCCGTGGCGGAGGGGCACTCGAAGGTTATGCCCGCAGGCTCGACCATCTCCACGGGATGGGAATAGCCCACGTTGAGCACTATCTTGTTGCCCTGCTTGGCGACCCTGTAACCGACGCCGTTCACGACCAGACCTTTGCTGTAACCGTTCGTGACGCCCTCGACCATGTTGGCGATGAGCTTGCGGTAAAGACCGTGCATCGCCTTGGTCTGCTTTTCGTCGTCGCTGCGGGTGCAATGTACCACGCCCGCCTCGACCGTCACGGTTATCTTCTTGTTGACCTCTTGTTTGAGTTCGCCCTTGGGACCTTTTACGGTGACCGTGTTATCGGGAGCGACGGTGACCGTGACGCCCGCGGGGATAGTTATGGGAAGTCTGCCTATTCTCGACATATCCTGCCTCCTTTACCACACGTAAGCGAGGACTTCGCCGCCCGTATGCGCGGCGCGAGCCTGCTTGTCCGTCATCACGCCCTTGGACGTGGAGATGATGGCGACGCCCATGCCGCCCAAGACCTTGGGCAGGTGGTCGACGTCCACATAGACGCGCAGTCCCGGCTTGGAGACGCGCTTGATGCCCGTTATCGCCTTCTGCTTGTTCGCGCCGTATTTGAGCGCGATCACGATGGTGGGATAAGGAGCACCTTCCTTAATTTCGTAACCGTTGATATATCCTTCGTCCAAAAGAATTTTGGCGATGGCGTCTTTCATCTTGGAAGCGGGAACTTCCACGCTCTCATGCCCCACCATCAGACCGTTTCTGATGCGGGTGAGCATATCCGCGATGGGATCGGTTGTCATCATATTCCTGTACCTCCTTCTTACCAGCTCGCCTTCTTGACGCCGGGGATCTCGCCCTTATACGCCAGCTCTCTGAAGCAGATGCGGCAGATGCCGTACTTCTTGAGAACGGAGTGGGGTCTTCCGCATATCCTGCACCTCGTATAAGCACGGGTGGAATACTTGGGCGTCTTTTGCTGCTTGTTTATCATTGCTTTCTTAGCCATATCCTATTCCTCCTTTACCTGACGAAGGGCATGCCGAGCAGCTGAAGCAGCTCTTTCGCCTCTTCGTCCGTCTTCGCGGTGGTGACAATGCACACGTCGAAGCCGCGGACTTTCTCTATTTTGTCATAGGATATTTCCGGGAACACGAGCTGCTCCTTGATACCCATTGCGTAGTTGCCTCTGCCGTCGAAGGAATCTGCGGGGACGCCCTTGAAGTCCCTCACGCGGGGCAGCGCCACGGAGACGAGCTTGTCGAAGAAATCATACATTCTCTTGCCTCTGAGCGTGACCTTCGCGCCTATCTTCATTCCCTCGCGCAGCTTGAAGTTCGCTATGCTCTTTTTCGCCTTGGTGACGGTGGGCGCCTGACCTGCGATATCGCGCAGTTCGGACACCGCCAGCTCGAAGCTCTTGGAGTTGTCCTTGATGTCGCCGAGTCCCATGTTGAGGACTATCTTGACCATCTTGGGGACTTCGTTGACGTTCTTATAGCCGAACTTGGCAATAAGCGCGGGAACGACCGAACTCTTGTAAAGCTCCGCTATCCTGTACACTCTATCGGTTGCGCCCTTTTGCTCAACCTGATTTTGTTTTACATCAGCCACTTATCTTTCCTCCATTACTTCTCGCTCTCGTCTTGGGCGGTCTTCTTGGCGGCGGTCTTCTTCGCCGCGGTCTTGCTCGCCTTCTTCTTGGTGGCGCGCACGGACTTGCGCTTGTCGAGCGATTCGCCGCACTTCTTGCACACGCGGGTCTTCGTCTTCTTGCCGTTCTCGTCCTCGCTCACGCTCACGCCGATGCGGGTGGTCTTGCCGCAGGAGGGGCAGATCACCATGACGTTGGAGATGTCTATCGCCCTTTCCTTTTCGATTATACCGCCTCTTTGCTGGGCATTGCGGGGCTTGACAAAGTGCTTGTCGGTCGAAAGGCCTGCGCCCTTGACGACCACTTTATCTCCCTTTTCGCCTTTGATAACGGCGATGACTTCGCCCGTCTTGCCCTTATCAACGCCCGCGATCACCTTGACCGCGTCTTCTTTCTTTATCGTGATGCTCATTTATGCGTTCCTCCTCAGATCACCTCGGGAGCGAGGGAGATTATCTTCATATAAGTCTGTCCCTTGTCCCTCAGTTCTCTTGCTATGGGTCCGAATATACGGGTGCCTCTGGGCTCGCCGTTGTTGTTGATGATCACCGCGGCATTGTCGTCGAATCTGATATAAGATCCGTCGTTGCGCTGCACGCCCTTGACCGTTCTGACAATAACTGCCTTGACCACTTCGCCCTTCTTGACCGCGCCGCCGGGGATCGCGCTCTGCACGGCGGCGACGATGACGTCGCCTATGTTACCCGACCTGCGGAAGGAGCCGCCGAGCACTCTGATGCACTTTATCTCTTTGGCGCCGGAGTTGTCCGCCACCTTCAATCTGGTTTCCGGTTGTATCATGCGTCGCCTCCTTACTTAGCCTTTTCTACGATTTCGACGAGTCTCCAATGCTTGTCCTTGCTCAGCGGACGGGTCTCCATGACGCGGACCTTGTCGCCTATGCCGCACTCATTGTTTTCGTCGTGCACCTTGAACTTCTTGGTGCGGTTGACGATCTTGCCGTAGAGGGGATGCTTGACGCGCTCCCTGATCGCGACGACGATCGTCTTGTCCATCTTATCGCTTACCACGATGCCCGTGCGGGTCTTTCTCAAATTTCTCTTTTCCATGACCTAACTCCTCCTTACGCCTTCTTCGCCTTCTTGGTCGCCTTCACGGGTTCGGCGGAGATGCCGAGTTCCCTCTGGCGAAGGACGGTAAGCACGCGGGCGATGTCCTTTTTGCATTTTGTCAGCTCTTTGCCGCTCTCCAGCTGTCCTGCCTTGTGCTGAAAACGGAGATTGAACAGCTTTTCTTTGAGCGAATTATACTGCACTTGCAGTTCCGCGGTAGACATCTGAAAATAATTACTTGCTTTCATCGCTCTCAACCTCCTCTTCTACTCCGTCTCTTTTCACTATCTTGCACTTGACGGGAAGCTTGTGCATTGCAAGCCTGAGCGCTTCTTTTGCGGTCTCTTCGGGGACTCCGCCCAGCTCGAACATGACTCTGCCCGGCTTGACGACCGCCACCCAGTATTCGACCGAACCCTTACCGCTACCCATGCGCGTTTCCGCGGGCTTCTTGGTCACGGGCTTATGCGGGAATATATCTATCCAAACCTGACCGCCGCGCTTGGTGTAACGCGTCATTGCGATACGCGCCGCCTCTATCTGATTGGAAGTGATCCAACCGGGCTCGGTGCTCATAAGACCGTATTCGCCGTATGCCACCTTATTGCCGCGAGTCGCCTTTCCGGTCATTCTGCCGCGGTGGACGCGACGCCTCTTAACTCTTTTAGGCATTAACATTTGCGTTACCTCCCTCTTGCTTCTTGGGAGCTTCGGAAGCCTTTCCGAGTATCTCTCCCTTATAGACCCACACTTTCACGCCGATGATACCGAAAGTGGTGTGAGCCTCGGCAAAGCCGTAGTCGATATCCGCTCTGAGCGTTTGCAGCGGAATGGATCCTTCGTGATATTTCTCGCTGCCGGCTATCTCCCTGCCGTCGAGGCGTCCGGAGACCATGGTCTTGACGCCCTTTGCGCCCGCCTTCATGGCGCGGGTGATCGCCTGTTTCATCGCGCGGCGGAAAGCTACACGCTTTTCAAGCTGCAAAGCGATATTCTCGGCGATCAGCTGCGCGTCCGTGTCGGGGCGCCTGACTTCCATAATGTTCACGCTGACCGTCTTGCCCTTGGCGATCTTCTCGATCTCCGCCTTGATCCCGTTGACGTTCTCGCCCTTGGAACCGATGAGTTTGGCGGGGCTTGAAGAGAATATCTTCACGTTCACGATGGCGTTGCTGTCGGTGAGCAGCCTGGTTATGGTTATCTTGCTGATATTGCACTCATAGTACTTCTTTTTCAGGTACGTCCTGATCGCGTTGTCCTCGACGAGGTTGTCGGCGAAGTGCTTTTTGTCGGCATACCACTGGGTATCCCATTCTTTTATGACGCCCACTCTCAGTCCGTGGGGATTGACTTTCTGACCCATGTTCTACCTCCTTACTTCGCCATCGTGTCGAGAATGACCGTGATATGGCTGGTGCGCTTGTTGATGCGCGACGCGCTTCCCTTGGCGCGAGGCATGATCCTCTTGAGGATGGGACCCGCGTTGGCGAAGCATTCCGCCACATAAAGTTCATTCTTGCTCATTCCGAGATTGTTCTCGGCATTCGCGGCTGCGGAATCGAGCACCTTGATGATGGGCTCGCATGCCGCCTTGGACGTGTTTTTGAGTATCGCCACCGCGTTCACATAGCTCTCTCCCCTGATGGTGTCGAGCACTATGCGCACTTTGTCGGGAGAAATTCTAATATACCTGGCGGTCGCGCAGGGACGCTTGTCCTTTGCCTGCTGACGCTCTTTGGCTTTTTCTCTTATTCTTGTTGCCATCTGAATTACCTCCTGCCGGTCGTCTTTTCGCCCGCATGTCCTCTGAAAGTACGGGTGGGCGCGAATTCGCCGAGCTTGTGTCCGACCATGTCTTCGGTCACATAAACGGGCACATGCTTCCTGCCGTCGTGAACGGCGATGGTGTGACCGATCATTTCGGGGTAGATAGTCGACGATCTCGACCAGGTCTTCACAACTTTCTTATCGCCGCCCTCGTTCATCGCCTCGATCCTTTTATAGAGGCGCTCTTCAACGTAGGGTTGTTTTTTTGTCGATCTGCTCATCTTTTATCTCCTCTCACTCAGTTAATACGCTTGATTATGAACTTGTTGCTTCTGTTCTTCTTGTTCCTGGTCTTGTAACCCAAGGTAGGCTTGCCCCAAGGAGTAACAGGTGAAGGCATACCGACAGGCGATTTGCCTTCGCCGCCGCCGTGAGGGTGATCGTTGGGGTTCATCACCACGCCGCGGACGGTAGGCCTTACGTTCATATGGCGCTTGCGTCCCGCCTTACCGAGGTTGACCAGCTCGTGCTCGGAGTTGCCCACCGTGCCCACGGTCGCTCTGCATTTGAGCAGGACATATCTCATTTCGCCGCTGGGGAGCCTCAGGGTCGCATACTTGCCCTCTTTTGCCATCAGCTGGGCGCTCACGCCCGCGCTTCTCGCCATCTGACCGCCCTTTCCGGGATGAAGTTCCACGTTATGCACTTCCGTACCTACGGGGATCTTTTCGAGGGGCAGGTTGTTGCCCGCTTTGATGTCCGCGCTCTCGCCGCTGATGACGATGTCTCCCTTGTTCAGACCGATGGGGCAGAGGATGTATCTCTTTTCGCCGTCGGCGTAATGCAGGAGCGCTATGTTCGCACTGCGGTTGGGGTCGTACTGTATGGACGCCACTTTCGCGGGGATATTGTCTTTATCGCGCTTGAAGTCGATTATCCTGTATTTGATCCTGTTGCCGCCGCCGATGTGCCTCACGGTTATCCTGCCGTAGGCGTTTCTGCCGCCGCTGCGGTTGATCTTGCTAAGCAGGCTCTTTTCGGGCTTGTCGCCGGTGAGTTCGCTGTTGCTCAGCGTGGTCATGAAACGGCGACCGGGCGATGTGGGTTTATATCTCTTTATACCGTCGTTTGCCATTGTTGGACCTCCTTATTATGCCAGGCTCTCGAAGAAAGAGATGCCCTTGCTGTCGGGAGCGAGCATTACGATCGCCTTCTTGTATGCGGAGGTCATGCCCTCGCTGCGTCCCATTCTCTTCTTCTTGCCGTTTACGTTCACGGTGTTCACTCTCGCCACTTTGACGCCGAACACTGCTTCGACCGCCCTCTTGACGTCGGTCTTGGTGGCGCTTTTTGCTACTTTGAAAGTGTACTTCTTCTCGGCGATACCGTCGGTGGATTTTTCCGACAGGATAGGCTCGATGATTATATCGTAATTATTCATATTATTCCGCCTCCTGCATCTGCTCTATCTTCCTGACGGCGGCTTCGGTGATAACGCACTTGCCGCTTGCCACCAGGTCATACACGTTCACGCCCGCCGCTTCGGTCACGCTCACGCCGGGGATATTGCGTCCGGAGAGATAGACCTTTTCGTCGCGCTCGCCCGTGACGATGAGCGTCTTGCCGCTGATGCCGAACTTGTCCAGCATGCCCGCGACGGCTTTGGTCTTGATCTGCTCGAGAGCGATCTCGTCCACGATGATAAATTCATCGGCTTTGACCTTTGCCGAGAGCGCGCAGACGATCGCCTGCTGCTTCATTCTCTTGTTGATCTTCTGCGAGAAGTCGCGGGGCTTGGGAGCGAACACAACGCCGCCGCCCGTCCATTGAGGCGCGCGGATGGAGCCTTGTCTTGCTCTGCCCGTGCCCTTCTGCCTCCAAGGCTTCTTGCCTCCGCCGCGCACTTCGCTGCGGGTGAGGGTGCTCTTGGTGCCCTGCCTCTTGTTGGCGAGCTGAGCCACGACCACCTGATGCACGAGCGCTTCGTTGAACTCGGCGCCGAAGATCGCGTCGCTTATCTCTATCTCGCCTATCTTCTCGGCGTTCATATTATACTTGTTCAGTTTCATATCCGTCTCCTTTACGCCTTAACGCTGTCCCTGACAACGACGAAGCCGCCCTTGGGTCCGGGGACCGCGCCCTTGATGAGGATGAGGTTGCGCTCGGTATCGACTTTTACCACGGTGAGATTCTGCACGGTCACTCTCTCGTTACCCAAATGACCGGACATCTTCTTGTTCTTGAAAACGCGGGAAGGAGTGGAGCATGCGCCCATGGAACCTACGCCCCTGTGATAGCCCGAACCGTGAGCCTTGGGACCGATATGATGATTCCATCTCTTGACCGCGCCGGCAAATCCCTTACCTTTGGACGTTCCGGTGACATCCACCTTTTCGCCCGCGGCAAAGATACCGCACTTGATCTCGTCGCCTACTTTATAAGCGGAGCAGTCCGCGAGACGCAGCTCTCTGAGCTTGCGCATAGGCTTGACTTTCGCAACGTCGAAATGACCCTTGACGGGCTTTGTGACGTTCTTTTCCTTGATAGCGCCGTAAGCGATCTGGATCGCGTCGTAGCCGTCCTTTTCCGTGTTCTTGATCTGAACGACGGGGCAGGGACCGGCGAGCACTACCGTTACGGGTATCACCGTGCCGTCGGCGTTGAACACCTGGCTCATACCCAATTTCGTACCCATGATTGCTTTATTCATAGATAAAGTTCACCTCCGATTTATTCTTGTCCTCGCGCCAAGACACGCGGTTTTGAGCGCTCGGACGGTCTTTGCTTAAAGTTTGATGCTTATGTCCACGCCCGCGGGCAGATCGATCTTCATGAGCGCGTCTACCGACTTGGCGGTGGGATTGTATATATCTATCAGTCTCTTGTGCGTACGCAGCTCGAATTGTTCGCGGCTGTCCTTATCCTTATGCGGGGAACGCAGTATGGTCACGATCTCTTTGTCGGTGGGAAGCGGTACGGGACCGGATACCTTGACGTCGAAACGCTTGACCGTGCTGATTATCTTCTCCGCAGCCGCGTCGATGAGGTTGTGATCGTAAGCTCTGAGCTTGATTCTGATTTTGCCTGCCATGTTTTTTCTCCTTCGACATTTATTTAAGGGTTTGCGCACCCTCGTGTGTCACATCATCCTCATATAATATGCGGTCCTCGGACCGCACTCAGCCATACGGAAATTCTCCGCTTTCACGGTAACTTCCCGCATGCGCCCTTTCGGACGATGCCTGTTTATTATATATTCGGCGCATATTTAAGTCAAACGCAGCGGGCGAATTAAATGTAAAATCTTTGTAAAATATTTTTATTTTTATCGCTCTTGTGTTTTCCCGCGCAAAAACACTCTATATATTGCGGTGCGGTGCGAAACCGCGCAGAAAAGCGCGTTCGCGCAAAAAAAAGGAGCGCCCTTTCGGCGCTCCCCTTTTTTGACGTTATTATTCCTCGTCGTCTCCCGCGAAGTCGTCCTCGATGTCGTCTTCGATGGCGAACTTGCCCTCGATGTCGTCCTCGCGTATGCCGCCTTCCACATAGCTGCGGGGCACGGCAACGACGTTGCGGTAGCGGCGCATGCCCGTACCTGCGGGAATGAGCTTACCCAAAATGACGTTCTCCTTCAAGCCCACGAGATTGTCCACCTTGTTCTTGACCGCGGCTTCGGTGAGCACGCGCGCCGTCTCCTGGAAGGACGCGGCGGAGAGGAAGGACTCGGTGGCGAGAGCCGCCTTGGTGATACCGAGCAGGATACGCTTTGCCGCCGCGGGTCTGCCGCCCGCTTCGAGCGTCTTTTCGTTCTCCTCTTCGTAAGTGAATATGTCCACATAATCGCCGGGGAGCATATTGGTGTCGCCCTGCTCTTCTATCCTGACCTTGCGCAGCATCTGTCTGACGATGACCTCGGTATGCTTGTCGTTGATCTCGACGCCCGAGGTGCGGTAAGCCGACTGCACTTCCTTGATCAGGTACTGCTGCGCGCCGGTGACGCCCTTGGTGCGCAGAATGTCCTGAGGATAGATGTTACCCTGGGTGATGGGATCGCCCGCGGCTATCCTGTCGCCCTCTTTCACGCGCAGCTTCTGACCGAACACGAGCTTATATTCGACCGCTTCTCCCTCGTCGGGCACGACGGTCACGGTCACGCCCTTGTTCTCGTCCGAGATATGGATGACGCCCGACTTGTCCGCCACGATCGCCTGTCCCTTGGGCTTACGCGCTTCGAACAGCTCTTCCACGCGGGGCAGACCTTGCGTGATGTCTTCGGAGACGGCGACGCCGCCCGTATGGAAGGTTCTCATGGTCAGCTGCGTGCCGGGTTCGCCGATGGACTGCGCCGCGATGACGCCCACCGCTTCGCCCACCTTGACGTCGTTGCCCGACGCCATGTTCTTACCGTAGCACTTGGCGCAGACGCCGTGCTTGGTCTTGCAGGTGAGAATGGAGCGGATACGCACGCTCTTCACGCCCGCCGCGTCGATCGCCGCCGCCTGATCGGTGGAGAGCATGGTGTCCTTTTCCGCGAGCAGTTCGCCCGTGGAGGGATCGAAGATGTCGTCCATGCAGTATCTGCCCGCGATCCTGTCGCGCAGAGGCTCGATCACCGCGCCCGAAGCGTCCACTATCGCAGTCACTATGCTGCCCTTGGTGTCGCCGCAGTCTTTCTCGTTGATGATGACGTCCTGAGAAACGTCGACCAGCCTTCTGGTGAGGTAACCGGAGTCTGCCGTTTTAAGAGCGGTGTCCGCCAGACCTTTACGTCCGCCGTGAGCGGAAATGAAGTATTCCAAAACGGAAAGACCTTCGCGGTATGACGCCTTGATAGGCAGCTCGACGACTTTACCCGAAGGGTCGCGCACCAGACCTCTCATGCCGCAAAGCTGCGAGATCTGACTCATGTTACCGCGCGCGCCCGAATCCGCCATCATCCAGATGGGGTTGAAGGCTTCCTTATGCGCGATGAGCGCCTTGTCCACCTCTTCTTTCGCTTTCTGCCAGACTTTGACCGTCTGATTATAGCGGTCTTCGTCGCTCATGCGGCCGCGCTTATAGAGCTTTTCGATCTCGAGTATGTCCGCGTCCGCCTTTTTGAGTATCTCGTGTTTCTCCGCGGGGACGTGCATATCGAACACGCTCGCCGTGATGGCGCCCACGGTGGAATACTGATAGCCCTGGTTCTTGACCTTGTCGAGCACGATCGAGGTCTCGGTCGCGCCCTTGTACTTGAAGCAGGCGTCGACTATGCGCGAGAGCACGCTCTTGCCCACGGGCACGTTGCTGCCCTTGCCGCTGCCGTTCCACTTGGAGCGCAGGAACTTCTCTCTCTCCTCGCCCGTCAAGCCCATTTCGTCCGCCTGACGGTTGGCTCCCTGCTCGTCCCAGTCTATTTCGAGATAGAGCTGCTGCTCGGGAGTGTTCCTCGGCACGAGCAGCAGATCCTGAGGGATCGCCTCGTTGAAGATGATGCGTCCCGTCGTGGTCTGTATGATCTTGCTCACGGTGACGCCGTCTATCTCCTTGCTCATGCGCACATGTACCATGGCTTGCAGATCTATCTGTCCCAGCTGATAAGCCTTTTTCGCCTCGTCGCTGTCGCGGAAGAATCTGCCCTCGCCGCGCGCGCCTTCCTTGACGATGGTCAGGTAATAGCTGCCCATGACCATGTCCTGAGTGGGCGTGACGACGGGCTTGCCGTCGGAGAGCTTGAGTATGTTATTGGTGGAGAGCATGAGGAATCTCGCCTCCGCCCTCGCCTCGATCGAAAGGGGAACGTGCACCGCCATCTGGTCGCCGTCGAAGTCCGCGTTGAACGCGCCGCAGGCGAGCGGATGCAGCTTGATCGCCCTGCCCTCGACGAGCACGGGCTCGAACGCCTGAATGCCCAGACGGTGCAGCGTGGGCGCGCGGTTGAGCAGCACGGGATGATCCTTGATCACCTCTTCGAGGATGTCCCAGATCTTGCTCTCCTGCGCTTTTTCTATGATACGCTTGGCGGTCTTGATGTTCTGGCAGATGCCGTCGTCCACCAAACGCTTGATCACGAAAGGCTTGAACAATTCCAGCGCCATCTCCTTGGGGATACCGCACTGATACATTTTCAGTTCGGGACCGACGACGATGACCGAACGTCCGGAATAGTCCACGCGCTTACCCAAGAGGTTCTGACGGAAGCGTCCCTGCTTACCTTTGAGCAGACCGGAGAGCGATTTGAGCTCGCGGTTGCCCGCGCCCGTGACCGCCTTGCCGCGCCTGCCGTTGTCGATGAGCGCGTCCACAGCCTCTTGAAGCATGCGCTTTTCGTTGCGGATTATGATGTCGGGCGCGCCAAGCTCCATCAGCTTTTTCAGCCTGTTGTTGCGGTTGATAACGCGCCTGTAAAGGTCGTTGAGGTCGGAAGTGGCGAACCTGCCGCCGTCGAGCGGGACCATGGGGCGCAGCTCGGGCGGGATCACGGGCACGACGTCGAGGATCATCCATTCGGGACGATTGCCGCTCACCCTGAAAGATTCGAGGACTTCGAGGCGCTTGACTATCTTGGTGCGCTTTTGATTGTTGCCCGCCGAGAGCGCTTCAAGCTCTTTTTTCAGCAGAGCGCATTCCTTTTCGAGGTCTATCTCGGAGAGCAGCTCCTTGATCGCTTCCGCGCCCATAGCCGCCCTAAACGAGCCGTAACCGAACTTCTCCTGCGCCTCGCGCATCTCCTTGTCGTCGATTATCTGCTTTTTGTGCAGATCGGTGTTCTTGCCCGGATCGAGCACGACGAACTTGATGAAGTAAAGCACGAATTCCACGTCCTTGGGGGACATGTCGAGCACGAGGGAGATACGCGACGGGATACCTTTGAAATACCAGATGTGCGACACGGGCGAGGCGAGTTCGATGTGACCCATTCTCTCGCGGCGCACCTTGGCGCGCGTGACTTCCACGCCGCACTTATCGCAGATGATACCCTTGTATCTTATCCTCTTATATTTTCCGCAATGGCACTCCCAGTCCTTGGTGGGTCCGAAAATGCGCTCGCAGAACAGACCGTCTTTCTCCGGCTTCTGCGTCCTGTAATTTATCGTTTCGGGCTTGGTGACTTCGCCGTGCGACCAGGATCTGATCTGGTCGGGGGAAGCAACGCCTATCTGTATGCTGTCAAAATTGTTTACTTCGGACATACTAAACCTCCTTACTCCTCGTCCTCGTCGCCGTCGATGAGCAGATCGTCAAGTCCCAGATCGCCCAGCGGATCGTCGCCGGAGCCGAACAGATCGCCGCTCAGATCTTCGTCTATATCACCTAAATCGAAAGCGTCCGTTTCGGTCATTTCTTCCTGCTCCTTTTCGGGAACGGAGTCCATCTCTTCATCCACGCTCTCGCGCAGCCCTATCTCTTCCTTGTTTTCGTTGAGCACCTTCACGTCGAGCGCCAAGCCCTGGAATTCCTTGATGAGGACCTTGAAGGACTCGGGCGTTCCCGGCTCGGAGATGGGATTGCCCTTGACGATGTTTTCGTAAGTCTTGACTCTTCCCACCACGTCGTCCGACTTGACCGTGAGGATCTCCTGCAAAATATGCGCCGCGCCGTAAGCTTCGAGCGCCCAAACTTCCATTTCGCCGAAACGCTGACCGCCGAACTGCGCCTTACCGCCCAAAGGCTGCTGCGTGACGAGGCTGTAAGGTCCGATGCTCCTGGCGTGGATCTTGTCGTCGACAAGGTGGATGAGCTTGAGCATATACATATAGCCGACCGTGACGGGATTTTCGAACTTGTCGCCCGTGCGTCCGTCGTAAAGCTCCATCTTGCCGTTGGCGGGCATGTTGTTCTCTTTGAACAGCTCCTTGATGTCATATTCGGTCGCGCCGTCGAACACGGGCGTGGAGACCTTCCAGCCCAGCGCCTTGGCGACATAACCCAAGTGAACTTCGAGGACCTGACCGATATTCATACGCGAAGGCACGCCCAGAGGGTTGAGCACTATCTGCAAGGGCGTTCCGTCGGGCAGAAAAGGCATATCCTCGCGGGGAAGCACTCTCGAAACGACGCCCTTGTTACCGTGGCGTCCCGCCATCTTGTCGCCTACGCCCAGCTTACGCTTTTGCGCGACGTAAACTCTCACGAGCTTGTTCACGCCGGGCGACATTTCGTCCTTGTTCTCGCGGGTGAATATCTTCACGTCCACGACGATACCGCTCTGACCGTGAGGCAGGCGCAGAGAGGTATCTCTCACTTCCCTCGCCTTTTCGCCGAAGATGGCGCGCAGCAGGCGCTCTTCGGGAGTGAGCTCCGCCTCGCCCTTGGGCGTGACCCTGCCCACGAGGATATCGCCCGAGTGCACCTCGGCGCCGACCATGATTATGCCGTTCTCGTCCAAATATTTGAGCGCGTCCTCGCCCAGATTGGGGATATCGCGCGTTATCTGCTCTTCGCCTAACTTGGTGTCTCTCGCCTCGGTCTCGTATTCCTCGATATGGATAGAGGTGAAGACGTCGTCCTTGACCAGATCTTCGCTGATAAGTATTGCGTCCTCGTAGTTATAACCGCACCAGGACATGAAGCCGATGAGTATGTTCCTGCCCAGCGAAAGCTCGCCGTTGTCCGTCGCGGGACCGTCCGCGAGCACCATGCCCTTGACGACCGGCTGACCCTTGTCGACGATGTGGCGCTGGTTGATGCAGGTGCCGTTGTTGCTGCGCTCGAACTTTTGCAGCGCGTAAACGTCCTCGCTGCCGTCGCCCAAAGTGACGACTATCTTTTCCGCGCTCACGCTCTTGACCACGCCGTCGTTCTTCGCAATGACCATGACGCCGCTGTCGTAGGCTATCTTATGCTCGATACCCGTGGCGATGATGGGCGCTTCGGGGCGCAGGAGCGGGACCGCCTGACGCTGCATGTTCGAACCCATCAGCGCGCGGGAGGTGTCGTCGTTTTCCAGGAAGGGAACGAGCGACGCCGCCACGGAGATGAGCTGCTTGGGCGAAACGTCCATGTAGTCCACCGTGGAGCTGTCCACTTCCCTGATGTCTTCCTTTATGCGGCAGGTGACGCGGTTGGACTCGAAATGTCCGTCCTCGGTCAAAGGCGTGTTCGCCTGCGCCACGACGTACTTGTCCTCTTCGTCCGCCTGCAAATAATCAACGTGATCGGTGACTATGCCGTGCTCCTTGTCCACCTTGCGGTAAGGCGCCTCGATAAAGCCGTATTCGTTCACTCTCGCAAAGGTGGAGAGCGAGGAGATCAGACCGATGTTCTGACCTTCGGGCGTCTCGATGGGGCACATTCTGCCATAATGCGAATGGTTGATGTCGCGCACTTCCACGGACGCGCGCTCCCTGTTCAGACCGCCGGGACCCAGCGCGGAGAGCTTGCGCTTGTGGGTAAGCTCGGCGATGGGGTTATGATGATCCATGAACTGCGACAGCTGCGAGGAGCAGAAGAACTCCTTGATCGCCGAAGTCACGGGCTTGATGTTGATGAAGTTCTGCGCCTTGTAATCCTGCTCGTCGGAAACGATGCTCATGCGCTCCTTGATCACCCTGTCCAGCCTGCCGAAGCCGATGCGCAGCTGATTTTGCAGCAGCTCGCCCACCGAACGCACGCGGCGGTTAGCCAAATGGTCGATGTTGTCGCATTCGCCCATGCCGTGGCTGAGCGAGAGGTTGTAGGACACGGAAGCGATCACGTCGTCTATGGTGAGGTGCTTGATGATGAGCGTGTCCTTCGCCTTCTTGATGTTTTCGAGCAGCTCTTCGCCCTTGAAATTATTCATCATGTCCATGAGCGAAGGATAATAGACTTTCTCGTTTATGCCCAGCGCCTTGGGATCGCAGTCGACAAAGGCGTCGAGATCGACCGTGTTATTGCCGATGACCTTGAACTCCGCGCCGTCTTTTGCCACGACGAAGACTTCGTTCACGCCCTTGTTTTGCAGCGCCAAAGCCGCCTTTTCGTCCAAAACGTCGCCCTTGACCGCGAGCACTTCGCCGTCCTCGCTGATGACGTCGCGGGCGAGGGGGTATCCGGCTATGCGCAGCCCGAGGCTGAGCTTTTTGTTGAACTTATATCTGCCCACGCGCGCCAAGTCGTATCTGCGGGCGTCATAGAAGGTGTTGCGGATGAGCTGGGTTATCGATTCGTTGTTGGGGACTTCGCCCGGACGCATCTTCTTGTAAAGCTCTACCTTAGCCTCGTCTTCGTTATGCGCAACGTCCTTTTTGATGGTCTCGACGAGTATCTTCTCCTCGCCGAACACGTCGTATATCTGCTTGTCCGAGCTCAGACCGAGCGCACGCAGCAGCGTCGTGGCGGCAACTTTGCGGTTGCGGTCCACGTTGACCCACAAGACGTCGTTCTGATCCTGCTTGAATTCCAGCCAAGCGCCGCGCGAAGGCATGACCGTGGTGTCATAGCGCGGCACGCCCGCCTTGTCTATGTTGACGTTGCAATAGACGCTGGGGCTGCGCACGAGCTGGCTGACGATGACTCTCTCCGCGCCGTTGATGATAAAGGAACCGTTTTCGGTCATCATGGGGAAATCGCCCATGAACACGTCTTCTTCCGTGACCTCGCCCGTATCGTTGCGCACGAGCCTCACCTTCACCTTGAGCGGACGGGCGTAAGTTGCGTCCCTGTCCTTGCACTCTTTGACGGAATAGGTGGTTTTGTCCTCAAAATAGAAGCCGACATAGTGCAGCTCTATTTTGCCGGTAAAGTCACAGACGGGGGTGTAGTCGTCCAAGACCTCCTGGATGCCTTCGGTGATGAACCTCTTATAAGAATCCTTCTGGAGTTCGATCAAATAAGGTATGGGTAATACGTCTTTGATCCTTGAAAAACACATCCTTTCCGTGTTGCCGTACTTGACCTTGTGTATGTGTTGAGGCATGTTTCACGCTCCTTGAAAAATTATATACGATGTGATTTTGCGCATATATCCCCCTTCCCCATTCGGGTAATGGCGATACTGAGCAACATACATAACGATACAATTCTACATTATACCCCCAGAGGGCAACCTCGTCAAGTATTTTTTGCGAAAAATATCTAAAAATTTTTATATATTATATGCGCGCCGCGCCTTCTTGCGCCCGCGGGCGCGGTGTGCTATAATAAAACCATGAGATTGGACAAATTTTTGAAAGTGAGCAGGATAATCAAGCGCCGCACCGTGGCGGCTCAGGCTTGCGACGACGGCAGAGCCGAAGTGAACGGCAGACCCGCCAAACCCTCGGCGCGCCTCAAAGAAGGCGACGTCGTGGCGCTGCATTTCGGCGACAAGACCTTTTCTTTCCGCGTACTAAGCCTCAACGAGAACGCGCGCAAGGAAGAGGCTTCTTCTCTTTACGAGGTGATAGATGAAAATTAACGCCGTTCTCCCCTGCGCCGGGCGCGGCGAACGCGCCGGGCTGGGATTCAACAAGACTTTGGCGCTCCTCGGCGAAAAGCCCGTGGCGCTCGTGAGCGCGGAGCAATTCGCCGCCCTGCCCGAAGTCACGCGCATAGTCGTCGTCTGCGGCAAGGGCGAAGAGGAAGATTTCCGCCGCGCGCTCTCTCCGCTCGCGGATAAGACAGTCTTTGTCACGGGCGGAGAAACGCGGACCGCTTCCGTCGCCGCGGGCATAGCCGCCTGCGAAAAGGACTGCGAGATCATCGCCGTCCATGACGGCGCGCGCCCTTATCTTTCCCAAGCGCTGCTGCGCCGCACGCTCGACGTCTGCGAAAAAAGCGGTTCCGCCCTGCCCGTTCTGCCCGTCACGGACAGCTTGCGCGAAGTTCACGGCGAATTTTCCCGCGCCGTGGACAGGTCGGCATATTACGCCGTGCAGACGCCGCAGGTGTTTGAAGCGCGCTCGCTGCGCCGCGCCTATGACTGCGCGCTGAGCGACGGCTTCACCTTTTCCGACGACGCGCAGGTCTTTGAGCGCTATATCGGCAGAGTGACCCTTTGCGCGGGCGACCCCGCCAACATCAAACTCACCACCCCCGCCGACTTTGCCGCGCGCGGCATGCGCGTGGGCTGCGGCTTTGACACGCATAGGCTCGTCGAGGGCAGAAAGCTCATTCTCGGCGGCGTGACTATCCCTCACGTCAAAGGGCTTTTGGGGCATTCGGACGCGGACGTGCTCGTGCACGCGGTCATGGACGCCCTGCTCTCCGCCGTACACGCCCGCGACATCGGCGTGCTCTTTCCCGACACGGACGAAAAATATGCGGGCATATCCAGCATGAAACTGCTGCTCGAAGTGAAAAAACTGCTCGACGAAAAGGGCGCCGCGGTCATCAACGTCTCCGCCGTCATTTTGGCGCAAAAGCCCAAGCTCAAAGACCATATCCCCACCATGAGCGCGAATATCGCCCAAGTCCTCGGCATTCCCGAAGAGCGGGTGAGCATCTCCGCCACCACGACCGAGGGCATAGGTCTTGTGGGCAGAGAGGAAGGAATCTCCGCCCGCGCCTGCGCGTTGGTCATAGTGTGATTATTTATTAGGCTGTATAAGTCTGTTATTAAATTTAACGGAAATCCTATTCGACACCGATATAGTCGCCGTAATTACATCCCCTGTTTCCAATGTCGTGCTCAATGTTATCGGTACTAATGAAAACGTGGTTCTATGTTCATCTACTTTGACACCGTTCACTTTCATATAGTGATTTGTCCATCCTGCGTAAACAACTATTTTGCATTGTTCATGATCATATTCTTTACACGATAAGAAAGCTATACAAAGGAAAAAGCAACCGACTATTATGCCTAAAATAATATCAACAAATATTATGTCCGAATCAATTTCAGGCTCTTCGACCTCCACATTATCAACCGAATAATATTCTACGATACCGTCTACAAAAAATAATTCCGACAATTCCGTTTCGTCGTACCCATAAAAAGTTTTTGTTTGTACGTCCAACAAATTGCTATCGGCATCGTAAAAACTTACCGTTGCTTCGGCTTTATACAATTCTTTGTCAAATTTTAACACTATATCACACGATGTTTCTTCAATGGCTTCATAGTATGTATCCACATATCCTTCATCACCAATAAATGTAGCCGGTTCTTCGGGCGTAGAGATAACAGCAATTATTATAATGCATATGACCAAAAAAGCAACGGCGATCAATATGTTTAATAAAATAACTTTTTTCTCGTGTATCATTCTAATTTGTCCCCCTCATTCTTGATATAAAAAGCGCGCTATTTCGCAAATTTTATCTTGCAGCGCCTGTCTGCCCACTGTCCGTTCCAATCCTTGCTCTGCTTTTTCACGGCGGTAAAGGTTATCTCCGCGCCGTCGCAGTTGCGGAAGGCGTTAAAGCCGATAAATTCGGGCTTGGAACAGATGACGACCTCTTTGAGCGCGCGGCAGTCGGTGAAGGCGCCCTTGCCGATACAAGCCGTTTTTTCGGGTATACGCACGCTTGCGAGCGAGGCGCAATAGCCGAAGCTGTCGTCGTCCAATTTTTCAAGGCATGCCGGCAAAGGCATACTCGTCAGGCTGCGGCAGCCGTTGAAAGCCGAACGGGGGATCTCGGTGAGCTTTTCCGAAGCGCTCATCGCCGCGAGATTGCCGCAGGACGCAAAAGCCCTGTTGCCTATCTTTTCGACGTTGCCGCCCAAATAAAGGCAGCGCAGCGAACGGCAGTTTTCATAGGCGCTATCCCCCACCCGCGTCACCTCGTCGCCCGCGCAAAAGGCATAGAGATTGAAGCAGTTGAAAAAGGCTTTTTCCTCGACGACTTGCAGCTTGCTCTCGCCGCGGAATACCACGCCGCGCAGATCGCGGCAGTTCATAAAGCACTCTTTGCCGATATGCGTAAGTCCGCCCGGCAGCGAGATATAATACATTCTCTTTCTCTCTTTGAAGACGCCCGCGGCAATGCCGATGACGGGCACGCCCTTATGCGTGTCGGGGATAAAGTTGCATTTGCGCAAGAGCTGCACGCAGGAAGTGACGACATATCCCTGCTCCACGCGCGTATAGCCTAACCTGAACGGCGCGAGCTGTATGAGCGACAAAAGCGCCAGCCCTGACGCCACTCCCGCCACGATGAACATGGCTCTCTCGCGCATGACGCCCGCGATCGCCCACGCTATCGCCAAAATGACGACGACCACGATGATCATCATCGCCGCCCGAATACGCTGATTGGAACGCACATGTCTTTCGCGCGCGCCGAAGCGATCCTGCTCCGCCCTGCTCGTCTTGAACGCCTCTTCGTTATGCCTTTTTATCTCGTCTTTCATTTCGCCTTCGTGTTGTCTTCCGCGATCTCCGCCTCGCCGCTCTCGCGCGCGAGTTCGGCGCTCTTTATCCGCCTGTCGTCCTCGCCTTTCCCGCCTTTTTCACCGCCGAACCATTCGTCAGCCCTCCTCATCACCGTCTTGACGATGAGAACGTCGGCATACGCCAAAAACGCGCTCGAAAAAAGCATGATCAGGCTCAAAAGTACCCCGAGCGCGATCTGCCCCGCGCCGTCGAGCGCAAAGCTGCGATAGACGCCGTAAACCGAACTCGCCGCCAAAAACACGCCCACGAACAGCACGCAGACAAAGCCGACAAAGGCTATCAAAAGCCCAGCGCCGTAAAAAATGCCGTTTGCGATCTTGTCGCTCTTTTTCTCGGGAATTTTGTCCATACGACTATGATAACACAAAAAAGCGCAAAAATAAAGGCTTTGCCTATTATTTACCTCAAATCCAAAACATTACCGACCGCCTTTCTTTCTGCCGAAAAGTGCAACGTTTTTGCCTTGGCAAAAACGTGAAATGTGGCAGCGTGACGCTGCACCCTGATACGCTTCGTATTCACAAAAAGCAATGGCAAAGCATCACTCTTCGCACAAATATTGTAAATGGATAAGCGAACATATCTTTCGTATAAAAGTGAAATGTTTGCCTACACAGCCGTAAAGCGGCGCTTCGCAAACGTTATGGCTGCCTGCGGCGCATTAGAAAAAGTCTGATCAAGGCGTTGAAAATCGCATTTTCGACGCCGTAACCTCTAAAATGCGCCGTGCGCATTTTCCGAACGAGTGCGACTTCTTTACCTTCCTTCCTTTCCCCTCTTCTCTTTTTCTCTCATTTCTTACTTTCTTTCACTTCTCTCATCTACTTCAATAACTCTCTCTTATATAATTACGTTTTAGCCATATTTTGACTATAACATGTTGAGAAACGTTTGCGGTTTTATTTCAACAGAGTATAACCATGTGACAAAATGAAGTTTAATAAAGCGCGGCAAAATCACACTTTTGCCAAGCGTTACCTTGAGCGGGACGACTGTTCCGCACGGAGCGCAGCGCAGGCGGAAAGCGTGAATTTTTGCGGGTAAGGCGAGCGCGGTAGCGTGACGCTGCACCCAAAAAAGTGTAATAAAGCGCGGCAAAATCGCACTTTTGCCAAGCGTTACCTTGAGCGGGACGACTGTTC
>DVNJ01000029.1 GCA_018714485.1 Candidatus Caccalectryoclostridium excrementigallinarum | reverse complement strand
GGACAGTAAATTTATGTTCAGACAGACAAGATCGCATCTCCGTTCGCGTGCAGCCCGTGTTATGCGTTCGCGCATATCACGGGGGTGCACGCCCTCGGAGGGATTCGCCTTACAGCGAACGGACAGTAAATCTAAGTTCAGACAGACAAGATCTCGTTTCCGTTCGCGTGCAGCCCGTGTTATGCTTTTAGCATATCACGGGGGTGCACGCCCTCGGAGGGATTCGCCTTACAGCGAACGGACAGCAATCTATATTCAGATAGACAAAATTTCGTCTCCGTTCGCGTGCAGCCCGTGTTATGCTTCCAGCATATCACGGAGGTTCCTCCGCCTCCGCCATAGCAAAAAAAGAACCGCTATGCGACCCTAAACCTATTTGCGGAGGGATTCGCCTTACAGCGAACGGACAGCAATCTAAGTTCAGATAGACAAAATTTCGTCTCCGTTCGCGTGCAGCCCGTGTTATGCTTTAGCATATCACGGTGGCGCACGCCCTCAGAGGGATTCGCCTTACAGCGAACGGACAGCAATCTATATTCAGACAGACAAAATTTCGTTTCCGTTCGCGTGCAGCCCGTGTTATGCTATCAGCATATCACGGGGGTGCACGCCCTCCGCCTCCGCCATAATAAAAGAGGCCGCCCTGCGACCTCAATTGATTATGGCGGAGGCGGAGGGATTCGAACCCCCGTGGGCTTTCACCCAAACGGTTTTCAAGACCGCCTCGTTATGACCGCTTCGATACGCCTCCGCGTGCCAAGATTATAACACGCCGCGCGGCGATTTGCAAGTCCGAAGACTAAATAAATCGCTTTGCCAACTTATTTTCCCATTTTAAGGCGGCTTTTTCCTCGTATTTTTCGGGTATCTTGCGCGCAAGGGCGGCTGTTTTCCGCGCCTTAAAGAGCAAAGCAGCCACGGGGAGAAGGGAGAATATCCCCGCCCTTCCCCGCCACGCCATGCGCAGCAGTTCGGCAGCCGAGGGCTTGAGGAGTCTGCCCTTGGCGAGGTCGCATATCTGCGCGTTCGAAAGCACTTTCGAGGTGAGGATGAAGGAAAGCGTCTTGTCGCTCAGAGAAAGCACGCCGCGCTTGATAACGTCCACGCCGCAAAAGTCGGCATATTTGAGCCAAAAGGCGCGTTGATAGCGCCAAAGCGTTGCGCGTGAAGACGCGGTCTTTGCGTCCGCGCCCGCCCTAAGAGCGCTCAAAACGCATTCGGCGAGCATGTTCGCGGCATTGAGGGAACAGGCGATGCCGCTGCCGAGCATGGGGATCGTCATAAAGGCGGAATCGCCGATAAGCGCATATCCGTCCGCCACCATGCGCGTCGCGGGATAACGCACGGGAATAACGTATCTGCCCCCGCCGCGAACGATCTTTTCGCCGATGATCGGGTTTTGCCCTTTCAGCTCCGTCAGGGCGCGCGCAAGGCAAGGCTCGCTCAACTCCCCGACTCTGCCGATCAGAACGTCCGTCTCGCCGCCGTCCTCGATGACCCACGATATGCCCGCTTCGCCTAAATGTTTCAGATATACCTTGTTGCTATATTTCGCCTTTGAATTTTCCGCTCTCGCGTAAAAGGCGCGAAAGACGCGGAACACCTCGTCTTTTTCATGCCCGGAGACAAGCCCGTCGAGCGCCTTTTTGAGCGGCGAATCAACGCCGGAGCTGTCCACGACGAGATCGGCGCTCACCTCTCTTCCGCCCGCGACCACGCCGACCGCTCGCCCGCCCGAGAGCAAAAGCTCGCTCACGCAGGAGGAAAAGCGCACTTCCGCGCCCGCGGCGCGCGCCTCGTTGACGAGCAGCCTGTTAAGCTCGCGGCGCATGACGGAGACGTCGGGACGCTCTTCGTGCATGCTCCTTACCCCGCCGTTCGGGGCGATAAAAGTCCAATCTTTCTTGGGAAAACTGCCCTCGGGCACGGGCAAGCCGCATTCGGCAAACACGTTCGGATCCACGTCGTCATGCCAATCGTAACGCATATTTTCGACGCCGTCCGCCCTTTCAAACACGGTGACCTGCGCGCCGCCGCGCGCGAGCAGCCTCGCGGCGGCAAGTCCGCCTATCCCCGCTCCGACTATCACTATTTTCATTTTACCCCCTTCGGCGCGCGAAAGCCTTCAAGCCGCGCCGTTTTCGCTTTTATTCACTTTTGGCAATGCGGACAAAAGATCGAACTTCTGCCGCAGATGACGATTCTTTGCAGCTTTTCCGCGCACTTGACGCATTTTTTGCCGCCCCTGCCGTAAACTTGCAAAAAGGGCGTGTTGCGATATTCTCTCCCCTTTCCGGCGTTGTGCTCTTTAAGATCGAGCGCATTTTTTTCGACAAAGTATTCGAGCCGCTCGGGGATCGCCGCGGCGAGGCGGGCGAGTTCTTCCCTCTCAAGCGAGGCGCACGTCCTGTCCGGGCGTATGCCGGCGAAGAAAAGTATTTCGTCCGAATAGATATTGCCTATCCCCGCAATGACGCTCTGGTCGAGAAGCAGCTGCTTTACCGTTCTCTTGCGGTTTTTGCACTTTTCCGCGAGAAAGTCGACGGTAAGCGCGCCGTCGAACGGCTCGATGCCCAACCTTTCCGCGCCGCTCACGTCCGCTTCCCCCGCGTGGGTGAACCAAAGCCTGCCAAAGCGGCGCACGTCCTCGAAGTTGAGCCTGCGTCCGCTCGAGAGGAAAAATACCGCGCGCAGATGCGGGGGATCGGGCGTGCCCTGCGGCAGGAGCGTAAGGCAGCCCGTCATGCGCAGATGAAGGGTCATTACGCCCTTTTCCAAGACAAAGCGCAGAAATTTCCCCCTGCGTTCGAGGTATTTTATCCTCTGCCCCTCGACAAGCTCGGCAAATCGGGCGGGAGAAGGATAAGCGATCGCCGCGTCGTCGACGCGCACGTTTTCGATGACGGCGTTTTTCAGATAAGGCAGCAGAACGCGCCTTATCGTTTCAACTTCGGGCAGTTCGGGCATAAGTACCCCCTTTTTACTTTTTCTTTTGAGTTTTCACTTGTCAAGCGATCTTCTCTTCGCCGCGCTCCTGAAAGTCAGCTCGACCATGATCAGCATGAGCGCGAAGAAGGCGAGCAGATAATAGGGCATGAAGGAAAATCCCGCCTTGGAGCCTATCAAGCCGAAAAGCGGCGGCATAAAGGTCGAGCCCATATAGGCGCTCGCCATCTGTATGCCGATGATAGCGCCCGAATTTTCCGCGCCGAAATTGCCGGGCGTGGCATGGATTATGCAGGGATAAATAGGCGCGCAGCCCAAACCGATGATCACGAACGCCGCCACGGCGGAGGCGTAGCCCTCGATGGGCAGCGCAAGGAGCACCACGCCGACAAGGAGTATGCCCGTCCCGATCAAGATCATTTTCCTGTCGCCGAGCTTGTCCGTGAAAAAGCCGCTCACGAGCCTGCCGACCGTGATACCGATATAAAAGAGCGACGCGAGCTGAGCCGCAGTCTCCGCCGCCAAGCCCTTGACGGAGACAAAATAAGTGCTCGCCCACTGCATGGTGGTCGCCTCGGCGGCGCAATAGGCGAAAAAGCCGCAAAGCAAAAAGGGCACGCCCTTGATCTTCAAGGCGCCGACGGGACCCAAGCCCCTGCTCTTTTGCTCTATACGCACTTCCTCTTTCCCGACCGCTTTCCAGACGGGAACGGTGAGCAGAAGCAGCGCGCCTATGCCCAGCTGCACAAAGCCGATGATGCGGAATCCCATGTTCCAAGTCGAGGAAGAGAGCGCGTAACTCATGACAAAGGGGCTTGCGATCGTGCCCACGCCCCAAAAGCAATGCAGCCAGCTCATATGCTTTGACTTATAGCGCTGCGCCACATAGTTGTTGAGGACGGCGTCGATCGCGCCCGCACCCAAGCCGTAAGGCACGGCAAAGAGGATGAGCATCCAAAACTTGCTCGCAAAGGAAAATCCCAGCAGCGCCGCCGCGGTCAGGAATACGCTTATCACCGTCACCCAGCGCGTGCCCGGACGGCGGGAGAGCTTGTCGGAAAAAAGGCTGGAGACGATCGTGCAGCCGGAGATGACCATGGTGACTATGCCCATATAGTCGACGGGCACGCCGAGCTGAGAATGTATGACCGGCCAGCCCGATCCCAAGAGCGAATCGGGAAGACCGAGGCTTATGAACGCGACATAGATAAGAACGAGCAGCAGCGAATACATATCTTCTCCACTTATTGACGGAAAAATGATAACATTTTCCCGCCGGTAAAGCAAGCGTTTCCGCCCGCAAAGAAGAATTGCCCCGCCGCAAAGCCGCTTCTTTACATAAGGCGCGCAAAGTGATATAATAAGGGCGGATATGTTTGAGCAGTTGACAAACTATATAGAAATTTTCGCCTCTGCCGAGCGCTTCGGAACGAGGCGCGGTGACCGCGTCAAGGACGGGCGCGTGGTCTCGCTCGAAATGCCTTACGTCGACTATTCCGCTCCCGTCAAGGACTTTATCACCCTCGTCTATAAATTCGACAAGACGCATCCTCAATTCAAGATGTACGATCACATAAAAACGCTCAAAAGGCATAAGATCGAATGGTGCATTTACGACATTCGTGAGGCGGACGTGTCAAAAGCCGACGCGCGGCTCGTCCTCGCCCTGATCATGGGCACGATCCGCGGCGAGATCTTCTCCGCGGGCAACCTGCTCTTCTGCTTGGAAAACGGCATTGTCACCCGCTGGCTCGAGAGGCTGCGCGAGATAGATCAGAAGAGTAAGTCGGTCAAATAACTCGACCCGATCAAAATACCCAGATAGGAAAAATTTATGAGCGAAAAAAGTCCCAAATAGCGCAGCGTCTTACCGTATTCGCGCTTGCGGTATTCCCCGAGCGTGATCAGGCTGGCGAGCGAGGACACGGGCGTGCCCAAGCCGCCGATATTCACGGCGATGAGCAAGTGACGATAGTCGGTCGTGAAGCGGGACAGGAGCACCGCCGAGGGAACGTTACTGATGACCTGGCAGGTCGCCGTACCCACCAAAAGCGGCGAGAGCGCGATGAGCGAGCCGAGCGCGTCGCGGACGGCGGGTATGCGCGAGAGATTGCCCGAAAAGACGAAGAAAGCGCAAAAAGTGAGCAGCAGTCCGTAATCCACGAGCAAAAAGCTTTTCGGTTCGGTGATCAGCAGCGCCGCGGTGACGACGATAAGCCCTATCCAATAGGGGAAAACGCGGAAGACTATCATCACCGAGAGGATAAAGAGCGCGAAATAGAGGATCATGCGCCAAAGGGGCGGCGCGGGCTGAGGCGTCGTCTGCAACTCGATCGGTTCGGGCTTCACGAAAAGGCAGGTCACGGCGATGAGCACGAACGCCACGGCGAAGGGGATCGCCATTATCTTGAAAAATTCGCCCGCATTTATCGAATAGTAAGAATAAAGATAGAGGTTCTGCGGATTGCCGAAAGGGGTGAGCATGCCGCCAAGGTTCGCCGCCACGTTTTGCATGACGAACACGAACGCCGTATATTTCGTCTTACCGCAGGAAGAGAGCACGAACCAGCCAAGGGGCAGAAAAGTCACGAGCGCCATGTCGTTCGCCATGACCATGGAGCCGAAATAGGTGACGAAGACGAGCGCGAAAGTCACGCGGCGCATATTCTTGAACGCCGTGACTATCTTGACCGCCAGCCACTCGAAAAACCGCCGCCTTTTCAGCGCGGAGACCACGGCGAGCGTGCAGAACAGGCAGGAAAGCGTCTGTAAGTCGAAATAATCCGCATATTCCCCGTCCGGGGGCACAAAGAAACAGGTGACCGCCGCCGCGACAATGGCGACGATGAGCACGACGTGACCTTTGATCGCGTTTTTGACGATATATTTGACGTGCGGCGCCAACCGCTTTTTCTCTCGCTCTTCCATATCCGCAGATATTTATAATCCTTTGCAAAAAATATTGCAAGCGTTTTCGCGGAGCTGATCGCGAATTATCAAAGCTCTTTGCGCTTTTGCCCCGCGTCGGCTTAGAAAAGCCCACCTCGGGCGCGCAAAAAAAGAGACATGATCACAGGCGGAAAAGCGGCAGCCGATCCCCAAGCGGTTTAGCGGGGACGGCTCCGCGCCGCCGCGCCTTTCGATTCGGTTTTCCGCGTTGTTCTTGTTGCCGTTTGCGGCGTGTGCTTGGCTGCGGCGCGCGTTAGCGCGGCGCACTTGTCTATGCCAAGCACACGCCACGGTGCCAAATTGCAATTTTAGTGTATTTTCCCCTATATTCTTTCAAGCGAAAATCATACAGTTTCTATCAATCATCTTAAACTATTTGTGATGTTAGATACTTTCTTTTCTTCCGATTGGGTTATTTCATGGTTGGCAGACCGAGCAATATCTTACCCAATCGGAGGTTTTTTCTACTTCATCGACTGAGCCTCTTTTGAACTCCCGCGACTATCGCGGGGTTTTCGTTGAGACAAAAAAACCGGAGCGTGGTGCATTACTGCGCCGCGCTCCGCCGAAAAATATCGATCGTTTTATTTGACGAGACCCGCTCTTTTCATCAGGCAATAACCGCGGTATCCGCCCGAAAGGTTGACCGCGTCAAAGCCGCGCTGACGGAGCATGCGCACGCCGAGATAGCCGCGCAGACCCACGGCGCAGGAGACGATTATTTTCTTGTTTGCGGGAAGCTCGTTCAAACGTGTGCGCAGTTCGTCCAAGGGGATATTCACCGCGCCCGCGATCCCGCCCTTCGCGCATTCGGTGGGGGTGCGCACGTCGAGCACGAAATCGTCCGCGCCGAGATCTTCGGGATAGACGGTGGGGCAAAGTCCGCTCAAAATGTTTTCCGCGATGAAGCCGAGCATATTGACGGGGCTTTTTGCGGAATTATAGGGCGGGGCGTAGCAGAGCTCGGCGCGAGCCATGTCGTGCACGCTCGCTCCCGTCTGCATGAAAACGGAGATGACGTCTATCTGCTTTTCCACGTTTTCGAGTCCCGCCGCCTGCGCGCCGTAGATCTCGCCCTTTTCGCCAAAAAGCAGCTTTAAGGTAAGCTGGGTCGCGCCGGGATAATATCCCGCGTGCGTCATGGGGAAGGCATAAGCCTTTTTATATTTCACGCCCGCCTTAGCAAGCTGTTTTTCATTTCTTCCCACGCTCGCAAAGGTCATGTCGAAAACCTTGACCACGCTCGCGCCGAGCACGTTTTTACCGTTGCTCTCCCTGCCGCCGACGATGTTCTCGGCAACGCTCCTGCCCTGCCTGTTCGCGGGACCCGCCAAAGGCACGAGCGCCTCTTCTCCCGTACTCATGACGGCGATCGCGTCGCCCGCGGCATAGATGTCCTCGTCCGAGGTGCGCATATATTCATTCGTGCTTATCCCGCCGCACGCCGAGATCGCGAGACCCGCCTCGGCGGCGAGCTTTGTCTCGGGCGCAACGCCCATGGCGAGCACGACAACGCCCGTCTCGACAACGCTCCCGTCCGTCAAAGTCACCTTGACTCCGCCTGCCGTCTTTTCGACCGCTTTCACGCCCGTCGAGGTCAGGACCCTGACGCCGCCTTTTTCGAGAGCGTCGCGCACGCAAAGCGCCATCTCCGCGTCGAGCGGAGGCATGAGCTGAGGCGCAAATTCGGCAAGCGTGACTTCAAGCCCTCTGCGCACGAAATTCTCCGCGATCTCCACGCCGATAAAGCCGCCGCCGGCGACGAGCGCCGTCTTGACCTCGTTTTCACGAATATAGGCATCCAGCCCGAGCGTGTCGCGCACATCGCGCAGCGTGAACACTCCCTCGCCCTTCAAGCCGAAAGTCTTCGCTCCCGCGCCCGGCGCGAGCACGAGCTTGTCGTAAGTTTCCTCATATTCTCCGCCCTCGGCGCGCACTTTCACCTTATGCCCTTTGCGGTCGATCGCCACGACCTCGGACTTCACGCGCACGTCGATATTGAACCTGCGGCGCAAAAATTCGGGCGAGGCAACGGTGAGGTCCTCCCGCCTTTGTATCTCTCCGCCGATAAAATAAGGCAGACCGCAGTTCGCGTAAGAGACGTTCTCTCCGCGTTCGAAAATGATTATCTCTGCTTTTTCGTCCAATCTGCGCAGACGAGTGGCGCAGCTCGCGCCGCCCGCGACGCCGCCGACTATCACGACTTTCATAAAATCCCTCCTTGAAAAAATTCGCGTTAGCGCCTATGCGCTTTCCTCTTTATTATATACCCGCAGCGCGGCGCTATCAAGATGCAAAAGCAACAATTATTCGCTTCTGAGCGCCTCGACGGGGTCCTTTTTCGCCGCGAGCCGCGCGGGGATAAGCCCGGAGATGAGGGTGAGAAGTACGCTCACCGCGATCAGAATGAGCGCGGTCGTGAAGGGAAGCTCGGCGATGCCCGTTCTGCCGACCGCCGCTCGCGCGTAAAATATAGGATATATACATTTTACGGCACCCTGCGCCCGCTGTCAACATCGCAGAAAAAGCCTTGCTTAAAATTTAAAAAAAATTCAAATATGTCGACAAAAACCTTACTTCCCTTCTTCGCTTTTATCTCCGCCGCTCTCCCGCTCCTCGGCGCAAGGCAAGCTTTCTGCAGAATCGTCAACACTCTCAGCGCCGCCCTCAACGACGTCCCGACTCTCCTGCCCTTCGGCGGGAACGGCTTTCTTTCCGCGATGAAGCAAATTCTTGATCTTAGCGAGCATTGCCTTGAATATCCTGTCCGCCAAAGCCTTGTAATACTTAAATTCGGGCGTCCAACATGTCGCAAAAATAAACGCCCCCGCCGCAAAGACCACGACAAAGATGAACCGCAAAATAAACCAACCGATACCGGAAGGGATGAATGTATTGATATAATATCCGAGCGCACCCACAGCAAAAGCAAATAGCGCGGCAACGACAAGCGTTAAAATTTGTCGGATAACGGACTTATGAATGCCTTGCTTGAACAGTACAACATTTTCAATGGGAATAGCAATAAAAATCGTAGATAGTGTATAACCGAGCACTACGCCGAACGTTCCCCATACATAGCTCAAGCCGATGGCAAGTCCTATGCCGACGCCTGCTTCCAACAGTGGCTTATACCAGTCGTTGCGGAACATACCTTTAGCATCCTTAAATGCAGTCACAGCTCTACGGAAATAACCGACCATGGCGTTCAAAGATATGGCAAATACGACCCACATAGACATTACCATATCCGAACCGACCCAAATCTCGACAAACGGATTGAAAAGACAAATATAACATATATAGGAAAATACCGCAGCAAACAAGGCGACATATTGTATTTTTTTGAATACGGAATATTGCCTGTCCTCACTTTCATCCACGCAAAGATTACCTATGCTTGCTGTTACCGAATTAAATAGAATGTTGACAAAATTACTGACGCCCGTAATAATCATAATGTAATTACTATATTTGCCTGCGTCTATCAAGCTGACAAATGCTGATATAACGATTGAAGTTGTATTATAAGCTATGACACCTCCGATTCTATGTAGAAACGCCGCCTGGACATTTTTAAAAATGGCACTTTTCGCAGTCTTTGGAAGTCTTTCTTTTCTATATGTACGCAAATAAGGATATTTTTTGCTTGCTATCAAATGAAGTATAAGATTGTTGATGATAGTTTTTGCTATCATGATCGTTAAATACGCATAATAATTTTTATATATGAGCAACAAAACTATCTGTGTGACATTAAGCATTATGTTGCAGATATTATCAACATTTGTTACCAAATAGTTGTTTTGATCTGCAGTTATGATGGTACGCTTGTACGCCAAAAGATAACTGCATACTGTGCTCGCCAAATACATGGCAAAATAACCACGTAATTCATTAATTGAAAAAGAAAGCTCGGAAATATCCTCCGCAATCAGATATTGCAAAAAAGGTATACAGCAGCAACCTGCCGCAGCAACAATGATAGCAATTATGCGATATATGCGTGCAAAATAATTCATAAGCGCTGCCGTAGCTCGCTCATCATCATTTTTCAGTGGTTTATATAATGCATATGCAATAGAGGTCGCAAATCCCAACTCCGCCAGATTAAGCACCTGTAAAATATTACTAAATAGTCCATTTACACCGTTATACTCCGCACCGAGCAATCTGACAAAAACAGACTTCGTTGCAAAAGACACAACGAGAGAACAAAACAACCCCCCCATGCCAAATACTGTATTTCGCAAGGATTTTTTTGTTCTCGAAACATTTGCTGTCATCGTATTTCCTCTTTCCTGTAATATATGTACAGAGTTGAAACCGTTATATTCAACCGTAAATCTCCATCAAAGACATATAATACTGCTTTAACATCAAAGCCACGCTCTTGATGTTAAACGCTTTTGCGGCATCGGTCAATATAATAGCATTCCTGTCAATATGAGTCAAGTCAGCAATCGTCTTCGCCCATTTTTTTGGATCTGTAACGGGAAGCAGCGTGACACAATCCGATATGATCGTTTGCCGTGAAATATTACAATTTGTTACCACCGGCAGCGAAGCAACCTGCACTTCAAGTAAAACCACCGATAAACCTTCATATAATGACGGAAAAACAAAGACGTCTATAGCTTGCAATAACTCAGAAACATCGTCGCGTACTCCAAGAAATTTCACCTTATCATCTAAACTTAAATCATGAACTTGTTTTTTTATTTGTTCTTCAAGCTCCCCGCGACCAACAAGCAACAATACGGAATTTGAATTGATTTTTTGATATTCGCTGAACACCTCTATCAAGAATTTGTGATTCTTTTGCATAGAGAATCTGCCAATATGCCCAAAAACGGTCTTCCCTTTGAGCCCGAGTTCGTGCTTTTTTGCTTCACTTATTTTGGGGTTATAAGTATACTTTACGAAATCTATCCCATTAGGGATCATTTTGACCTTCCCCTGCTTTACGGTTTTTTTGCCGAAAAGCCACACGCCGGCTTCCTCCGAGCACGCAAACTTTTCAAATTTATAAAGTGAACAGATATTGCGCAACAATTTATTTGCCACAATATGCGATCCTGAGTTGTTATGACTATGCACGATCACTTTTTTGATCTTAGCTTGTCTCATTGCCTCCAAATAAATCAATACGCTTACATTATGATCGGCATGCAAATGCACAACATCAAAATTGTTCCGATTCTCCTTAAACCATTTTGCCAATGACTTTATAACGACAAAATGCTTCAAGATTGACGCATTACTTTGCGATGTATAATATATGTTTCCCCCTAGAGCACGTATTTCATCATCGTAATCGCCATGCTCTCGACTTGAACATAGAAAATCAAAGCACACTTCTTTTTTGTCGATATTGCGGAACACATTCATAATGAACGTCTCTATTCCTGCCCTATCCATTTTTTTTACACAATGCAACACTCTTATCATCCTTAAATCTCCCACACAAAGATCAGCTCGTGTATTCCATCGGAAGTCAACGCTCCGCCTGTCATGTAGATCAAAAACCTGATAACAAAGTACACCATCGTCAAAAATGTCAACACTTTATACGTCGTCACATGATCTCTGCCGCGTTGCACCGCATACCTTCTGTAGCAATTGACCAATTGAGACAGAGCAAAATAATAAGCAACATCGAAATATGCACTGAGTCTGCTCATCATTCCGATAACATACCCCATCATGCTTATCGCAAATGCAATCATTATTATTACAAAGGCTTCGCCCCATACGGAATCATTAGCTTTATTTTTTGTAATACATAACCAAAATATCGGCACAATAAAATAAACTATTTGACCTATTCCGAAACCAGAGCCATTATTTAAATATCCTTGATATTTATTTAATACGGGAATCGATCGCACCATAATAGGTATAACTCCTACGATCAATGCCGCCATAACTACCAACAAGATGATTATGTAAATATTCCTATTTGCCTTTTTTCTAAAAAAGTTGGATCTCAAATAGAGGAAAAACGGAATCAGTATAGTCGCAATAGCTGTGTAATGAATTGTAGTAGCAACACATATCGCAATCAAAAGCTTGAGATTTCTTCTTTTTGCAGAAATTATATATGCCGTTATCCCCGCCAACACTATGGCGGAAGCCAAATATATTCTGATCAAGTTCAAGGAAATAAAATACGACAGTGCAACATATGCCGCGAGAGAAATCCCTATATTGATCCGATCCTTTAATAGATAAAAACATCTGCTAATTATGATTATCGTCAACGACTTTATGACAGCAACACCAATTACGGCATTGCCTACAAACAGCCATTTTAAAATAATATTTAAAATACGATAGCCGACTTCAATTTGAGTATCTTTCACCGCCTCCCAATCACTATTTAAGAATATTTCAGTATACTGTTGATAATCAGCGCCCGACGCATATAATGCCGAAAACAACAACAATACAGCTATAGCGGCAAAATATGGTAACTTTTTGATCGTTACCTTTATCCCCAAAGCTGTTTGCTTGACTTTTTGGGATAAAAATCCCAAGCCGCTCACACCGCAAAACACTAACGCATATACTAATATAGTATTTGTGTATTGCATGATTTTATTTTGACTCCATATATTTTGCTGTAATATTCATTCCCTTTGCCGCCTCATCGTAAATCTGCGACAACATATTGACCGCCGTTTCAATATTTAGTTTCTTTTTATTTAATATTTTAACCATGTCATATCGCATTCCTAACGGACACTCTTTGATTGTCTCCACCCAATTATCTACATCGTGCAAAGGACAATATTTGACCGCTTCAAAATCTCGAAATTCGTCGGTGATCGTGTCCGAAATAAAGCACGGCAAGCCACTTGACAAAGCCTCAACTACTGTCATTGGAAAGCCTTCCGCAAAAGATGTCAGCAAAAATACGTCCGCCATACTGTACATCGCTGCCACATCTTCTCTTTCTCCAACAAACAACACCTTGGACGCTATTCCGTCACGAGCACATTTATCTTTCAATGATTGTTCTTTATATCCACTTCCGCAAATCACCAACTTCACATTATTTTCGCATCGTTTTATGATTTCCAAACAAAGCGGTATATTCTTAATTTCGACCAATCTCCCAACAAAAAGCACGACCTTCTCATTGACTCCAAGACCAAACGCTGACCGCATTTTCTCCCTCTTTGAACGGTCGAACCTAAATTTCTCTATATCAATGGCGTTCGGCAACACAACCACCTCGCCTTTTTGCATCGCACGTTTACCGTAAATAAACTCTCCCGCCTTATTTCCGCATGCCAATTTGGCATTGGCGATGGTGTTCATCATAAATCGATTTATTGTTTTGGCAACTTGATTCTTAATTGCCGACCCACCTTCAAAAGCGGTTGCATGCGAATGCATGATTCGTCCGGGCACTCCCAGCCTTTTGGCTATTTTAAGCGGAATAAATGACATGTGGTTTTGATGCGCATGCACTATGTCGTAGTTGTTTTTCTCTATAAGATGCGACAAGAACTTTTTATATTCTCTATAGTCTTTGCTCATCCTCGGGAGAGCATAAACTTTCCCCATAGTATTATCGATAAATTCTCTCCTTTCGCGGTGCGAATCATCATGCACGCCGAAATCAATTTGATATTTATCTCTATCAAGTCGACTGCAAAAATTTATCAATATGCTACCTATCCCGCCTCTAAGCCCCGGAACTATTTGCAGTACTCTGATCTTCTTCATTTACTCACCTCATATGACCACATCATTTTTCTTAAATCATAATTGTCAAGTTTTTAACTCTGCCTCGATCTGATAAGTTTTTGCAATTTTTTCGGCAAAACTTTTTTTGTACGTTGAGGCGTAATATAATCTATGATTTCACATTCATGTCCGATAGACTCAATTACCTTCTGCGTAGCATAAGCCTGCAAAACTGAGCCATAATTAAACACTCTATGAAGCGTTATAACGCCTACCTTTGCCATAATTTATCTCCTTATTCTTAACAGCAATTTTGAAGTAGCGGCAACCCCTAAGATCTTCGCACAATAAAATGTCAAAAGCACTCGTTTATCTTTTGAATCTTTCATAATGTGAATGATCTCTTTGATACGTTCAACCGCATCTTTTTTTTCATTGCCGCTCAATGCATGTAAGTTGTAGATGCTTATCATAGTCTCAAAAGCCAAAATGTTTTTGATACAAGCGGCCCTACAATTAGCTTCTGTAGTATACCTGTCCTTACCTTCATTGATGATCTCCACCAAATCCAACACATTCTTGACCGTTACATTTTTTGTTATACTGCCACTATTGCCTTGATAATAAAGATATGTGACATCAATAAATCCGCAATCTGCAAGTACACCGGCGTCGATGCACCTGATAAACCACTCTATATCTTCGCAAAAGATCCCCGGCTTAAACTTCAATCCGCATTGTTTGAGCATATCTGTTTTCATGATCTTCAACGACGCTGAAACCGGAGGAGACGATTCTTTGCCTACTATTTGACATACTTCCTGTTCGGACATATCTTCATCTATTTTCTCTCTAAAATTATTGACTGTACTGCGCCTGCCGTCACTGTACCACCTGTCCATATTGACAAAATACATGTTTCGTCCCGTACCGATCCCGTTGAGAATTCTTTCAACGGCATCGCTTTCTGCATATTTATCGTCTGCGTCAACAAAGCAAATATACTCTCCTTTTGCCATGTCGATGCCGCTGTTTCTCGCCATGGAGAGTCCTTCGTTTTTCGATTTATGCACCACGCTTATATTTTCGTATTTTTTTGCCAATTCATCGCAGAGCATCGATGCGTTATCGGGCGAACAGTCGTCAACCAAGATTATTTCATAATCTTTGCTTTCAACTTCCAGTCTCGTCACCGTATCAACAATATATTTCTCGGCTTTATAAACCGGGACAACGATGGACAGCTTGATCTCGCTCATTATTTCCCCTCCACAATATTACAGATCAATGCATTGATTTTGTTTTCATCACATTCTCTTTCTGCTTTCTCTCTTGCTTTTTTGCCCATTGCCGATGCCTGCTCTTTATCGTTCAGAACTTTCTTCATCGCCTCGGCAAATCCTTCTACATCCTTTACCTTGACAAGATACCCCGTCACTCCGTCCTCTACCAGATGATTACAGCCTATGGTATCGCTTGCGATAACTGCCCTTCCGCAAGCCATAGCCTCCATGATAACTCTTGAACTACCTTCTCTATAAGTCGTTGCTACCAATGCTGTTGCATCTTGAAAAACTTCGACAATATTTGAGGTAATTCCCATATACTGCACCACACCTCGCTTTTGATATTCCGCAATGCATTCCGCAGTCGCAGGTTCGCCTTTGCCATACATTACGAATTCCGCGTTCGGAAATTCTTCCTTAACAATAGCAGCCGCCTTACAAAACTCCTCGACGCCCTTTTCTTTCAACATTCTTGCAATAAAAACAAATCTGTTGAAGACTTTGACTTCCGAGAACGGATACCTATTCAAATCGACCCCTATTCCTCGGATATTATGAACCTTACTCTCGGCGATATATTTACCTTTGATAAAATAATCAGCGTCATATTGATTTAAGCAAAACAACCCGTCTGCCTTTTTAAAAGCTCGCCGATACAAAAAGTTCGTTATTAATCTAATAAGCCTATATTTTAACGAATTATCCGTATAGACTACGCCCATACCTTCAACCATGGAGAAAATCCGCGCTTTTTTATAAGCGCTTTTTGCGGCAAGCACGCCGAGCGTATTGGGCTTGACCATAAAAGTCATTAAAACATCGGGGCGCTCTTCTTTTACTACGCTTTTAACGGCCTTATAATAATTCAAGCTTTCAAATATACTCACACTTCTATTCTGCATGCGTATGCCGTAAGTCTTAAATTGAAAATCTTTATCGCTCAGAAAATCCGCAACAACGATAACCTCGTGTCCCTTTGCTTGAAGGAATGAAATTAAGTCGCGCCTGAAATTCCTTATCGTTCCTTCCGTTGTACACAACAACATTATCTTCATCTCAATTCCTCTCCTCTTTTTATCATTACATCAAGATATTTCATCATGTAAACGTCGTCGTCGTAATCCCCTATGTTGGGCTTGTTTTTCTTTCCTTCCAAGTTATTTTTTATCAGTTGCATAAAATCGCATCCGCATTCATAGGCATGAGGATATCCGCCGCCGAAGCGCGGATTGACCTCGGACACAAAATATTTGCCGTCTTTTTCGAAAATATCGATATCGATATTCCATTTATAACCGGCTTTTGTCACAAAATTTTCGATAAACTCAAACAGCTTTGCCTCCTTGAATGAAACGGACTTATCCGTTTCACCTGCACGCATCAACAGCTTTTTCTTAGTGAATATCTCAATGACTTCGCCGCTCAACGGATCGATATAGACATCCGCACCTATCTCCTGTCCCGTCATAAATTCTTGGATCATCAAGTTGTCATATCTTCTCCAAAGCTCCTCGAGCATTGCCATGTCTTCGACTCTTTGAATGTTGATACTGCAGCTGCCGCATATCGGCTTGACAAAGACGGGGAATGCTATTTTGCCTTTTGCCAGATCTGCTTTGAACCGGTCGATATCATCATAACTTTTGACCGAATCGATACCGTTGCTTTCACAAAACCGGAACATCTTCATCTTGTCAAAAGCCATTTTGACCGCTTCGAGCGGCGACACAATGCACGTCACGCCGATTTTTTCGAATTTTTCTCTGTTTTCCGCCAATAATTCCAATTCGGGATCGATCAAAGAGAGTATGCCGTTTATATGTTCTTTTTGGCATATTCCCGCTATGATATCGATATAATCCGGCGAAGTTATGCGCGGCACGATATAACACTTGTCGGCATCATATATCGCAGGCGCGATATTTTGGCAATCGGTGGCAACGACCTTGCCTTGTCCTGCGAGCGTCTTCTTGAAATATCTGACCACCTTATTGCGCGTGCCTGCGCTGAGAATGAGAATATTTATCATAAAACTTTCTCCATATAATCGACATCGACGGCTTTATTGTCTATTGTTCTCTCACCGACATGCGTATCCGTCTTTATATACCCGAGCGAGTTATACATTTTGACTGCGGCTATGTTCTCGGAAACAACTTTCAATCTTATCTTTTCTATTCTGTATTTCCTTGCAATATCTTCAAGCTGCAAACATGCCTGCGTCGCCAATCCTCTTCCTCTATATTCCTGTTCTCCCAAATATACGTCCAATTCCGCAACGTGATCTGCGCTATCCAAACAATATAAACCGATAAAGCCGACTTTCACATCATTATAGCAAATGATATATCTTTTCGCCGTATTCAAATCGTTCTCTTTTATCATGGCATTAAGTATCTCGCGCATTTTATCCGCGTCGATCGGATGATATCCGCCCCCGAGATAACGGAACACATTTTCGTCGTTCCGCCATTTTAGCATAACATCCATATCCTCAAGAGAGACCTCTTTCAATTCGATATTCGGACGAGTTCCCAGAAAGTCTTCGGTACCGACCAGTCCTTCCTTGTCAATTCCCTGTTTTTTCAGTACGCTTATTATCGTATCAAAAAATATTTTGACATCGAGCCGAAAACTTAAATTGTCAACATAAAATACGTCTTTATCAAACTTTTCTTCCCATGAAATCGCATTCCTGCCATGCACTTGAGCATATCCCGTCAATCCGGGGCGGACATCAAGTCTCTTTTTTTGAACGTAATTATATCGCTCGTTATATTTCATGTGCAACGGACGGGGACCGACTATGCTCATCTGACCGAAAAAAATATTAAATATCTGCGGCAGCTCATCCAACGACAATTTTCGCAACAGCTTGCCGAACTTCGTTATTCTCTGCTCGTTCGGCAATAAATTCCCGTCTTTATCGCGCTTGTTTGTCATGCTGCGATATTTGATCAACTTAAAAGGTTTACCTTTTTTCCCTGCACGCTCTTGCACAAAAAACGGATCGCCTTTCATCGCTATGGCGACTATCAGCGTGAACAACAGGAAAAAGGGCGACAATATGATTATCGCAAGAAGGCTGAGTAAAAAATCGAAAAGCGGCTTGAAAAAGTGCTTATACATTTGCTTCACTCCCCATCACCGTCTTATTCACTATTTCCGCCACAAATTTGACCTGCTCGTCCGTCATTTTTGTGTCGCAGGGCAGGCAGAGACTGCGGTTGAAGATATCCTCGGCGACGCTGCCCGCGCCTATTTGTTCCATCTCCTTTTGCGAAAGCTGCGTCACAAAGCCGCAGTCTTTGAAGACGGGCTGCATATGCATGGGCTTCCATGCGGGGCGGCTTTCGATATTCTCCGCCGCGAGGGCATTCAGAATATCCATGAAGTTCACCTTGCAATCTCTCGTGAGCGTTATGGCGGTGAGCCAATAATTCGGTTCGGAGCCGCTTGTCGTGGGCGCGATCTCTATGTAAGGGTTGCCCTCGAACGCCTTGACGTAAAGCTCGTGAATATGTCTTTTTTGCGCCACGCGCTCGTCGAGCACGCGCATCTGTCCTCTGCCGATGCCCGCGCAGATATTGCTCAGGCGGTAATTATAACCGATCTCCTCATGCTGATACCACGGGAACGGCTCGCGCGACTGCGTTGCCCAGAACAAGACCTTGTCGTGCGTTTTTTTATCGTTGCACATGAGCATGCCGCCGCCGCTCGTGGTGATTATCTTGTTGCCGTTGAAAGAGAATATGGAGATATCTCCGAAATTACCCGTCTTTTTGCCCTTGTAAGACGCGCCGAGGCTTTCGGCGGAATCTTCGAGAACGGGCGTGCCGTGCTTTTTGGTTATGGCGAGAAGTTCGTCAAATTCCGCGGGATTGCCGTAAAGATTCACAATTATAACGGCTTTGGGATCGGGATAGATCTCATATGCCTTTTCAAGCGCTTGCGGACTCATATTGTAGCTGTCGCGGTCGCAGTCGATAAAGACGAGCTTTGCGCCGAGATAAGCCGCGGGATTGCAAGTTCCGCTGAACGTGAACGAGGAGCAAAAGACCACGTCGCCGCGCTCCACGCCGAGATATTTCAAGCCTAAATGGATCGCCGCCGTGCCCGCGGAAAGCGCGACGGCATAAGGTCTGCCGATATATTCGCACATTTCCTTTTCGAACATTTCCACGTTCTTGCCCAGAGGCGCGACCCAATTCGTGTCAAACGCTTCCTGTATGTATTTCATCTCCTCACCGCCCATATGCGGGGAAGAAAGATAGATCCTGTCTTTCATGGTCCAACCTTCTTTTCTTTAAGTTTCGGCTTTTCGTCTTTATCTGATTATACTACATTCTCGCGCGCCATGCAAGCCTTTTTTAAGCGCGCATATATATAAAGTGCACGCTTTTGCGGCTTTTAGACGATCTTGCCGCGAAAACGGCTCTTTATCACCTTGAAGTCGCGCGTTTTGAGCAGGGCGGCGAGGTCCTTGTCGTCCTTCGGGGCGCGGGGCAGGAGCACTCCGCCGCCGATGCCGAGCGGGAAGTGAAAATCGCTGCCGCCCGTGCCGATGAGGTCGTTTTCGCGCACGAAAGCCGCGGCTTTTTTGTTTTTCGAGTTATGCAGCGGGTGGAGATTTGCTATCTCGGCGCCGTGAAGAAAACGCGGGTCGCCGGGCGTGCAGATCTCGCGGAAGGGGTGCGCCTGCAACAAGAGCGCGCCGCGCTCGTCACACCACTTAAAAAGCCCGCGCTGATCCTTTTCCAAAAGCGCCTCTCCGCCCTCTTTCAGCTCCTCGGGCGTGACGCCGAGAATGAGAAATTCGCGGTAAGGGGGCGAATTTTTGTAATAGGTCGTGCCGTCGGGAGAGATCTCTGCGCCGCAAAAGACGTCCAGCCCCAGCTCTTTTCCCGCTCTTTTCAGCTCGTAAAAATCGCGCAGATAAAGCTCGATCGCGTCCGCGTCTTCGCCCGCGTCGTAGGCTTTTCTCAGATAGCCGCAGTCGTGGCGGTTAAAATGGTTGGTGCAGATAACGCCCTTATAGCCGCGCTTTGCGTAAACTTCCGCCGCTCGGCGCGGTTCGAGCTTGGCGCAGTCGCTGTTGTGCACGGTGTGCATATGCGTTTCGAGTTTGTAAGGATAAGTTTTCATATTTTTTCTCCACGCCCTATTATAGCACAAACGGCGCGAGTATGCCGCAATTTCGCAGAAAAATAATGTTTGCGAAAAAGTATGGACAATTTGGGGATATTATGCTAAAATGTAGACAGAAAAAGAGAGGTGGCTCATGGCGATCATCAATTATTCGGGAAAAAATCTGCGCACATACGAAGTATCCCGGCACAAGCACGACTTTTGGGAATTCATCTATTGCACGGGCGGCGACGGCACGATAACCTTTGAAAACGGCAGGGTCATCGACTACACGCAGCATCAGCTCGTGCTCGTTCCCCCGGGCGTTCACCACACCAATCAGTCGGAGCGCGGCTTCAAAAATATCCATATGACCATCTCGGGCTGGATACCCCCTTACAAGACGCCGCAGCTCATCGACGACAACTCTCACCGCGATCTTTACACGGTCATGAGCATGTGCTATCGCTATTTCAACACCAATATCCGCCAGCAGCCCGAGCTCATGGTCTCGCTCACCGAGCTTTTGATCAACATGCTCTCCGCCTTCTCGGGCACGGCGGGCAATTCGCAGCATGTGGAAAACATGTCCAACATGATCGTGGACAACTTTTCCGATCCCTCTTTCTGCATTGACGAGATCTACCGCGACATTCCCCTGAGCAAGGATTATCTGAGAAGGCAGTTCATCAAGGAAAAGGGGATCTCTCCCCTGCAATTCCTCAATCGCACGCGCATCAACTACGCGCAGAAACTGCTGCTCTCGCGCAATATCAACAACTATAAGATATATGAGATAGCCGAGATGTGCGGCTTCACCGATCAGCTCTATTTCTCGCGCGTCTTCAAAAAAATGACGGGCGTAAGTCCCAAGGCTTTCGCCGCGCCGCAAGAGGAATAAAAAGCCTTTCAAGCGCATGTGCCGAACGCATATGCGCTTTTTCGTCTTGAAAACGCGCCCTTCCCGTGCTATAATATTTTCGGATAAATATGTCGGGCGCAAACTCGGATCCGCGCGCCGAAAAACAGTCGGAGAGTGAGCCATGAAGAAAAACAAGAGCGAAAGACCTTCATTTTCCGAGCGATACGAAAGGCTGCGTTTAAGGCAGAAGCTCTTTCACGCCGACTTGAAAAAGAGCGCGGAAAGGCGGCATGAACTCTTACTGCAAAACACGGCAAAAACGAGGGCAGAGGCGAAAAAACTCGCCAAAAAGATCGCTTTCGGCATCAAATATACCTATGCTCTCGGCGGCAGGCTGCGCAACGAGATCGTGGGCATGCTCACCGTCTACAACTTCGGCGCAGCCGTCTTTTTGCACAAAAAGCGGCGCATACGCTTTGACGAAAACGACGAAAGGCTTTATCTGAACATCTATCGTCCCCTGCGCGCGAAAAAACAAGGCAGGCAAAAGGTCTTTGTCTACATACACGGCGGCGGTTGGATGGGCGGCTGGCCCGAATCGCGCGAAGCCTTCACCACCCGCATCGCCGCGGCAGGATACTTTGTCGCCAGCATTTATTACGGCGAGGCGCCGCGCTACGCCCACCCCAAGATGATCGAGAACATCTATCGCGCCTTTGGCTGGCTCAAAGAGCACGCGGACGAACTCAACATCGACATGTCCGCCGTGTTCGTGGGCGGAGAATCGGCGGGAGCGCACCTCGCCGCCATGGCGGGCTGCATTTCAAGCGACCCCGAATACGCCGCCAAATTCGACCTCGACGAGCGAGCCAAAGACCAGAAGATCGCGGGGCTTGTCCTCAACTGCGGCGTCTACGACCTCGAGGCGGTGATCGCCTCGGGCTTCAAACGCGGCGGGATCTATACGCAGGCATATTGCGGCGGCACGCCCGTGAGCGAGCTTTCCGAGGAGAAAAAACGCGAAGTCTCGCCCATCTATTGGCTGAACGCAAACTTCCCGCCCACCTTCGCCATCTCCGCGGAAAACGACAAGCTCGCCCTGCTCACCTTCGACCTCGTGGACAAGCTGCGCAAGCTCGGCGTCCCCGTGACCCACTTTCACGGCGAAGGGAGATTCGCCGTCCACGCCTTCGCCATCACCATGGCGCTCAAAGAAAGCAGGCGCGCGATGAGAAGCATACGCGCTTTCCTCGCCTCCCTTTAACGCCCTTTGTCAAAGCAAGCAAAAAGCCGCGACTTAACGCGGCTTTGCTTATTTATCGATTTTCGGCTTTATTTCTTCAAGATCTCTCCGAAGTTCTTCTTCGTCCACTTGACTTCCCAATAAGGATCTATGCGCCAAGTGTTCCAACGCCCCGCGTAGGTGAGCGTCTTGAAGTCGCGCGCCTTGCCGCGGTAGACCTTTTGCGGCGGGATATACCAGCCGCGGCTTTCAAAGAAGGGACGCAGCGCTTCCAGCCTCTCTTCAAAGCCCTTGTAATCCATGCGGTAATCGGGCGTCCAGGCTATCTCGGCGACGGTTATGATACGGGCGAAAGAGATGAAGTCGAACTTCTCTTCCGTGCGGATATATTCGCACCACTGCGGGCATTCCACGCCGATGACTCCCTTTTTGTCCTTTATGCCCAACTTGTCGGCGGTCATCTTGTAAGTTTTGGAGAGCGGGCGCACGTTGTAAGGATGATCCATATAGACATATCCCCACATGGAGAGAATGAGGTTGCCGCCTTTTTCCAGCCAGCCCAGCTCGCGCGTCTTACTGCCGCGATAGACCCACCATTGCGCGATCACATCCTTGTCCATGATGTCCGCGGCGTCCAGGACTTCGTTCCAACCGATCATGCGCTTGCCCTTCGTGCGCAGATATTTCGCCATCTCGTTGTTAAAATAGCCTTGCAGGGCGTTTTCGTCTTTAAGCCCCAGCTCCTTTATCTTCGCCTGGCACTTGGGACAGGTCTTCCAGCGCGTCTTGGGCGCTTCGTCGCCGCCGATATGGAAATAGGGAGCGGGGAAGATCTCGCAAAGCTCGTCTATCACGTCTTTTGCGAAGTTATAGATATTCTCCTTGCCGCAGCAGCAGATATTGTCCATCACCCCCCAACGGGTGGAGACTTCGGTAGGCTCGCCCGTGCAGGAAAGCTCGGGATAGCAGGCGATCGCCGCCACCATATGCCCGGGCATATCTATTTCGGGTATCACCTGTATATGCAGTTTTTTCGCATACGCCACGACCTCTTTCATGTCTTCCTGCGTATAGAACATGCCTCTGCCGTATTCCTCGTCGTCGTGCGGTTCCTTGCCCGCATTGTAGCCGACAAGCCCTATCTGCGTGTTTTTGCGTATGCTGCCCTTTTCCGTGAGCAGGGGATATTTCTTGATCTCGGCGCGCCAGCCCTGATCGTCGGAAAGATGCCAATGGAAAGTGTTCATCTTCACGGACGCTTGCAGACGCAGAATGCTCTTTATCTTCTCCACCGTCCAGAAATGGCGCGAGCAGTCCAGCTGAAAGGAGCGATAGCTGTATTTAGGTTCGTCGCGCACGAAGCAGCAGTCCATCTCGCCGCCCTCGCCCATCTGTTCGAGCGACATGAGCGCGTAAAACGCTCCCGCCTCGCTCGACGCCAAGACCTGAATGACGTTCTTGTCCGACTTGATCGCATAGCCTTCGGGCGCAAAGCGGCTGTCCGAAGTAAAATGCAGCCTGCTTTCCCTGCCCGCGGCTTTTTTCGCCAAAAGCTCTTTTGCAAGCGCCGATGTTTCGGGGAAATCTCCCGTGACTTGAGTCAGGCTGTTCCAGCCCACCTTGCCTTCTTTGACGGCGTATTCCACCGGTCTGGGAATGAGTTTCATAATTTATCCTGCCTTGTTTTTTTGCGTTATCACGATACCGCTTTTTTTATTGTATCACGATTTTTCTCTTTATTCAAGCCGTAGACCGCCTTAAACATATTTTGCGCTTAAAAAAGACGCGCCGAAGCGCGTCCTTTGTTATGCGTGGCAGATATTTACCACTTATCGCCCGTGCCCGCATATTCGTAGGAATAACTGCCGTCGGCGTTGCGGGTGGCGCGGTAACGCTCGTAGGTCCTGCCCTCTCTGCGGGTGATGCGGATATACTCCTTATCGCCCCTCACCTCGCTCTCGATCTCGTATTCGCGGCTCACGCCGTTCTCGTGAGTGAAGAGCTCGAACTCGGTCTCTTCGCCCATCCAGCCGCTCTCGCGCTCGAACTCTATCTCGAAAGCGCGCACGAGGCTCCTGCCGTCATAGATCTCATAGCCGAATTCCATGCCGCTCTCGTCTTTCTCGCTCTCGTTTTCCAGCTCGAACTTCATTCTCAAGCCGTTTTCGCGGTTCTCGGCGGTGAATTCGAGCGACTCCTCGCTCTCGCCGCGCTCGCTCTCCACTTCTCTGAAACCTGTGATATCAAAGACGTTTTCGCCGTTGACCATCACGCCCTCGATGCGGTAATTCTCCTCCTGCTCGTCGGGATCGTCATCGTCGTCGTAATCGGGCTGCAAGGTCTCGTTATAATAGATGGCATATGTCTCGCTGCTGCCGTCGGGAGAAGTGGCGGTCACCGTCTGCTTTACCGCATATTGCGCATACGCCTCGTCCGTATTATCCGCCACAACGGAAGTTATGGGGTTTTCGCCGCCGATCAGCTTGTCGAGCATCGCCATATATTCGTCAAGCTCCGCCGCGATCGCTGCCTCGTCTCCCGCCGCCAAAGCCGCCGCGGAAGTTTGCTCGCCGATAAGCTCGCCCGCCGAGACCGCCGCAAGGGCAAAGATATTCTCCTGCCTTTCCTTGCCGCCCGTTGAACCGGGACCTTTGGGATCGTCGCAAGCGACGAGCAGCGCCGTGAGCGAGATCGCCAGAACGAGCACCACGACTGCCGCAAAGATAACTTTCTTTTTCATTTTTTTGTCCTCCTTTTGGGGGTTTTCAAGCATAATACAATCGGCGGGCGCGTTTTTACCAACATTTGACAAAAAAATTTTTATTCCTTTTAGCAAAATCGCGCCGAAAACCCTCGGCGCGGCTTTTTCCTTTGACTTTCCGAGCGCTTTTACGCGCGCGAATAGCGGTGATATTCCTCCTTTATCTGCTCCAACCTGTCCTCGAAGTCGTCCTCGAGATCGTCGAAGCGCTCTTCCAAGTTATCGGCGAATTCTTCGAGTTCGCGGGCAAAGGCGGGCATGTCGCGCATCTTCTGATCGAGCAGAACTTCCTCCTCCGGGATCACCTCTTTGAAATATTCCCCTACGTCGGGATCGCGGACGATGTCGAGCAGCAGCTTCTTTATCCTCGCCCTCTCGCTCGCGGTGAGATCTTCGAAGTCATCGTCGTCATCGAAGAGGTCTTCTATCTCCTCTATCTTTTCTTCAAGCTCCTCGCTCTTGCGCTCGAACTCCTCTTCGAGCATTTCCAAGCGCTCATCAAGCTCATGCTGAAAGTCCTCGCTCGCGTTCGCGCTGCTGCCCATGACGAGGAAGAGCAGCTCTTCGTAGCCGAGGCGGGAAAGCTCGTCCACGGTCATGCCCGAGACGGCGTCCGCGTCGAGCAGCAGCTGCGCCTTTCCCGCGGAGATATTGTGAGAGTTGGCGTAATCTATCGCCGCGCTGCTGAAATAGTTGACGAAAACGTGGTTTTTGTAGCCCTTTTGCGTCATGTAGCCGTTGAGCGTATTTTCCACGCCCGTGCGCACTTCCTGCTCGCGCTTGCGGTCGTCGTTGACCGCGCTCACGTTCACGTCTCTTCCGCCCTCGAGATATTTCTCCTTATCCGCCTCGGTCAAAACGGCGAGACAGGCGCTTTGATAATCCAAGCCCACCAGCTCCACGCCGAGCAAAAGCACCTGCGCGTCCTCGTTGAGCGCGGTCACCGAGACCACCTTATCCTTCTCGTCTACCTGCATGGAAAGCGCGGGATTTATGCCGATACTGATATAAGTTATGCCGAAAGTCGGCGCGGGCGCGCCCAGCGTCACGCCCAAGGTCACCGCCACTATCGTGAGAATGAGCAGCGCGGCGACGCAGGCGAGGGCGACGTTCCGCCTGCGGTGAGTGAGCGCGACGGCTTGAACTTCGCCGCTGCGCGCCCTGCTTCTGGGGGAAGAGATGCGCGCAAGGATCTGCCCGAAGTCGCCCTCGAGCTTTTGCGCCTCGTCGCTCAATATCTTTTCGATATCCTTACGCTTCACTCCTCTTCCTCCAATTTTTTCTTCAACTTGCTTATCGCCTTGTTGTAAGTCCAGGTCACGGTCGCCGTCGGCATATCGAGCATCTTTCCCACCTCTCGGCGCTTGAACTTATGCACCGCGCAGAGCATGAGCACGCGGAACTCTCTCTCGCTCAAAACGCGCGCGGCAAAATCGGTAAGTCCGCCGTCGCGGTGAAGATCGTCGTCGCTTTTGACATAGTCCACCTTCTCCGGCTCCACGCTCACGCGCAGCTTTTCCCTCTTGACATAGTTGAGGGAAAGATTGCGGGCGATGGTGAGCAGATAGGAATAAGGGTTGTGCTTTGAGTCCACGCTTTGGATATTTTCATAAAACTTGACGAAAGTATCCTGCATGACGGACTCGGCGGCATACTTTTCGCGGCATACCGCATACGCCGTGAAATATACCGATCTGCGCGTGAGCTCGTAAAGACGGGCAAAAGCGTCGTTGTCGCCGCTCTGTATTCCGCGCACCAATTCCCCAATATCCATTCACCTACACCTTATATACAATCGACAAGCGAAATTTGTCAATCCGACGGAAAAATTATAACACCGAAAAAAAGAAAATTGCAATAAGCGGACTTAAAAACAGCGGAAATTCGCTGAAAGTGCATAAAAAAGGCATTGATGAACTTCGAGGGCAAAAGCGCTCTTTCACGAACAGATCGTCACGCCTTTTCCGAACTTATCGCTTATATATGTTCAAAGTGCACAAAACAGTCAAAACGTGCCAAGGCTTGCCCATGTGATATTTGCCACACATTTTACTCATTTGTGTTAAAAACACTTGACAAAAGAGCGCGCACCTTATATATATTGATTGAGAAAAAACGCAAGAGGGACATATGCTTGAACTCAAAAACATCACCTATGCCGTGAAAGACAAGGACACGGGAAACTCGACCAAGATACTCTCGAATATCTGTCTTGCCTTTCCCGAAAAGAGCATAACCGTCATCACGGGTCAGAACGGGAGCGGCAAATCCACTCTCGTGAAGTTGATCACGGGCATGGAAAAGCCCACGTCGGGCGCGATCTTTTATAACGGAGAGGACATAACCTCTCTTTCCGTCACCGAGCGCGCCAAGATGGGCTTCACCACGGCTTTTCAACAGCCCGTGCGCTTTAAGGGCATAACGGTGAAAAAACTGCTCGACATCGCCTGCGGCAAGACGAGCAATCTTTCCGGGCTTTGCGACTATCTTTCGCAGGTGGGGCTTTGCGCGCGCAACTATATTGACCGCGAACTCGACGGCAGTCTTTCGGGCGGAGAGGCAAAGCGTATCGAACTTGCGATGGCGATCGCCAAGGGCGGCGAAGTTTTCCTGCTCGACGAACCGGAAGCGGGGATAGACCTTTGGAGCTTTTCCGACTTGACAAAGCTCTTCACCTCGCTCAAAGACAAGACGGTCATCATCGTCTCCCATCAAAACAAGATAATGGAGATCGCGGACAACATCGTGCTTTTGGACAAAGAGAGCGCGCCCGTCACGGGCAGCAGAGAAAAAATGCTCCCGCTTTTGCAAAACAGGGGCGGAGTCTGCGCCGCGCGCAAGGGGGTTTGACATGGACAAGATAGATCTCGATCTTTTGATGAAAATAGCCGACCTTCACGGCATACCCGAAGGCTCTTACAACATTCGCAAGAACGGTCAAAGCCTCTCCCGCGCCTCGGACAAGGACGTCGAGATAGTCTCGAAAAAGGACAAAGACGGCATAGACATCATCGTTAGGGCGGGCGTCAAAGGGAAAAGCGTGCATATCCCCGTCATTCTCACCGCTAGCGACATGCTTGAAAAGGTCTATAACGACTTTTATATCGGCAAGGGCGCGGACGTAACGATAATCGCCGGCTGCGGCATTCATAACGACACCTGCGGCGAGAGCCGTCACGACGGCGTCCACACCTTTTATCTCGAAGAAGGCAGCAGCGTGAGATATATCGAGCGGCATTACGGCGAAGGCAACGAAAAGAGCAAGCGCGAATTTACGCCCGTGACCAAGGCGTATCTCAAAAAGGGCGCATCCCTTTTCATGGAGAGCACTCAGCTGGGCGGCGTGACCTATACCGACAGGCTCACGACGGCGACGCTCTATGCGGGCGCGAAATTCACCGTGCGCGAAAAACTGCTCACGGACGGAAACGACAAAGCCATCACCCGTTTCAAGGTCAAGCTCGTGGGCAGGGACAGCACGGTGGACGTGGTCAGCCGCAGCGTGGCGAGAGGAAATTCCTATCAATCCTTTGTCTCCAACGTCATCGGCAAGAACCGTTGCTTCGGGCACGTCGAATGCGACAGCATTCTCCTCGATAACGCCCGCATACTCTCCACGCCCAAGATAGACGCGGTAAGCCCGGAAGCCAGCCTCGTGCACGAAGCCGCGGTGGGTAAGATAGCGGGCGAACAGCTGGTCAAGCTCATGACGCTCGGACTGACGGAAAAAGAGGCGGAAGACACCATCATCAAGGGATATTTGCAATAACGCGGGCGTTAAGCAAAGCGCCTTTCCGCGCGTCGAATAAAAAGCGGCTTTGACTTGCCAAAAGCCGCTCCGCGGGACAAAACCGTACCGCTTGCGAAAAGTCAATAATGCAATGACGAACACAGAATAGATCGATAAAAAAGGAGCGTCGCCGCTCCTTTTTTTCGTGTTTTTTCTCTGTTTTGCGCGCTTTTCCTCTTGACTTATTTCAGCTGCTCGAGCATCTTGTCCAGCTCGCCCACGACGTCGTCGATGAGCACGGCGAGATTGCTCTCGTCCTCGTCCTTGCACTTGACGGCGATGGTGAGCGTCATCTTGTTGCGATAGGTGGAGATGGCGAGTTGCAGATAGGGAATGGACTTGACCGCGCCCGTGATAAAGAGGTCGGAAGGGATCTGACCGTCAAAGACAAAGTCGCTTTCTTTGAGCAGTCCCAAGTTGCTCATGCCCGTATAGGGATTGGTGTAACCCAGCCCGATGGCGATCTCCGCTAAGCATTGCGGGAAGAGCTTGTAAGCCAAATTGAGCAGCGGCAGCGAATAAAGCCCGAAATAAGGGTCTTCCTTCGCCGCGTCCGACTGCTGCTTGATGTCGGCGAACATCTTCTTATAATCGCTCGAATTGCCGTGCGCCGTGCAGATCATAAAGCCGATATGATTGGAAAATCCGAAGGACTTTCCGCCCTTGATATGCCTGCGCAGATCGACCATGCAGGGGACGGAGACGTTTTGCTCGTCGGGAATGCCGCAAGCCTTATAAAGCGAGCGCATATAAGCCACGAGCAGCATGTCGTTGAGCGTCACGCCCGCGCGCTTGGACATATCTTTCAGCTCGGCGAACTTTTCCTCGCCGATCACGCGGCGCAGAATGCGCGATCTGTCCTTTTTCTTATCCTTTTTCGTATAGGGGAACTTGATCTGGTGCTTGACCATGCTCACGTTCTTATAAAGTCCCTTGGCGACTTTCTCCTGCTCCTCGTCATAGAGGCTGTAACACTGATAGTGACTGCGGTCGCCGTTCTTGACCTCGACGTTAGGCTCTTCGCCCGCCGTTATCTGCGCGTAGGCTTTTTGCACGAGCATCAAAAACTCCTTGGTGTCCGGACCGTCCATGCACATATGGTTGAGCACCTGAACGAGCGTGTCGCTCCCGTCCGCGCCGCGAATGAGCGCCACTCTTATCTGCAGCTTGGACTTGACGGGGATCTCCTGCGTCAAAAATTCGAAAGCGTCCTTTTCCTGATCGTCGGAGCGCTTGAAGACGATGAAGTCCTCTTCGGAATAATCGTAATTGACCTTCCAATAAGGGGTTATCGGATGATTGACAAAGGACGAATGCAAAACGCCTATCCTGTCTATTATGTACTTGTAAGCCTTTGAGAGCGCCTTGAAGTCGAGGGGTTTGTCGAAGTGAAGATAGAAATGTATCATTCTATCATAGTAATTGCGGAACAGAAACTGCATTCTGTCCCACATTTCCGCCTTTATTTTGGCAGGTGCGGTCTGATCGTTGCTCATAATTTCTCCTTCTTTACAGGTATTACATCCTGTATACAAATCAATGATAGCAAATTGTCAACGTAAAAACAATTTTTTTTGATAATTTTCTCGCGTAAAAAGCCGTTTTGTGCAAAAAATCACCTTGAACGATTAAAATTTTTATCTGCGCTTAATTTTGCGCCCACTCTTGCCCGCGCGGGGGTTGACGCGGGCGCGCGCATCTGCTATCATTTTAATTGTCGACGCGGCGGCGCTTTTCAAAGAGCGCAAAAGCCGCGGACATCCGCCGCGCGAAGGCGGCAAGAGAGGGAAAACCATGGACGAAAAGAAAAAAAGCGCCGCGGCGCAGACGGTGAGCTTTGACGGGTCGAGGAAAAAAGTCCCGCTGCTCTTCGCGCTCGCGGGCGTTCTCATCATGCTGGCGCAATGGATCGCGGGCGTCAATCTCGTCACGCTCGTGGGCGTGGTCTATCTCTGCGTCTGCGCGGCGATGATAACGCTCTCCGTCTTTGTCAAAAAGCGCGTTTACGTCTGGTATATGATAGGTTATATCTGCGTGAGCTTCGGCATCTTCACCTTTTATGTGATAGCGGGAGCGGACGCGGGCTGGGGCGGCTTTTTGAGCGCGACGCAGGGCTGGGCGAGCGCCGAACACCCGCTTTGGCAGGGGGAAGGCAGCGCCCTGAGCAGGCTCTTGGGCAACGCGGTCATTCTCTCGCCCTCGTTCTTGCTGCTTGTCGGCGTCTATGCCGTGGCGGCGGGCAAGGGCGCGGCGAAGATGAAAAACACAGCTTGCCGCGCGCTCTCTCTGCTCCTTGTCATAGCGAGCGTCATTCTCGTCTTCACGGTCAATCTGCGCGCCCGTCCGCGCGTTCTCGACATGAGCGCGGGACACGACGAATATTTGAGCTCGATCAAAAAAAACGCCAAGCAAAACGGCTCGCCCAACGTGCTCTTCATACTCATGGACGACATGGGCTGGGCGGACGCTTCCTATAACGCCGCGCGCTCAAATCTCACCATACCTTACGAAACGCCCAACATTGATTCCGTCGCCGAAAACGGCGTCTCTTTCGACAACTTCTATGCCAATTATTCCGTCTGCTCCCCCTCGCGCTTTGCCGCACTCACGGGGCGTTATCCCTGCCGCGGACATGCCGACAACGTGCTCTATCCCTCGGTGAACACGCTCTCGCCCTTCAACTCCACGCGCGTCTTCGACCCCGTCGAGATGGGCGCCAACTGCGACGGCATGCTCGGCGACGAAGTGACGCTGGCGGAGATGTTCTCGCGGGCGGGATATAAGACGGGCGCGTTCGGCAAGTGGCACCTGGGCGACTACGGACAATATCTGCCCACCAATCAGGGCTTTGACTATTTCTACGGCTCTCACCATATCAACGACAACACGCCTTATTACCACGTCCGCGAGGGCGGAGCGCTGGGGGCGGGCAACTATGAAGTTGCCGTGGGCGCGGATATAGACCAGGGGGAGAACACCGTCCTCATTCACAACGAGATCTGCTCCTGGCTGGAGGATACGATCGATTCGGACGAGCCCTTCTTCGCCTATTATGCCTCCCCCTGGCCGCACGCTCCCGTGCACGCGGGCGCAGACTTTGTCGGGACTTCCGGCGCGGGCATTTACGGCGACTGCCTCACCGAATTCGATCATTATCTCGGATTGCTGTTTGAAATGCTGGAAGAAAAGGGCGTGCTCGAAGACACTGTCATCATCTTCACTTCCGACAACGGTCCCGCCCTTCAAGGCTCGACGGGCGATCTGCGCGGGGGCAAATATACCGCCTACGAGGCGGGACAGAAAGTCCCCTTCTTCATGCGCTGGGACAACGCGCCTAAGGAATACGAAAAATTCTTCACCGAAGACAACACTATCTACGCTCCCGCGGCGATGGCGGACCTCTTCCCCTCGCTCGCTTACATGTGCAACGTCACCGACGGGGAAAAGCGCGGCTTTACGCCTGCGGACGTGGACAGGCAGATGGACGGCGTCTCCTTCGTGCCGCTGCTCAAAGACGCGGACGATGAGACTTTCATTCACGGCAAAGACTCGCCCATTCTGCACATGAAACGCGAAAAGATAGTCGCCGTGCAATATTCCCTCCCGCGCGAGCGGCTCACGGAGCTGAGCGGCAACGCCGAGTTGCCGCAGTGCGGATACGACTATACTACATGGAAATATTTCGCCTCCGCGCCCAACGACAATCCCGCGTTTTTCAATCTCACGCGCAAAAATTGGCTCATCTGTCTCACGGACGATCCCTCCGAGAGCTATGACCGCATGAGTACGTTCGCCGCCGTGGGCGAAGACCTCAAACAGGCGAAAGCCGAAGTGGAGAAAAACTTCGCCGCAAACAGGCGCGGCGCCTACTCCTCTTACTATAACGCATGAAAGACGTCTCGATAATGCTCAAACCCGCCTCGTCCGCTTGCAATATGCGCTGCAAGTACTGCTTTTATCACGACGTGGCGAGCGAGCGCGACATAGCGTCTTTCGGCGCGATGAGCGAGGACGTCGCCTGCGCCGTCATAGATTCGGCTTTCGAGCTCGCGGACGGCGGCAGCGTTTATTTCGCCTTTCAGGGCGGCGAACCGCTGCTCAGGGGCAAGGACTTTTTCCGCTTCTTTTTCGACAGGGTAAACAATGGCAAGGGCAAGAGCGCGGTGAGCCTTTCAATGCAGACCAACGGCACGCTCATCGACGAAGAATGGGCTCGGCTGTTCAAACAAAACGGCGTGCTCGTCGGGCTTTCGCTCGACGGCGACAGGAACGACAACTCCTTCCGCATGTACGCGGACTTTTCGCCCGCTTTCAACGACATCATGCGCGCCGCCGAGCTGCTCGAAGGCGCGGGCGTCGACTTCAATATCCTCAGCGTGGTCACAGGAAGGCTCGCGGACAACATCGAGCGCGTCTACGCCTTTTTCAAAAAGTGCGGCTTTAAGTTTTTGCAGTTCATTCCCTGCCTGCGCCCCTTTGCGGGAGCGGAGGGAGAGCTTTACATGACGCAGGCGCAGTACGCCCGCTTTTTGATAACTCTTTTCAACCTTTACGTCAAGGACTTCATGCGCGGGGAATATGTGAGCATACGCCGATTTGACAATTGGGTACGCCTTTACCTGGGCGAGCGCTGCGAGGAATGCGGCGTGGGCGGCTTTTGCTCCCATCAGTTCGTCGTCGAGGGCAACGGCAACGTCTATCCCTGCGACTTTTACTGCCTCGACGATCTGCTTTTGGGCAACATAACGCAAGCGAGCTTTTCCGAGATGGCGCGCTCGAAAAAAGCGGAAGACTTCATCCGCTCCTCGCTCGTAATGCCGCAAAAATGCCGCACCTGCCCTTACTTTTTCCTCTGCCGCGGGGGCGGTTGCAAGCGGGCGCGCAGCTATGACTATTGCGCGGCGTACAGGGCGTTTTTCTCCGCCTGCCTGCCTCTTTTCGCGCTTTTCAAGACGCCGAAAGCATAAAAAAGAGCGGCTCGCGCCGCTCTCTTTCTTCTTTTTCTCAGGCGTTTTCCTTATAGCCGTCATAGCCGATGAACGCCACCTTTTTGGCGCTCTTGCCCTCGGGGAGCGGCGAAGAGAGAAATTCGCGCACCATCTGCCCTATCTTGGGCCGGGCGATCGCCTGCTCGGGCTCGTTGTCCCAAAAGCAGTAGGCGTCGAGATCTTTGAAATAATCAAGGTCGCCGCAGGCGGCAAAACAGCCCGCAGCCACTGCCGCCAAAAGCAAGACGGCGGCTATCAAAACAATGCGTTTTTTCATAATTACCTCCTTTTCAAGCAAATTTTAACCCTTCGCGCGCAAAAGTCAATATTCATTTGCGTTTTTTATTAACTGTGGCATAAACGCCACTCGGGCGCGCCGTGTAAAATTTTCTGCGCCCCCTTGAAATGAAGACTTTTTTCTTATATAATATAAGTGATAAGCCGCAAGGCGGAGGAGATCTATGAGAGACTTTACTTTTTACGCACCCACTCGCATCTTATTCGGCAAAGGCAAGATAGCCGAGCTTCCCGAGCATATCGCAGCTATCGGCAAAAAAGTCCTGCTCGCCACGGGCGGCGGCTCGGTCAAACGCACGGGCATTTACGGCGCGCTCACCGAGCTTTTGCAGAGCGCGGGGATAGAATGGGTGGAGCTTGACGGCATCCAGCCCAATCCCAAGATAACCTCGGTCGAAGAGGGCGTCAAACTTTGCAAGCAAAACAAGGTCAAGGCGATCGTGGCGCTGGGCGGCGGCTCGGTCATCGACTGCTGCAAAGCCATCGCCGCGGGCGTTTACCATAAAGGCGACCTTTGGGAGATGGTCGAAAACAACGACATAACGCGCGCCCTGCCCCTCTTCACCGTCCTCACCATGGCGGCGACGGGCAGCGAGATGAACGGCAACGCGGTCATCTCCAACATGGCGCTCAACGAGAAAAAGGCGATCAAGAGCGAACTTTTGAAACCCGTCGCTTCCGTCCTCGATCCCACTTACACCTTCACCGTTCCCCGCTTCCAGACCGCGGCGGGCGTTGCGGACATCATGAGCCATATCCTCGAATGCTATTTTTCCGACGTGCATTGCGCCGCCGTCCAGGACGGGATCTCGGAAGCGCTGCTCAAAGTCTGCATCGAATACGGCAGGCGAGCGGTCGTCACCCCCACCGATTACACCGCCCGCGCCAACCTCATGTGGGCGTCCTCGCTCGCGATAAACGGGCTCACGAGCTGCGGCACGGGCAACGCCTGGAGCTGCCACGCCATCGAGCATCAGCTCAGCGCCTATTACGACATCACTCACGGCGCGGGGCTTGCGGTCGTGACGATCGCCTGGTTCGACCATATACTTTCGGAAAAAACGCTCGACAAGTTCGTCGCCTACGGCAAGAACGTCTGGGGCATCAAGGGGGAACATCCCTTCGCCGTCGCCAAAGAGGCGATCGCCAAAACGCGCGAATTTTTCTCTTCGCTCGGGCTGCCCGAGACGCTGCGCGGACTCGGCATACACAGCAGCGAATATTTCCACGAGATGGCGAAAAAGGCGGTCAAAGACGACCTTCGTCACGCCTTTGTGCCGCTTGACGAAGAGGACGTCGTCGCCATTTATTCGGCAAGTCTTTGAAATACAATAAAGAGCAAGTCGGGCGCACACGCGCCCGATTTTTTCCCGCCCGAAAAACAACTCTCATATCTTGCTGATCGAATCGGCGCTTGCCTCGGAAAATATCTCTCGCAAGGCGTAAACCGTCATGTAGCAGAAGGCAAAAACGCGGCAAGGCGGGCTCTCAAAGAGCTGCTTTTCCGCCTTTTCCCGCTTGAGCCAAAAACTCGGCGATCTCTTTTTCGTATTTTTTCAGATCCCGAACGCCTTCCACATTCGGCAGATATTTCGCCGCTTCCTGCCTTGCGCCCGCGGCGAGACAAACGGCGCGGAAGGTCAGGCGGGCGGAGTCGAAATTGTTTTCCTCGCCCTGACCGCCGAGCGCGAGCAGATAAAACTTTGCGCCGCACTTCTCCCCTCTCTCCCAAAACTGCTGCGCTCTGTCCAAAAAAGCCTTGGCAGGGGCGGGAAAATTGCAAAAATAAAGGGGGGTCACAAAGAGAACGACGCTCGCTTCGCGCAGCCGCCGCCAGAGGCGCGCCGCGTCGTCTTCATGCGGGCAGCGTCCGCTTTTGCATGCCGCGCAGCCGTCGCAGGGGGCAAAGTCCAGCTCGCGCAGAGTGGCGCGCTCAAAGCCCGCCTCGCTCGCCCGCCGCGCGATTTCGGCGCAGCTCACGGCGCGCGGAGAACAGTCTATCACTAAGCATTCTTTTCCCACGTTTCTCTCCTTTTGATGACGCCGCCCCCGGCTACAAGCTTTTTCGACAGCTCCTCATAGAGCTTTCTCATGCTTTTGCCCAGCTGCGGATGCACGACAAAGGGCGCGATCTCGGCAAGCGGCGCCAGAACGAATCCCCGCTCGCACATATACTCGTGCGGCACCATCAGCTCGGGAAGGGACACTACCTTCATTCCGTAAAGGATCACGTCCACGTCGAGCGTCCTGTCGCCCCAATGCATCTTACGTTCCCTGCCCGCCGCATACTCGATGTCGCGGCAGACATGAAGCAGCTCTAAGGGGGAAAGCAGCGTGTCAAAGCCGACGCAGGCGTTCAAAAACTCGTTTTTCGCCGCGCCGCCGTAAGGCACGGTCTCATAGACGGAGGAAAAGCAAAAGTTGCGGCAGTCGTCTCTGCCTTCGAGCGCCTTTTTCGCCGAAAGCAGATATTTCTCCCGCTCGCCCATGCTCGAACCCAGCGAGAGATAGACGCGCTCGAAATGCGCGCTCGCCGTGACGCAGACGTCGGAAAATTCCGCCTCTATCGGCGCTTCCGGCTTATGCACGGTCACGTCCGCGTCGCAGCCGAACTTCATCGCCAAAGCCCGCGCCGCCCTCACGGCGAGAGTTTCGATGAGCGCGACCGCGGGCGCGGAGAGCACCTCGGTCAATATCTTCGCCGCCTCACCGTAATCGCAGGTGTTTTCCAACTTGTCGTCCGCGCCCAAGTCGGCATACAGCGTCGCGTCGGCGACAAAAGGATGCTCGCTCTCGCGCTCGAAGTCGAAAACGCCGTGGCAAGCCATGACTTTCACTCCCTTTATCTCTATCTTTCCCTTCATTTTTCACCTCCCGACGCGGCTACGGCGCGCGCCATGTCCACCGCGTGTCTATGCGCCTTGACGTTATGCACGCGCACGAAAGACGCGCCCTTGTAAGCGGCGATGACCGCCGCCGCCACGGACGCCTGCTCCCGCCTCTCCACGGGCAAGCCGAGCGCGTGATAGATAAACGACTTGCGCGAGGCGCCGAAAAGCAGCGGATATCCCAAGTCAAGCTTGTCGGCGTTATTGAGGAGCATCAAGTTCATCTCGGGCGTCTTTCCGAAGCCTATGCCCGGATCCAGAATTATCTTATCCGCATCCACGCCCGCCCTAAGAGCTATTTGAACGCATTGATGAAGCTCGCTCGAAAGCTCGCTAAAAAAGTTTTTATAGACTGCGTTTTCCCTGTTATGCATGAGGCAGCAAGCCGCGCCGAAAGAGGCGACCACTTTCGCCATATCCGCGTCGTACTTAAAGCCCCAAATGTCGTTCACCATGTCGGCGCCCGCCCTAAGAGCCGCAAGAGCCACTTTCGACTTGTAAGTATCGACGGAGACGGGAATGTCGAACTCCCTCTTTATCAGCTCGATGACGGGCAATATCCGCCCTATCTCTTCTTCCTCGCTTATGCGCGTATAGCCCGGGCGGGTGGACTCGCCGCCCACGTCGATGATGTCCGCGCCCTCGTCTATCATGCGCCTCACCCGCTCGAGCGCCTCGTGCGCGCCGCCGAGCGTGCCGCCGTCGGAAAAGGAATCGGGCGTCAGGTTGAGTATGCCCATGATATACGTCTTTTTCTTCGTGTCGAACTGCCTGCCGCCTATTATCATATGACTATCTCCGCATTTTTCTTTATCCAATAGCAATCCCCCGCCGCCGCGCAGGCAAAGCAGGGGCGCGAGAGCCTGTCCGCGCGGCAGAGCAGATCCGCGAGCTCGGAGTTGCCCGTTTTGTCGTGACCGTGCTCTGCTATCGCCCCGCAGATGCGCGCGCTCTCTTTCTCGTCAAAGCCGCATTGCGGCAGGATCTTTTCCGCGAGCGCGGCGCTCTTTGACGCATGCTCTGCCCCGCTCTCTCTGCCGATGTCATGCAAAAGCGCGCAGGCATAGATCTCCTCTTGCGGCAAAGCCTTTCCCTCTTTGAGCGCGAGAATGCTCATTATGCGCGCCGTGTCGAGAAGGTGAGGCAAGCCGTGACGGCAGAACACGCGCCCCTCTTCGCCTTCTTCTATTTTGGCGAGAGCGCGGCGAAAAAGCTCGTTTTTCAAGACGGCGTTCACCCTCTTCATCTCTCCATCATCTCCCTCGCCTCGCGCCTCAGTTCGGCGTCGCTCTCAAAAGCGCCGAGCGCGCAGCAGGTGAGAGTCCTGCTCCCCGGCTTTTTTATCCCGCGCATGGTCATGCAGGTATGCTCCGCCTCGATCACGACCAGGACGCCCTCGGCGTCAAGCTGCTTTTCCACCGCCTCGGCTATCTGCCGCGTGAGCCGCTCCTGAAGTTGCAGGCGGCGGGCGAAGACTTCGACCGTCCTTGCTATCTTCGAAAGCCCCGCGACCTTGCCGCGCGGGATATAGGCGACGTGCGCCCTGCCGAAAAAGGGGAGCAGATGATGCTCGCAGACGGAATAGACGGCGATGTCTTTTTCCACCACTATCCCGCTCCCTTCGGCGGCGAAAGTCACGCTCAAATGCTTTTTCGCGCTGTCTTCATAGCCCGCAAAGATCTCGCAAAAGGCGCGGGCGACGCGCGCGGGCGTGTCTTTCAAGCCCTCGCGCTCCACTTCTTCCCCCATCGCTTCGAGCATCAGTACGACTGCCTTTTCTATCTTTTTTTCGTCCATCTATCTCTCCTCTTTTGCGCAATAAGCGCATCTGATCTTTTCCAAGTGCGAAAAAGAGCCGCAGGCGACGACCAGCCCGTCTTCTCCCGCAAGCTCGAGCGCCCGCCCGAGCGCGCCCTCGATCTCGGGCACATATTCGCAATAAACGCTCCCTCGCGCCTCGCCTGCGAGCAGCGAACCTTTGAGCGCGCGCCTGTTCTCCCAATCGAAAGTCACCGCCGCGTCCACATGCGGCAGGAGCGCTTTGAGCACGCCCGCGTAGTCCTTGTCCGCAAAAACGCCGATGAGCGCGACTTTTTTCTTTTCGGGATAATAAAGGTCGAGGCTTCTCCCCAGCTCTCCCGCCGCGTCGGGGTTATGCGCGCCGTCGAGAATGAGCCTGCCTATGCGCTCCTGCCTTCCGGGGAGCGCGACGCTCTCAAAGCCGCGCACGATCGCGCTCTCGGGAAGGTAAAGCCCGCGCTCGTTCAGCTTTTTTATCGCCGCTGCCGCAACGGCGGCGTTGCCGAGCTGGCGCGTGCCGGGCATCAGGCTCACCCGAGTCCCGCCCAAGCGGGCGAGCTGCCTGTCGCCGCGAAAGGCGAGAAATTCGAGCGGCTCGACAAATTCGCAGTCGCAGCCCGCCTCTTTCGCCGTCTGCGTTATCGCCTCTTCGCAGGCTCTTTCCTGCCGCAGGGCGACGACGGCGCAGCCGGGGGTGAGCATGCCCGCCTTGGCGCGCGCGATCTCCTCTATCGTCCCGCCCAAAAAAGCCGTGTGGTCGAGGGCTATCGAGGTGAGCGCGAGCAACGTCTTTTGCCCGCTCACGTTTGTGGCGTCGTCCTTGCCACCCATGCCCGCCTCGACGACGGCGACCCTGCAACCTTTGAGCACGAACCAAAGATAAGCCGCCGCCGTTTCCGCCTCAAAGCTCGTGGGGCGGGACAAGCCCTTTTCCTTCAAGCTCTCGGCGGCTTTGGCGACCCGCTCCATGCAATAGGCATATTCGCTCTCGCCGATAAATTCGCCGTCAATGCAAAAGCATTCCCGCCTTTCGCGCACGGCGGGCGAGGAAAACCTGCCCGTCCTATATCCCGCGGCGCCGATGGCGACGGCGATATAAGCCGAGACCGAGCCTTTCCCGTTCGTCCCCGCGACATGCACGCGCAGAAGCCGCGACTGCGGATCGCCGAGGGCGCGCATGAGCGCGTTGATGCGCTCCGTGCCCGGCATGCTCACCGCTTTCGCGTCCGCGTATTCGACGGCGCGGGAATAGTTCCAAGCCATAACAACTCCTTTTTTGTCCCGAAAAAACCGCTTGCGCTAAGTGCGCCCGAAGCCCGAAAAAAAGCGGGCTTCCCTGCCTTGCCGCCTGAGCGGCGCTAACTTGGAAGCTCGCCGAAAATAACTTTTTGCGCATATTCAAAGCGGGAGCGGACGCCGCACCGCGAGCCTTGCGCTCTTCGCCCGCCGTCACTCCTCCGTCCGGCGATACTTAACGCGCTGCGTCCTAATCTTCCAATATGCCTATATGATAACACGCATGCGAAAAATTTGCAATGCTTTACGTCACTTTTATGAACGCCGCCGCCTTTTTGCTCCCCGCCTCGGCGACCACGGTCACTATATCCCCCGCTTTAAGGGGCGAATCCGAGGATAAGGTGAGCGTCGCGCCCTCGAGCGTCACGCCCTCATAGAGCTTTTCTCCGCCCGCAAGGTCGCGCGCGAGGAAGAATTGCGGCGTCACGTCGCGCAGGCGCAGATATTGATCGTAAAGCCCCGCTTTGAGCGTCAGGGTCTGCCCCTTTTCAGCGAGCGCGAGCAGCGCGACAAGCACGACGGCGATGATCACGACCGCCTTTTTTGTTTTTACGTTCATCTTTGCACCTCTCGACTTTTTCGTTTCCTTCACGTCCCTTTCGGGTTGCCCAAAGGTGTTTTACTTGATAACTTTGATAAGTCCCGCCTGCAAAAGCTCTTCGTCGCTTTGGTAAGGGATGGCGGGAAGCTCCTTACTCTCGCTTATCGGCGTGAAGTCCTGCATGGTCACGGCGATGAGATCGCGCGCATAACCCACCTTGCGCTCGGTGTTCACCTTAAAGCGCGCGGGAGTGGGCGCATACTTGGAATATTTGGAAGCGTCCTCGACGCGATATTTCGTGTCGGCGTATTTCTCGGGATCGAGCGCCAAAAACAGCACGGGCGTCTTGCCGATTATCGTCACCTTGGCGACGACTTTTCCGCCCGCCTTAAAGGTCTCGCAGTCCCAGCTATACCTGCTCTTCACGCCCTTGAACGCCATGAGCATATTGTAGACGGCGCCGTAACGCTCTTTGACCACGTCGGACGCCTGCGCGAGCTTGGCGCGGAAAGAGCGGTCGTATTTTTTATTCTCTTCCAGCGCGCTGTAAAACTCCGCCGTGCCCTCTTCCGGCTCTTGCGCCGCAGGGATGGCAACGGGCGCGATAACGGGCGCGGGTTCCTCGACAACGGGTGCGACCTCTTGAACGGGCGCGGCTTCCTCAACGGGCGCGGGTTCTTCGACCGGCGCTGGTTCTTCAACGGGCGCGACCTCTTCTACGGGCTCGGCTTCCTCAACCGGCGCAACTTCCTCGATAGGAGCGGCTTCTTCAACGGGCGCGACCTCTTCGATCGGCGCGGGTTCCTCAACGGGCGCGACCTCTTCTACGGGCGCGGGTTCTTCGACCGGCGCAACTTCTTCAACCGGCGCGGGTTCCTCTACGGGCGCGGGTTTGGCGAGAGGTTCGATGTCCCAGATCTGCTCGACTTCGTCGTCCTCTTCCTCTTCGTCATGCGCGGGAAGCAGCGCGGCTGCGGGCGCGGCGGGCGCCTGCTCCTGCGCGGGGGCGGCGGGCGCCTGCTCCTGCGCGGGCGCGGCGGGCGCCTGCTCTTGCGCGGGGGCGGCTTCTGCGGGCTGCGCGACGGCGGCGACGGGCGCCACCTCTTCCACCGACTCCAAGGCGGGCTTTTCTTCCTCGCTCTCCTGCTTTTTCGCGGGCTTTTCCGAGGGCGCGGCGCGCGCTATCAAAAACGCCATCAAAGCCACGATCGCACCGCCGTAGAGCGCGAGCGCGACGATGGCGAGCCAAAGGGGATAAGCCTGACCGAGTATCTCGGTGAGTCCGAAAACGCCTATCTGATCGGCGAGGCTCTCCGCTCCCGACTCCTCTGCCGAAGCAGTGGCGGGAAAGAGCAAAAACAGCGCAGACGCCAAACACGCCGCGCTCAACAAAAATGCGAAAATTCCGCGAAAGGTTTTTGTCACTTTTTCATACCTGCCCTTGTTTTTCACTAACATTATAACACGCGGAATATGAATACGCAACAAAAAAATAAATTATGCCCTCCGCGGCGCGGCTTTGACAAAAGTCGCCGCGCCGCGAAGAGTCGCTCATTTGTCTCCTTCTTTCAGATAAGCGGCAATATCGCCGTATTTGTCGTTTATTTTCAGTTCGACGTGAACATGCGGTCCGTCCGCGCACTCGAAATAAAAATCGCTCCCCACGACCCCTATCTTGTCGCCCGCCTTGACGGCGTCGCCGACGGATACGTTCACTTCGTCCACGAGCTTACAGGTCGTGACATAGCCGTTTTCATGCGTGATCTCCACCACGCCGCCGTAATAGGGATCCTCGCTCACGCTCGTCACCTTGCCGTCAAAGAGCGCCTTCACCTCGCTCCCCGCCTCGGCGGAAAAGTCGGTGCCGATATGCGCCTTCCACTTGTTCTCCGTGGCGCTGAACACAAGTTCGGTCTCCGAATGTCCCTTTATCACCTCGCCTTCCACGGGCATCACGGGCGCGAACGTCCAGACGGGTTCGGGCGTGTTATCGTCCGGGTCTATCACGGGATCGTCGTCGTCCGGGTCTATCGTGGGCGTGTCGTCGGGCTGCTCGATGGTGGGCGTGTCGGGAAGGGGCTCTTCCTGCGTCCCGAGCACAGCCGCCACGACTATCATCGCCGCGATCGCGAGCACGCACAAGATCATCAGAATGATATAGATGTTCTTGCGCAGAAACACCGCCGCGTTCGCCGCGGCGCGCTTTGCCCTGCCCGTGCCTTCGGCGGGCGCGCCCTGCTCGCTGCTTGTCTTTTTCTTCTTCATGTCATACCTCCGAATATTTAATAGCTGCCCATGATCAGCGGGAATCCCGCCGTCAGACAGTTTTCGCCTTGCACTATCTGCATGTTCACCTGCTCGCCGTCCACCTTTACGCCGCCGCCCAAAAGAGGCGAATAGGCATAATAGCAGAGCTTTCCGTCGACGTCGCCGCGGCGCGAGCGCGTCACGCCGAGCCTCTTCATCAGCCCCTCGGCGCTTAGATTATTGCCACTTAAGATGATGCTCATACCGAGAATATCTCCTCGCCGCAAAAAAGCATATATCTCGTCCGTATCCGCCCTAACAATGAAAAAACTTCCCGCGTCGATCGCTCCCTCCACGGGGCGCGAAAGATATATCTCCGCCTCTTCCCCCGGGCAGAGATACGCGGGCGATACAATGATCGCCGCAAAAAAGAAAAGGGCGAAAAGAACAAGACAAAGCCTTATTTTCATGCGGGGATTATTGACTTAAAATTTTTTTTGAAACGTCGAATTTGTTTTCCGCGCCGAGCGGCGCGAAAATATGTCAAGCCGTAAAAGCATTTCGGGCGGGATCGCTCCCGCCCGAGTTGAGTTTTTCAAAGCGGTCTTTACGCCTTACGCCTTTTGACCGCGCGCGAGATCGCAAACGCCGCCGTCAGGACGACTCCGACCGCTGCAAGGATGCCGAAGATGGCGAAAAGCTCTCCCGTGGACACGGACGCGCTCGCATAGACAGCCGTGACGTCGCCGTCGGAAAATAAAAAAGCGGGCGCAAAAAGGGCGCGTCTTTGCGCGCCCCTTCTCTTATTCTTCGAAGGGATCTCCTCCCGCTTCGCCCGCGGCGATGTACTCTTCCACCCGCCTGTCGTAATTCTTCGTGTAAGCCTCGTGTTCGAAATAAAGCCTGTCGTTGATGTTGTTCAAAAGCTCTCTGCCCGCCTTGTTCACCTTGCGGTCGTAAGTGAGAATGCCGTTTATCTCCTCTTCTACGTCCGAAAGCTGAGTGTAGACGGCGGCGCACAAGCCCTGCTGCACGGCGGGGATGACTTCGCGCGTATAGAGCTTGTCGATATTCTCGCGCAGCGTGCCTTCGTCGCGGAAGATCTTGTAACCGAAGATCTTATGCGGCATCTGCATATGTCCCTCGACGGGCATGGAATAGCCGCCGAACTCGGAGAGGATCACGCAGCGCTTTTCCTCCTTGGGCATGCGGAAAGCGCGGAAATAGATGTGATAAGACTTGAAGTCGTAATATTGCTTGCCCTGATCGTGCCAGCCGCTCACGCTGTCGATGAGGCGGGTGGGATCGAGCGAGCGCACATAGTCGGTCATCGCCACGCTGTCGAACTGTCCCCAGCCCTCGTTGAAGATGCACCAGAGGATTATCGAGGGGAAAGCGCGCAGATATTCCACCGTTTCGCCCACGAACTTCTTGTAATTTTCCCGCTCTTTTGCGTCCTCGCGCGCGAACGCCTTATAGCGCTTGGTGTCATCGAGCATGATGCCCAAAAAAGGCAGGGCGCCGATGACGGCGAAGTTATATTTTCCCCCGCCCGAGACCATGTCCTGCCACACCAGCATGCCCAACCTGTCGCAATGGTAATACCAACGCGCAGGCTCTATCTTGATATGCTTGCGGATCATGTTGAAGCCGCAGTCCTTCATCTTTTGAATGTCGTTTATCATGGCGCGGTCGGAAGGGGGCGTGAGCATGCCCTCGGGATAGTAGCCCTGATCGAGTACGCCGCTTTGGAAGATATATTCCCCGTTGAGCTTGACTCGCTTGAAGCCGCGCGCGTCCGTGCAAAGCTCGACTTTCCGCATGGCGAAATAACTGCTCACGCTGTCTTTGCCGCTCTTTATCCTCACCTTGTAAAGAAAGGGGGAATCGGGCGACCAGAACTTGACGCCGGGCAGCTTTATCACGTTGTCGCCCGCGCCGCCGTCAAGCTCGGCTATCTGCCTGCCCTCGTCGTATATCCTGATGTTCACCGCGCCGAGATCGCCCGCCCCGCTTATGCGTACGTTGACCTCCGCCCTGTCGGGATCGGCGAGGCAGAGCACGTTTTTGATATATTCATCGGGGACTTCTTCCGTCCAGACCGTTCCCCAGATCCCCGACTGCGGCGTATACCATATCCCGCCGCGCGAGAGCGTCTGCTTGCCCTTGGGCGCGGGCGACTTGTCCGTGAAGTCGACAACGTGCACCTCGAGCGCGTTTTCGCCCTCTTTACAGGCATCGGTCACGTCAAAGGAAAAGGGCAGATAGCCCCCTTCGTGCACCCCTTGGCTCACGCCGTTGACAAACACTTCGCACTTTTCGTCCACCGCCTCGAAATGCAGCAATATCCTCTCCCTGCCCGAATATTTGAAGCTCGTGCGATAGATGAGCACCTCGTTGAAGTCGAGTATCCTGCCCACGCCGCTCGCGTCGCATTCGGGACTGAAAGGCACGAGGATCTTCCCAGCCTTTATGTCCGTCTTTCCTTTCAGGCGCACATATTCGCTCGCGGAAATTATCCCGTATTCCCAATAACCGTTGAGAATAGTATAGCCCGAGCGCTCCATCTGCGGACGGGGATATTCCGCGCGCGGCTTTTCGCCGATGGCGAAGTCGCCGTTTTCGTCGCCCGTGGTCAGCTTGACGCGCCGCGACCATTCGCGCGACGCCTTGTTGTAACGCGCATTAGACGCCTGCTTGCAAAAATCATGGGAATTGATAATTTCGATGAGTGACATAACTTTTCCTCCGTAAAAATTATACCCGTCCGCGCCCGCGTTTGTCAATACGCGGGCTTTAATTTTCTCAAAGCCGCAAAACGCTTATTTTTTCGGCAAAAATCGACAGACCGCGCCCAAGTCGTTGACTTATTTCTCCGTTTGTTATATGATTTTGTCATTATTTTAACGATCGCGGAGCGGCATATGGAAAAATTCGGACAGATAATAGCCGATATAGACGAATTTGTCTGGGGCATCCCCCTCATCGTACTCATTTTGGGCGTGGGGATATATCTCACCGTGCGGCTGGTCTTTTTGCCGCTCATCCGCCTGCCGCGCGCGTTCCGCTATATGTTCGCCAAGGAAAGCGGCGGCAAGGGCGAAGTTTCCAGCTTCGGCGCGCTCTGCACCGCCCTCTCGGCGACGATAGGCACGGGCAATATCGTGGGCGTGGCGACGGCGATCGTCGCGGGCGGACCGGGCGCCATGTTCTGGATGTGGCTGGCGGCGTTTTTCGGCATGGCGACAAAGTTCGCCGAAGGCGTCCTCGCGGTCAAATACCGCAAGGTCTATGCCGACGGTCATGCGCTCGGCGGACCTTTTTACTATATCGAGCGCGGCTTGGGACCCAAGTTCAAGTGGCTGGCGGTGCTCTTTGCCGTCTTCGGCATGTGCGTGGGGCTTTTCGGCATCGGCACTTTCACTCAGGTCAACTCCATCTCCTCGGCGGTCAACGAGATCATCCCCTCGCAGACCGTGTTCTTCCTCGGCGGGGAATACACGGTCTCGACCATGGTCTCGGGCGCGATCCTCACGCTCATCGTGGCGCTCGTGCTCATCGGCGGCGTCAAGCGCATCGCCAAGGTCTCGGAGGCGGTCGTGCCCTTCATGGCGCTCATCTATATCCTCTTCGGGCTCATCGTCCTCTTTGCCAACATCACCGCCATACCCGCGGCGTTCGAGCAGATCTTCGTGGGCGCGTTCAACCCCCGCGCGGTGGCGGGCGGCGCGGCGGGCAGCATGCTCGTGGCGATGCAGATGGGTATCGCGCGCGGCATTTTCTCCAACGAAGCGGGACTGGGCTCGGCGCCCATCGCGGCGGCGGTGGCGTCCACGCGCGAACCGGTGAGGCAGGGACTTGTCTCCATGACGGGGACTTTCATCGACACGCTCGTGGTCTGCACCATGACGGGGCTGACCATCGTCATCACGGGCAGCTGGAACATTGGGCTTGAAGGCGTTTCGGTGACAATGAACGCCTTTTCAGACGGGCTCCCCGGCGTCTTGGGCACGGCGGGACCGGTCATTTTGCTTATCTGCCTGATCTTTTTCGCCTTCACGACCATCTTGGGCTGGAATTTTTACGGCGAAAGATGCCTTGAATATCTGGTCGGGCGCAACAAAAAAGCCATCCTCACTTACCGCGTTCTCTATATCCTCGCCGTCTTTATCGGTCCTTACATGACCATTCAGGCGGTCTGGGACATCGCCGACATCTTCAACGGGCTCATGGCGATCCCCAACCTCGTCGCGGTCATCCTGCTCTCGGGTGAAGTGGTGAGGCTGAGCAAGAGCTTTTTCAAGCGCTTCCCCAAGCTCACGAGCGAGGCGCCGCCGCCCGAGGAAGAGGACGAGGAATTCGAGCGTTTCAACTGCGAGATATTGCGCTGAGCGGATTTATTTGACAAGACTATCGCAAGCGGTTATAATATTTGCGATATGCGATATTTGTTTTACGACGTGGAATGCTCCAACTGTTTCAACGGCGAGGGAAAGATATGCTCCTTCGGCTATGTGATCACGGACGAGCAATTCAACTTACTCAAAAAAGAAGACATAGTGATGAACCCCGCCTCGCGCTTTTATCTCAGGCGCAAGGAAGGGCGTCCCGAGATCGAGCTCGCCTATTCGGAGGAATATTTCCGCTCGCAGCCCAAGTTCGACAAGTTTTACGACAAGATACGCGACATGCTCGAAGATCCCGACCAGATAGTCATGGGACACAGCATTCTGAACGACGTCAAGCACCTTGCCTATCAATGCAAGCGCTATAAGCTCCCCTGCATAAATTATCGTTTCGGCGACAGCCAGCTCGTCTATAAAAAGCTCGTGCAAAACGGCGCGGGCGGACAGGTGGGGCTGGCGCGCATCTGCGAGGAGTTCGGCATAGATCCCGAGCATCTTCACCGCAGCGACGACGACGCCTGGGCGACCATGGAGTTCATGCGCATAATCTGCGAGCAGCGGCACGTCTCCCTTTACCGCCTGCTTTCGGACAATCCCGAATGCACGGGCGAGATCAACGACTTCGAGATCACCATGAACGGCGTTTCCGTCACGCGCAGCAAGCGCTTTTTGCAGCGCATGCTCGAAGAATACGTCAAGTCGCTCAAGCCCGCCGAGGGCGGCGAGCTGACGGGAAAGCGCTTTTGCCTTTCGCGCAAGTTCGAGCGCGACAACGCCGACCTTTGCGGTTATTTCGCCAAAAAATGCTTTGAGCTGGGCGGAAAATACACGCGCAACGCTATGCGCTGCAACGTTCTCGTGAGCGCGGACGACGAGCCTTGCACGCGCGAAAAAGCCATTCTCGCCGACGCGAAGATGAAGCAGCGCGTGAAGATAATTTCTCTTGACGAGTTCAAGGATATGTTACATATAGGCGAGGATGAGATGCCCGCCGCGGCGGCTTTCTCGCTCGCGGACGTGGTGACCCTGCCCGCCGTGGCTTACGGCAAGCCGCTCAAAATGACCATCGGCGAAGCGCACATGGGCAAGAAAAAGAAGAGCGCGCAAAAGAGCTCGGCGCCCGCCCCCGCGGGAGAGGCACAGCAGCCCAAGAAAAAGAAAAAGCGCCGCCGCAGAAAGAAAAAGCCCGCTCAAAGCGCCGCCTCGGACGGAGAAAAGGCATGACCGCCGGCGAGGACGAGAGGTTGGACGACCTGCAATGGGGCGGGCTTGAACTCATTCAGAAAAAGGACGCCTATTGCTTTACCTCCGACGCCGTCCTGCTCGCCAACTCGGTCAAGGCGGGAGCGCGCGACAGAGCGATCGACTTGGGCGCGGGCAGCGGCATACTCTCTATTCTGCTCGCGGCAAAGCGCGGCTGCAAGGTGACGGCGGTGGAATTTCAGCCGTGGGCGGCGGATCTTTGCCGCCGCAACGCCCGCCTCAATTCCCTCGAAGACAAAATAAGCGTTTTCGAAGGCGACATCAAGGGCTGCTCGGCGTTCTTGGGCGCGGGCGCGTTCGACGTCGCCGCATGCAATCCCCCTTATTATAAAGCCGGGAGCGGCGAAACGCGCGGCGACATGCGCTCCGCCCTCTCCCGCCACGAGAGCACCTGCACGCTTTCCGACCTCGCCGCCGAGACGGCGAAACTTTTGCGCGAAGGCGGCAGGCTCTATATGGTCTATAAGACCGAGCGGCTCGCCGAGGCGCTGACCGCGCTTTCCGTCTGCGGCTTGGAGCCCAAGGAGCTGACCATGATCTGTCCCAAGGAAGGCAGCCGTCCCGACACCTTTATCGTCTGCGCGAAGAAGGGCGGCAGGAGCGGCATCATCTTCAAAAACCTCGTCGTCTATAAGGACGACGGCTCGCTTTCAAGCGAGGCGGAGAAGCTCTATGGAAAAAAGTAAAGGCATGCTGACGCTCGTGGGAACGCCCATCGGCAACGCGGGCGACCTTTCGCAAAGAGGGCTACAAGCCCTTCTCGACGCGGACGTCATCGCCTGCGAAGACACGCGCAGATCTCTGCCCTTTTTGCTGGGCAGGGGCGTGAAAAAGCCGCTCGTGAGCTATCATAAGCACAACGAAAAGAGCGGCGCGGAGCATCTTTTGTCCCTGCTCGAGCAGGGCAAGAACGTCGCCCTCGTCACGGACGCGGGCATGCCCGCCATCTCCGACCCGGGCGCGGAAGTCGTGCGCCTTGCCCGCAGCGCGGGGATAAAGGTCACCTGCGCGCCCGGTCCCACCGCTCTCACCACCGCCGCTGCGCTCGCGGGGCTGACGGGAGCGTTCTGCTTTTTGGGATTTTTGCCGCAAAAGGCGAAAGAGCGCAGCCTTCTTTTGAGCAAGTTCGCTCCCCTGCCCGCCGCGCTCATCTTTTACGTCTCCCCGCACGATCTGAAAAAAGATCTCGACTTTCTCTACCTTGCGCTCGGAAAGAGAAAGATAACGCTCGTGCGCGAGATGACGAAACTTTTTGAAGAAGTGATCGAAGGCGAGCTGGGCGAGACGGACGGGATAGAGCCGCGGGGAGAATACGTCCTTATCGTGCGCGCGGGAGAAGAGCAAGAGAGCGCGGAAGATCCGCGTGAGCTGCTCAAAAGCCTGCTCGAGGGCGGAACGGACAGGAAGAGCGCGATCAAGCAAGTCGCCGCGCGCTGCAAGCTCCCGCGCGACACGGTCTATAAAATGGCGCTTGAGCACGAGGGGGAAGAATGAACACTTTGATAAGGATAGCGCGCGATCTGAGCGAGCGCGGCTGCATAAACGCAGAGGACTTTGACGCCGCGAGCGAGTTTTTCGGGCGCGAGGGCGAGATGCGCGCCAAGGCGGAAAAGTTCGTCAAAGAAGGGAGATTTTTGGGCTCCGACCTCAAAGAAAAACTCGCCGTGACCCTCTGCGCGGCGGACATCGCCCGCGTGCGCTACGCGGAGAGAGGCATTCCCGAGAGCATATTTTACGACACCATGAGCGACATCGGCGTCTGGACGGCTCAAGCGCGCAGGGACGGCGAGGGAGAGGGGCTGAGCAACACGCCCTGGCTCTTGCATCACGTCCGCCTTGAGCTCTTCAAGCTCGGCAGGCTGCAATTCCAACCGATAAAGCGCCCCGTCATTCTCGACATGGGCTGCGCGCTGAAAATTGCGCGCATGCTCCCCAAGCTCTGCCTCAACGTGCATATCCCGCGCGGCGGCAAGCTCGATCTCTCCGCCTGCGAAGCCTCGCTTTACGGCGCGCCCATGTTCTTTGAAAAATATTTTCGTCAAAGTTATTCGGCGTTTTGCTGCCTTTCCTGGCTGCTCTATCCGGGCAATAAGGCGTTCATGAAAGAAAAGTCGAACATTCTCGCCTTTTCCCGCCTTTTCGAGGTCATCGGCGAGAAAAAATACGACGGCGACGCGCTCTATTACATCTTCGGCGCGCGCAAAATAGACCCCGAAAGCATAACTCCGCAAACCTCACTGCAAGCCTCCGCGCTCGAATATTATAAGAGCGGCGGCGCGTTCGGCTTGGGATTCGGCGTGCGCAACGCGCAAAAAAGCCGCGGCTAAGAGGGAAAATAATTTGACTTACGCACGAAATGTTGCTATAATGCATATACAAATATAAAAGCGGACTGCGTCCGCAAAGAGCGATAATGCGTCAAGAGTAACGTCAGCTATCCGAACAGAGAGGGCGAGCCGTCGGCTGAGAGCCGCCCGCGGTAAGAGGCGCGAAGTGCGGACGCATTGCCCTGCGGAGGAAATGCCGCACGGAAGGCGCCGTTATCCGCCGCAAGAGAGGAACTTCTTGTTCAATCAAAGTGGGACCGCGCGGACGCGTCTTTGAAAAAAGACGGCGTCCTTTTTTTTGAGGTGAATATGGGAAAGATAAAAGACGACCTGAATGCGGCAATGGCGAAAGACCCCGCCGCGCGCAGCAAGCTCGAGGTGTTCTTCACCTACGGCGGCTTTCGCGCACTGTTCAGGCACCGCCGCGCGCATTGGTTTTACACTCACGGCTTAAAGGGGCTGGCTCAGCTCATCTCCGCCCGCACGCGCAAGCTCACGGGCGTGGACATCCACCCCGCCGCCGAGATCGAAGGGGGCGTCTTCATCGACCACGGCGTGGGCGTGGTCATCGGCGAGACGACCTATATCGGCAAAGACGTCCTCATCTATCAGGGCGTGACGCTGGGCGGAACGGGCAAAGATACGGGTAAGAGGCACCCTACGATCGAAGAAGGCGTCATGCTCTCGGCGGGCGCGAAAGTCCTCGGACCGATCACGGTCGGCGCGCACAGCAAGGTCGGCGCGGGGAGCGTCGTCCTCAAAGACGTCCCGCCGCACTGCACGGTCGTGGGCGTTCCCGGGCGCATCGTCAAGCAGCTCGACAAGCGCGTCGAGGAGCAAAGTCAGCAACTCCCCGACCCCGTTCAGGAAGAGATCAGGCGGCTGCGCGAACGCTTGGACAGATTGGAGCGCCGCGCGGCGGGAGCCGCCAAGGAGAAGGCGGACAAAGCCGAAGAAGAATAAAGGAGAGGAAAAATGCTCAGGATATACAACACCTTATCGCGTCAAAAGGAAGATTTCGTCCCCATTCACGAGGGGAAAGCCTATATGTACAGCTGCGGACCGACGGTCTACAATTTCGCGCATATCGGCAATCTGCGCACTTATATTTTCATGGATATTTTCCGCCGCACGCTCAAATATGACGGCTATAAGCTCAAAGGAGTGATGAACATCACGGACGTGGGTCACCTTTTGAGCGACGGTGACGAGGGCGAGGACAAGATGCAGAAAGCCTCGCGCGAGCAGAAAAAGACGCCGTGGGAGATCGCGGAATTTTATACGAAAGTCTTTTTCGAAGACCTCGAAAAACTCAATATCGGCAAGCCCGAGATCATCGCCAAAGCCACCGAGCACATCAAGGAGATGATAGATTATGTGCAAAAGCTCGTGGAAAAGGGCTACGGCTACGAGATAGACGACGGCATTTATTTCGACATCTCGAAGTTCCCCGGCTACGGCAAGCTCTCCCGCCTCGACTTGGACGAACAGCAGGCGGGCGCGCGCGTCGAGGTGAACAGCCAAAAGCGTCACCCCGCCGACTTCGCGCTTTGGAAAAAAGCCGAACCCGAGCACATCATGCAATGGGAAAGCCCCTGGGGCATGGGTTATCCCGGCTGGCACATCGAATGCAGCGCCATGAGCCTCAAATATTTAGGAATGCCCTTCGACATCCATACGGGCGGCGTCGACCATATCCCCGTCCACCACGAAAACGAGATCGCGCAAAACGAGGCACTCACGGGCAAAAAGAGCGTGAATTATTGGGTGCACGGCGAATTTATGCTCGTGGACAACGGCAAGATGAGTAAGTCGCTGGGCAACACTTACCGCGTCTCTGACCTCGAAGAGCGCGGCTTCAAGCCTCTCGACTTCCGCTATTTCTGCCTCAACACGCACTACCGCAAAAAGCTCAACTTCACCTTCGAGGGCTTGAAGGCGGCGCAAGCGGCTTACGCCCGCCTGCTCTCCCTCGTCTTCAAGCATAAGCAGGCGGCGCCCTGCGGCGACAAGAGCGTTGCGGAAAAATATCTCGCGCAATTTCAAGAGGCGATAGACGACGACCTCAACGTCCCTCTCGCCCTCGGCATTCTTTGGACGATGGTCAAGCAAGCGCCCTGCCGCGAGATCTACGACGCCGCGCTCGAATTCGACAAGGTGCTCGCCCTCTCCCTCGACAAGGCAAAGGCAGCCGAACAAGCCCCCGAAGAGCAGGCTCCCGCAGAGATAATCGAGCTTTGCGAAAAGCGCAAAGCCGCAAAAGCCGCCCGCGATTGGGCGACGGCGGATAAGCTGCGCGCCGAAATAGTGGAAAAAGGCTATCTCGTCATCGACACCAAAGAGGGATATAAGGTGAGCAAAAACAAGTAGCTTTTTCCCGCGAAAAACCGCCTTCTCTATGCGCCGAATATATATAAGATATTCGGCGCTGTTTTATTGATTTTTCCGCCCCTGCCCCTCTTTTTCTCTTCGGGGAGAGCCTTTTCATCTCTTTTTTGCGCGCGGTTGATCTTGAGCTTGATCTTTATCAAAAAGCCTCCGCCCTCTCTGCCCGCGGACACGCTTCCGTCGTTGCTCTCGACGATATTCTTCACGATCGCCAGCCCCAGCCCCGTCCCCTTGACGTCTTGCTTTTCCTCATCGCAAGCGGCGAACGCGAGCAGCGCGCCCGCGCAGGCAAGCGAAAGACGCCCGCTCGAGCGGACGCCTTTCATATATGGAGTTATTGTATGGAGCTATGTTTTATCTCGCGCGATCCTTCCGCGCCCTTTTCGCCGCTCTGCTTTTCGCCGTGGCAGCTGCCGCAGCCCTTTTGCGCGTGGGCGCAGCCCGGGCAGCAACCGCCGCAGGCGGAACAACCGCCCTTGCCGCGCTTTTTGCGCCAAAGCGAAATTCCCGCGACAGCCGCCACAAAGAGCGCGGCGGCAACTATCACTATTATCTCTATTGCGGTCATGACTTCTCCTTTTTTTTTGTGACCGTCCCGCGCACGGGGCGCGGGACGATCGGGGGTAATGACGGCGGTCGCCCGCCGAGGTAATGCGCCTTTTCTTGACGTAGCATAGGGGTGGAGGCGCATCAGGAGGCTATGTTGTTATCAATGTCCGTCAGGCACTTATTCGGCTTTTCTTCTCTTGGGCAGCTTGAGCTTTCCCTTGTTCCAAAGCACTATGCACGCCGTCGCAGCCGCGACGATCGCCGCGAAGATGAACACCGTCCACCAATAGCTGCCGATGAGGAAGATGAGCATGGAGACGACGTAAGCCGAAGCCGTCCACCACAGCAGCGCGCCCTTGAAGCCTCTGCCCTTGCCCAGCTCGGCGCGGGCGGCGCCCACGGCGGCGAAGCAGGGGATCGCCAGCAGGTTGAACGCCATGAAGGCGATCACGGCGGGAGTGGTTATCCCCGAGACGGCAAAGAGCGTTTCTATCGCCGTTCCCTCCGCCGCGTCCTCGGCGAGCGAACCTATGGCTATGCCGAGCACGGTGAGCGTGGAGACCACTTCTTCCTTGGCGATGAGTCCCGTGAGCGCCGCCACGACGAACACCCAGCCGTATTCGCCCAGCGCAAAGCCCAAAGGATAGAATATCCACGAGACCACGCTGCCGATGTCGTGCACGATGCTGTCTTCGATGCTGCCGACCATATGATAGCTCCAATCGAAGTTGGAGATAAACCAGATGATGATCGTGGACGCGGCGATTATGGTAGCCGCCCTAACGACATATTTTTTCACTTTATCCCAGAGGTGGACAAAAAGCGACTTTGCCTGAGGCAGGTGATAGGCGGGCAGCTCCATGATGAAGGGAGCGGTCTTGCCGCGGAAGACAGTGTTCCTGAGCAAAAGCGCGCCGACTATCGCGCAGACTATGCCGAGCAGATACATTCCGAAGACCACGAGGTCGTCGTTGCCCACGAAGACCGCGGCGGCGATCGCCGTATAGATAGGCATTTTCGCCGTGCAGGAGAACCACGGGGTCATATAGATGGTCATCTGCCTTTCTTTTTCGTGTTCGAGCGTCCTCGACGCCATGATCGCGGGCACGCTGCACCCGAAGCCCATGAGCAGGGGCAGGAAGGATTTACCCGAAAGTCCGAACTTGCGGAAGATCCTGTCCATGATGAACGCCACGCGCGCCATATAGCCGCTGTCTTCCAAAATGGAGAGGAAGAGGAAGAGGAGCGCTATCTGCGGCAGGAAGGAGAGAACGCTGAAAACGCCCGCCAAAACGCCGTCGCAGATGAGCGATGCCACCCACGCGGGTGCGTTCGCAAGCCCTTGCGAGGCGAGCGCGGACAGGCTGTCCGTGCACCATACGAGGCAGGATTGCAGCAATACGCCGGGCGAAGGGATACCGCCGTCGATGACGTAGCTGCCCGCCTCCCACCAAGTCTCCCAACCCTGCACCTGCACGCCGTAGAGGGCGTTCAGATAGAGGAAGTCCTCGGCAAAGGTGAGATGGAAGATGGCGAACATCATGACGATGAAGATGGGAATGCCCAAGACGCGGCTGGTGAGTACCTTGTCTATCTTGTCGCTTCGGGTGAGCTTTTCCTTTCTCTCCGCCTTTTTCTGCACCTTGGAGAGCTTTTCGGTTATGTAGCGATAGCGCGCGTCCGCCGTATAGGCTTCGAAGTCCTCGCCGAATATCTCGCTTTGATATTGCTTTTTGACCTCGGCGAGCAATTTTGCCTCGTCGGCATGGTTCTTGACCTCGAGTTCGTCACCTTCGAGCAGCTTGATCGCGTGAAAGAGAGGTTCGCTCGAGCCGCTCATTTCGAGCAGTTCGCGCGCCTTTTCCACGGCGGGCGCAAGCGGCGAGGACATGAGCACGCTCTCGGCTTTGCGGGGCGTTGACGCCGCCTCCCGCGCCGTCTTCATCAGCTCGTGAATGCCCTTTGCTTTCAGAGCGCTTATCTCCACGACGGGGACATTGAGCAGCTTTGAGAGCGCCTCGGCGTCGATGACGTCGCCGCGCCGAGCCACTTCGTCCATCATGTTGAGCGCGATGACCACGGGCGTTCCGATCTCGAGGATCTGCGTGGTGAGATAGAGATTGCGTTCCAAGTTGGTCGCGTCCACGATATTGACGATGACGTCCGGTCTTTCGTCCAAAATAAAGTTACGCGAGACCACCTCTTCGGGCGAATAGGGCGAGAGCGAATAAATTCCGGGCAGGTCGACCACGTCGATCGGCTGACCGCCCTTTTTATATCTGCCCTCGCGTTTTTCCACCGTCACGCCCGGCCAGTTTCCCACATATGCGGTACTGCCCGTCAAGGCGTTGAACAGCGTCGTCTTGCCGCAGTTGGGATTTCCCGCAAGCGCAAGTTTGAGCATATATACCTCCCTTTTTCTGCGCCCGCCGAGGCGGACGCGGCAGTTTATTTTTCCGAATTACAGGCGGTTTGCGCCATAGCGGCGCAAAGGCGCGTTCTCGCAGTCTTTCGGATCACTCCGATACGGTGTCCACAAAAACCCATTCCGCTTCGTTTTTGCGAAGCGTGAGTTCATAGCCGCGCAGCGTCACTTCGACGGGGTCGCCCAAGGGGGCGAGCTTGCGCATCTTCACGGGCGCGCCGGGGGTGACGCCCATGTCAAACAGTCTGCGCCTGACGGCGCCGTCGCCGCCCACGCGCTTTACTATCCCTTCCTCGCCTATTTTGAGATCTTTAAGTAACTTTTCCATATCCGCTCCTTGAAAGGTTAATTATCCTTAACTGCACTCATATTATATTAACCCAACTTAACTTTGTCAACCGTTTTCGACAACTTTTTTTAAGAATTTTTCGCACCTTATTTTCGGGCAAACGCTTTTTATCCGCGCGCGGATATGTTATCATATATATATGGCAAGGCAAGTGCGCGTTTGGGCGAAGATAATGCAAAACGGGAAGGTCTTCAAGGATCTGGTCTTTTCCTGCCCGCCCTTTTTCGACGAAGACGGCTTTCATGCCTGCCTGCGCGAGATCTGCGACAAGCTCGACATCGCCACTCCCGTCGTTTTGCCACAGCACTTTTTGAACTTCGTGCGCTTTCATAACTGCCGCTTTTACGAGAGCGATTTTGTGGAGAGTTTCCCTTACGAGCGCTTTGTCGTCGAGGATTGCGGCGACTGACCACAATATCTTGTATGCCCGAAAAAAGGCGATACAACCGCGGGAAAATTTCACTTTTCCGCTTTTTTTTTTGCGCGAGGATATGCTATCATAGTTTTTACCGACTCCCGAAAACTCGGGCGGCTCGGCGGTACTTATTTTTTTCGAGATTGCTCGAAGGGGAGAAAAAATGTCGTTTTGCAACTTTTCGCCGCGTTGGCAGGAGCACGGCTTTTGCGCGGTGGACAACAGGTTCATCACTCAATGGATGCCCGACGCCAAGGGCGATCACGTCAAGGTCTATCTTTACGGTCTTTATCTTTGCTCGTCGAGCGATGCTTCCATGAACGCCGCGGCGATGGCGAGCGCTCTTTCTTTGAGCGAAGCGCAGGTGACGACGGCAATGGAATATTGGCGCGACGCGGGACTTGTGACCATCTCGTCCGCCTCACCGCTCACCGTGGTCTATAACCACCCCGCGGACGTGGGCGGAAAACTGCGCAAGTTCAAGGCGGGGCGCTTCACCGATTTCAACGCCCAGCTGCAAGCGCTCTATCCCCACCGCATGATAACTCCCGCCGAATACGAGCGCTATTACGACTTTATCGAGAGCAACAAGGTCCCCGACGAGCTTTTGATCATGATCGCGGGCTACTGCGTCGCGGGCAAGGGCGAGAACATAAATTGGAGCTACGTCCTCACCTGTGCGCGCGATTGGATAAGCCAGGGCATCAGGACTCCGAGGCAGGCGGAGGAGAAGATACGCCAAACGGAGGAATGCTCTGAGAAGATGAACGCGCTCATGCGCGAGCTGGGCAGAAAGAGCTCGCCCGACTTCGACGAAAAGCAGCTCTATCTCAAATGGACGGAGAGCTGGGGCTTTTCGCACGAGACCGTGCTTCATGTGGCAGGCTCTTGCAAGAAGGGCGGCATGAACAAGCTCGACTCCCTGCTCGATTCATATTTCCGTCTCTCCCTCTTCACGATCGAGGAGATAGACGCCTACAACGAGAGCAGGCGCAAGCTGCGCAACCTCACGCGCGAGATCTATAAGCGCATGGGGCTTTGGTGCGAAAATCCCGATCAGGCGGCGGAAGTCTATGTCTCCCCCTGGCTTGCGAAGGGCTTTGACAAGGACGCGCTGCTCAAAATAGCCGCCCATTGCTTCACGCGCGGCATAAAGACGCTCGAGGGCATGAACGGAACGGTCAACAAGATGCTCAAAGAAGGCTGTCTGAGCGCGGAGGCGATCGACGAATATCTCGCCGGCTGCGCGGCGCGCGACGAAGTCATCGCCCGCGTCATCGCCGCCACGGGCAGTTCGCGCAGCGTGACCGCGAACGACAGGGATCTTTACGGCGTTTGGTCGGATATATGGGGCTTTTCCGACGAGGTCATCATCTATGCCGCCACCCTCTCGCAGGGGCGGGTGAACGCCATGTCGCATACGGGCAACCTGCTTTCCTATTGGAAGAGGCAGGGCGCGAGCGGCATGGACGAAGTGAAAAAACTTTCCGAGCAGAGCGCAAAAGCGCCGCGCGCGGCTTTCACGGGCGAACGCAATTACACCAAGCAGCAACTCGACGCCTTCCTCGGCGACGTGAGCGACTTTGACGACATTTGAGGTGAAATATATGAGCAGAGCGGATATTTCGGCAAGAGTGAGCGCGATCCTGAACGAGCGCCGTAACGGCGCCTTTATCGCCGCAAACGAGAACTATGCCCGCGCGAGCAAGGACGAGAAATTCAGGCGCGCCGACCTCAAAGCGCGCGATCTGACCATAAAGGTCTCCCTGCTCTCTTCGCAGGGCGAGGAGGCGACGGAAGAGAAAAAGCAGCTGCGCGCCGCCGAAAAGGCACGCGACAAGCGCCTTTCGGAACTCGGTCTTTCCGTCTTTCCCGTCTTCACCTGTCCCGAGTGCGAGGACACGGGCATGACGCGCGAGGGCAAGCTCTGCAAGTGCGCGCAAAAGCTTTACCGCGAGATCGCGCGCGAAAAGGCGGCGCTCACCGCGCTCCCCTCTTTCCGCTTTGAAAACGACACTCTGTCAAGGCGCGCGGGCGGCAACCTCTCCGCCGCTTACGAGGCGATGAAACGTTACGCGAGCAACTTCCCGAACGTCGGCAAAAAGGCGATCGTCTTCACGGGCGGCGTGGGAACGGGCAAGACCTGCCTCGTCTGCGCGACGGCGGGCGCGATCGCGGACAGGGGCTTTGACGTCGCCTATTGCACGGCGTTTTCCTTCAACGACCTGCTCGTCAAATATCACACGGCGCCCATCGAAAACAAGCCCGAGATCATCGCGCCGCTGCTGGAGTCCGACCTGCTCGTGATCGATGACCTCGGGACCGAGCCTATTTTCAGAAACGTGACCGTGGAATATCTCTATGACGTCATCTCCTCGCGTATCGCCGCGGGAAGAGCCATCTTCATCACCACCAACCTCACCGCAAGCGAGCTTTGCGACCGTTACGGCGAGCGCATCTTTTCGCGCCTGAGCGACAAGCGCTGCGCCGCCTGGAAAGCCTTGGACGGAGGCGATCTGAGGCATTTCCCGAGCGACTGATGCGGTTTACCCGCACCGCGCGTTTAACGCAAGTGACCGCCTTTTCGGACATAAAGACAAGCCGCTTTCGGCGATCGTGCCCGACTGCGCAAGCGCGCCGAAGGGAAAATGACCCGATCTTAAAGCTTAACAAGCGCGAAACCGCGATCCCGAGCGTCGCATGAAAAAGCAGCCCCGAAGGCTGCTTTTCTCTCGCTTTGACCTTATGCCCGCCTTTTAATTTCCGCAGCAAAGCTCGATTATCTCTTTCGCCGCCGCCTTGACCGCCTCGACGGCTTCGGGCAGATAGACCTTGGGATCGAACGCCTGCGGATGCTTTTCGAGCGAGGCTTTCAGCCCGGAAGTGAACGCCTGCCTCAGCTGCGTGGCGAAATTTATCTTGCTTATCCCCGCGGCGATACAATCGCGCACGACCTCGTCGGAAAGTCCGCTCGCGCCGTGCAGAACGAGGGGCACGGGCGTTCTTGCCGCGATCTTAGCGATCCTGTCCACGGCGATATGCGGCGTGCCCTTGTAAACTCCGTGCGCCGTCCCCACTCCCACGGCGAGCGCGTCCACCTTCGTTATGCGCGCAAACTCGGCAGCCTCGTCGGGATCGGTATAACTCACGCTGCCCGCCGTCTCTTCCTTGCCGCCGATCGTGCCCAACTCTCCCTCGACAGCGACGCCGCGGGCATGGGCATATTGGACGACGCGCCCGGTAAGCGCCGCGTTCTCCGCAAAAGGCAGCGCCGAACCGTCGATCATCACGGAAGAATAGCCCGCCTCGATGCACTTTTTGCATATCTCTTCCCCGCCGCCGTGGTCGAGATGCAGGGCGATGTCCGCGCCGCCGTCATAGAGCGCGTTCACCATCGCCGCATATGTCTTGACCCCGCCGTAAGCGAGCGTCTTGGGGATGGTCTGAATGATGACGCCCCTGCCCGTCTCCCTGCACGCGGCAAGCACGCCGAGCACGCTCTCCAAATTGTCCACGTTGAGCGCGGGAACGGCATATCTCCCCGCCTTCGCCCTTTCAAGCAAAACTTTCGTCGTAACTATCATAAAACCCCCGTCACGCCCTCAAGCGCTGTTTTTTACACTCTTATTATAGCATTATCGCGCGGCAAAAAGCAAGCCGACCCGAACTTTTACGAAAAAAATCAAAACATTTGTTCAATATTTTCACCTTTAAGCAAAAAATCTCGAGGAAAGGGGCGGGAAAAGTTGCAAACTTTTTCCGCCTCTCGATTTTTCGCTTTTTGAGCGACAACCCCGCCATTCGCAATCGACTTTCCGTCTAAGGAAAAGCTTTATCTCGTCGCGGCTTCGCCCTCCTGCGCCGCGAGATCGATTGCTTGAGGCGTGGTTTTCTGTCTTTTTGCGGTAGAGTGTCAATGTCTCGCGCTCGCCTTACCCGCAAAAATTCATTCTTCCCGCCTGC
>DVNJ01000028.1 GCA_018714485.1 Candidatus Caccalectryoclostridium excrementigallinarum | reverse complement strand
TTCATCTCCTCGCTGCTGCCTATCGTTATTCTGATATAGTCCGCTATCCTGCCGCCGAAATGCCTCACCAGAACGCCCCTTTCTTTAAGCGCGCGGTAAAGCTCTTCGCCGCTCCTTCCCTCCGCCTTGGCGAGCACGAAATTGGCAAGCGAGGGCAGATAGCTCATTTTCAGTTCGTCCAGCCCGCGGCAGAGCATGTCGCGGTTTTTTCTCACCATGGCGGTCTTTTCGGCATAATATTCCTCATCGCGCGCCGCCGCCGCGCCCACGGCTTGGGCGAGCGTTCCCACGTTGTAAGGATTGAAGGAATACTTGATCGTGTTGAGATCGGCGATGAGCTCCTCGTTTCCCACGCAGTATCCCACTCTCGCGCCCGCCAATGCGCCCGACTTGCTCATCGTGCGCACCACGAGCAGATTGTCGTATTTTTTCGTCAGCGGCACGCACGAGCTTGCGCCGAAATCCACATAAGCCTCGTCCACCACCACGACGTTATTCGGGTTGTTTTTCACGATCTCTTCGATAGCCGAAGGCGGCAGCGCGATCCCCGTCTGCGCGTTGGGATTGGCGATGACCACGGTGGCGCCGCTGCCGAAATAATCCTCGGGACGCAGCGTGAAATCCTCGTTGAGCGCTATTTGCCGCGCCTTAACGCCGAAGACCGCCGCGAACACGGGATAAAATCCGTAGGTCACGTCGGGAAAGACGACGCCCGTCTTTTCGTCGCAAAACGCCATAAAGGCAAAGGCGAGCGCTTCGTCCGAGCCGTTGGTCGCGATCACGTTTTCCTCTTTCACGTCAAGGCTGCCCGCTATCGCCTCGACAAGCCCGCGCGCGGCGGGGTCGTTATAGCGTCTCAACCGCTCGGCTATCTCTCCCACTTCGGCGAAAACTCCGGGGCAGGGGCGGAAAAACGCCTCGTTCGTGTTGAGTTTTATATACTTTTTGTCCTGCGGCTGCTCGCCCGGAACATAGGGCGTGAGCACGGCGAGACGGCTTCCCGAAAACCTGCTCATCTTCTTATCCTCACGGCGTTTGCGTGCGCCTGTAAGCCCTCGCTTTCGGCAAAAGCGGCAATCTTCTCCCCCGCCTCTTTCAGCGCTTCTTTGGTATAGTGGATATAGGAAGAACGCTTGACAAAGTCCGCTCCCGAAAGGGGCGAGGAAAAGCGCGCCGTGCCCGAAGTGGGCAGGGTGTGGTTGGGACCGGCGAAATAATCGCCCACGGGTTCGGGCGTATAGCCGCCGAGGAAGATAGAACCCGCGTTGACAAGGCGAGGCAGGAGCGCGAAGGGATCGGAGGTGTAAACTTCGAGGTGCTCGGGCGCCAAGGCGTTGGCGATCTCGACCGCGTCGTCAAGGCTTTCCGTGACGATCACCCTGCCGTTGTCCTCTATCGACCTTTGCGCTATCTCCCTGCGCGGCAGATCCGTGAGCTGTCTTTCTATCTCGGCGGCGACAAGTTCGGCAAGGCGCGCGCTCGTCGTCACCATGACCGCGGAGGCGAGCACGTCATGCTCCGCCTGCGAAAGCATATCCGCCGCCGCGCGTTCCGCGTCCGCGCTCTCGTCGGCGATGACGAGTATCTCGCTCGGACCGGCTATCATATCGATGTCGACCTGTCCGTAAACGAGCTTTTTCGCCGTGGCGACATAGATGTTGCCCGGTCCCGTGATCTTATCGACGGCGGGAGTGGTCTGCGTGCCGTAAGCGAGCGCCGCGATCGCCTGCGCGCCGCCGACTTTGAATATCTTCGTCACGCCCGCTATCTTCGCCGCGGCGAGTATTTCCGGCTTGATCCTGCCCTCTTTGGCGGGAGTCACCATGATGATCTCTTTCACGCCCGCCACAGACGCGGGGACGGCGTTCATCAAAACGGTCGAAGGATAAGCCGCCGTGCCGCCGGGCACATAGATGCCCACGCGCTCGAGAGGCGTGACCTTTTGACCGAGGATCACCCCGTTTTCCTTTTCCACCTCGAAGCCCTGCGGGATCTGGCGCCTATGAAAATCGGCGATGTTTTGCGCCGCCTCTTTCATCACTTGCAGCAAAAAAGCGTCGCACTTCGCCGCGCCTTCCGCCCATTCGCTTTCGCTCACGGGCATCTCGCCCGCCCATCCGTCGAATTTGAGCGAATATTCTCTCACCGCCTCGTCGCCCCGCTCTTTGACGTCCTCGACGATCGCGGCGACGCTCGCCGTGACGCGCGGGTCGGCGTTCATGCGGCGGATAAAGACGTTTGCTCCCCTTTTTTTGTCGTATTTTTCAATCGTTATCATCAAGCACCTCTCTCACGAGCATGAGCAGTCTTTCTATCTCTTCGTTTTTGAAGCGGAACGCCGCCTTTCCGGCGATGAGCCGCGCGCTGACGGGGAAGATCTCTTCCTTCACTTCAAGTCCGTTTTCTTTGAGCGTCGTCCCCGTTTCCACGATGTCCACGATGACGTCGGAAAGCCCCAAGATGGGCGCAAGCTCGATCGAGCCGTTGAGCTTGATCACGTCTATCTGCCTGCCCACGCTCTCAAAGTGACGGCGAGCCACGTTGACGAACTTCGTCGCCACTCTCAAGACCTTGTCCGTGTCGTCCTCGAAGTCCTTTTTCGCCGCCACCGCCATGCGGCAGACGCCCATTTTCAGATCTTCGAGTTCATAGACGTCCGGGTTTTGTTCGAGCAGTATGTCCTTTCCGACCACGCCCACGTCCGCGGCGCCGCGCTCGACGTAGATGGCGACGTCCGAGGGCTTGACCCAAAAATAGCTCACGCCGTTTTTCTTGTCCGTGAAGACCAGCTTGCGCTTTCCCGAGTCAAACTCCTCGCACTTATAACCGATGTCTTCCAAGAGCTTATATGCCTTTTCGCCTAAGCGTCCCTTGGGCAACGCGATGTTCAGCATTATTTTTTCTCCTCCAATTCTCCCTCGCGGAAGACGTAAGTTTTGAGCGCGCTCTCCTGCGGGGGCGTCGTCCCCACATAGACGCTCTTGCCCTTTTCGCGCAGCTTTTGCGCCGCGTCGAGCACTTCGAAGACTCCGTCGCTCTCGTCATAGACGATCGCCGCGTCGAGCGCCCGCTTATGCCCGGACGTCGCCGCGCCGAGATTTACGGCAAAGCCGAGCGCCTGAGCGTTTTTGCCCAACTTTTGCAGCAGCTTGTCGTATTGCCCGCCCACGATGACGGCTTTGGGATATTCCTTGATAAAGCCGTTGAAAATGACGCCGTTATAGTAATCCAAATGGTTGAAGACGGAAAAGTCCAGCCTGAGCCTGCCGCCCTCGCCCATGCGCCCGACTTCGTGCGAGAGGGCGGTGAGCTGAACGTAAGCCTCCGCCGCCTCTTCGCCCGAGATCAGCGTCCCCAGCTCGGCGAGCGCCTCGTCTATGGGACCGGAAAGCTCGATGAGCCGCCTGACCTTGGCGGCGCTCACGTCGGAGACTCCCTCTTTTTTCATGAGTTCGGCAAAGGCGTGAACGCTCTTTTTCTTGATGCAGTCGTAAACTTCCGCTTTCGCCCGCTGATCGAGCTTGAGCTCGGACACCATGCCGTGCACAAGCCCGCTGTGAGAGATGTCGAGCGCATAGTCGTCCGATAAAAGCCTGAGCGATCTCAAGATCAGCTCCACCTGCTCGGCGATGGTGAGCAGGTCCACCCTACCGATATGTTCCACGCCCATCTGGTCTATCTCTTCATAGCCCAAGTTGCCGTGAGCCTGACGGTAAACGCTCTCGTGATAATAGAGCTTTTCTCCCCGCTCGAGGCTCGCCTTGGTGTTTTTGGCGATGGAGAGCGTGACGTCGGGGCGCAGCGCCAAGAGCTTCCCGTCCGCGCCGCCGAAAGTTATCACGTTGCTCCCGGCGAGAAAGTCGAAATTCTGCGCATAGAGCGAATATTCTTCAAACCTGCTCATGCGGTACTTTTTATAGCCGTAAGAGGAAAACAGCGCGCTGAGCTTCACGGGCAGAGCCTGCCCGTCGCCGCCGCCTTCGAAAAAGCGCTCAATCCCTTTTAACGAACCTGGCATAGCCCCCACCTCCGTAATTTATGCAGCGCGAAACGCGCGAAAGCGTGGCGGACGAGATGTCCGTCTTCTCGATTATCTGCGCATAGGTGTTACCCTGCAAAAACAGCTTCGCCGCATAGGCGCGCTGCGCCATCTGCTCCACTTCCTTGTTTGTGCAAAGGTCGTCGAGCAATAAGCGGGCGTCCTCGGGCGTTTTCACCGCCGCGAAGATCTCATAGAGCTGTTTTTTCATCGTTTCGTTATCCACAAAAAATCTCTCCTTGCGAATTTGTAAGCATATTATACTTTAATGCATTAAAGAAGTAAAGCGTTTTCGCGTAAATTTTTCCCTTCTTGTCAATTTTATATTTTATATTTACATTGTGTGAAATTTGTAGTACCATATAAGGTGTCGGAAAGCCGACATCAACTTATTTTGATACTTTTGCGGAGGTCACTTATGCAACATTGCTTTTTGAAAGTCAAAAAACTCGACGAACGCGCCAAGCTGCCCGCTTACGGCAGCGAATTTGCCGCGGCGGCGGATCTTTTCTGCCTGACGGACGAAGAGGAGATCCTCATCGCGCCCGAAATGACGGAATTCATTCACACGGGTATAGCCATGGAGATCCCCGAAGGCTGTGTGGGGCTGATCTATGCGCGCAGCGGACTGGGCGCGAAGCAGGGGCTTGCCCCCGCCAACAAGGTGGGCGTCATCGACAGCGATTACCGCGGCGAGATCATCGTGGCGCTGCATAACCATTCGGGCGAGGACAGGCGCATTTACAACGGCGACAGGATCGCGCAGATAATAATAACGCCATATATTCGCGCGGACTTCACTCAGGCGGACTCGCTTTCGGACACCAAGCGCGGCGACGGAGGATTCGGCTCCACGGGCAACTAAATGACCTCGTCTTGGCATCGCAAAGTGGATCGGCTGTTCAAAAAAGCGACAGCCGGAGATAAGCGCGCCTGCGGCGACCTTTACGACGCCACGGCAATGCATTTGCTCGCCATGGCGCACTGCCTTTGCAACGACGGTTTTTTATGCGAAGAAGCCGTCGCCGAGACTTTTTTGACCATTTTCAGGGGCGGGAGCAACTTTGACGATTCAAAGCATGCCTATCCCTGGATGACGGGCATTTTACGCAACAAGATAAGGCAGCTCACGGACAAAAGATACTTCCCGCAAACGATAAGCGAAGAGCTGGAGATGGCGGAGAATGCGGTTTTCCGCGAAGACGACATCGACCTTTACGCCGCCCTGAACGCCCTCGGCAAGGAAGACAGATATTGCCTCGTCGGCTATTATTTTTACGGATATTCCCAGAAAGAACTCGCCGCGGCGGCGGGGATCACGGTTTCGGCGATGAGCAAGCGCATCAGAGCGGCGGAACAGCGGTTGAAAAAACTCTTGCAATGATTGCAAATTTTAAGTAAAATTTGCTTAAAGGCGTTCAACTTTTTCCTTCTTAAACCGAATTAATTACGGAGGGCAAAAAAATGACATCGGGAAAAAGACACTTTATCTTTATTTCGGCGGCGGCGCTTGTGCTTGCGCTTATTGCGCTTTTGTTCGTCTTTGCTCCGAGCGCTCTTGCTCAAGAGGCTCGCTTTACGGGAGAACCGCTGCCCGCCACGCGCGCTACGGGCGACGTCACCATAAGCTATACCACGCGCACCTTGGAAGAGAGCGGCTCTCTCAACGAGGGACTGCCTTATTATACGATAGACAGCTGCGGTCTCACCAATGCCTGCGGAGCCGTGGCGGGCGGCGTTGTCGTCACTTATTTCGATATTTTCAAGACCGAACTTATCCCCGACTACGATCCTCTGCTCATCTTCGGCGGTTACAAGCCGCAACGCGGAACTCCCAATCAAGTCATTGCCGAACTCTATTCCCTCATGCATACCAATGAAGCGGGAGCGGGCGTGAGCGAGAGCGAATTTGACGAAGGGCTTTCCGCCTATGTCACGAGCAAGGGATATTCCCTGACTTATTCTTCCGCAAAAAGCGGCGGTAACATCGACTATGCCGCCGTAAAGAGCGCGATAAATTCGCAAAGACCCGTCCTTGTCTTCACCGAAACGGCGGACTTTTACGGACAGGAAACGCGCGTTGCGGGCGGCTCGACCTTTCATCGGGAATTTTCCGTTGCGAGCCATATATTTCTCATTAACGGATATATGAAAATAACTTATAACAAAGGACTTTCGAGCGAGCGGGAACTGATAATTTATGAGTCCGTGAGCTTGAAAACAGCCGAAAGCTGCATTATCATGGGCGACGCACCCGTTTACAACGCCAAAGGAGTGAACATAAGTTGAACCTGCATAAAAAAATCGAACGCTCGAATGAGAAAAAGCAAAATTTGAAGCAAGATCTTGTTCCTTCCGAAACGGCGGCAGGCTCTCGCCTCTCACCCCGCGCCGTTGCGATAACGGCATGTGTTTTGGTCGTTGCCGTCGCGCTGTGCGTTTGCCTGCCCATAGTGTTTTCCGCCGAAAATGACGCCGACTCTCTGCGCTTTTGCGATTCGACGAGCGAGTTCGATATGACCGCGATCGGGTTTTATATCAATCCCGCCTATGTCGGGCAGGACTATGCCGATCAAAATAACGGCGGCATATGCCTTGAAGAATATTGCCTGAAAAACCGTTTGGATATGCTGTCCATACCGCGTAACGATATATCGATATTTTACGCGGACGAGCAAATCGCTTATCGAGAAACCTATCTATATACCAATAAAGAAGACCCGTCGCTTGAATATTGGCAGGAAAAACTGCTCTCTCCGGACACGACCGCCGACCCCATGCGTCCGTATGCCTTAATAACATTGACGATATTGCCGCAGGATCTTGTCATACGCACGCTTGACGTGGGCGAGGAAAATTTTTCGGAAACGACCCTGCACGGGATATTGATAAGCCATTTCTTTACCGTCGACGCCTCCGACTCCGTATCATACACGGAAGCGGAATTCCGCTTTGCCTATGGCGGCTACAAATACTATGTAAGCATACGCCCGAACGAAAAAAAGCCTTGGACGTCCTTAGAGGCGGAAAAGGCGTGGATATATATGGAAGACATTCTTTCCGCGCTCAACTGATCGCGGAACAATATAGACGGACAGACTGCGCAGTCACCGAATAAATCAAAGGAGGAGTAATTATGACTTTGACGGCAAAACAGAAAAAAGGTATCATTATCGGATCGTGCGTTTTTGCGGCGATACTCGTGATCGGCATTATTCTTTTGGTGCTCTTTCTCTCCGGCACTTTCGGAGTTTCCGTAGGCAGCCTCCCCGTTTCTTACGATCGGCTCGGCGAGCTGGATCTGCTCGTCCCCGTCCCCGCAGAAGAGACGCTCGAAGAATATCTGCCGGGCTACGACAGCGTCCACGTTTATCCCGCGTATCGAGGCGGAAAAGTCGCCACAAATCTCGCTATCGAGCGCGGCGACTGTCCCTGCGCGGGAGTCTTTTTCTCGGGCGTCGGCGTTTATGTCTCGATCGAATCGCTGAGCGAAAACATCTTATTCGACGCTCTCCGCCATGAGATCGAACGCGCGGAAAAGACGGACATGACCTGCTCTCTCGGCGATATATATTATGTTGAAACAAACACGGGCAGCTCGGTATGGTATGCGGAAAAGGACGGCGTGCGTTATTCCGTTTCCGTAAGCGACGACTCTTTCACGAAGGAAAAAGTCGAAAAGCTGTTCACAAACTGCCTTGCTTTGAGCGCATAGCAACTTCGCCCGTCCGCGGTTTTATCGGGCAGGGGCGCTTTGTCTCTGCCCGCGTTCTTTAATTTTGCTTTTTCTCCCCTTGCGCGCGCGTTTATTCTTTACTTTATCGAAATTATTTGTTATAATTACTCCGTAAAAAAGTCAAAGGGGTAAATTATGGCAAGCACTATCAAGCAAAAATGCCGCAACGGCATTTCAAAGCTCAAAGACACCGTCTCTTTCGTCTGGACGGACATCACCACTCATTGGAGCAAGCCCGCTCGGGGCAATTACGTCCCCTATAAAGAAGTTCTGAACTATTCCATCGGCGGCATGGGTCAGAACATGCTCGTATACCTGCTCGGGTTTATGGCGCTGGGCGTGACCAACACTCTCTTTGCCTCGACCATCGGCATTCGTCCCATGCACTTGCAGACCATGCTCACCGTGCAGACGATCGCCAACATCTTTTTCCAGATAATCCGCGGCAAATTGGTCGACAACACCAACACGCGCTGGGGCAGATTCAGACCGTATATGGCGATAATGGGCGCACCGCTCGCGGTTTTGGCGGTCGTGTTCATCTTTTTGCCCTTTGAGACCATGGACTATAACGCCAAATATACCATGGTGTTCATCTTCGCCATCGCCATCTCGGCGGGACAGCCGCTCTTCCAGACCAACTATACCAACTTAGGCAGCGTCCTCTCCCCCTCCTCGCGCGAGCGCGCCAACATCATCACGGTAAGCTCGCTGATCTATTCCTTCGCCCCTTCCGTCTATCAGCTGTTCGTGCCCATCTTCTCCGAATTCACGGGCGGCTTCACGGACATCAGGACTTATCGTTACATCGTCGTTCCCATCGGTATTTTGGGCGTTTTCCTCAGCCTTTTCGCCTTCTTCGGCTGCAAGGAAAGGATCGTCTCTTCCAAGCATTTCGTGCAAAAAGTCAGCGTCATCGACGGCTGCGTCGCGGTTTGGAAAAACAAATATTGGTGGCTGCGCACCATCTCCGGCTGGTTCAACTTCCTCGAAAGCGCCTATCTCGTGCTCTTCGGCTGGATCTATATCTACGGCACGCAGGACATGGTCACTTACGGCATTCTCACCACCGTCCTCGGCACGGCTTCGGGACTTTCCATGTTCGCCACGCCCTTCATCTTGAAGGCGCTGGGCAATAAAGGCACGCTGCTCTTCCATAACGGCTTCAACATCGTCTTTATCGCCTGCATGCTCGCCACCTACGAAGTCCCGCTGCTATACTTCCTCTTCCTTTACATAAACACCTTCATCAATCAGTTGCAGCTGGTCTATAATCCCGTGCTCAACGCCGAGGTGAAGGACTCCATTCAATTAAAATCGGGCAAGCGCGTGGACTTCATGCTCGAAGTCGCCGCGCTCATCGGCACGCCCATCACCATCGCCACGGGATACTTCTTGCCCTTCATCTACGAAGGCTTCGGTCTCACGGTCAATTACGACGTGCTCTACGACCCCACCGTGCGCAACAACCTGTTCTATATCCTCTGCGCCCTCTCCATCTTGGGCTCCGCGCTCAACCTCGCGCCCTTCCTGCTTTATAACCTCACGCGCGAAAAGCACGCCATGATAATCACCGCGCTCAAGATCCGCGCCGTGAACGCAGACTACCGCACGGGCGACATCACCGCGCATCAGGCGAGGGACGTCGTCGAGGCATACAATTACGCCATGGAGCGCAAAAACGCCGTTCTGCCCGACATCAAGGAGAAAAAGGCGGAGATGAAGGCGGCAAAAGCGGCTTATAAGCAGGCAAGAGCGGCTTTTGAGGCGGAACTGAAAGAGGCGGCAAAGCTGGTGCCCCCGCGCGAGACCATTCTCGCCATGCCCGAGATAGCCGCGCTTTCCGCCGCCGTGCAAGCGGCGAAAGCCGACCTCGACGCCGCCAAGGCGGGCACGGACACGGCGATCATACCCGAAAAGCAAGCCGCGCTCAAGCAGGCGGAACACGCCTTCAAGCAGGCGCTGCGCAAGGCGGAAGAGATACCCGTCACCGAGAGCCTCGGCGCCGCCACCGCGCAGCGCGACGAGCTGAAAAAGCAATATAAAGAGGCAAAGCGCGCTTATAAGGACGCGCAAAAGCTCAAACGCGACAAAGAGGCTATCGAGGAATTTTTGGATCACGAGCTGCAAAAGTGGGACACGCCCTTTTATCAAATGCAGCTCGACATCGCCCGCGCCGTGACGGCTATCGACAAGAACGACATCGCCGCGAGCACGCTCGACATCTCATCTCTGCCCGTTCCCGCATTCCCCGGCACAGGCGAGCGCGACGAAAAGGGACGGCTCACCAAAGCCGCCAAGGATATGCGCGAACAGGAGCGCGACACCAAGGCGCTGATCAAAAAGCGCATAAGGCAGTTCAAGCGCATGCGCCGCCTCACCGCCCGCCTCTTCCCCGACGGCGTCTTGTCCGATTACGAGGCGGATCTCAAGCGCGAACTCGACGTCCCTTGCAACACCAAGGAAGAAAAGAAGGCGCAGAACAAAGTCATCAAAAAGGCGGAAAAGCTCTATCACCGCTACTGCCGCGCTTACAAGCTCTATTTGGAGTGCGAAACGCTTTTGACCGATTTTGACAGCCGCAACAACTTCTTTGATTTCGTGCTGCCCAAGTATGAAGAATATGCCGCCGAAGCCGCGCGCCTCGACGCGGAAGACGCCGCCAAGACCGC
>DVNJ01000027.1 GCA_018714485.1 Candidatus Caccalectryoclostridium excrementigallinarum | reverse complement strand
CGCCGCCGATTTCCGCCTGAACCGCGTCATTCGCCTTGCTAATACGGGTCAAGTATTAGCTGCGGCGACTTCCTTGCTCAGCCAAAAATCGGCAGGCGCGGAACTGCTCGCACCTCAGAGCAAGAGATTTTCGGATGATGTTGCATAGGCGGAACGCAGACAATATTATAATACCCGCAAGTTTCGGCTGTGCAAAAGCGCCGAATAGAATTGCTCCGAGACCGGTTCGCATTAGTCCGGTCCGGCATACAAGAAAATCAAGTCAGAAAACAGTGAATACCGTCTTATAGGCGGTATTTTTATTTTATCTCCGAAATCGGCGGTCGGATCGGTTTTAGCGGATCATTTCAAAGGTACTCTCGGGGATATGGCGTTCCATGTCGCAAGAGGCTTAAAGCGTTCCGCCGAGGTCGCCTGCGGATATTCGAAGGTCTTGTCGGAAGCAAAGTTCTTCGAAAGAGGCGCGAAAAAGCGGCGCTCTCACGCCGCTTGCAAAGCCTTGAAAAAACTTTCAGAAGGTTATCATGGTGATCACATAGAGCACCTGCGCGCCGAAATAGAGGATCATCACGGGGAAATTGAATAATCTCCTGTCGGGGATCTTGCAGGCGAAATAATAGCAGGCGAGCGACATGTCCGAGAGCACGAACGCCGCCGCGCCCACCACGCCGATGATGGCGCTCACGCTGTCGGGGTTACCGTAAAGCCTGCTTGCCGCGGCAGAGAGCGTCATGCCCAAAAACAGTCCGTATATGAGCACAAAGGGCAGGCGCTTTTTTTCTATCTTCACCTGCTTTGTCGCCATGGAGATCAGGGCGAAGAGGGGAGGCAGGAACGCTAAGGGCAAAAATTCAAAGCTGTAATTGCCGCCGCTTGCCGTCGCTAAGATAAAAGCCGCAATGAATAAAGTCTGCGCCACGGCGAAGGAAATGACGCCGAGGGCAAAATTGAGGTAATCGCGCTTTTCGTCGCCCGCGACAAGCTCCTTTTTGGCGAGGAACCAATCGCCCGCCGCCGCGGGGAAAAGTCCCACGAGCAGGACGGCGCAGGCGTCGGTGCTCTGAACTCTGCCGCAAAAGCCGATAATGCCCGCGATGCAGAAAAGGGCGGCGGCGATCATCTTTGCCGCCGTTGCCGCTTTTTTTCTGTCGATCTGATAAAAGATCGCCGTGCCTAAGCCGGATAAAAAGGATAAGACCGAAAAAACATAAACTGCCGCTTCCATGTCTATATTATCACATAATCGGCGCAATATGTCAATATGAAAAGTTAAATATAACTTACGGCTATCAAGCGCAGAATTTTGCGCGACATTTGCGGCGTTTTCGTCTATTATCGCAAAAAGAATGGGGCGGGCGCGTGCGCTCGGGGCATTTTTTCGCGCAAATCGCGCTAAATCACAAAAATCAAATCAATATATAGACAGGAATAAAGATATATGTTATAATAAAGCATATGGAAAAGATATTCAGAACGCAGGTTTTCGGCAAGGCAACGGGCAGGGCGAACAATTATCGTATCCCCTCCGTGGTCACCACCAAGCACGGCACGATCGTCGCTTGCGCGGACGAGAGATTTTTTTCCGCGGCGGATTTTCCCAACAGGATAGACAAGGTCGTGCGCCGCTCGGAAGACAACGGCCGCACATGGCAGGCGCAGATCGCCGCTGTGGAAGAGGTCGGCGAGAGCAAGAACCATGGCTCGCTCGCCATCGATCCTTCGCTTTTGTATGACGAAGAGCAGGACAAGATATATATGCTCTGGTCGCATACGCCCACCAATATCGGTATCATCAACGCCAAACGCGGAACGGGATATGACAAGGAGGGGAATAAGATAGTCACCGTTTCGGGCAAAAGAGGATACGCGGATAAGAGCGGCGGGATCTTTGTCGGCGGAAAGAAGACTTCTTACACCGTGGACGAAAAGGGCGACGTCTTCGAGGGCGGAAAAAAGATAGGCAATATGTTTATCAAAAACTGCCCCGTTTGCGAATACGAGACCTTTTTCCTCTATATCTGCGAGAGCACGGACGACGGCAGGACGTGGAGCAAGCCCGTCTGCCTCAACGAGCAGGTGAAAGCGCCGTGGATGAGCTTTTTGGGGACTTGCCCCGGCATAGGTATCAAGATAAAGAAGGGCAAGTACGCGGGCAGGCTGGTCTTCCCCGTCTATTATAATTCCATGGGAATGTTCCTTTTTCCCATATTGAGCCTTTCGGCGTGCGTCATTTACAGCGACGACAACGGCAAGAGCTGGAAGATGGGCGCTTCTCCCAACGACGGGCGCAAAAAGCACGGGATCAAGCTCTCTTCGCGCTTTGTCGCGGATTGGAACAACATCACCGAAAGCCAGGTGATCGAGCTTCCCGACGGCAGCCTGCGCATGTTCATGCGCAACCACAGCCTCAAAAGGCTGGTCGCCATGGCGGAGAGCACGGACGGCGGCGAAACGTGGCATAATTACAGGCATAACGAATTTTTGCCTCAGCCCATCTGCCAGGTGAGCGTGCTCAATGCCGAATACGGCGGGAAAGAGGTCACGCTCGTGTGCAACGCCGCGGACAAGCAGCGCAGGGTGAACGGACTCGTGCGCCTTTCCTATGATTACGGCGAGACCTTTGTCGCCTCCATGCCCGTGAAAGAGGCGGGCGAGGACAACGGCTTTGTGTATAGCTGCATGACGCAGGCGAAAAACGGCGATATAGTCCTGCTTTACGAGGGCAGTACCATGCACGAAACGATCGAGAGCATAGTCTTCCCCATATCCGTGCTCGAGGAGTATAAAAATGGCAAAGCTTAACAGAGGAGTGATAGTGTCCTGTCAGGCGGTAAAGGGCGAGCCTCTTTACGGTCTCGACATGGAAAAGCATTTTGCGCGCGCCGCCGTCTTGGGCGGTGCGGTCGGCATCAGAACGTGCTATGCGCATGTGGTCGAGCGGATAAAGGAACTTCTGCCCGACGTGCCCGTGATCGGGATAATCAAGCAGGAATATGAGGGCAGCGACGTCTACATAACGCCGACTTTGAAGGAAGTTGACGAGCTTTTGAAGACGAAGTGCGAAGTGATCGCCCTCGACTGCACCCGCCGCGCCCGACCGCGCGAGTCGCTGGAAGAGTTGGTAAAATGCATTCGTAGGGCGGCTCCCGAAAAGGAAATAATGGCGGATTGCGACTGCATGGAGAGTGCGGAAGAGGCGGCGGCTCTCGGCTTTGACTATATCGGCACGACCATGCGCGGCTATACCTCCGCCACCAAGGGCGTTAGTATTCCCGATTACGATTTCGACGCCGCGCTCGTCAAGCGCTTCCCCGACGTGAAGATAATCGGCGAAGGCGGGATCTGGGAAAGAGAGCAGCTGAAAAAGGTTTGGGACACGGGAGTTTACGCCGTCGTCATCGGCAGCTCGATAACCCGCCCCATGGACATAACCAAGCGTTTCGTGCAGGTGATAAAATGAAGTTGATCGGCGTGGATATAGGCGGCACGGGCATCAAGTCCGCGCTCATTAGCTGCGGCAGGGCGAGCGACGGCGGATCTTACAAGATCCTGCATCGTTCTTCCGTGCCCACTGAGGCGAAATACGGCAGAGATCATATCGTGGAGAATATCTGCAAGGCGATCGACAATTACCGCTCGCGCACGGACTGCGCCGTCATCGGCGTCGGCTCGGCGGGCGACATCGACGACAGCTGCGGAAAGGTCACCTATGCCACGGCGGCGCTGCCGGGCTTTACGGGGCTCGATCTGCGCGGCGCGCTCAAAGCGCGTTTCGGCGGCAAGATAGTCGTGGTCAACGACGCTTCCGCCGCGCTCATCGGCGAGGTCTATGTGGGCGGAAGTAAGGGCGAAAGACCCATGATGCTCACGCTCGGAACGGGCTTGGGCTGCGCCATGATAAAAGACAGGGAAAAGCTGGGCTGCGGCAGCGTGGACAATATCCGCATAGGGCATTACGTTTTGCATGAAGGCGGCAGGGACTGCCGCTGCGGCAAGAAGGGCTGCGCGGAAATGTACGTCTCGGCGACGGGGCTGAAAATGAACGCGGACAAGGACAAGGTCGAGGACATACTTTATAATGCGGAATATGCTTTCGCGGTGGATAAGTTCTGCTCCGACTTCAAAAAAGTGCTCGAATATGCCTGCCTCACTTACGATCCCGACGAGATACTCATCGGCGGCGGCGTCGTGGAAATGGCGGAGCAGTGGTGGGACAAACTCTGCGATATGTGTTCGAGCGACGTGTCAAAGCGGCTCAAAAAAGCGGAGCTGGGCAACAGAGCGGCTCTGCTCGGAAGCGCCTATGCGGCGCTCAACGGCAATTTCGGCATGCAAATGTCGTACGATAAATAGACAATTCGGGACGTTGTCCCACGGAGGGTAATATGAAAGAAAAATTCAAGGGAGTACTTCCCGCGCTGCTCACGCCTTTTGACAAAAACGGCGGCGTGAATGCGGATTCTGTGGCAAAACTCATCAACTTCAACATCAAAAAGGGCGTCAACGGCTTTTATGTCGGCGGCTCCACCGGCGAAGGTCTGCTGCTGACCGTGGAAGAGCGCAAGCAGCTCTTTAAGGCTGCCGCCGAAGCCAACGAGGGCAGGACGACGCTCATCGCGCATGTGGGCACTATCTGCACCGATCATGCGATCGAAATGGCGAAATACGCCAAGGAAGTGGGCTTCGACGCCATCTCCGCCGTCGCGCCTTATTATTACGGATTCAGCTATGACGCGGTCAAGAATTATTATCTCGACATCGTCAGCAGCGTGGATATCCCCATGATAATCTATAACTTCCCCAACGCCAACGGCTTTAACTTCACCAAGGCGATCGCGGAGGAAATGTTCGCCGCTTCCGACAGATTCATCGGTATCAAGCATACGACTTCCGACCTCTTCCTCTTGCAGCAGTTCAAGACCATGAAGGCAGATCCCATCGTCTATAACGGCTGGGACGAAATGTTCATCGCGGGTCTCACCATGGGCGCCGACGGCGGCATAGGCAGTACCTATAACTTCATGGCGGAGAAGTTCATCGACATCTATAATTACTTCCAAAAGGGCGACATCCGCGCCGCGCAGGCAAAACAGCTCGAAGCGAACGCCATCATCGCCGAGATCGTCAAATACGGGACCTTCGCCGCGGAAAAAGCTCTGCTCGACGAGATGGGCATACCTATGGGCGGCTGCCGCAGACCTTTCCGTCCCATCAGCGACGAGGGCAGGAAAAAGATGAAGGAAATCGCCAAAAAACTGTAAAAAACAGCCGCAAAAATTTTGACACCGTCCCTCTTATGTGTTATACTAAGAGGGCACTTCGGGGGTATAGCTCAGTTGGTAGAGCGCTTGAATGGCATTCAAGAGGTCAGGGGTTCGACTCCCCTTATCTCCACCAAACGCGACGTATACGCACACTCTGCGTTTACGTCAAAATTAGAAACCGCTTTGTCGGTTTCTTTTTTATTTTCGGGCATTTTTTGGGCGTTGTCGCCGTCGTCGCCGTGTCCGTCGGGATAATCGGGGAAAATCAGATTTAAGAGCAGTTCGCCCTGTTGCCCGCCTTTAAGGTGGAACAACACTTTCATTTTATCGTCGTACAGTATCACCCTATAAATGAATGTGTCTATCAGGTCTTTGCGGTTCTTGGTCTTGGAATAGTCAAGCGTGCGGAAGTGCGACAGCCACTTGCGAATATCGGCGTAACTGTAATTTATCAGCATTGCCTTTTCATTGGCGATTGTGTCTTGCAATTCCTTGTTTTCGTTCTCTAACTTCTCGATTTGCGACAAAATGGTGTCGGCAATCTTGCCGAGCATTAACGCCTGCATAAGATTGTTAATCGCCTTTTGGTTTTCCGCGACAAGGTTTTCAAGCCGCTTTATTTCGGTGTCGTTCTGCTCCGACTGAATAAGCAAATAGGTTTCCGCGGCTACAAGGTCTATAAACTCGTCGGTCAAAATGCCGTGTTCGCCCACAATGGCGGCGACGACCTCATCTTCTATAAACTGTTTGCGGACAGTCCGTTTTTTGCAAATGCCCTTGTTGTTCCCTGTACATTTGTAATAGTGATGTATCTTTTTGCTTTTGCTCGTTGAACTTATGCCCGTCATTTTGTTGCCGCAATGCCCGCATATCATTTTATCCGACAATAAATATTCGACTTTGGCTTTGCCGCGGGACGGCGCGGCGGCGTATTTGGCTAACACCTTTTGCGCCTCGGCAAAAAGTTCGTCGTCGATAAGTTGCGGCATACCGCCGTCAATCTCTTCGCCGTGATAGATGTACTTGCCCAAATAGCGGCGATTGCTGAATATGCGGTGAAAACTACTTTTATTCCATTTGCCGCCCCGTGAAGTCTTTATGCCGCGTTCATTCAAATAGCGGATAATGTCGGCATAGGTATTGCCGCCCACAAGCATTTCAAACATTATCTTGACAAGTGGCGCGACTTCCTCATTTATGACAAAGTTTTTTTGCTCGTCCACCTTGTACCCGAGAGGAACGCTCCCACCGAAATATTTACACTTTGACGCGGATATAGAAATTCCGCGTTTTATTTTTTGCGAAAGTTCTGCCGAATAGTATTCCGCCATGCTCTCCAAAACGCCCTCAATCAAAATGCCGCTCGCGTCGTCCGTGATATTCTCTTTCGCAGAGAGAACACGCACGCCGTTTTTCTTTAATTTTGCTTTATACGTTGCACTGTCGTAACGGTTGCGGGCAAAACGGTCTAACTGATAGACGATAACAAATTGAAAGCCTTTGCGCTTGCTGTCCTCAATCATTTGCAGAAAGTCGGGGCGTTTGTCGGTCGTACCAGTCAAGGCTCTGTCTATGTATTCGCGGACTATGCGCAAATTGTTGCGCTCGGCAAAGGCGCGGCACTCTGCCAACTGTCCCTCGATAGATTGTTCATTCTGCGCGTGAGAACTGAAACGGGCGTAAATGACTGCATTTTTCATTGCGGTTGCTCCTTTCGGCGCGGGGTGCGCTTTAATTTAATTTTTGCGGTGCTTTTGTGCTTAACCGCCTTAATTGCATCTCCCCGCCGCCGCAGGGAGATGTCAACGGGACATACTTTCCCGCCCCTGCGGGAAAGAAGCTGTCGGTGGAGATTTTTCGCCCGTGAAAAATACAACCGCTTGCCCGTTGATCATAGAACAAGGCGGCGTATCATCTCACAAGGCGGTTAAGCACAAGCAAATAATAACTATGGTGTGATAAGTAAATTATATCAATATAAAAGCAAAAATACACTTAAAAATGCTTGTAAAATTGTAATCGGTAAAATTGTAGAGTTATTATGCAAG
>DVNJ01000026.1 GCA_018714485.1 Candidatus Caccalectryoclostridium excrementigallinarum | reverse complement strand
GGGAACGGCAGAGAGTGTCGCTCGCAAGGGCTATTCTCAAGAACGCGCCCGTCGTCATTCTGGACGAGGCGACGGCGTTCGCCGATCCCGAAAACGAGGAGAAGATGGAAAAGGCGATCGCCGAGGTCGTCCGGGGCAAAACGCTTCTTGTCATTGCACACCGCCTTGCGTCCATTCAGAACGCGGATAAGATTTATGTGCTGGACAACGGCAAGGTGGCGGGCAGCGGCACCCATAAAGAGCTTCTGGAAAGCAACGACATTTATAAACGGCTTTGGCGCATCTCCGAGGACAGCGCGGCGTTGAATGTGGTCGGAACGGAAGGAGGCGCGGTATGATTAAATTTTTCGTAAGGATATTGAAGTTTTCGGGCAAATACAAGGGCAGGGTGCTCTCGGCGGCGCTGTTCGCCTTCATTAAGGGTATCTGCATCATGATGCCGCTTTTCCTCGGTTTCTTACTCTTCAATGAGTTTTACGAGGGCACAATAACCGTGCCTCGCTGCCTCATCTACTTTGCGGGCATGGCGGCGTCGCTTGGCGTACATATTCTCGCCACGAATTTGAGCGACAGGTTGCAGAGCACGGCGGGGTATAAGATTTTTGCAGAAAAGCGCATGGAGCTGGGCGCGCGCCTTCGTAAACTTCCTATGGGTTACTTCACAGCGGGCAATATCGGCAAAATCAGTTCGGTGCTCTCATCCGATATGGTGTTCGTGGAAGAAAACGTCATGCAGTCTATCGCGGATATGCTGTGCAACGGCTTTTCGGCGCTCCTTATGGTTGCGTTCATGTACGTCATCGATTGGCGTATCGGGTTGCTCGTCACGGGCGTGTCGCTGGCGGTCGTCATTGCCGCGGTCTTTATGAATAAGTCGGGCGTAAAACACAGCAATATCCGCCAGCAGCAGAACGAGGAACTGACGGACGCGGTCATCTCCCATATCGAGGGAATCGGCGTCATCAAGAGCTACAATCTGCTCGGCGAAAAGTCGGAAGATCTGACAAAGAACTTCCGCAAGACGAGGGACGCCGCGCTCAAATTCGAGTTCACGCAGTTGCCGTGGATGGTCGTGCTCAACGTGCTCTATACCGTCGGCATGGCGGGCATCGTCGCGCTCGGCGTGCGGCTGTATTTTGAAAATATGATGACCTTGCCGTACCTTATCGGTTGCGTGCTGTTTGCATTCTCCATATTCCTGCCGCTGAAAACGCTGTACAGCGAATCGTCCCGACTGACCGTCATGGGGAGCTGCCTCGACAGAATAGAGGGAGTGTTCGATGAAAAGACGCTGCCCGACAACGGCAAAAAGCACTTCCCGGCAACATCGTCCGCGCCCGAAATATCGTTTGAAAACGTGACCTTTGCCTACGGTGAGGAAGATACCGTGCGGGGCGTCAGCTTTGCGGCGGAAAAGAACACGATGACCGCGCTCGTCGGCCCCAGCGGGGGAGGAAAAACCACGCTTGCAAACCTTTTGGCGCGCTTTTGGGACATCAAGTCCGGCAGTATAAAGGTGCGCGGCGTGGACATCCGCGACGTGCCGCTCTCTGAACTTATGGACAAAATCAGCATGGTGTTCCAGCGCGTGTACCTGTTTCAGGATACCGTCTATAACAACATAGCGATGGGCAGACCGACCGCCACAAGAGAAGAGGTGGAGGAGGCTGCAAAGAAGGCGCGCTGTTACGACTTCATCATGAACCTGCCGCAGGGGTTCGAAACCGTCATCGGCGAGGGCGGAGCATCCCTTTCGGGCGGGGAAAAACAGCGCATTTCCATTGCGCGGTGCATCTTAAAGGACGCGCCCATCGTCATTCTGGACGAGGCGACGGCGAGCGTCGATCTGGACAACGAACGGCACATTCAGGAGGCGATCACCGAACTTGTACGGGGCAAAACCTTGCTCGTCATCGCGCACCGCTTAAACACCATCCGCGTGGCGGATAAAATCGTCGTTGTGTCCGAGGGGAAAATCGCCGAACAGGGCACGCACGAGCAGCTCTTAAAACGTGGCGGTATTTACAACAATTTAATACACCTGCGAGAAAGGCAACGCCTCGCGGAAAACGGATAAAATAAATAAAAAGGATAGAGCGGTCGCTATTGCGGCCGCTTTTTTGAAACTGCTTGCAAATACTTACATTTTTTAATACAAACAGATATAATATAAGTGCCGCAGGCAATACTTGTTGTATTATCAAGCTTTCTCTTGTTCACCTTTCGCTCACACATATGCCGGACAGGCGCTATTAAGGGTGCGTGGGAGAGCGATGGATTTGCGTGCAGGTTTGGACGGCGAAGACGCAGGTAATACTTGCCGTATTATCAAATCTTCGCCGTCCAAAGATGTGCGTAAAGGCGCGCTCCCCCGCGTGCCCGCATAGCATATGTCCGGCAAAGAAAAAAAACTTGACTTCCTCGCGTGCTTATACTATCATAATATATATGTATTCTTATATCACGGGCACGCTTGCCGGCGCGGAAGAGGGCAAGGTCATAGTAGACAACAACGGCATCGGTTACGAACTCAACGTGTCGTCCTTCACGCTTGCGCGCGTGGGCGCCGTGGGGGTGCGGGTCAAGCTGTTCACCCATTTGGGGGTGACGGACGACGCCATGCGGCTTTACGGCTTTGCCGCCAAAGAAGAGCGCGCCATGTTCCTGAAGCTCATCACCGTTTCGGGCATAGGTCCCAAAGTGGCTTTGCAGATACTCTCGGGCATGGACGTGCGCACGCTTGCGTTGGCGATCGTCAATTCGGACACCAAGGCGCTCTCGCGCATCAAGGGCATCGGCAAAAAGACCGCCGAGCGCGTGATCGTGGAGCTGCGCGAGCGGGTGGAAGAGGATGTTTCGGGAAGCGGCGAAGTGCTCGGCGTGACTCAATCGAGCCCTATCGGGCAGGAAGCGGCGGCGGTGCTCGTTTCGCTCGGGCTTTCGCGCACGGACGCGGTCAAGGCGGTGAACGCGGTGATCGCGGGCGGAAAGGCGAAGACGCTCGAAGAAGTGATAACGTTGGCGCTCAGGAGCGTGGATAAATAATGGATTTTTTGCCCGAAGACGAAGAGAGGTTCTTATCCTCATATAATATCGACCGCGAAGGGGACAACGATATTTCGCTGCGCCCCAAGACCATGTCCGACTATGTGGGGCAGGAGAAGATCAAGCGCAATCTCGAAGTTTATATTCAGGCGGCGAAGGCGCGCGGCGAGGCGCTCGACCACGTTCTGCTTTACGGACCGCCGGGTCTGGGCAAGACCACGCTGGCGCACATCATCGCGGGCGAGATGAATTCGCAGATCCGCATAACGTCTGGACCCGCGATCGAGAAAGCCGCGGACCTTGCGGCGATCTTGACCAACTTGGAGCAGGGCGACGTCCTCTTCATCGACGAGATACATCGACTCAACCGCGCGGTCGAGGAGATACTTTATCCCGCGATGGAAGATTTCGCGCTCGATTTCATGGTGGGTAAGGGACCTTCGGCAAAGAGCATTCGCCTTCCGCTCAACCGTTTCACGCTCATCGGCGCGACGACCAAAGCGGGCATGCTCACCTCGCCTTTGCGCGACAGATTCGGCGTGAACTGCCGCCTCGAACTCTATACCCCCGATGAGCTTGGCGTGATCGTGCGCCGTTCGGCGGGCATTTTGGGCGTGGAGATCACCGACGACGGCGCGCGAGAGATCGCCTCGCGTTCGCGCGGAACGCCGCGTATCGCCAACCGCATTTTGAAGCGCGTGCGCGACTGGGCGCAGGTGCGCGGCAGCGGCGTTGTCGATCAAAAGGCGGCGGACGAGGCGCTCGCGGGCATGGAGATCGACAAGATGGGGCTTGACAATATCGACAGGCTGATCTTAACGACCATGATAGACAAGTTCGGCGGCGGACCCGTGGGCTTGGACACCTTGGCGGCGGCGGTCGGCGAGGACGCGGGGACGATCGAGGACGTCTACGAGCCTTATCTCATGCAGATAACTTTCATCGCGCGCACGCCGCGTGGCAGGATATGCCTTCCCGACGCCTATAAGCACGTCGGCAAAAAATATTACGGCGCAAACGCGGGCAGCGGCGGACAGCTGAGCATGTTCGACGGCGGGGACGGGCAGTGAGATGTTGAAAACTTCAGATTTCGATTATTATCTTCCCAAAGAACTCATCGCGCAGCACCCCTTGGAGCGGCGCGATTCTTCACGCCTTGCCGTCTTTCACAGGGACACGGGCGAATTGGAGCACAGGCATTTTTCCGACGTGACCGATTATCTGCGCGCGGGCGACGTCCTCGTCATCAACGAAACGCGCGTCATTCCCGCGAGGTTGCTCGGAGTGCGCGTAACTTCGACCGTCACGCGCGAAAAAGCGCCCGAGCACGAGAAAAACTGCGAAGTCCTGCTCTTAAAACGCCTTTCGGACAAGAGCTGGGAAGGTATCGTCCGCCCGGGAAGAAAGCTGCTTAAAGGCGCCGAGATCTGGTTTTCGCCCCGTTTGAGCGCGATCGTGACGGGCGTGGGCGAAGAGGGCGTGAGACAGCTCGAATTTTCTTTCGACGGCGTCTTCGAAGAGATACTCGACGAGGCGGGGAGCATGCCTCTTCCCCCTTATATCACGGAAAAATTGCAAGATAACAGCCGCTATAACACCGTTTACGCGCATATCGACGGCTCCGCCGCCGCTCCGACCGCGGGACTGCATTTCACCCCCGAACTGCTCGAAAAAGTGCGCGCCATGGGCGTCAAGATAGCGCCCGTCCTGCTTCATGTAGGCTTGGGCACCTTCCGCCCCGTCAAGGAAGAGGACGCTTCCAAGCATAAAATGCACAGCGAATATTACCAAATCGGCCGCGAAAGCGCCGAGATCATCAACTCCGCCCGCAAAAACGGCGGCAGGATCGTCTGCGTCGGCACCACCTCCGTGCGCACCTTGGAAAGCGCCGCCGCCCCCGACGGCACCTTGACCGCCTGTTCCGGCAATACCGACATCTTCATCTATCCCGGTTATACGTTCAAGTGCGTCGACGCCCTCATCACCAACTTCCATCTCCCCAAATCGACCCTCATCATGCTCGTCTCCGCCTTCGCCGGCAGGGAAAACACCTTGAGAGTTTATAATGAGGCGGTGGGGTTGGGGTATAGGTTCTTCTCCTTCGGCGATTCCATGATGATCGTATAAGCGTCGCATCTCTTTGTCGCGGTTACGGTTCCGCTCGGTCACATACGCCTTAGTATGCTCCCTCGCGGCTTCCGCCCGCTCCGCGACCTGCTCGCTTCTACGCTCCTCATGCTCCGCTACGACTGCCGCAATACTTTGTTGCG
>DVNJ01000025.1 GCA_018714485.1 Candidatus Caccalectryoclostridium excrementigallinarum | reverse complement strand
AGCCCTGTCCGCCCTTTTCGGCGAAAAGCCCGCCTTCTTGAAAAGGATAGGCGGCGGGGCTTACGGCGCAATTTTTCTCGCGCGCCTCTCAAGCTCGAGCGTCTGCGTCAAGGTCTTTTTCCGCCACGGCGACGCCGCCCGCGAGGCGCTTTGGTACCGCGCGCTAAAAATGGCGAACGTCCGCTTGCCGCGCATATTCGGCGAGCGGGAAAACTGCCTCGTGCTCGAATATATCCCCGGCACGAACGCTTCCCTGCCCCCCGCCGGCTGCGACTTTGACGCCGTGGGCGAGAAGGCGGCGGCGGACATCGCGCGCCTGCACTCGCTGCGCGGCAAAAGCTTCGGACAAATAACGAGCGAAAAGCACCTCGAGGGCGGCGGCTTTACCTCGTGGCGCGAATGCTATCAAAAAATCGCCGCGGCGCAATTTCAAAGCGCGGAAAACGCCGCGCGCGCCAAGCTGTTTTCCCCTTCCGTTCCCCGCCTCTTCGAGCGCGTCTTCGCCCGCTTTGACGACATCTTTGTCGAACCGCCCTATCCCGCCCTCATCCACGGCGACCTCAACGCGGAAAACATCATGATAAGCAAGACGGACTATCTTTGCCTGATAGATCCGATAAATTCGCTTTGGGGCGACCCCGAACTCGAGCTTTTCCAGCTCACGCAAAACGGCGGCGACCGCTTCCGCCTGCTTGAACGCTATGCCGCCCTCCGCCCCCTCTCGCCCGACTTCCCGCTCAGATCCGCCTGCTACGCAGCCTTCGCCGAAGCCGATTGGTTCGCCGATATCCGCCGCCCGCAGGACAAACTTTTGGACGATTTTCTGAACTCCTTGCAAAATAAATTGGACGAATATGGGTTTTTATAAGCCGGACATATGCTATGCGGGCACGCGGGAGAGCGCACCCTTAATAGCGCCTGTCCGGCATAAGTAAGCATGATAGTTGCGGGTAGAACTATAAAGCCCTTTTTGATAAACTCTTTCAAAACGCTTGTTGCCCAAATGCGGAACTGCGTGGCGCGGCGAGAATTTACCCTATAACCGACAGAGATAATAGCGTCGAGATTATAAAAATCCACCGATCGTGTTACTTGTCTTGCCCCTTCCACTTGAACTATTTCCATTTTGGAAACAGTTGCCGCTTGACTTAATTCTCCTTCTGCGTAAATGTTGGCTAAATGTTTTGAAGCGGCGAGCGCGTCAAGCCGCGCTTATTAAAAAGTTCTATAAAGCGCGGTAAAATCGCGCCGTAAGAAAACAACTCACCGCTTTTTATTCTCGCTTTAACCGCGCCGCAAAGAAGGCGTGTCAGACGAGGAAAGCCGCCTTTTTATCGCAGGGAACGTGACGCTACACTCAAAGTGTAATAAAGCGCGGCAAAATCGCACTTTTGCCAAGCGTTACCTTGAGCGGGACGACTGTTCCGCACGGAGCGCAGCGTAGGCGGAAAGCGTGAATTTTTGCGGGTAAGGCGAGCGCGTGACCTTGACATTCTCCCGCAAAAAGAGAGAAAACCGCGCCTCAAGCAATCGATCTCGCGGCGTAGGAGGGCGAAGCCGCGACGAGATAAAGCTTTTCCTTAGACGGAAAGTCGATTGCGAATGGCGGGGTTGTCGCTCAAAAAGCGAAAAATCGAGAGGCGGAAAAAGTTTGCAACTTTTCCGCCCCTGTCCTCGAGATTTTTCGCTTATCTCAGCGTATTTCGCCTATATCATATCACTCAGGTCGTAGATGAGGCGTTCCGTCTTCTCCCACCCTATACAGGCATCGGTGACGGACATGCCGTAGGTGGTGCCGGTGACGGGCTGGGCGCCGTCTTCGATATAGCTTTCGATCAGAAGACCTTTGACGAAGGTGTGCATTTTTTCGCTCCACTTCATATTGGTGAAGATCTCCTTGGCTATCCTTATCTGTTCGATATATTTTTTGCCGGAGTTGGAGTGGTTGGTGTCGATGATGATGGCGGGGTTTTTCAGTCCGCTCTTTTCGTAAAGCTCGATGGCGCCCATGACGTCTTCGTAATGGTAGTTGGGGAAATTGTTGTTATAGACGTCCACGCCGCCGCGCAGGATCATGTGCGCGTAGGGGTTGCCCTCGGTCTTGACCTGATATTGACGATATTTGAACTCGTTGGGTATTTGCGCGGCATAGATGGAATTGAGCGTGACGCGCACGCTGCCGTTCATGGGGTTTTTGAAGCCCGCGGGCAGGTCGATACCGCTGGCGACGAGCCTATGCTGCTGATCTTCCGTACTGCGTGCGCCGATCGCCACATAGGTCAGAAGGTCGTCCAAAAAGACATGGTTGTCGGGATAGAGCATCTCGTCCGCGCTCGAAAGCCCGCTCTCGGAGATGGCGCGGATATGCATCTTACGCAGGGCGATCACGCCCGCCTGGATGTCCGTGGCGGCGTTATGCGGATCGGGGTTATGCAAAATGCCCTTATAGCCCTCGCCCTTGGTGCGCGGCTTGTTGGTATAGATGCGCGGAATGATGAGGAACTTGTCCTTCACCTTGTCCGCGACCTTGGCAAGGCGCGCCACATAATCGCAGACGGCGTCCTCGTTGTCCGCCGAACACGGACCGATGATGAGCATCTTGCGCTTGTCCTCGCCCGTCAAAATGGCTTCCGCCTGCCTGTCCCGCTCTTCCTTGATCGCGCGCAGCCTCTCGCTCACGGGCGTGAGCGCCTTCACTTCCTCGGAAGAGAGCAACGTTTTAACTTTTTTCAGCATAAATTCAATCGGTCACTTTGTAACCTTGCTCCTCTATGGTCTTTTTCAATTTTACTACGTCCACTTTGTCTTCGTCAAATTTTACGACCACATTTTTCTCTTTTGCGCTCGCTTTCGCCTTTTTCACGCCCTCGAGCGCCTCCAAAGCGCCGGTAACGCGCGCTTCGCAATGCGCGCACATCATGCCTTCGACAGAAATCGTTATCTTCATATATCCCTCCTCGTCCCTTTCGGGCACGGTAATTTTATTCTCGTTTTCCGCATTAAGCTTGCAAACGCCCGCTTTTTTCGCCGCTATTTCCGCCTTTTTCGCCGCCTTTGCCTGCCTTTTCGCCTCTCTACGAGCTTCTTTCAGCTCGTTCAAAGTCCCGTCCATGCGGGCGCGCGCCTTGTCCGGATCGTAGCGCGTCAGGCGCAGCGCGTTCCCCACCACGCAGATCGAGGAAAGGCTCATGGCAAGCGCCGCTATCATGGGATTGAGCAGAGTGCTCTCGTTTTGAGTGAGCGCGAAAAAGACGCCCGCGGCGAAAGGTATGCCGATGATGTTATAGATGAACGCCCAAAAGAGGTTTTCTCTGACGTTGCGCATGGTGGCGCGCCCGATGAGCAGCGCGTCCGTGCAGGCGGAAAGGCTGTCGCCGACAAGGACGACGTCCGCGCATTCCACGGCGGTGTCGCTGCCCGCGCCGATCGCCATGTCCACGTCCGCCTGCGCTAAGGCGGGGGCGTCGTTGATCCCGTCGCCGACCATGAGACACTTAAATCCCGATTCCTGCAAGTTTTTTATCTTCGCCGCTTTGTCGCCCGGCAGCACCTGAGCGATGACTTCGCTTATCCCCGCCCTTTTTGCGATCGCGCGGGCGGTAAGCTCGTTGTCGCCCGTGAGCATAACGGTGCGCATGCCCATTTTTTTCAGCTCGCGGCAGACCTTTTCCGCGCCGTCTTTGAGCGTGTCGGCGATCCCGATCACCCCGACCGCCCTGCCGCCTATGGCGACATAGACCACGCTCTTGCCCTGCCTTTGCATTTTCAGCGCGTCCTCTTTGAAGGCGGAGACGTCCGCGCCGCGCTCGAGCATGAATCCTTCCCTGCCCGCGAGCGCCTCTTTTCCCTCTATCTTGCCCATAAGTCCCGAACCGCTCACGTTCACCGCCTGTTCGGCTTTGAGCGGCTCTATCCCCCTCTCTTCGACTTCGCTCAAAATGGCGAGCGCGAGCGGATGGGTGGAGCTTTCTTCGAGCGCCGCCGCCGCGGCGAGCACGAGCCGCTCATCTCCTTTCACGTCCGTCACGCGCGGTCTGCCCGCGGTCAGCGTCCCCGTCTTGTCAAAGACGACGCAGTTCACGCCCGCCGCCTTTTGCAGCGCCTCGGCGTTTTTGAAGAGCACGCCGCGCCGCGCCGCCCTGCCCGTTCCCGTGATGATGGCGGTGGGAGTGGCAAGTCCCAGCGAACAGGGGCAGGCGATGACCAGCACCGCCACGAATATCTGCATACAAAAAGCCGCCGTATGCCCCGTCGCGCCCCAGACGACGGCGGAGAGGACCGCGATCGCCATGACCGCGGGCACGAACACGCCCGCTATCTTGTCGGCGAGCTTGGCTATCGGCGCTTTTGAGTTTTGCGCCTCTTCCACCATCCTGATTATCCCCGCGAGCGCCGTGTCCGCTCCCACGCCCTCGGCGCGGAAGGTGAGCGCGCTCCCGCCGTTGACCGTTCCGCCGAAGACCTTGTCCCCGACCGTCTTTTCCGCGGGCATGCTCTCGCCCGTGAGCATGCTCTCGTTCACCTCGCCGCTGCCCTCGATCACCACGCCGTCGCAGCAAAAGCTCTCGCCCGCGCGCACGAAGACTATGTCGCCTTTGAGCACTTCTTCCGAGGCTATCTCCACTCTCTGCCCGCCTCTCATCACCACCGCCGTCTTGGGCGTGAGCGCGGTGAGCGCGGCGATCGCGCCGCCCGTGCGTTTGAGCGAGCGATGTTCGAGATATTTGCCCAGCGAGATGAGCGCGATGATCACGGACACCGACTCGAAATAGAGCGAATGCCCCAAGCCCTCCACGCCCATGCATATGCGCACATAGTTATAAAGACTGTAAGCAAAAGCCGCCGTGGTGGAGACGGCGATGAGGCTGTCCATATTGGGTTTGAGCCCGAAAAGATTTTTGAAGCCGCGCAGATAATAGCCGAAATTGAGCGCGGGCACAGGCAGACATAAGATAAGCTGCACCGTCGCAAAAGCCAAAGTCCCCTCATCGGGCGAGATCGCGGCGGGATAGGGCACGCCCGCCATGGGCAGCATCGCCCAAAGCAGCAGCGCCAAGCCTAAGACAAAAGAGACCATAAGCCTTATTTGCGCAAAGTCGCGCTTGTTTTCGACGGCGACTTCGCCTATCACCGGCTTATAGCCCGCGCGCGTCACGGCGGCGGCGATGTCCGCCTCGGAAAGCAGCTTTTCGTCAAAGGTGATCACGGCTTTTCCCGAGGCAAAATTGACCGCCACGCCCTCGGCGGAAGGCAGCGCTTTGAGCGCTTTTTCCACCGTCCCCGAACAGACCACGCACGTCATGCCCTGCACTTTGAAAGTTAGCGTCTTCAATTTGTTAGCCTCTCTTAACTTCTCTTACCATATTATAACAGCCGTGCGCGCTTCAGTCAAGTTGCTTTTGCAACCAAACAGCAATTTTTACGATCGTTTTTGCTTGGGAAGACCCGCTCGAACGGCTTTCAGCGACCGCCGCCGTCCGACATCAGGTTTTTCGTGATCTCGATAAAAAACTCCGCGCTCCAAATATCCGTCTTGCTCTTATCCCCGATGAAGGGGAGCACGTCCTGCCTCGCCTGCTCATAGTCGATCGCGGCGAAACGCTCGTTCAGCATACTTATCAGCGCCTCGCGGGTGAGATCGAAGTCCTCGGCGATATATCCCGAGTCGACGAGCCGCGCTTTCAGGTGCGGCATGTTGACGGCGGCGTTGCGGGAGAGATAGAAGAGATAATCATATAAGTCCCTGCCCTTGACCCTGCTCTTCCACGCGCGGCAGATGACGGCATGCAACTTTCCGGCAAAAAGCGAGGGCAGGTCGTAAAGCCGCACGCGATAAGGCGAAGGCAGCAGGCGGTATTTGCTTTCAAAGCTCGCAAAGGGCGGAGGCGCGACGTCGACTTCGAGCTTGATCTTGATAACTTCGGTAGAAGCGATCTTCGCCGCGCTCTTCTCGTCCCGATAAACGCTCAAAATATGCTCTTTCGTGCCGCCTTTGAGGAAAGCCGACCTGATATGCGAATCGGCGGACTTGACTTTTTCTTCCGCCCTGAAATTAAGTCCGACGGCGCTGAGTTCGCTTTCCAAGAGGGAAAAATATTTTTCCAAGCGAAAATCGGCGTCGGGAGCCACCAGCGAAAAGTCCAAGTCCTCGGAAAACCTGTCAAGCCCGTAAAAGATACGCAGCGCCGTCCCGCCGTAAAAGGCGGCTTTCCCGAAAAAGCCGGCGCGGGCAAGTCCGCAGAGCGCAACTTCCTGCACGACTTCGGTCAGCGCGTTCTTCTCCTCGCTCTGCGAATGAGCGGGATAGCGCGCAAGCATTTGACTCAATATGCTCTCCATCATCTTCCTCCTTCGATGAGCCTTACGAGATACTTATGGTTAGTCGCTCCGTAAAGGGGCGCGAGCCGCATTATATCCTTCAAGTCGAGCCGCCAAAAATCCTCTTCGTCTACGCGCAGATCCTCGAACAGCAGCGCCCGCATCGCCTTGATCGAACCGACGGGCGAGAGGGCGTAAAGCTTGTCGCAAAGCGCCTTTTCGGGGGTCGCTATCTGATAGGAATAGCCGTTTTCTTCCCGAATTTGCACGCCCAAAGAATAGACCGCGGCGGGAATGTCACGATAAGTGAATACGCCGAACGCATTGTCGTAACGCTTGCTCTTGCCCTTATTGAACGTCGCGGACGTATATGTCCGCAAGATCGCTTCGGGGATCAGCGAGCACATCGACAAGACATAGTCGAAAGAAAGATAAGACGGACCGTAGATCGCGCCGGCGAGATACTTCCCGTCCGCATTCGCGTCCGTTTCGTATAATCCCCGCCTGATCTGCGTCAGCCGTCCCGCCTTAACTTCGCGGCGGATCTTCCCCTTTATGTCCGTGCGATCGTTAAATCGCAGCGCCAGATCGTCAAAAGTTAAAATCATGATTTGCTCCTGTTGGTTTTATTTTAGCAAACTTTGCGGAGAAAATCAATATCTTTTCGGGCATTTCCCGCCGCAATTTTTGTCAAAAGCGGTCATTTAGGAAAGCTTTGAAGAAAGCGGACGGACAAAAACGGCAAAGCGTACGGAAAACGAAAAAAACGGGCGGCAAAATGCGGGCGAAAACGAAAAAACGGGCGGCAAAAAGCGTACGGAAAACGAAAGCAAGCGGGCGAACAAAAACGGCAAAATGCGGGCGGAAAACGAAAGCAGGCAGGGAACAACGCGGAAAAAGCGCAAAGCGGAGCGGAAAAGGTCTTGACCGCAGCAACAAAAGAGCCGATCGGCTTCGCGTGCGGGAGCGCGCGAAAATAAAGATTGCATTATTATAATTTATATGTTATACTGTCTATAAGCGTATGCAAAAGGTTTTGCCTTTTGCTCCGCCCCGCCTCGGCGCTCGCGCGTCTTCGGAGCGGCTCACAAAAAAAGCAAGGAGAAAATCATGAAAAACTGGAGCAAATTGTCGGTATACAACGTCAATGCCGAAAAGCGTTATGCCGCGGGCTTCCCTTTGGGGAAAGACGGCGATCCCACCGCCGAATGCTTGGACGGCGAATGGGACTTCAAGTTCGTCAAGAAAGTCTCGCTCATTCCCGAGGGCTACGAGAAGACGGGCGCGAGATTGGACGGCTTCACCAAGATCAAGGTCCCTTCGGAATGGCAGATAGAGGGCTTTGACACCCCTATTTATACCAACACTGTCTATCCTTACGCCCTCGTGCAGTTCAATCCCCTGCTCATTCCCACCGTCAAGGGTTACCGCAACTCGGCGGGCTGCTACGTCCGCACTTTCAACGTCAAGAAGACGAACGAGCGCGTGTTTTTGCGCTTTGACGGCATAAACAGCTGCGGCGACATCTATGTGAACGGCAAGTTCGTCGGCTATTCGGAAGACACTTTCAGCTCCCAGGAATACGACGTCACCTCTCTTGTCAAAGAGGGGGAGAACAAGCTCGCCGTGACCGTCTACCGCTATTGCACGGGCAGCTATCTCGAGGACCAGGACATGTGGCGCCTTTCGGGCATCTTCCGCAGCGTCTGGCTCATCTACAAGCCGCAGGCGATGATCGAGGACTTTTATCTGCGCAGCGAGCTGAAAAACGATTACAAGGACGCTTCCTTCATCGCCGACGTGCGCGTGAAGGCGGCGGCGCAGTTCGCGGGCAGGGACGTCAAGGTCAAAATCGAGCTTTCAAAGGAGGGCAAAAAGACGCTCGAGCTCAACGCCTCCGTCGACGTCAAGGCGAAAAAAGACAAGAAATATTGCGTGAGCAAGGTCAAGGATCTCACCGCGCCCGTGGAAAACGTCAGCCTTTGGTCGCATGAAGATCCCGCCCTTTACGACGCTCAGGTGACTTTGAGCGTAGACGGCGAGACGGCGGACATCCGCCGCTGCAAGTTCGGCTTCCGCGAGATACGCATAACGCCCTATGCCGACGGCAAGGGACCTTTCATCCTGCTCAACGGCAAGCCCTTGAAGATACGCGGCGTCAACCGCCACGAGTTCCATCCTTACCACGGTCACGCCGTGCCGCGCGAACTCATCGAGGCGGACATCAAACTTTGCAAGCAAAACAACATCACCGCCATCCGCAACAGCCACTATCCCAACCAGGACGTTTTCTATGAGCTTTGCGACAAGTACGGCGTACTCGTCATGGCGGAGACCAACCTCGAATCGCACGGACTCGCCATGTTTATTCCCAAGGGCTTGAAGAGCTGGCGCGATCAATGCGTCTACCGCGCCCGCAACATGGTGGGCAGGCTGCGCAACCACCCCTGCATCATCAGCTGGTCGCTGGGCAACGAGGCGGGCTACGGCAAGAATTTCAGGATAATGAAGGAAAAGATCCTCGAAATGGACAAGACGCGCTTTATCCATTACGAACCGGACGCTTCCGCCAAGACGAGCGACGTTTTGAGCGAGATGTATTCCAAGGTGGAAAAAATGCCCGTCATCGGCAAGAACAAGCCCATGCGCCATTGCATCGCGCTCTGGTCGCCTTCGGGCACCAAGTATACGCCCGAGGTGTACCGCGATCTGCCCTTCATCGAATGCGAATACGCGCACTGCATGGGCAACTCACTGGGCAACTTCTCCGACTATTGGGATGAGTTCCGCAAGTACGACAGGCTCGCGGGCGGCTTTATCTGGGACTTTGCCGACCAGTCCATTCACCGCAAGACCAAGGACGGCAAGGACAAGTGGTGCTACGGCGGCGACTTCGGCGACACGCCCAACGCGGGACGCTTCGCCTTCAACGGCATCGTGCGCGCCGACCGCTCCCCCAACCCCGCCCTCTACGAGGTCAAATATCAGCACCGCATGGTGGACTTCAAGCTCAAAGACAAAACGCTCAAGGCGGTCAACAACTTTATGTTCACTCCCTTGGACGGCTTTGACTGCAGCGTGCAATACGAATGCGAAGGCAAAGTTTTGGGCGAAGAGAAAGTGCCCGTTTCCGGAGAGAGCGGCAGCGTGACTTCTTATCCCCTCACCTTCCCCGCCTTCCCCGAAAAGGGCGAAGTGGTTTGCAACGTCAAGCTCATGCTGGGCAAAGACGAGCTTTACGCGCCCAAGGGACACGTTATCTCCTATGAGCAGTTTATCTTGCGCGAATACGACTTTGCTCTGCCCGAGGCAAGGGGCGGCGCGAGCTTCAAGTCCGAGGGCGGCAAGACGGTCGTCACGGCGGGCGGCACCGTCTACACGGTGGAAAACGGCGCGATCGTTTCGGTAAAGAAAAACGGCGAAGAGCGCCTCACCTCTCCCCTGCTGCCCAACTTCTTCCGCGCGACCATCGACAACGACGCCCTGCCTCAGGTGCCCCGCTTTGTCGCCGACATCTTCATGGGCACGAGCCGCTATAAAAACGCGATCAAGACCTTGAAGGCGGTCGAGACGAGCTGCGAGCTGCGCGAAGACAAGGTTTTCATGCATATCAAATGGAAGATGCGCACGCTCAAATCGCTCGAGACAGTCTACGTCTTCGACGGCGAGGGCGGCATTGACATGACCATGAATGTGCGCCCGCGCAAGAGCATGGAGCGTTACGGCTTCACCTTCCGCCTCGCTAAGGGCGTGGACGGCATGAAATTTTACGGCAAGGGACCGCACGAGAATTACTGCGACCGCGCCACGGCGGCGAAGCTCGGACTTTACGAGGGCAAAGCGGAGGACTTTATCCACGACTATCTCTACCCTCAGGAGAACGGCGACCATACGGGCGTGCGCTATGCCGAGATAGGCGCGGGAAAGGGCGTGAAGATAAACGCCGTAGGCGCGCCCTTCGAACTCACCGTGCATCCTTACACGACCATGGCGCTGCATGAGGCGAAGCACTCCTGCGAACTCGAACGCGACGACAGGCTGACCGTGGGCATAGACGGCAAGCAGCGCGGCGTGGGCGGCGACGTCCCCGCCATGGCGAGCACCAAGCCGCATTACGACATCCTGCCCGGACATACTCACACCCTGCACGTCAGGCTCACCTTCTGAGTAAAGACGGCAAAACCGCATGAAAAAGCGCCCCTGCGGGGGCGCATTTTTTCGCGTCTTCGATATTTACCGCTCTTCAATATTTTATGCGGAAATAGTCGAGGCAGGACTTGAACGCATCCTGCGCGGCAAGGCAGGTCTCGCGCAGATAACCGCGCTCTCTTCCCCATTCGCGCAAGCCGCGGTAATAAAAAGGTTTGAGCTTTTCGTCGATGATAAAGGGCACGATATCGTATTTGAGGCACTCCTTGAAAAGTATCAGCCTGCCCACCCTGCCGTTGCCGTCCTGAAAGGGATGTATGCGCTCGAAGGCGCAATGAAAGTCGATGAGGTCGTCCAAGGTCTTGCGCTCCTTCGCGTTGTAGCGCGCCAGCAGCTCGCGCATTTTCTCTTCCACCAGCTCGGGCGGCGCGGTCATGAGCTCGCCCACCGTGTTGGGCAGCTTTTTATATTCCCCCGCGGGATAACGCCCCGCCTGCGCCGTCGAACTTTTCAGGATAAAGTGCAGCCGCCTGATCAACGCCTGCGTCAAGGGCTTTTTCGCCTCTCTGATCACCATGTCGATACACTTGAAATGGTTGCGCGTTTCGATGATGTCGTCCACGGGCAGAACGCCGCCCTGCGCATAGACCGTGCTCGTTTCGAAAATAAAGCGCGTCTGCTCCTGCGTGAGCTTGCTTCCCTCAATATGATTGGAATTATATGTGAGTTCGATCTGAACTTTGTGATATATGCCGCCCGAAAGCCCCGCGTCAAGCTCCGCTCTCAGCGTCCGTAAAAGCTCTCCGCTCCCGCTCGCCTTATTCGCCCGCTCGGGCTTTTCCGCATTTTCGGGGATATGCCATGTCTTGCCCGTCAAAAACGCGCCCTCGACCCGCCCCGCCGCGCAATAATTGCGCACGCTGCGCTCGGAGATCTTCCACTTTTTTGCCGCTTGAGCCGCCGATAAATAGTTCATTTCGCCACCTTTTTTGTAATTATAACACGTTATCGGCAAAATTTTCAAGCAGATTGAGATTTTCGCAAAGTTTTTTGCCGATGATTTTCGCCCGATCGTCAAGTTATCTCTGCGGCGCGAGACTTCCGTCCTCGCGGTCACGACGATGAGAAGAGCTCGGCGTACTCGACGGAACACGATCGTTTGCATGAGATATTAAATACCGTCTCGACGGCATCACGTCGACAAAATAGGGAATTATTTTTATGATTTACGCAATAAAAATTCCCTATTTTCCGCATTTCCCTTGCGTAATAGGGAATTTTCTGCTATAATCAAGGCGTAATAATTCCCTATCGGGAGCGAAGAAGATGTCAAACGAATTTGAAATGCAACGGGAACTGCTGAATAAGCGAGCCGATCTGAAAGCAAGGCTCAACTTATTGCCGTATGACGGAACGCCGGAGGTAAAAAAGCAGGGCGACGCCAAATACCTTTATATTCGCAAGCGCGAGGCGGGGCGGCTGAGCTCGACTTATGTCGGCGCATACTCGGATACCTTATACGATCTTTTGCTCAAAAACGCGGCGGAAGCGAAAGCCATCCGCAGGGAAATGCGCAAAATAGAGAGAAAGCTCGTCGAACTCGGGTATGCGGCGGACGAGTTGCCCGAAAGAGTTTTGCAAAATATTGATTTTGCGAGAGCGAACATGAAAGCCAATATCTATGACCAAGCGGTTTTGGAAGGAGTGGCGACCTCGTTCCCGCAGACAGCCGAGATCATCGAAAACGGCATCGTAAACGGAATGACCGCAACGGACGTGCAGAAGATCCTCAACCTGAAACATGCGTGGGAGTTTATTTTGGACAAAGACGTCTTGGCGAGCAGGACGGACTATTACTTGCTTTGCCGGATCGCAAGACTCGTGAACGAAGGCTTTTTTTGGGAAGGAGGCAGGATAAGGGGCGTGCCCGTTACGACAGGCGGAACGTCATATGCTCCGCCGTTGCCGCATGAATCCGACGTCAAGGACAGTATCGCCAAGATCGTGGCAAAGGATGGCGACGAGGTCGAGAAGGCGATCGAGCTTTGCTTATATTGCATGAAAACGCAAGTTTTTCTCGACGGCAATAAGAGAGCCGCGGTCATATTCGCCAACCATTATCTCATCGCGCAGGGAGGCGGGCTTATCGTCATTCCGGAAAAAGCCGTGCCCGATTTCAAAAAGCTGCTCGTCAATTACTATGAGGGCGAAGATATTGCTCATATCATGAGTTTCATGAAGGAAAAATGCCGAAAAACATTTTAGGCTCGGAAAAACCGAGCCTGAATTTGCGATCTTGCCGCCTTGCGCTTTTTACTGTTGCGCAAGCACGACGTTGAGGCTGAATTCCGCTCTTCTTATCGTCTCTTCCTTGCCCAAAAGCTCGGCGATCTCCGTGGCTCCGCCGGGGGTGACGGCGGCGGCGGTGACGGCAAGGCGCAGGGGCAGGAAGACCTGACCGCTCTTGACCTGCCATTTTTCGGCGCACTCCGAAAGTTTTTCTTTGAGCGCTTCGTCCGTCCAAACTTCCTGCGCTTTGAGCACGGGAATGACTTTTTCGAGTATCTCGCGCGCGAGCGGAACGGTTATCTTCATCTTTTTATGCTCGAACATGGCGGGGTCGTATTCCCCGAAGTGAGCCAAAAAGTTTATCTTTTCGGGTATCTCGGAGAGTATCTCCACGCGCGGAATGAGCAGCTTTGAGAGCTTGTCGTAAGGGAACATCCCCTTCACGTCGCTCTTTTCGTACCAAGGCAGCGCCGCGGCGGTGAACTCCTCGGGCGTCATCGCTTTCAGATATTCGCCGTTGAGCCAGCGCATCTTCGCCTCGTCGAAGATGGAGGGGGACTTACTCAGCCCTTCGACGGAAAATTGCGCCTTTAACTCTTCCATGCTCAATTTTTCCTCGTTCCCCTTCGGCGACCACCCTAAGAGTGCGATATAGTTGACGATCGCCTGAGGCAGATAACCTTTTTCCAAGAAGTCTTCGAAGTTGGCGTCGCAGTAGCGCTTGGAGAGCTTGCGCCTCTCGTCCTTCATGATGGGCGGCAGGTGCATATAGGCGGGGCGCTCCCAGCCGAAGGCGTCGTACATCAGGTTGTATTTGGGCGTTGAGGAGAGATATTCCATGCCGCGAATGACGTGGGAGATGCGCATGAGGTGGTCGTCCACCACGTTGGCGAAGTTATAAGTGGGCATGCCGTCCGACTTGATGAGTATGCCGTCTTCCATGTCCGCGTTGGGGACGGCGATATGCCCGTAGACCATGTCGTCGTATTCGGAAACGCCCTCGGTGGGGACGTTCTGCCTGATGACGAACGGCTCGCCCGCGGCGAGTTTTTGCTCCACCTCGCTCTTTGAAAGGTGAAGGCAATGCTTGTCGTATTTTTTGATCCCGTCCGCGCCCGCGAGCGAGTCAAGGCGCTCTTTTGAGCAAAAGCAATAATAAGCTCCGCCCTTTTCCACCAGCTTTTTGGCGTATTCCATATAAATGCTCTTGCGCTCGGATTGGATATAAGGTCCACAGCCGCCGTCCTTGTCCGGTCCTTCGTCGTGGTCTATGCCCGCCTTTTCCAAGGTGCGGTAAATGGTCTCCACCGCCCCTTCGACGAATCTTTCGCGGTCGGTGTCTTCTATACGCAGAATGAATTTTCCGCCCTGCCCGCGCGCGAAGAGATAGGCGTAAAGACAGGTGCGCAGATTGCCTATATGCATAAAGCCCGTGGGAGAGGGCGCAAAACGAGTTCTTATTTCTTTCATGTTCCACCGATTTTTTTATTTATATAAATATATTACCACATAAATCTCACTTTTCAAATTATTAGGCGGTGATTTTGTATACATTTTTTCGCCTTTTGCGTATAATAGATATAACTTATCCGCCGCCGCGCTCCGCCGCGGCGCAAGGGGGCTTTTTATGGACGGTTTTGAACAGATGAAGCAGTCGCTCATGCGGCTTTTGGCGATAAAGAGCGTGCAGGACGCGCCCTGCCCTCTCTCGCCCTTCGGCGAAGGCGTGGGGGAAGCGCTCTCTTTCTTTGAAAAAACGGCGAGCTCCTTGGGCTATGACACGCATAACGAAGAGGGATATTACGTCACCGCGGACATGGGCGAGGGCGAGCCTTTCGCCGTTCTCGGTCATCTCGACACCGTCCCCTTCGGCGAGGGCTGGACGCATTCTCCCCTCGGCGAGATAAAGGGCGGCGTCATCTACGGCAGAGGCGTGATGGACGACAAGGGTCCCCTGCTTTGCTGCCTCTTCGCCGCGGCGGAACTCAAAGCGCAGGGCTTTGTCCCCTGCCGCAGGATACGCTTTTTCGCGGGCGGCAACGAAGAGAGCGGCTGGAAGTGCGCCGAGCGCTATGCGCAAAAGGACGTCTGGCCGAAAGAGGGCTTTTCGCCCGACGCGGACTTCCCCGTCATCTCCTGCGAAAAGGGGGTCTTGCATCTGCGCCTCGAACTGCCGCTGCCTGAGCATCTGCTCTCGATAAGAGGGGGCGAGCGGGTCAACGTGGTCATGGACTCTTGTCGGGCGCTCACGGACGTCCCCGTCTCTTCGAGCGAGATAAGCACGCAAAAAGTAAGCGGCGGCTATCTTTTGACCGCCTCGGGCAAGCCCGCGCACGGCTCCACGCCGCAGCTGGGCGAAAACGCGGCGCATAAGATATTGCGCGCCCTTGCGGGCGTCTCGCCCGAGCTTTCCCGCCTCGAAAAGCTCTGCACCTTGGACGGCAGCGGGCTTGACTGCGCCCTTTGCGACAAGGTGAGCGGCGCGCTCACCTGCAATCTCGGCGTGCTCTCAGCGCGCGGGAACGAACTTTTCGCCGAGCTTGACATACGCTATCCCGTCACCTTTACGGCGCGGGAGATCGCCGCGCGCATAGAAAAAGCCCTGCCCTGCCGCGTGAGCGTCACGGGCGAACACGCGCCCCATTTCGTGAGCGAAGACTCGCCGCTCGTCAAGGCGCTCTTGGGCGCATACGAGCAGGTGACGAAGAAAAGCGGGCGTCCGCTCGTCATCGGCGGCGCGACCTTCGCGCGCGTGATCCCCGGCGCGGTGGGATTCGGTCCCTGTTTCCCCGGCGAACCTTCGACCATCCATCAAAAGGACGAGGGCGTGAGCGAGGAAAAACTTCGCGCGATCTACCTCATCTACCGCGAAGCGCTCAAAAGAACGTGCTTCAAAATGCGCGCAATGTGCTGATTAAAAAAAATAATGCATTTTTTTTGTAAAAAGTATTTACAATTGTGCGCTTTGCTAATATAATACTATCCGAATATACATAACAAACAAGGGAGATAACTATGGGAAAATACAAAAAGTGTCCGCGCTGCGAACTCAACTGGATCCCCGAAGAGGAAGAATATTGCGAGATCTGCAAAGCCGAACTCGCGGGAAAGATCCTCGACGACGATTTTGAGGAAGAGGTCTGCCCCGTCTGCGGCGTGAACGCCATCGAGCCGGGCGAGAAAATGTGCGCCGACTGCCGCGCCAAAGCCGACCGCGCGAGCGAGATCGCGGACGAATACGAAGAAGAGCCTCAGCCCGAGACCGCCGAGGAAGGCTTTGAGGATTCTTACGAAGCCATGCGCGAAGACGAGCTTTACGGCGACTTTGACGAATCCTTCGACGACAACGAGGCGTTCGGCAACGAAGAGGATTACGCGGACGCGGAGGAAGAGGAAGAAGAAGCGCCGCGCGATGAACTCGAAGACGACTTCGATTACGACATCGACTCGGTCGAGGACATCTCGGACGAGGAAGAGGAAGAAGAAGACGACGAGGGCGACGAGGAAGAATAAGCCTTCACAAAAAAGCGCAGTACTTTCTGCGCTTTTGCAAATATGTGCCCGTAGCTCAGCTGGATAGAGCGCAAGCCTCCGACGCTTGATGCCGATGGTTCGAATCCATTCGGGCACGCCAAAGCGGACTTTATGTCCGCTTTTTTGCCGCCCGCGCACTCTTTCCTTGCAAAAGGTATATATAATTGTCAACAAAACCGAGCCGGGCAAAGCGGCGCAGGCGTATTCTACTTAAAAAAAATTGCATTTTCTACAAAAATTCTCAGTAAGCCGTTGACTTGCGGGCGATGATATACTATAATATCGTCAAAGAGCTATCGGGGGCGCATCATGGAGATCAAACGCGATCACTATCTTAACAAACTCATTGGGCATAAAAAGAACGGACTCGTCAAAATAGTCACGGGAATAAGACGGTGCGGAAAGTCTTATCTCCTCTTCAAGCTGTTCCGCGACCACCTGATCAGCAGCGGCGTCAAAGAAGATCACATTATTTCCGTCGCTTTGGATGATTACGGGAACAAGCCTTTGCTCGATCCCGACGAGTTATACCGCCATGTCAAAAATTCGATAACCGATGGCGGCGACTATTACATTCTTTTAGATGAGATCCAACTCGTGAAAGACTTTGAAAGCGTGGTCAACGGATTTTTGCATATCCCAGGCGCCGACGTCTACGTCACGGGCAGCAATTCCAAGTTTCTCTCTTCCGACGTTGTCACGGAGTTCCGCGGCAGAGGCGACGAGATCCGCGTCTATCCGCTGAATTTTTCCGAGTTTTATTCGGCATACGGCTGCGACTTCGACAGCGCGTGGCTGATGTTTTGCAACTACGGCGGCATGCCGCTCTGCCTTTCCATGCAAACGCAGGAAGACAAAGGCAAATATCTCACCAATTTATTTGAGACCACCTATCTCGCCGACATCATCAACCGCAACAATTTGCGCGGCAATGCGGAAATAAACGAACTCACCGATATTCTCGCCTCGTCTATCGGCTCGCTCACCAACCCGCTGAAACTCTCCGCCGCCTTCGGCAGCACAAAGCGCGTAAAGCTCTCCGCAGGCACCATCTCGGTATACTTGGGATATTTGCAGGACGCTTTTCTCATCGAAAAGGCGCTGCGCTTCGACATCAAGGGGAAGAAGTATATCAACACTCCCGCCAAATATTATTTCGTGGATATGGGGCTGCGCAACGCCCGCCTGTCTTTCCGTCAGCAGGAATATACGCATATCATGGAGAACGTCATCTATAACGAACTCCGCGCGCGCGGTTATTCGGTGGACGTGGGCGTTGTGGAGACCGTGGGGAAAGAAAACGGCGTTTCGCTGAGAAAGTCGCTCGAAGTCGATTTCGTGGTCAATTCGGGCGATCGCAGATATTATATCCAATCCGCTTACAATATCCCGTCGGAAGAGAAGCTCAAACGCGAACAGGCGTCCCTGCTCTCTATCAACGACGCCTTCCGCAAACTGATCATCGTCGACCGTCCCATTCTTTCGGGCTATAACGAGCAAGGGATAATCATGCTCTCTCTCAAAGACTTCCTTCTCGATCCCGAAAAAGCCTTGAATTTATAATAAATGCCGCTCCGGCAAAGTTATATCCCGCTCTCCTTGGCAAGTTCGGGCGCGCCCTCGAAGCTCACCTTTGAATTGAAATGGAAGGTGAAGGAAAAGGCGTATCTGTCCACAGAGAGCATTTCAAGCTCGATCTCCTCGCCGTTGATGAGCACTTTGAGCTCGCCGAGCGTATATCCCACCTCCAAAAAGAGCGAACCTTCCACGACGTCGCCCGAATCGCACATCGCCTTTTCGCTTCGCCAATGCCGAACCGGAACAATACGAATCGGGTCCGGCGCCGCTGATTTCCGCCCGATCAGCGTCATTCGCCTTGCCAATACCGGGCAAGTATTAGCTGCGGCGACTTCCTTGTTCAGCCAAAAATCGGCAGGCGCGGGACTGCTCGCACCTCAGAGCAAGAGATTTTCGGATGATGTTGCACGGACGGAACGCAGACAATAGTATACATATTGACAAGTTTCGGCTGTGCAAAAGCGCCGAAAAGAATTGCTCCGAGGCCGATTCGTATTATTTCGGTCCGGCATAATAGGTGGGCGTCTCGCCGTTCACTCTCAACACCAGCCGCTCGACATGCTCGGGAAGCTCGTCCACGGTGACGCCGGAGATAAGGTCCGTGCAGGCAGTGAGCGCCGCGCAGAGCGCAAGCGCGACTATCAGCGAAATGATCATGACTTTTTTCATATTACCCCCTTTAAGCGCAGCCCGAGCCGCGCCTTTGCGGCTTCCGCCGCGCAAATTTCACCCCGCCGCGGCTAACCTTTGCCGTCGCCCGCGACGTGGTGCGCCGCAACGATCTAAGTATCGCCCGAGGGCGAGCTTTCATGCGGCGGCATTTTCCCTTTTCATTATACCATACCAAGCGCAAAGAGTAAAGAGCGGCTTTTTCTAAAACTCGCGCTTATATTTTCCGCGCAGGAAAAAGCGGAAGACAAGCGTCTTCCGCCGCGGTTTCAAAGGCGGGGGTCAAGTTTTTTCGTCGCGTTTTTTTGCCCAAGGCAAACGCCTGCTCTTGCCCGCGCCCTTTCGAGGTCTTTTTAAGCGTCGCGTTCGGACTTTGGCGCGGACGGCTCGTCTTCTTCGAGCGCGCTCATATAAAGCGCTCCCGCGTCCTCTTTTTCCTTCTCGTCTTCAAAGCTCTCCCCCTCCTGCTCCGTCTGCGCGCAGCTCTCCGTCGCCGCGGGCGGTTCGCCGGGCTTGCCGATGAATCCCGCAATGACGAGAATGCTCAAAAACGCGGTCGTGACCTGGGAAAGATAGGGAATGTCCACTTCAAGCCCGAGAGTGTTGAGCAGCGCCATCACGGCGCTCGCCATCGACACCCAAAAACCGTAACTTTTCAGCTTTGCTTTGAGTTTTTCCTTCATAAGACCTCCTTTTCCCGCAAAAGCCGCGGGATATATCATGCCTTTTTACGCGCCGAACTCCTCTTTCAGTTCGTCGAGATAGTAGCCCAAATATCTTTTCAGCTCGCGCTCGTTGAGCTTGATGAGCTTGGCGGCGACGTTTTTAGGATAGCTCGCGTAAAACTCGCGGGCGGCGTCGAGGCGGGCGAGATAGCTCTCGCGCTTGGCGCCCGTATAGTCGCGCATGGCGGCTTCGTCCTCGGCGCGGCGCTGCTCCTGCTCATAGATGTCCTCATACTGCTTGACGATCGCCTTGCGCCTGTCGTCCTTATAGTCGAGAGTGCGGCGGGCGGTGTCGTTGTTGTATTTTTGCACGCGCTCTATCTCTTTTCTGCGCTCTTCCTGCAACTTCTCTATCTCGGCGGCGAGCGCGAGCGCGGAGTCGATATTCGCCGCGTTTATCTCGCTTTGATAGCGCCTTTCAAGCTCGGCTATCTCCCCGTCCGTGGCGGCGAGGCTCTCGCTCAGGCGGGAAGAGATCTCCTCGTTTTGAGCCGCGAGCGCCTCGTCGAAAGCCTGCCCGGCAAGCTCGAAGACGGACGAACGTCCCATTCCCTGCGCCTGCAAGGCGTTGAGGGCGGAGCGCTTTTTCTCTTTCGCTTCCTCGCCCGCCTTTTGCCTTTCCCTCTCCGCCTCGCCCGCGCTCGCGTTTTTCTCCTCTTCGAGCGCGCGCTTTTTCTCATCCCGCTCCCCCTCGAGCGACTGTATCTCGCTGCCCAGCGCGTCGCGGTATATCTTGGTCGTGTCGGCGACTATCTCGTCGCCGCTCTTGCCCTCATAGCGAAGGTATTCATATCCCGGCTCTTCGGGCAGCACCTCTTCAACGTACTCATAGGCGTCTTTTTCGCTCTGCTTATATTCCTCGTCCATGCTCTCGAGCTTGCTCAAAAGCTGCTTTTGCTCCTGCTCATAAGCGGAGACGTCGAGGTTTTCGTCCTTTTTGTTGCCGCCGAAAAGGTTGTTCAATTTGTCGAAATTCAAAAACATATTTTCCTCCGAGCGATATAATAATTGTATCTTGCGATCCTGCGCTTCAAGGCGCGAATGTCTATTTCCATGTCCTTCTTCCTCCCGCGATCAGCAGCATGCCGCGCTTAACGTCGAGCTTGAAAGAATGCACGCCCGCGCTAAGGCGCAGGCGCAGGACGGCGCAGTCCGTAATGGCGGTCGTCTCTCCGTCCACGACGAGCGCGGGCGACTCTCCCGCCTCGATGACCACGCACGCCGCGACTATCTCGCCGCCGCGAACGCCCGCGCTCCCCTCTTCGCCCGCGGCGAAAAAGGCGAGAGCGGGAGAATAAGAAAGCTCGTCGAGCGCCGCGGCGGTGTCCGCCGCCAGGGCGCAAAGCTTGGCATATTCCATCATTTCTCCCCCTCGAAAAAGTCCACGGTAAGCTCGATGGGGCGAATGAGCACGTCCTCTTCGCTCGTCTTTATCTGCACGTCGAAGCGCCTGCCGCTTATGCCCACCCGCCGCGCGCACTTGCCCGGCTCGAAGTCCACTTCCACGCTCACGCCCTCGTCGCTTGTGAAGACGAGGGTGAAGGGAGTGGGCGAATTACTCTCGGCGGCGGCGATGACTTTGAGCGCGCCCGGCTCGCCCATGTCCGCGCCCTCTATCTTCCAGCTCTTCTCCAGCTCCTGACCCATGAAGGAGCCCAAGTCGGGGAGTATTTCGAGAATGCTCTCGTTGTTCACCGCCGTTCCCATGACCGTGTTCTGGCGGGTGGTGGCGAGCGTTGCCATGCTGTAAATGTTCAAGCCGCGCGACAAGCTCACCTCGCCGTCATCCAGGTCGAGCACGGCGAGCGCGTTGTTCTCCCCGCTCGTCCATTCCCCCTCGCAGATGCGGAAGGAAAGATAATATTTATGCTTGCAATAGGCGGCGCACATGCCGTCCGCCTGCACGGAAAAATAATCGTTAAGGCGGGTGCAGATGCGGTTTACGTCATAACCGTTGAAGGAATAGATCCCGTCCGCGGCGCAAAAGATCACTCTCTCCCCCGCCTCGACGATGGTCTCGGGATAGATGCGCGAAGAGGACGTGAAGAGCCTCTTGACGCTGAAAGAGAGCTGGTCGCCGCGCGCGTTGACGCGATATATCCCGTAATCGCAGAAGACGAAGAGATAGTCGGCAAAGCTCACCAGCCTGCGTATCCTGCCCAAGTCGCGGTCGAAAGTTATGTAGCCGCCCGCGTCGAGGGAGATATCCCAATTATAGATGTCGAAGGCGTCGGAATAGAGCACGCTGCTCTCGTCGCCGCTCATGACCGCAAAGACCCTGTCCGCATGCTTGCAGATGGCGGTCACGACCTCGTCTGTCGAGGTTATCTGGATAAAGCCGTCGCCGTCATGCACGCACATAAAGCCCACCTCGGGACATACCATGAGATAGACGGGCTTACCGTTGTCGTCGAGCACGTTCGCGCCCGTCTCGAACGAGGCAAGCACATAATAAAACAGCTCGTACCATTCGTCGAACTTGCCCGCCGAGAGCGCCGCCGCGCCGTTATAGAACATGAGGATTATCTTGTTGAAGTTGTCCTCCGGCAGGTCGTTGCGGTAGACGTCTATCTTGCAGGCGTATTCGGGATAGGGTATGTCGGGCAGCGAGACCACGCTATGGTCTTCCTTGACGCCTTTGAGTACGCGCGCGCCCGGTCCCGAGATCAGGCAGCCGTCCTTAAAACCGAAGCCCGAAGCCTCGCGGGCGTAATCGCAGGGAAGCGCGCCGTCCCTGCGCCCCGTGTCTATCCCCTTGAAGCGCGAGAGCAAGATCTTGCGCCGCGAGGGCGCGGGGATAAGCTCTGTCTTTTCGTAAAACATAAAAACTCCTTTTTGTTTTTTGCGGCTCACTGCCACATAACGCCGCTCTTTCTCATCAGCGCGCGCATATCCTCGGAAAACATCTGCCGAAAGACGCGCGACTGTTCATATCTGCCCGTGACGGCGGCATAGTGCGCGCAGACGCCGAGCGCGAGCGATTTTTCGGGTACGGGCAGCGCGGTCATCACCTCGCTCCCGAGCGTTTGCGCCCGGGCAGGCAGCGCGGTATATTCCACCTCGTACTCCCCGTCCTCTTCCACCTCGACGCAGTCGGCACGCTGAATATACTTGCGCATTTTTCCCTCCCTGCACACCTTTTTCACCCTGAGCGGTTGCAGGGAAAAGAGGGAATTGTCTATCTTTTTCCCGCTCGCCGAAAGTTTTTCGCTGCGCACGATGGGCAGATATTCCGCCGCCGTTTCGTCGAGGGCGAATTCGGCGCACTTGGAAAGCAGCTTCACCTGTCCCACTTCGAGCGCGTCCTGCTCGTCAAGCACCGCGTCCGAGAGATCGAGATAAGTGAGCGCCGCCGAAAGCAACTGTTTAAGCGTCATTTTTCCTCCCCGAAAGAGCGCCCGCAGCCGCCGAAAGCGCCCTTTCGGCGCATTCTTTCAGCTTTGCCCTTTGCAGGCGCTCGTTCTCCTTTTTGTATTGCTCGAAAAGTTGTGCCGCCCGCTCCGCGCGCGTCTTGCGCACATGCTCCACGCTGCGACAGTCGGGCGGCGACTGCGCGAGCACCACTTGCAAGACGGGACGAGCTATCAAGGTGTAGACCTCATACCGCCCCGCCTTCAAATTGTAAAAAAGCCGATAGCGCTCGTCTATCTCTTTAAGCCGCGCCGCCACGTCAAAGACGTCCGCGGTTATCTCGCGCAAATATTCCATATCTCACTCCTTTGTTTAAAAAGCACGCACTTTAAGCCGCTCGACACCTTGTCCGCCTCGCTTGAGGGAAAGTGCGCAAAAGGCACTTCCCCGCGCGTGCTTTATCTCAAGATCCGAGCGGACACCTTGTCCGCCTCGCTTGAGGAAAAGTGCGCAAAAGGCACTCCCCCGCGCGTGCTTTATCTCAAGATCCG
>DVNJ01000002.1 GCA_018714485.1 Candidatus Caccalectryoclostridium excrementigallinarum | reverse complement strand
TACCCGACAAGGGTATATTATCACCCCCCCCCGAGATGTCAAGAGTTTTCCCCATCTTTAATTAAAATATTTCTAAACGGAATTTTCGGTATGAAAAAATGTTGTCTATATGTTTATTTAGCTTGGGCGTTATTTTTGCGAAAGTTTTGAGTTATCCACATTTTTTCGGCGCGGCGTTAAGCTTGAAATATCGGATTTTTTTCGAAAATATCTTTTTGCCGAGGGGGAAAAGGCAAGCCTTTTACTTTCTCAAAGCGGCGGGGCGCGGGCAATATCCCGCGCCCTTTTAAGCCGCCGCTTCCGCTTATTTGACCTTCACTTGTATCTCTGCGTCGAACTCGATGTCGCGGATATAGAGTTTGTTTTGGTTTTTGCGCCAAGCTTCGCCCTTTTTTCTGTAAAGGCGTTCGCCGATATGGAAGATGTCGATGTCCGCCTTTTGGCATTGCTCGAAGCAGGCGATTATCTGTCCGCGCACGCTCTCTTCTATCCTTTTGAGTTCGCGCAGGCTGATCGTGTTTTCGATCTCGCCGTCGCGGGCGGTGGGCAGCTCGTTGCGCTTGACTTTGAGCTTGACGCGAGCGACGGCTTTATTGTCCCCCTCGACGCTCAGCTTACACTTACTTTCGAGGATCACCACGTCGCGTTCGCGGGCGTTGTCGCCCGTGAAGACGATCGTGCCGTCGTTCAATCGCCCGCGCACAAAGCTCAGCCCGCGCGATGCGTCCCGATCGAGAGCGAGCGCATAACCTTCGCGCGTGGTGACGAGAGTGCGGGAAAGGTCGAGCAGCTGCGCGCCCTCACCGCCCTCGCTGCCGGGACCCACGGGAGAATATTCGCAGTCGCTCACGACCGCAAGCGGCATACAGCTCGCGCCGCCGATATAATAATATTCGGCGAAATAGTCCTTGACAGTGCTCGCGTTCACGCCCGCCTCTCTTTGCACGCCCTGCATCATGCGCTGCAAGTGATAGGACGCGACTTCGTTTATCGGCACTTTCGCCGCCAAAACGTCGCTCGCCCTGCCCGAGGCGGCGACAAGGAGCGTATTGTCCGCGAAATATGGCGAACGGATAAAATGCTTCATCACCGCCTCGCTGCGCGTGCGCAGCAGGTCTTCGCCCAAAATAACGAGCGTGCAATGCGCGAGCGAGGCTTTCACGCCCATGGTCACGGAGAGCTTTTCGATCGCGTCCTGCATGGTCTTTCCCGAAGAGGTGAAGATCATGAAGTCGTTTCCGCCCGCGGACGAGCCGCCGCTGCCGGGCAGGATCACCTGTGCGGCGAGTTCGATGAGTTCGCCGCTCCCGTCCACGGCAAGCCCCGCGACCATGCCCCTGTTGACGATGCTCGCGTTGTCCGACAAAAGGTCGAAGCCCACCAAGACCACGGCGATGATGAGCACCGCCGCCCACTTGAAGCCGCCGCGCAGCCTCATGCCTTTCCTTCTTTGCATTGTCCCTCCTCTTTCAGCTTTTTCCCTTCCTCGGCGGCGCTGTCAAAGGGGCGCGAGCGCTTGTCGCAAACGCGCACGGCGACATAGACCGCGGGCGGGAGCAGATATTCGATCGCGCCGATGACGTAACGCGCGCAAGAGGTCGCGGCGGCATAAGCTAAATCCATGTTGGGCACGGCGAAAAATAGGGTGAGAGTGAGCAAGACCCCTGTCAAAAGCGCGACCAAAAGCCTCTTTTTGAAAAAGTGGGTCAGCCCTTCCACGACGCCGTAGACGATGAGCGCGAGCTTGATGACCGACATCATCAGCCAGGAGCAGACGGTGGGGAAATCCACCGTTCCCAAAAGCAGGGAGATGCGGTTAAAGACGGCTATCTTGTTGAAGGCGTTGCTCACCATCACGCTGCCGCCGCCGTAAGCGGTGATGAAGATGACCATGAACGCCACGGCGGAGACAAAGCAGACGGCGATCATCGCGGGAAGTTTCACCCGCTGCGGCTTTACGGGGCGGGCGATGGTGAGGAACAAAAAGGGCGTGAAGTCGCCGAACCAGACCATATGCCGCTCGCAGGCTTTCATGACCCTGCCCGGCGCGCCGAGTGGGAGAAGGTTGCCTATGTCGCCGTTGAAGCGGGCAAAGAGCACGTTGAAGACGAGCGAGGCGGCGATGAACCAAAAAACTATCTGCGACGTGCGCGCCAGAACGTTCCCGCCCTTATACGAGATATAGACAAGGCAGGGCATGTAGGCAAGGACGATGAGCCGCCAAAGCCCGTTGTCAAAAAGCGTGGTCGAGATATAAGAGATCGCCTCGGCGGAGAGAATGACCGTCTTGAAATAGCTCGAGCCGACGATGAGCAAGATAAAAAGCGCTTTGAGGGCGGCGGGGATGCGCGCCTGCAAAAGCGACGTGCGCTTGATGACGCCGTAAATTATGCTAAATTCCATGACTTCTATCGCCATGAGATAAGCCATGGAGAGCGTGCAGCTCCTGCCCGCCGTGCCCGCGAGATACTGCGGCAGCATCACCACCTTGAACGTGAAGGAGGCGATGAACGCCAAAAGCGCGATTTGATTGGGATAAACGACGTTGGTTGTCTTTGCCATGTTACCTCCTGCGCACCCTGTTTTGCGTGGGCACGGAATAGGGGCGTTCGCTCATGTCGCGCACGCTCTCTTTGATCAGCCCGTCCTGCCAATCGTGCTCGATGAGCGGGGCAAAGGGCGCCAAATAAGAGGTCCCGAAGCTGCGCAGATCGGCGAGATAGGCAATAAGGGCAAGGCAGGCGAGGATAATGCCCATCAGCCCCGCAACGCCCGCGATCGCCACGAGCAGAACGCGCAGTATGCTGCTCACTTCCGTGGCGTCGGGAACGCAGTAAAGCCCGATCGTGGAAATGGCGATAACGAGTATGGCAGTGGTGGAAAAAAGCCCCGCGTTTACCGCCGTTTCGCCCAAGACGATCGCCCCCACCACCGAGAGCGCCATGCCCACATAGCGCGGCATTCTCACGCTCGCTTCGTTGAGTATCTCAAAGATGATGAGCACGCAAAGCATCTCCAAAGTCGGCGTAAAGGGTATCCCGTAAACCGAGTTCATGATGGAGATGAGAAATTTGAGCGGGAACATCTGATATTGATATTCCTGCAAAGCCACATAGGCGCCGGGAAGGGCGATGGCGAAAACGAGCGCGGCAAGGCGCACGATCCTGATGAAGGAAGCGCGGAAAGACTTGACGTAATAATCTTCGCTCGCCTGAAAATGCTCAAAGAGGATAAAGGGAACGGTGAGCACCATGGGCGAGCCGTCCACGATCACCGCCACCCTGCCTTCGAGCATCTTGGCGGCGATGATGTCGGGCTTTTCGCTCGAGCCCACCTGCGGAAAGAGCGAATGATAGTTGGTCTCCAAATAGCGCGCCACATACGAGGATTCGACTATCCCGTCGATATTTATCGCGCTTATGCGCTTTTTCACTTCGGCGACGACGTCTTCAGCCGCCACGCCCTCGATATAGCAAAGTATGACGGGCGTGTCGGTATATCTGCCCGCAAAGAGCTTTTCGAAGGTGAGCTTGGGCGTTTTGAGCTTGCGCCTGAGCATGGTCATGTTGACCTTGACGTCCTCGACAAAGCCCTCGCGCGGTCCGCGCAGCACGTTGGTCACGGGCGGCTCCTGTATCCCCCTTGTCTGATAAGCCCTTTCGGAAAAGATGAAAATGCTCTCCGCGCCGTCGATGACGAGCGCCATGTCCCCTTCCGCGACCGCCGCGGCGGCGTCCTCGGGCGAGGGGGCGCTTTTCATGGGCGTGGTGAGCGCGGTGACCTGATTCAGAACGTCCGCGCAGGGGATGTCCAATTTTTTCAGCCGTTTGAGCGGGCGCAGAATGCAGCTTTCGAAGGCTATCTTGTCCACGAAGCCGTCGATATAAAAGAGCGCCGCAGCCCTGCCGCCCACGGTGAAGTCCATGCGCAGCATGTCGCTGTGCTCGGAAAATTCGCCCTCGATGGCATTTGCCGTTTTTTCGTGATCGAGCATAGCTTTGTTGTGTGCAGGCGGGCGCTTTTTATGAAAAAAATACCTTTTTGACGGCTTAAAGCATTTGCCAAAAGCAAAGACGCGATATATAATATTATCACTATGAAATCTTACGAATTGAGAGAAAAGTATTTGCAATTTTTCGCTTCGAAGGGACACGCCGTGATCCCCTCGGCGTCGCTCATTCCCGAAAACGACCCTTCCGTGCTCTTCACCACGGCGGGAATGCACCCCCTCGTCCCCTATCTCTTGGGACAAAAGCACCCCGCGGGCAAGCGCCTGACCGACGTTCAGAAGTGCGTGCGCACGGGCGACATCGACGAGGTGGGCGATCCCACGCATTGCACCTTTTTCGAGATGCTGGGTAATTGGTCTTTGGGCGACTATTTCAAGAAAGAATCCATCGCGTTCAGCTATGAATTTTTGACGGAAGTGCTCGGTATCCCGCGCGAAAAACTCGCCGTGACCGTTTTTGCGGGCGACGAAGACTGCCCGCGCGACGAAGTTGCGGCAAGCGAATGGAAGAGCCACGGCATTCCCGAGGACAGGATCTTTTATCTGCCCAAAAAGCATAATTGGTGGATAGCCTCCACCACGGGACCTTGCGGCGGCGACACGGAGATCTTCGTGGACACGGGCAAAAAGGTCGAGGGCAACCCTTCCCCCGCAGAAGACGGCGGCAAGTGGGTGGAGATCTGGAACAACGTCTTCATGGAATTTTACCGCCATCCCGACGGCAGCTATACTCCCCTGAGCCAAAAGAACGTGGACACGGGCATGGGACTTGAACGCACCCTGTGCATGCTCAACGGCTATAAGTCCGTCTATGAGACCGACCTTTTCTCCGACGTCATCGAAAAGCTCGAAGAGTTGAGCGGCAAGAAGTACGGAAAAGACGAGGGCGTGACGCGCGCCATGCGCATCATCGCCGACCATATGCGCACCGCCACCTTCCTCATCGGCGACGAAAAGGGCATCGTCCCTTCGAACGTGGATCAGGGCTACGTTTTGCGCCGTCTGCTGCGCAGGGCGATCCGCTTTGCCCGCACGATCGACATCGACAGCGCCCTGCTCACGCAGATAGCTGCCATGTATATCGAAAAATACAAAAGCGTTTACGGCGAGCTGGAGCTTAACCGCGAAAAGATAATCTCCGAGATCGCCAAGGAAGAGGAAAAATTCTCCAAAACGTTGGAAAACGGGATCAAGGAGATGGAAAAGGTCCTCAAATATGTTCAGGGCGACACCTTGAACGGCAAGACCGCCTTCCGCCTTTACGACACTTACGGCTTCCCCATCGAGATGACGAAAGAGCTCGCCGCCGAACGCGGCTTCAAGGTGGACATGGAAGGCTACAAAAAGGCTTTTGAAGACCATCAGGCGAAATCGCACGCGGGCGCGGAGCAAAAGTTCAAGGGCGGACTTGCGGACACGGGCGAACGCACCGTCTATCTGCACACCGCCACTCACCTGCTGCTCGCCGCGCTCAAAAAAGTTTTGGGCAGGGACGACATCAGCCAAAAGGGCAGCAACATCACTTCCGAGCGCCTGCGCTTCGACTTCAACTTCGACCGCCCTTTAACGGACGAGGAGAAAAAAGCCGTGGAAGATCTGGTCAACGAACAGATAAAGCGCGACCTTCCCGTCACCTGCGAGGAAATGCCCATCGAAAAGGCGCGCGAGCAGGGCGCGACGGGCGTCTTCGGCTCCAAATACGGCGACGTGGTCAAGGTCTATACGATAGGCGACTTCTCCAAGGAGATCTGCGGCGGTCCGCACGCGGAGCACACGGGACAGCTTCATCACTTCACTCTCCTCAAAGAAGGCTCTTCTTCGGCGGGAGTGCGCAGGATACGCGCCACCATCGACTAAGGCAAAAAAGACAGCCGCCCCTCAACTCCTTGAGGGCGGCTTTTTTCTGCCGTTAAGTTTTTATCCTCTCAATTTTCCGTCTAAGCAGCATATCTCGAGCTTCTCGCGATCGTGCCAAAGCTCCCGCTTTTCCACCCGCTGCCATTGCTCCTTCGTGCCATTATAGGTTATCTTTGCAAGTTTCGGACAGCCGAATATCGCCCCCGTTTCGATAAGCTCGACGGTGTCGTCCATACTTATCTCTTCAAGTTCGAGCAAGTTCAAAAACGCACCCGCGGCGATCTGCCTTATCCCGCCTATCGTCACTTGTTTTTCCTTGCCGCAATATGAGCAGAGCTTGTCGCCCTCGAGCTTGAACTTATTGTCCGTCTCCATTTTGATACGCAGCATTTTGGACAAAAATCTCCTTCTGAAAATCTCGATCCTTTCTCCGCTCTCCTGCGGCTCGCTCAAATCAACGTCGTCATCGGGTATCTCTTCTTCGTCTTCCTCTCCCTCTTCGTACTCTTCGTCCTCTTCGCTTTCTTCGTCTTTTTCGTCGCCTTGATACTCTTGGTCTTCTTCGTCCTCGCAAAAAGCAGGCGGGGCGTCCTCCTGCATGCTCCTCAGCCACTCTTCGTCAAAGCCTTCTTCGGGTGGAGCTTCTTCCTCGTCGTCCTGCTCGCCCTCCTCATTTTTGCAAAGAAAAGAGCAAACTTCTTCCAGCATCTGCTCGGCGGTGAGATATTTGTCCAAAGCGTTCCCGCCAAAGTGAAGGCGCGCATAAGGCAAAAATTGCAAAATGGCGCTTTTGGTCTTGGACGACAAGAAAAGCTCGGTAATCGTCTCGCGCGACTTGTTTTCGCCCGCGGCTTTCACCGTTACACGATACGAGCACGCCCTGAGCGCCGTGAGCGCCGCAAAGGGGTACATATCCTCGTCCGACAGGGCGTTCTTCCCGAGCACGAATATTATCTTATCCGCAGTCCAAAGCTCATAAAAGGATCTTTGCTGAAAAAAACTCTTCTCTTCGTCGCGCGCGGAGAGAAAAAAGGCGAATTTGAACTCCTCCGGATCCGCTTCGGCTAAGGCGAGGCGCTCCGCTTTCTCCGCGGCTACGCCCTCGGCAAGGTCGGCTCGCGCGCAGGCGATGAAAACTTTTTGACTTATCACGGTCATTTTCCCTCCTCAAAGAGCGCAAATACGCTCCACGAGAGAAATTATAACATAAACTCAAAGATAAGACAATATCTAAAAATATTTCTTGAACAGCCGCTGCAACTCCTCTTCGGGGGGAAGTTCCTCTTCCTCGGGCGCGGGAGCTGCGGCGGACTTTTCGCGCATGAGTTCGCTCAAACGCGCTTTCACCTCTTTCATCGCCTCGCCTCCGCCGCTGATGCCCGTATGCGGCAAAAATTCGTCGCCGCTTTCCTTGAGCGGCGCGCTCTCCCGTTTTACGGAAAGGGACGCGGGCTTTTCGGGCTTTGCGCTCTTTGCTCCCGCCTCAGCCTCGGCGGAGCGCTCGAGGCGCAGAAAATCGTCAAAGCCGCTCGTATAAGAAGGCTCGCCGTCGCCGCCGAGCACCACATATTTCCCCGCTCCCTTCAAAAACGCCAAGAGCGGCGTGCAATCAAGCGGCGCACAGATGATGAAAAAAGCGTCTATAGCGCTGTTAGTGCAACAAACAGACACGGCGTCTATCACCTGACGCATGTCGATACGCGCCTTTTTCCTGTTATAAAGCGGGACGGCGACGTCCGCGCCGCTCGAGCGGATATAGCCGCCGTAATCATGATCTCGCTTGGGATTATACGAATAGAATTTGCAATAAGACACGCTCCCGTCAAGCTTTTTGAGCGCAAGGCGGAAAGCCTCGCAGTTGGCGCGCGTGGCGTTCAGATCGGCAAGAACGGCAAAATTCATAAGCTCTCTCCTATGATTGTTTTTTGCACTTTCGGCATATACGTCATTTTTATGCCGCAAAAATTCTTCCTTTCCGTTTTTTCGAGCGAAAATTCTCCGCCCTTTTTCTATGTATTTTTAATGCACTTTTCAGCCGTTATCCCTCTTGGCGAAAAAGAGATATTGCTGCGCGTAACCTGCCAAGTCCTTATAGGTATCGATCAACCTCTTGCGCATTTGCGCACTCGTCGCCCCCTCGCCGATAAGATCGCGGTAAACCTTTTTGATCCAAGTGTCGACGGGGAAGACGTCCGTGCGGTGATAACCGAAGAGTAAAATGCAATCCGCGACCTTGGGCCCCACTCCCGCAAGCGAAGTTAAATACTTTTGCGCCTGCGGCGTCGGCATTTCCCGAACGGAATCTATATCGAATTTACCCTCCGCGATCGCCCGCGCCGTCGAGGCGAGATAGGGCGCGCGATAGCCCGCTCCCTGCGCGAAATAATAATTTTCGTCCTTTTGCGCCAACGCCTGCGCCGCGGGAAAGGCGTGATAGCCGCCCATGTCCTCGCCGAGATCGTTGCAAAGTCTCTCGATTATCCCCTTGATCCGCGGTATGTGATTGTTCGCCGAGATGATAAAGGAAATTATCATCTCGAAGGGATCGTTGTTCAGTATGCGTATGCCCGAGCCGTAAGCGATGCTCTCTTTCATGAGAGGCAGCCCGCTCAGCCGCTCTTTTATCGCGCCGTAATCTCTCTCCAGATCGAAAAAGCGCCGCGCGAACTCCCTATCTCCGCATATGACCGCCTTTTCCCCGTCCTGCTTTACGCTCAGCCGCTTTGAGCCGCTAAATACGACATATTCTCCCTCGCCCGTTTTGGCATAGCGGAATATCTGTCCGCAATCCAAAATTTGACGAATGTCAAAGCTGCTCAGATCGTCTACTATTATATACTCTTCTTTCATGGCGCAAATTCACCGTCTTTTTCTTATTTTGTAATATTATAGCATAAAAGCGCGCTTGTTTGCCAAAACTTACGCGCGAATTTACTTTCTCTCTCGCCCAAGCCGCCCCTCGGACATAGGCAAAGAAAAATTTTCGACCATGACTTTATTTTCAATAAAGTCATGCATTTCACTCGGACAAAACCGGTATCTCTATCAAAGCTCCCGAAGAAGAAGCCATTGTCAATACCAAAGGAATAAAGGTAGAATTTTTATCAAATGAAAATACGGGCAAAAGAGGGCAATATAAATATTTTTGAATACGTAAAACTCTGGATTGAACAAGCGATTGATTATGAAACGGGCAACATTATAAAACGGTAAATGCAAAACTTATCAGATTTGTGAGACCATAAAAATAAAACCAAAAAAACATACGATAAGCTATAAACGTGAAACTTAACCTACTTGTAAAAAGATGTGAACGACAAATTGTTTTATATAAAATTGTAGAAATTTCTTGACAACCTGCATATGCTACAATGTATACTAATTATGTTCAATTATTATAAAATATTCTTCGCTATATTAGCAATAATATATGTGAAGACAAGAGAGGAGAGTATGTGCAATTTTATAGGAGTAGAAATTTTAGCCGCAAATGCCCTTATTGATTTGCTGGAAGCAAACAAAGGAAGGAGCATTACATTAAAAACATTAAATAAGTTTGGGATAGAAGTAGTAGAATATTTAGAGAAAAACTTCAACGAAAAATCAGTTGTTCTTTTTGATAGAGAAAGAATAGGAAACTTGGTTCTGGATTATTCTGACATGTTTACTTTGCAAGAAGATACATTGACTGTAAACGAGGGCGTTTCTACAGAAAGGTTAAGGGATAGATTTAGGGGTCCTTTAACGTATGAAATACTAAAGGCTATTATTGATTGTGATGTTACAAAAATAGAAGTTGCATAGGTTTGTAGTAAAGAACTTAATTACAAGGAACAAAAGATGGCGAAACTAATAAAAGATGTAGTTCATGGATATGTAGACTTTGAAGAAGAGTTTATAGATATAATAAATTCGTCTGCTTTTCAAAGATTAAGAAATATTAGGCAAACTAGCTACATAAGTTTATATCCGTCATCACTCCATGACAGGTTCACTCATTCTATTGGGGTATATGCTTTAGGTAAATATGCCTTTGAGCATTTTGAAGAAAATGTTAAGGCTGATTTTTCGATAGAAAGTAAGGACATTGATTGGAAAAATAAAAAGGACATATTTTTGAAAGCATGCTTATTGCACGATATAGGGCATGCACCGTTTTCTCACACGGGCGAAAATTTTTATTTGCAAAAGCGGACAAATTATTCACCCCTCCCGATACCATCTATTTATGTGGATTTGATTTCTTGTGTTAAAAATGATATTTTTGAGAAAGATTTTAATAATAGCCAGCTTGTAGAAGATAAACTAGCAAAACCTCATGAAATCATGAGTGCAATAGTTGGTATAAAAAAATTTGATAAATTTATAAATGAATCTTATAGAGATTTGTTTGCCCGAATGATAATAGGCCTCAGATATGAAAATAGAAATGATGAAAAATGTTTTGAACAAGCTATTGATAATTCTTTAATACAGCTGCTAAATTCAAGTGTGATCGATGTCGATAGACTCGATTATCTTGCAAGGGATCGCACAATGACCGGGTTTGAAAGCGTAAAGATAGATACTGAGAGACTATTAGCGAATGTGTGTCTCGTTAATATGAATAATGTGGGGATTAACAAACAATACACTTTAGGCTATTACAAGAATGCCGCTAGCGTCATTGAGAATGTTGTGGTCGCACATGATTCGGAAAAGAAGTGGATTCAGTCAAACGCTGTAGTGCTTTACGACTCTTTTTTGGTACAAAAATGTATCAAGGGAGTAGAAAAGTTTTTATCGTCAGAAAACAATTTTTTGTTTTGCGAGGACACACTTGGAGACGAAGGAGTTAAAATAGATGGACGCACAATAAGATTGCTTTGCGATGCAGATATTATTCATTTAGCAAAACAAATCCCTTCAAATGACTATTACTATGAGTTTATAGAAGAATATTTCTCTCGTTCAAACCGAAAAAAAGCAATATGGAAAACAGAGTCGGAGTTTAGATTGATGTTGCGTGAAATCGGAGAAAATGAGCGTACTAATTTTTTATATTGGATTAAAGAACTCATCAATAATCTTGCCTATAATGGAACTTCATCCGACGAAGATAATATAGTTATCAATCAGCGGGCAGAAGAAATTATAATAGAAGAGTGTGACAAAAAAATTAAGAATATTGGGAACAAAGAAAGCGCAACAGCCCAAAAATACAGAGATGCTGTCCTAAAACAGTTTAATGTGTTTAAAGAATTCGCCCAGGCAAATAACATTGAATATAATTTTGTTATAACATTTGTTGCGCCGTTTTCTAGTAATATAGATAAGTTGACAAGTAATGATGTGTTGATAAAATATAAAAATTTTGGTTATGCAAAACCTGTAGGGGAGATTATTAAAACGTATTCTGCTGACGAACACACACGGGATAATCAGGAAAACGAAAAGATATTTTTTATCTATTATAAAAGAAATACAAGTACAAAATACATATCTCCAGTTAATTTTATTAAATATTTTTGTAATAAAATAGAAAATGAATTTGTATCACCCTGTTAAAAAGATAGGTACGATGCTTTAGAAATAAAGGACACAAGCAATCGAAGCCAAAAATGATATGCACCCCAAAAGTTGGACAAACTTTTGAAGGTGCATATTTTATGGCAAAAAAAAGGACAACATTTCAAAAAGTACAACGCAGAATTCAAGATATCTGTTATAATGGATATGCGAGAAAACCATTTGGGTTACGGAGAAATTATGCGGAAATACTTTCCGCATCTCACAGTAAAGCATTATTCTTTTCTGAAACGATGGGAACGAATATATATAGAAGAAGGAGCAGCAGGGCTCATGGTAGAACGGCGCGTAAAGAAAAGTACAGGCAGACCGAAGAAGAAGTTATTGGATAAAGCAGTAGAAAAAGATCTAATAGCCGAAAATCAAAGACTGAGAGAACTCAATGAGTATTTAGAGGCGGAGCTGCATACATAAAAAAATTGGATGCCTTAGTTCGGGAGAGAGAGCAACGGAACGGGAAAAAGCCCGTGTAATAATGGAACTAAGGCAGACATACAAATTGGATACGTTGCTCAAAATATCCTCGCTTGCCCGCAGTACCTTTTATTATCATCTGAACGCGAGAAAAACGGACAAGTATAGCGAAACGAAGCAAGTGATAAAGGAAGTGTTTTCGGAAAATGACGGACGATACGGATACCGCCGTATCACATACATATTGTATACAAAAGGCATAAAAATAAACCATAAAACGGTGTTAAAGCTTATGAAAAGCATGAAAATACGCGGAAAAATGCGGAAGAACGAGCAATATCATTCGTATAAGGGCGAAGTGGGCAAGGTGGCAGATAATCTTTTGCAACGAGATTTTAACGCAGCCGAGCCGTTTGAAAAACTTGCCACAGATGTCACGCAATTTAAGGTTAAGGATAAGAAGATATATCTTTCGCCGATAATGGGTTTATACAATAACGAAATCGTGGCGTATTCGATATCTTTACATCCCGATCTTGCGCAGACAAGAGAAATGCTTGAGGAATTAAGCGAACGATTGCCGCAAGGCGCGAAACCGGTCCTACACTCCGACCAAGGGTGGCAATACCAACATGCAATATTTCAAAGATACTTAAAAGAACACAATATCACGCAAAGTATGTCCCGCAAAGGCAATCGCATGGACAATGGCGCAATGGAATGTTTCTTTGGAAGATTAAAGGTGGAGATGTACTATGGAGAGAAGTTTGAAAGTGCAGATGATTTCATACAAAAACTACACAAATACATCTTCTACTGGAACAACAAGCGGATTTCCCGCAAGCTAAAAGGAATGAGTCCGGTTCAATACCGAACTCACTCCAAAACAATTTGATTAAATTTTTGTCCTAACTTTGTAGTTCACTTCAATTTCGACGGACTTTTCCCAATATTCACAAGCTTGCGCCTGCTTTTAACTTATTGAGCCTGCTCGTAAACGCTGACTTTCTTCTTGTCTTTGCCAAGGCGCTCGAACCTGACCACGCCGCTCACTTTCGCATAGAGCGTGTCGTCGCTTCCCTTGCCGACGTTGGTTCCGGGATGGATCTTGGTGCCGCGCTGCCTTACGAGTATATTTCCGGCGGGAACGAATTGACCGTCCGCTCTCTTGACGCCCAGGCGCTTTGCCTCGGAGTCACGACCGTTACGGGTAGAACCGCCGCCCTTTTTATGAGCAAAGAGCTGAATCTTAATAAACATCGTCTTTTACCTCCAATTTGATGAATGCGGAGAAGCCTTCATATAAGTCCTCTATCCCCAAGAGCATTGTTTCCAGGATCACGTCGCAGTCGCGGCGTTCCCTTTCCGTCATCTTGCCCAAGGAAAGAAACAACTCTCCCTTCTCCTCGTCCGTGCGGTATTCGGCGTTGACGCCCGCCACACGGAACACCCCTAAGATCGCCGTCTGCACCACCGACGAAAGCGCCGCGCAGACTATGTCTTCTCCTTCGGGGGCGTATCCGCTGTGCCCTCGGCATTCCACGGATACGATGTGTCCTTTCGCCCTCTTGACAACGACTTGCGTCATTGAGCGGCGATTTCCTTTATTTTCAACGCGGTATAGGGCTGCCTGTGACCTTGACGCTTGCGCACGTTCTTCTTGGACTTATACTTGAAGATGACTATCTTCTTGTCCTTTTCCTGCGCAACCACTTCGGCTTTAACGGCAGCGGACTTGGCGGCTTCACCGACGACTATCTTGTCGCCGTCGACTATCATCAGCGCTTCAAGGTCGACAACGTCGCCGACGTTTGCCTTGATCTTTTCCACTTTGATGGTCTGACCTGCTTCCGCCTTGTACTGCTTTCCGCCCGTAGCTATGATCGCATACATTGAAATTACCTCCTCTTCCCGGTCTCGCTGTCAAGGCGCACAACGTGCTTGAAAAGCCTTTTCCATGCGGCTCGTTATATAAGATAGCACACGCGCGACAAAAAAGTCAACGATTTTGCAAAAAAAATACGGCGCCCCTATCTCGCGGCGCCGCGGCGCATATTTCAGCAAATGAGCTTCGCCGAATCGGGCAGCGAGAGCACCTGACTGTTGTCCGTCTCTATTTTGAATTTTTCGATATGCATATTTTCGTCGGGAATGGCGTAAATGAGCACGTCTTTCCAAACGCTCGAACATTCCCGCGCGAGATAGTGACGGGAGATCATGCAGTTGCAAACGCTCTCGGCAAGCGTCACCTTGACCGCGCGCACCCCGCCCGCGCCGATGACGTCATAGAGCTTTTCTCTCAGCTCCATGATCACATGCTCGCTGCTGAAAACGTGCCCCTCGCCCTTGCAGTAAGGGCATTCCTGCAACATGACCGATTCGAGCATGCTGCGCGTTTTCTTGCGAGTCATTTCCACAAGTCCCAAGTGCGTGACGCCCAAAACGACCGTCTTGCTCCTGTCTTTTTCCAAATGCTTATTCAAGATCTCAAGGACTTTTTCCATGTGCTCGGGCGAACCCATGTCGATGAAGTCGATGACGATTATGCCGCCGATATTGCGGGCGCGCAGCTGCTTGGCGATCTCCTCCGCGGCGATGCGGTTGGTCTCGAAGACGGTCTCTTCGAGATTATGCTCGCCCACATATTTTCCCGTGTTGACGTCGATGACGGTGAGCGCCTCGGTGCGGTCGATGACGAGATAGGCGCCGTTTTTGAGCGGCACTCTGCGCTTGGTGAGCGCCTTGATCTGCTCGGTCAAGCCGTATTTGCGCAAAAGCGAACGCTGGGAAGGATCGTAAAGGAAAAGCTCGGGACGGCTTTTCAGAATAAACTTGCTGATCGCGCAGATCTCGTCGAAAAGCGCCTTGTCGTTGATGACGACCTTGTCCACGTCGTCGCGCAGCATGTCGCGCACCGCCCTGACCGCCACGCCCGACTCGCGCAGCAAAAGCGCGGGAGCATGCGAGACGATGTTCTTTTTCTTGACGTCCTGCCATTTCGAGTAGAGATATTCCATCTCCTCGCCTATCTCTTCTTCGCTGCAACTTTCCGACTGCGTGCGTAAAATAACGCCGCAGCCCGCGGGGCGCACTTTTTCGACAAATTCCGTCAACTCGCGGCGGCGTCCTTCGTCGGTTATTTTACGCGAAACGCCCACATAATCTATCTGCGGCATCAAGACGAGCACCCTTCCCGCCAAGGTGATGTTGGTGGTGAGGCGGGCGCCCTTGTTGCCGAATTCGTCCTTGATGACCTGGCAGAGGATGTCGTCACCGGGGCGATAACGCAGCGCGGCTCCGCCGCCGAACTTCTCGCCGTCCACAATGACGTCGCCTTCGAACAAAAATCCGTTGCGATCCAGCCCTATATCCACAAAAGCCGCCTGCATACCCGGCAAAATATTCTTGATCTTGCCCTTGTAAATATTGCCGACGAGATTGGCGTTGGTGCGCCTTTCGACCCAAAATTCGACCAGCGCGCCGTCTTCCGCGACCGCCACGTTGGTGCTGCTGAAATGAACGTCGATGAGGATCTGCTTCATATGTACTTGATTATATCATATCGGGTGATAAATTTCAAGCATTTTATTCCCCTTCGCCGCGCCGCGCAAAACCGCGCTTAAAGCCGCCCTAACTTCGACTTTTCGCCCTTTTGCCCCAAAGCTTTCAGCGCGGGGGCGGTGAGAGCGTCCTCGCTGCAAAGCAGTTTGAGCTTTTCTTCGTCGAGACTCGCCCTCTGCCTCCCCTCTTCGTCCACGAGAATGAAGAGCGTGTCCGCGTCCCGCCTGACGAGCGTGAGCAATTTGAGCAGCGGCGCGCCGCCGTCCACGCAGACGACGCGCTTTTCCACGCCCTCCTTATAATCCTTGATGAGCGGCGAGCGCTCGGTGACATGGAGATAGCTCTCCTCGCCCGTGCCGAAGATGGCGCCGTAGATGAGGAACGCGCCCATGGCGCCCGCGGTAAAATTATAGGTATAAAAAACAGACGCGACGTTATAAGCAAGCAGCGCCGCGCCGCCGAGAACGCCCGCAATGCGCAAGATCTTCAGGGCACGCAGCTTGTTTTTCGCCAAAGAATAAACTATGCGCGAGCCGTCGAGCGGATAAAGGGGAAGAAGATTCACGACGCAGAGCGCGACGTTCGCCGTGCAAAAATCCAATGTATGCGCGTAAAGCGAGGGGTAAAGCCACCAAAGCGCCACGATCAAAAGCGCGACGAGCGCGTTGAAGAGCGGACCTGCGAGCGCGATGAGGATATTGTCCGTGCGCGAATATCTCTCCCCGCCGTTGATGACGCCGCCGTAAGGCATGAGCGTGATCCCGCCCGTGCGGTAGCCGCGCAGCGCCGCCATGCGCGAATGCGCGATCTCGTGCGCGATGACCGCCACGACGTAGGCGCAGAACAAGACGGCGTTGCCCGTGAAGATCATGAGCAGCGCCGCCGCGATGAAGGCGGGATGAATGCGTATTTTCAACTTATGCCATTCCGCTCACAAAGCGCGTTATCAGCACGGCGCAGCTCACCGCCGCGCAGATCGCGGCTTGCACGATAAAGACGTTCAAAAGGTCTATTTTGCGTTTCTTCCTGAACTTGACTTTGATATTGTCGCCGGGATAACTCACCGCGTCGCCCGCAAATTCGTCATATTTCATTTTTTCACCTCCTGCTTTTTCTGTTAAAGCATATGAAGGCGAAAGGCGCGATATTCATCTTTCACCCTTTTGCGAAAACGCCATCACGCGGCAGCCCTCTATCCCCTCGGCGCGGGCGCTTATCTCGACAAAATAGCCGCCCCGCTCGTCCGTGTCGATCGTCACGACAGCGCCGCCGCTCAAACGCATATATTGCGACAAGGTGCGCTCGATGTCGCTTTTGAGCGCCAACGCAAAGCCTTCGGGCATGGCGGTCTTGTCCGCGAGCAAAATGCGCCTGAGCCTGCCCGCCGCGCGTTCGCCCGCCTTCATGCCCTTCTTTTCAGGCGGCTGCGGATCGCTCCGAAAATGCCGCGATAGCGCGAGGCGGGATCGAAAATGCGCCTTTCGCCCGTGAGGATATTGCCCGCTATCATGGCGATCGCCTCGCTGCCGCCGCCCTGCGCCGCGCCCGCCCTGCCCAGCTGGGAGCAGAGCGCTATCTCGTCGTCTTCGGGGACGACGCCGAGAACGGGATAGCGAAGCAAACGCGAGATGTCCGCGGGAGAGAGTATCTCCCCCTGCGCGAGCAGATCGCCGCGCACCCTATTGACCACGATGCTTATCCCCGCGAGCGAATAACCCGAGAGCAGCGTCAGGACCTTATCCGCGTCGCGCACGGCGGAGATATGCGGCGTCGTCACCACGACGGCATATTCGCAGGCGCTCACCGCGCGATGAAAGCCGCCCTCTATCCCCGCGGGGCAATCGATGAGGATATAATCGAAGCTCCCCGCGAGCCTGTTCATGAGCGCGCGGAAGTCGGACGCCCTGATCTGCTCGCTCGTCGCGGCATGTGCGGACGGCATGAAAAAGAGCGGATAACCCTCCGCCTGCAAGATCGCCTGCGAGACTCTGCACCCTCCCGCCATCACGTCCGCCATATCGTAGGCGGCGCGGTTCTCCATCCCCAGCGCCACGTCGAGATTGTTCAAGCCAACGTCCGCGTCGATGAGCAGCGTGTTGACGCCGCGCCGTGCCAGAGCGTATCCCAGCCCCGCCGTGAGCGACGTTTTGCCCACGCCGCCCTTGCCGGAAGTTATGACTATCCTGTTACCCATGCCGTCATTATAGGGCACATACGCTGTCGGAAAATAAAAAAAGCGGGCGATTAACGCCCGAAATGCGCGCAATAACGCGAACTTTTAATCCTCGGGCGGCTTTTCGCCGTAACGTTCGGTGAAATAATGCTCTCGTCCCATGAAGTCGTGACTGATGAGCGTGTCGCAATGCACGTTATACATGCTGCGGAAAATGTTGATGTCCACGTTGGGATAGCCCTCGCGCAGCTTTTCGATGAGCGCCTTCATCTCCCGCCTCTTGGAGAGCGAATCGTCGTCCTTGACGCGGGCGGAAAACTTGCAGGCGCAGTCGAGAAATTCCAGCTTATGCCTTTGCGACCAGGTGATTATGTCCTTTTCGTGGACGTAATAGAGCGGACGGATAAGCTGCATGCCGGGATGGGACGTGGACTTTAAGCGCGGGAGCATGCCGCCTATCTGCGCGGCATAGATGATCCCCATGAGCAGCGTTTCGATGACGTCGTCGAAATGATGCCCGAGCGCTATCTTGTTACAGCCCAAGTCCTTTGCCCGCTCGTATAAAAATCCGCGCCGCATGCGCGCGCAGAGATAGCAGGGCTTTTCCGCCCTCAGCTTTTCGGAGACGGCAAAGACGTCCGACTCGAATATCTTCACGGGTATACCCAAGATCTCGGCGTTTTCTTCGATCCGACGCCTGTTGGCGGGAGCATAGCCGGGATCCATGCAGATGAACTCCAGCTCGAACTTGACGAGCGAATGCCGCTGCAATTCCTGCATGCACTTTGCCAAAAGCATGCTGTCCTTTCCGCCCGAAATACAGACGGCTATCCTGTCGCCCTCGCACGCCATGTCGAATTCCTTGACGCCGCGCACGAACCTGCCCCATATCCGCTTGCGGTAGGTGGTGATTATGCTGCGTTCGATCTCCGCCGCCTTGTCCATCAGCGCAGGTTTTGCAGATTGAGAAGCCTGCCCAGCTTCCCGGGATTTTCGAAAAAGTGCGCCGCGCCGATCACGCAGGCGTTGTCCGGCTCATTGATCACATAAGCTTCCCATTCGAGCTTTTCGGCAAGATACCTGTCTATGCCCGGGATATTCGCCGAACCGCCGCATAAATGCAGCCCGGAGGCGGCGACGTCCTCGTAGATGTTGGTCGGCATCTGCGAGCAGACGGCAACGATGGCTTCGGCTATCTTGTCGATGAGCGGGAGCACGGCTTGCCTGACGCCGCGCGTTTCGAGCTTTATGCTCGAAGCGGAGTCCGCCTGTATGCTGCGCCCCGAGACCACGCACGAGGCGTTGTCCGCGGGCGAGAGGGAGAGAATGCTCTTTTTGATCTTTTCGGCGGTGGTGAACTTGATCTTCTGGCGGAAGACGTCGGTGACATAGTCCATGATCGCCCTGTTGATGGCGTCGCCGCCGATGTCGAGCGAGCAGCCGGAAATTATGCCCGAGGGCGAAGTCACGGCGATCTCCGTCTTTCCCGCGCCGATGTCGACGACAACGGCATGGTCTATCCCCAAAAATTCCGCCGCCGCGAGCGGGCTTTCGAGCAGGATGACCTCACCGGCACCCGCCCTAATAAGCACGTTTTCCACGTCGCGGCGCTCGACCGCGGTAAGTCCGCAGGAAATGCAGGCGATAACTCTGACCTTGGGCTTGAAGGGAGAATAGGGCAAAAGCCTGCCGATGAACTCCTTATACATGAGCACGGCGGCGCGTTCATGGAAAATCGCGCCGTCCTTGATAGGATACAAAAGCTGCTCTTTCGCGTCCAGCTTCGCCGCCTCCTGAACGGCGGCTCTGCCGCTCTCCACGAGCGTCATCTTGCCGCCGCGGTTGGTTATTATCACGGCGGAAGGCTCCTTGATCACAAGCCCTCTGCCGCGCTGATAGACGGCGGTGTTTCCCGTGCCGATGCTTATCACTAAATCTATCGTCTTCATCTTTCCTTCCAAAGCCTCATTCCCGCAAGAGTACCCACGGGCAGACCCATTATGTTTTCGTATTCGCCGCAAAACTTCTCGACCACGCCGTCCTGGACGCCGTATGCGCCCGCCTTGTCGAGGGGCGAGCCGCCGCGCACATATTCGCTTATCTCCTCTTTGTTCATCTTGCGCAGCTTGACGCGCGAAAGGGCGTAAGCCGTCTCTGTTTCCCCGCCTTTTATCAGGCATACGCCCGTATAGACGACATGCCATTTTCCGCAAAGCTCGCTCAAAAAGCGCTCGGCTTCCTCCCTGTCGCGCGGCTTTCCCAGCGCCTTTCCGCGGAAATAGACGATCGTGTCGCTGCCGACGACGAGGTCGTCCGGGTGCGAGAGCGCCACATATTCGGCTTTTTGCCGCGCCAAGTCGCGCGCCATGAAAGAAGGCCGCTTTTTCGAAGTGACTTCCTCCACTCTCGAAGGCTGCACCTCAAAGCGCGGCTCGAGCCGCGCCAGAAGTTCGCGCCGACGCGGCGAAGCGGATGCGAGAACTATCATCAGAGTATTTGCAGATTCTTCTTATATGCCTTGCGGAAATTCGCGCCCGCCTGCATGGCGTCTTTGATCTCTAAGGAGCAATCCCCTTCCGCTTCCGTCTTCATGATCACGCTGTCGCCCAAAACGTCGCAGGTTATCGTCTTGATCACGCTGCTCATGCTGCGGTCGAAACTCTCGGCGATGCGCACGATGACCCCGAGCTTATAGACCGCGTCGACGTCCTCGTCCGTGAGCAGTTCGCGGTAACGCATGAAATCGGGCATGCTCAGCTCGCCCTTTCTATGCAGTTCGGCGACGAAAGCCGCCATTATCAGATCTTTTTGCGAGATACCGTAAAGTCCGCTGTTGAGAATGATATAGGCGCTGTGCTTTTGATGATCGTAATATTTGACCCTGTTGCCCGCGTCGTGCAGCATGGCGGCGGTGCGCAAAACTCTGACATAGGCGCGAGGCAGCTTGTGAAGCACTTTCAGCTGCTTGAAGAGCTGCACGGAGAGATTATAGACCTGCTCGGCATGCTCGACGTTTTCGCCGAAGAAGTTGAGCAGGCTGTAAATGCTGTGCCCCAAAACGTCGGAAAGCGGCTTTTCGTTCGTGGAAGGAACGGCGTATCTGAACATCGCGCCCTCCCTCAGCCCGCAGCCGGAGATGACGAGGTCTTCCAGCCCCAACTTGTCCGTGACGGCGCAGGCGGAGGCGAGCGCCGCGGGGAAAATATCCGCGCGCAGCGAGGAAAGCCCCTTTATCTTCATCGTCTTGTCCAGGCTGAGCTTTTTGATGTTGGAATATATCCCGTTGAGTTCGCTCGAAGTGATGACGTAGTTATGCGCCATGTCGAGCGGATATTTTTTCAGCATGCGGCTTATCTTACCCAGATTGCGGAAAGAACCGCCCACGCCGATCAGGCGCGTGTCGGGCGCGATGTCGGAAAGCCATTCCACGCCGTCGAGCTGCTGCCTGACATAGGCATAGATCTTGTCGTTGCGCTCTTCGGGGGTCAGATCTTCGCCCGCGAACATTTCCGTGAGCGTGACCGCGCCGATGGGCAGCGTCACATGACCGAGCAGATTGCGCCTGTTGTAATAGATGAACTGCACTCCGCCCCCGCCGATGTCCATTATCAGTCCGCGCGGCACGTCCATGGAGTTTATCACGCCCTGATAGATGAGCTGCGCCTCTTCGTTCTCGTCGAGCACGCGCACTTTTATCCCCGTCGTGGCGAGGATCTCGTCCAAAAAGCCGCGCTGATTCTTGGCGCGTCTGACCGCCGTCGTGGCGAAAGCGTAGATCCTGTCCACCTTGTTCGCGTCGCAAAGCCTGCGGAACATCTTGAAAGTCTTGATCGCCTGGAATATCCTGCTTTGCTTCAAAAAGCCGTCGTCTTCCATGTCCTGCGCCAAGCGCACGGTCTCTTTGAGTTGGTCGACAACGGAAAAATATCCGCCCTCGAGAATATCGACAAGGACCAGTCGGGCGGAGTTGGAACCGAGATCTATGATAGCTATCTTTTCCATAAATTTCATCCTTAAACCGAATTATTTACCAGCATTTAGAATTATATCATACTTTTTCGCGCTTGTCTATACCCAATTTTCGTAAAATCTGCCTATATGCGGAAATGCGTTAAAAATATTTTTAACGCAGAATAAAATCAGCCCCCGCGGCGCACTTTTCTCGCGCGGGAGCCTAAACTTTTTTCAAGCGTCAAAAGACGAAAAAGCCTTTCAGCCGTTCCACCTCTCCGAGGTGTCGAGCACGACCCGCCCTTCTTTGAGCGAGGCGGGAACGTCGATCACGCGCTGGTTGGAAGAGCCGGCGAACCTGATCTCCCACGACCTGAGCGCCTGCACGAACCGCCCGTCGATCAAGGTGTCGAGCTGCGCGAGCAGCTCGCCCGCTCCCTCGGCTTTGCCCTCGGCGAGCTCTTCGAAGGTAAAGCCCGTGTAGCAGGCGACTTCTTTGATGCGCGGGCACTCCTTTCTCACCCGTTCGACCAAGTGCGCCAGCGCGCGCGCCTGACACATAGGCTCGCCGCCGCTCAGCGTCAGCCCGGAAAGCAGCGGATTTTTGTTGATGGCGGCGATTATCTCCTCTTCCTCCATCTCCCTTCCGCCCGAAAAATCGTGCGTCTGCGGATTGTGACAGCCGGGGCAATGATGCGGACAGCCCTGCACGAACAGCGTATATCTGATCCCCGGTCCGTCCGTGATGGAATCCGAGACCGTTCCCGCGACCCTGATACTCATGAGAGCGTATGCTTGACGCGGTCGTGCTCTTCCGCGCGCTTGGCGTTATTGAACCTGTCCAAAGTTCCCACGAGATAACCCGTTATGCGGCGTATGCGCTCGAACTTGACCTCTTCGCCGCCCTCGTGCCTGCCGCACTTGGGGCAGGTGTCGCCGATTATGCCGTTATAACCGCAGACGGGATCCCTGTCCACGGGATGGTTGATGGAGCCGTAGCCCACGCCCTGCTCCTTCATGCACTTGACCACGCTCATGAACGCCTCCACGTTGGCGGCGGTGTCGCCGTCAAGCTCGACGTAAGAGATGTGCCCCGCGTTGGTCAGCTCGTGATAGGGCGCTTCTATCTTTATCTTCTCGTAAGCGGAGATGGGGAAATAAACGGGGATATGGAAGGAGTTGGTGTAATACTCCCTGTCCGTAACGCCCGGGATAACGCCGAATATCTTCTTGTCTATCCTCACGAACCTGCCCGAAAGCCCTTCGGCGGGAGTGGCGATGAGACCGAAATTCAGACCCGTCTTTTTGGACATATTGTCCGTATATTCGCGCATGAACCTCACTATCTCCAAGCCGAGGTTGCGCGCCTCGCGGCTCTGCCCGTGATGCTTGCCGATGAGCGCGACCAGCGTTTCGGCAAGTCCGATAAAGCCCACCGAGAGCGTTCCGTGTTTGAGGACCTCGCCCACCTCGTCGTCCGCGGAGAGCTTATCCGAATCTATCCAAACTCCCTGTCCCATGAGGAAGGGGAAGTTGCGCACCTTCTTTTTGCTCTGGATCTTGAACCTGTCGGAAAGCTGAGTGCAGACCAAGTCCATCTTGCGCTCCAGCTCTTCGAAGAACCAATCCACGTTGCCGTTGCTGCGAATGGCGATCCTGGGCAGGTTTATCGAGGTGAAGGAGAGGTTGCCTCTGCCGTAAGTTATCTCTCTGCTCGGATCGTGCACGTTGCTCATCACGCGCGTGCGGCAGCCCATGTAAGCCACTTCCGTCTCGGGATGACCGGGCTTGTAATACTGCTTGTTGAAGGGGGCGTCGAGGAAGGAAAAGTTGGGGAACAGCCTCTTTGCGCTCACCCTGCAAGCCAGCTTGAACATATCGTAGTTGGGATCGTCCTCGTTATAGCTCACGCCCTCTTTGAGCTTGAAGATGTGAATGGGGAAGATGGGCGTTTCGCCGCAGCCCAAGCCCGCTTCCTGCGCCAAGAGCACGTTTTTGATCACCATTCTGCCCTCGGGCGAGGTGTCCGTGCCGTAGTTTATCGAACTGAAAGGAGTTTGAGCGCCCGCGCGCGAATGCATGGTGTTGAGGTTGTGTATGAGCGCCTCCATCGCCTGATAGGTGGCTTTCTCCGTCTCCTCATAGGCATGCCTTGCGGAAAACTCCTTGACCTGCTTCCAGATCTCGTCGGGCACGCTCTTGAACATTTCCCTCTCGGCTTTGTCGAATTCCTCGCTTCCCGCCAAGGTGGGGGCAAGTCCCTTTTCCTCTTCGAGCTTTTTATATTCCGCCTTGATGTCCTCATAGCCCGCCTTGGAGCCGTTCAGCAGTTCGAGCGCCTTTTCCACGTTGGACCAATAGCGCTTCTTGTAAGTCTTGGCGACGCCGGGCGCGAGCGAATAATCGAAGTTGGGTATGCTCTGCCCGCCGTGCTGGTCGTTCTGGTTGGACTGAATGGCGATACATGCCAAGGCGGCGTAACTCTGAATGTCGTTCGGCTCGCGCAAAAAGCCGTGACCCGTGCTGAATCCGCCCTTGAAGAGCTTGAGCAGATCTATCTGGCAGCAAGTCGTGGTGAGCGTGTAAAAATCAAAGTCGTGGATATGTATGTCGCCGCTCTCGTGCGCCTTGGACTGCTCGGGGGGCAGGATATATTTCTTGTAATAATCCTTCGCGCCCTCGCTGCCGTATTTGAGCATGGTGCCCATCGCCGTGTCGCCGTCGATGTTGGCGTTGTCGCGCTTCATGTCGCTGTCTATGGCGTCGGTAAAAGTGAGTTCGTTGTAAATGCGCATGAGCGAGGTGTTCATCTCCCTCGTCTTGGTGCGTTCGGCGCGGTAAAGGATATAGCGCTTGGCAACGCGCGCAAAGCCGTTGTCCATGAGCACTTTTTCCACGGTGTCCTGAATATCTTCGATGGTGGGGCTTGCCTCGGCGAACTTGTCTTCCAGCCTGTCTTCGACCATGTGCGCCAGGCGCCGAGCTTCGTCCTCGTCCGGACGTCCGGCGGAGGACATCGCCTTTTCTATGGCGTTTTCTATCTTGGAAATGTCATAGGGAACTCTTCTGCCGTCTCTTTTGATAATAGTTTTGAGCATTTTCTCACCTCTACCATATATTGTGCCGCAATATAAAATTTTACCGACTATATTGTGGTCAATGTCTATCCTACCACATCAAAAAGCCGCTGTCAAGGAAGAGCGGCAAAGAATTTCAAATACCATTTATTTGACTGAAAACAACTCTCGTCACAGCAAGATCATCGTCGTCATATATAAAAGCTGCGCCGCGTAATAAGTTATCGGCACGACCCACGCCTTGACGCTGGTGGGGATCACGCGCTTGTTGGAAAAGGCGGTGAAGCCGAGCACGCAGTCGGAGACGACAAAGAGCACCGCCGCGACGAGCAGCATGATCGAGACTGCGCTGCCCGCAGAGACGATGACGGCGTTGATGCCCGCCGTAACGCCCAAGCCGAGCGCGGCGAAATAGACGGTCATGAAAATGCCGTTGAACTTGTTTTGAAAGATCTTGGTCTTGGTCAGCCCCACGACGACATAGCAAAGCGGCATGATAAAGACGACGGGTATGAGCCAGAGCTTGAACTCGAACCGCGTGAGCATGGCGATGGAATAGGCGACATGCCCGAGCAGGAAACAGACGACGCCCCAGGCATGCACGAACGAGGCTTCCTTGGTGTCCTTGAAAAGGCTGTCCACGCCCAAAAACAGATCGCCGACCAGCCCCAGCACGCCGCCGACGAGAATGAAAAGCCCGTAAACGCCGATCGCGCTCTCGTTCGAGAGCAGCGAGAAAATGCCCACCGCGATAAAGGCGAGCGACGCCATGGTCTTCAAGGAAAGCTCCTTGTAATATTGTCTGTTCGCGCCGTAATACGCCTTCATCAGCGCAAACAGGGCGCAAACGCCGCTAAAAATATAAGCCGCTGTTTCCATCAAGTAAAATTATATCAGCAAGCCGCGCCTTCGTCAATAGGATAGCGGAAAATATATATCGAGTCCCGCAACGCCGATCGCCGCGCAGACGGCGAGCAGAAAAAACATGACTGTATTGACAAGGGAAACCCGACTCGCTTTCATGATCTAAGCATACCACGGCGGCAATTTGTCCGGCAAGAAAAAGGGAGCGGCGCGCCGCTCCCGATAAATTTGAAAAGCCGTTATTTTTTGAAACAGCCTATCGCCGCGGCAAGTCCGCCACCGATGGCGCCGATGCCCGTGAGATAGCAGCCTATGCCGGGCACGAGTCTCGCGATCATTATATCCCAATCCTGAGTCTGCACGCTCGTATAGACTATCGCGGCAACGCCGATCGCCGCCGTTGCTATGCCCGCGATGATGACTATCACGCGGAAAAGACCTATGCTGAAAAGCTGCTTGACGACATAGGCGACAAACACGACCGCGACCGCCGCGACCGCGAGATAACCCACGGCTCTGAGCGACTGTATCACTTCGGTATCAAGCCCGTATTCCTCAGCCATGGTGTCAAAAGTCGCGAGCGTAAAGCCCTCCGACCCGTCGGGATCTCTGTCCAGAACGTCGTCTATGATCGTCTCGACGCTTATCCAGTTGAGGAAAATGCCCACCACCGCCAAGATCGCGAAAATAAGCACCACCGCCAGCATTATATAGCCGAGCGCGCTCTTCTTTTTCTTTTTTGATTTTGCCATATCGACCTCCTTTTTGAGCGGGATCGCCGCTCCTCTTTGCTTCAAGTATAGCAACACCGTGTTGCATATGTCAATAGCGGTCGACAAATTTCGTCACATAAATTTTATCTCGGACAAAAATATCCGCTCCGTGCGCTGCGCATTCATTCGCTCAAAAGCGAATCGAAATTTTCGTCGAAAAGGTCGCAGATGAGCGCGAGCGTTTCGAAACTCGGCCGCGCCACGCCCTTTTCCCAGGCACTCACCGTCCGCTGATCCACGCCAAGCCTTTGCGCAAGCTGCGCCTGCGTCATTCCGGCGGCGACCGCGCCCGCGACTATCAGCGCGGCGAGCACTATCGCGACTATTTCGAGAACTTTCTTACTCTTTGCCTTCATTATCCCCTCTTGCCGCAAAACGGCGAACTTTTGATCTAAGTCATTATAACCCGCGAAAGATATTAAGTCAATCCCGTCCCACGTCCGCGCGCGAGGGCGTAAAGGACAAATTAAGAAAACTTTCCCCTCTCCCTCTTGACCGCCCCGCTCTTCAAGGATTAAAATATAGATATGAAGAAAAAAGCAATGTTCATCGCCCTCGTGCTTTTGCTGTACGTCTTGACGGCGCTTGCCGCCTGCGTGGACACCTCGCCGAGCGAGCCGGAGCAGCCCGAGCGCCCCGAGCCGAGCGAGCCAATCGAGCCCGCAGAGCCTGTCGAGCCTCCCGAGGACTATATCTTCTGGCAGGCGCAGGAGGGATTTTCTTACGGCGAGATCGAGCGCGTCACCTATCGCTCCGCCGTCACGGGGACGGACAGGCACGCGACGATCGTTTTGCCCGCGGGCTATAACGAGAACAAGCGCTATCCCGTGCTCTATCTCCTGCACGGGCTCAACTGCGACGACATGTCCTGGACGAACGGCGTCTACGGTCTGCCCATGAACGCGCAGTATATCGCGGGCAACGCGCACTATTTCGAGGGCGCGCCCGAGATCGTGATCGTATGCGTGAACAGCCTGCTCAATGCGAGCGAAACTCAGCCCGATTGGAACTCTCCCGACCTCACCGCCGTCTACGACCTCACGGGGCGCGAGATCGTCACGAGCCTGATGCCCTTTGTGCAAGATAATTATTCCGTCTCGACAAGCAGAGAAAGTACGGCTGTCGCGGGCTTTTCCATGGGCGGAAGGGAAGCAGTTTTGACGGCGTTTGCCTATCAGGACAAATTCGGCAGCGTGGGCGCCTTTTCGCCCGCCTCCTTCGGCGACGACGTCATCTCCGCCTCGACTTACGTCCCCGACCTCGCTTTGACGGGTGAAAAGTTTGACTATGTTCAGGTGACCTGCGGACTTTTGGACACTCTTTTGGGCGTGGCGAGCAACTTAAAGAGCAAGCTCGAAGATATCGGCATAACTCCCGCATGGTCCACTCCTCTCGGCATGCACTCCCCGTCCGTCTGGCGCGAAGCGCTCTTCGACTTCGTAAAAAGCGCTTTCGCCTGAGCCTTCGGCGCGAGCGCCCGCCTCGCTTCTGCCGCGGACGATATAGACCGCAAGCCCGATGATAAACGCGATAACGATCGCCATGATCACTATCGCCCAAAAAATGTTTTTCTTGTTTTCGTTCATCTTAAAAGTCACCACGCGCCGCGCTTTCCCTCGGTGCGGCTTTTAATCCAAATATTTGAGCGGCACGCCGCGGGCGGCATAGCTCCTGCGTTCGGCGGCGACGATCGCTCTCGCCTGCGCGAGCAGGTCGTCGCAGCCGCTCTTTAACCACCGCTTTTTGTTCCAGGTGCGCAATGACCTCAGCTCGTCGTCGCGCAGAGCGAAATATTTGTCGCGTTTCCCGCCGCCGTCAAAAGCCGCAACCGCCCTCGGCGTCCAATTTTTTCCGCGCAAGTCGATGTCTGCGGCGAGCCTGTATGCGCCCGTTTCCTTCATTTTGAAGAGCTGATCGGCGGAGGTGATCGTCTGATAATCGCATTCTTCGCGCTCGTAAGGTATCCCTTCGTAGCACGCTCCGAAAGCGCATATGCCGAAAAGCAGCGCCGTCAAAAGCAAAAACGCAAAAAATTTTTCTCTTACCCTTGTCATATGTTCGCGCATCTCCCGCCGTATCACTTTCGCGCCCGAGAGTAAGCGCGCATGCCGCGCCCTTGCGCGGCAGGTAAAGCGGCTCGATGTCGATTTTATTATAACATTACTTAAAGGCAAATTTCAAGACTTATAAGCGATTTTTTTGCCCTGCGGCGTTTTCGGCGAAGAAAAAGCCCCGCTCTCCACGAATCGAAGGGCATATCTATGCATCGTAGAGAAAAAATTATTGAAATACGTGCTTTTATCCGTTACAATTAAAGCAGAAAAGCATGAGGAGAAAATTTATGGAGATTGGAACGCTGATCGCTTCGCGCAGAAAAGAGCTGGGCATGACACAGGAGCAACTCGCCGAAAAACTCAACATGAGCGCGAAGGTAATATCGAAATGGGAAACGGGCAGGAGCCTGCCCGACACGTCCGTCCTCACTCAACTTTGCGCGGCGCTCGAGATGACGCTCGACGAACTTCTCGGCAGCGAGGAACGCCCAACCGTATTCAAGCCGCGGCAGCTTTCGGCAAGGACTGACTTCAAGTTAGCCAATATCGTCTACGCCGCCTCTCTCACCTGCACCTTCTTTCTCTTCTTGGGAGCCATGGCGCTCGCCATGTTTTCCCCGCCCGCGGCGGTAGTGTTTTTCATTTTGATGGCGCTCGTGTTCGTCGTCGGCTGTTGCGTCTTTGCCGCACTCAGGATCAAGCCGTCCGAATGCCGCTCGCTCAAAGAGGACAAGAAAAACGTCCTCTTTGCCGTTTTGCTCTCCATGGGCATTTGGTTGCTCTGCTGCATCGGCGGCGCGATCATGACGCCGGACACCCACGCGATCACTTTTCTCTCCCTCACGCCCGTGATCGTTGCCGTGCATGCGGGCGTACTGATTTGGAACAAAAAGCGTAAGTGAGCTTATTCTTCCCGCTCTTTCTTTGACGGCTTGCGCGCGCCGATGACGGCTCGCTTGACCTCGCCGTCTTTTCCATCTTTACCCTGCGGCTCTTCTTCGGGAGCAAGATCGGCGTCTTTTTCGGCGGAAACGTCGTCCGCAAGCGGCGCGCCTTCGAGGGCTCCTGCTTGGAATATCCCGCTCTCGGCGGCGAGCGCCGCCTGCTCGTGACGCTTGCGCAGCTCTTCCTTGATCATATCGAACCTCTCGCGTCCCATGTTGGCTTTATGCGAAAAGATTATCGAAATGAGGAAGATGACCCCGGGCAGCACGCCCAAGACCACGCGCACCGCCATGAGCGCCTCTTCGGGCTGCTGCAAAACGCTGCCGTCCATGCTCTCTTCATAGCCGAACGCTTCGAGCAGCAGGGAGACAAGGGCGATGGAGACGCCGCTTGCTATCTTATACATAAACTGCGTTATGCCGTAATAAGCGCCCTCGCGGCGCACGCCGTTGACATATTCGTCCACTTCCACCACGTCGGGAACGCCCGCATAGGGCAAGATCTGAATGGCGGACATGCCCGCCCCCGCGAACACGCAGAGCAAAATCGTGCTCCAAACCGTCTTGGCGGGCACGAAGATGGCAAACAGCAGCACTGCCGCCATATACACGCACGCCACGACATAGACCTTATGCTTGTTGAATTTCTCGCTCAGCTTCACCCAAAGCGCCGCGGAGATTATCGCGCACACGAGCGGCACGGCGACAAAGATCATCGCCATCGTCCCGCCGCCGAAGCCGAGGGAGTCGTTGATGAAGAACATGAACACCGCCATGATGATGTCGAATCCGACCATGCTCAAAAGATAGCACATCATGATATTGCGAAACTCTGGCAACTTGAAGAATTCCTTCAAGGTGGTGAAAAAGCCCTTGTTGTTTTCGGGCGCCAAACTCACGCGCTCTTTTATGTTCCAGCCGCTGAAAAACATGATCACGACGGCGATCGCGGCGAAGATACCCGCCGCGAGCAGGTAGGCGCGTTTGAGGTCGCCGAACACGCCGTAAAAGACGCTCTCCACGCCGTCGGCGAGCAGCGCGAACACCGCCGCGCCGATGATCAGTCCCACGTTGGCGAGGGCGATACGGATCCCGTTGAGCGACGTGCGCTCGTCGTAATCGTCCGTCATGTTGGCGGTCACCGAGTTATAGGGGATATAGACGACGGTCCATGCCGTGTTAAAGAGCATATAGGCGAAAGTATAATAGAGCATCTTCTCCCATTGCGCGTCCGCGCCCGCGGGCACGAGCCAGAGCAGCAAAAAGCAAAGCCCGTAAGGAAGCGCGCCGAAGAGCATATAGACCCTTCTCTTGCCCCAACGGCTGTTTGTCTTGTCCGTTATCCGTCCCATGAGATAGTCGGTTATCGCGTCCCACGCCTTTGCGATGAGAAAGACCGCCGAGGCAAGGCCGGGCGTAAGTCCGCCCACGTTGACGAAAAAGTAAAGAAGATAAAAAGAGATCGCCGCGAAAAGTATGTTGGCGGAAAGATCCCCCATGCCGTAAAAGACTTTCTCCCTGACTGAAAGTTTCATATGCTCAACCCCCACAAAAACACCTTCAAGGCGCGCCTTAGTAATCAAAAAAAGGCAGCCGTCGGGCCGCCCTTTTTCACAAAGTTTCCTCTATTTCCCTTTTGAGAAGAGCGATAAGCTCACTTGCTTTTTCGACAAGCGCGTCCGTCTTCACTCTCATCGCCTCGCCGCCGCGGCGCAGCTTGACTTCCGCTTCGCCGTCGGCGAGAGTGCGGGGCGAAAGCACTATCCTTATCGGCATGCCCATAAGGTCGGCGTCGGCGAACTTTATGCCCGCCGCGCAGTCGCGCTCGTCATACAGGACTTCTATCCCCGCCGCTTCGAGCTCGGCGCAGACCTTGTCGCCCACCGCCTTTATCTCCTCCTTGTCGGGGCGCAGCACGATCAGGTGCACCTGCCAGGGAGCCACGGTGACGGGCAGTATCAGTCCGTTTTCGTCGTTGCTCTCTTCGGCGACGGAGGCGATCGCCCTGCCCACGCCGATACCGTAGCAGCCCATGATCGGGTTAAAGGAACTGCCGTCCTCGGCATGCACGGTCATGTTCATCGCCGCGGTATATTTTGTCCCCAGCTGGAAGATGTTGCCGATCTCGATGCCGTTTTCTATCCTCAGCCTGCCGCCGCACACGGGACAGACGTCCCCCTCGGCGACCTTGGCGATGTCCTTGAACTCTACTCCGCTCAGATCGCGCTCCGCGTCGAGACCGATATAGTGATATTCGGGCTTGTTCGCGCCCGCTATCATGCCCGTCGCCCCTTTGAGCGAGCGGTCGAAGACCTTTATTATCCTCTCCGAAAGCCCGATGGGACCGATGTTCCCGCAGGCGATCTCTTCCGTCACGCCGCCGTCGTAAGGCGCGACGTCCAGCCCGACGGCTTTTTTCAGCTTCGCCTCGTTCACTTCCCTGTCGCCGCGCACGAAAGCCACGACTATCTTGGACGAATCGCCGCGCACGGCATAGACGACCGCCTTGATCGAGCGGCTTTTTTCCGTTTTCAGCAGCGAGCACACCTCTTCTATCGTCGCGGCGCTGCCCGTGTTCACGAGCTCGAGCGGCATCTCCTTGCGGGGAAGAACTTCCCCTTTGCATTCGGCGACTTCCATGTTAGCCCTGTAATCGCAGCCGTCGCAGAAGACGAGCGTGTCTTCGCCCGCGGGGGTCACGAGCATGAACTCGTGGGCGACGCTTCCGCCCATCATGCCCGTGTCCGACTTGAAGTCGGTGAAGTTTTTCAAGCCTATGCGCCTGAATATACGATAATAAGCGTCATAGGCGCGGCGGTAATATCTGTCCAGATCTTCTTGCGAGACATGGAAGGAATAAGCGTCCTTCATCGTGAACTCGCGCACGCGGATGAGTCCGCCGCGGCTCCTCGCCTCGTCGCGGAACTTGGTCTGTATCTGATAGATCATGCAGGGAAGCTGGTTATAGGAAGAGACGATATGGCGCGCCATATGCACCGCCGCTTCCTCATGCGTCATGCCCAAGAGCATATCGTGACCTGTGCGGTCCTTAAAGCGCACCATCTCCTGACCGATGGAAGTATATCTGCCCGATTCCTCCCACATTTCGCGCGGCATGACCACGGGAAAGAGCACTTCCTGCCCGTCGATGGCGTTCATCTCCTCGCGGATTATTTCCTGTATTTTTTTGCTCATGCGCTGCGCGGGCGGGGTGAGCGAATATATGCCCGCCGCGACCTGCTTGATATAGCCGGCGCGGGCGAGCAGGATATGGCTTTTGATGCGCGCGTCCTGCGGCGCTTCCTTCGTCCTCTCGCACACGAGTTTTGAAAGTAACATAAACTACCTCTTTTCTTTCTTCGGATAGTAGATATTGTAACACAACGGCGCGCCGCTTGCAACAAATAACGTCACATTGTCCGCCGCCGCCCGCCGATTTGCGCGTTTTTTCTCTTATTTTCTCCGCTCATCTGTTCATTTGCTCGCATGAGCGCTCCTTTCCTTTGCCCTTTTTGCACATATGCACATAAGAGCAGATGAACAAACGCACATATCTTCACGTCTGCAAGCTCTCAATCCGCCGCGCTCGAAGGCGTTTTTCGCGCGAGCCCAAAGCGTTTTCCGCGCGGGGAAGAGGGCGGGAAAAAGTTGTCGCTATTTGCGGAAAACACGCGGATTTTTATTGCCAACTCCCCCTCTTTTATTGTAATATATTTATGCGCGGAGCGAAGATGCGCCGCCTGCGGAGAGTCGTATGGACAAAGAAAAACTCGAATTTTTGCAAAACAAGGCAAAAGACATCCGTAAGATCACGATCGAGATGATAGGAAGGCTGGGCAGCGGACACGTCGGCGGCTCGCTTTCCATCGTCGATCTGCTCACGGACATATATTACAACGCGGGCAACGTCGACCCGAAAAACCCGAGCGATCCCGACCGCGACAGGATAGTGATCAGCAAGGGTCACGCGGGACCCGGGCTTTACGCGGTCTTGGCGAGCAAGGGCTATTTCCCCATGGAGGAGATCAAGACGCTCAACAAGGGCGGGACTCACCTGCCCTCCCACTGCGACATGAACAAGACGGTGGGCGTGGACATGACCGCGGGCAGCCTCGGACAGGGGCTTTCCTGCGCGATAGGAATGGCGCTCGCGGGCAAGCTCGACAAGAAAAATTACCGCGTCTACTGCGTCATCGGCGACGGCGAGAGCCAGGAAGGACAGATCTGGGAAGCGCTGATGTACGCGGGCAATATGAAGCTCGACAATCTGACCGTCTTTATCGACTATAACCGCATGCAGATAGACGGTTACACGGACGAGATAAATTCGCTCGATCCCTTGGACGACAAGTACCGCGCCTTCAATCTCAACACTTTGAGGATAAACGGACATGACATCGCCGCCATCGACGAGGCGATAAACGCCGCCAAGGCTTGCAAGGACAAGTGCACCGCCGTCATCATGGACACGATCAAAGGTTACGGCGTGCCTTGGGCGGAGTCGCGCAAGGTCGGCTCGCACAGCTTCGCCATCAGCGAAGAGCAATGGCGCGAATTTTGCGGAAAGGAGGCGGACTGATGCAAGACGAAAAGGAAATGAGGCAGGTTTACTGCGACTGTCTGCTCGAACTTGCCGAAAAGGACAAGAACATCGTCGTTATCGAGGCGGACCTGATGAACTGCATCAAGACGGAGCGCTTCAAGGCGGCTTTCCCCGAGAGATTTTTCAACGTGGGCATAGCCGAAGCGAACATGGTGGGCATTGCGGCGGGGCTTTCCACCTGCGGCAAGATCCCCTTCATCTCCTCGTTCGCTCCCTTCGCCACGCGCAGATGCTACGATCAGATCTTCATCTCCGTGGCTTACAGCAAGCAGAACGTCAAGATAGTGGGAACAGACCCCGGCATAAGCGCGGAAGTCAACGGCGGCACGCATATGCCCTTCGAGGACATGGGGATCATGCGCCTCATTCCCGACTGCGTCTGCGTGGAGCCGACCGACTCGGCGATGCTCAGATCTCTCATGCCGCAGATAGCCGCCTATAAGGGCTTGGTCTATATCAGGCTTTTCCGCAAAAAGACGGAAAAGATCTTTGAAGAGGGCGAGAGTTTCGATCTCTTCAAGGCGCGCAGCCTCAAAGAGGGCAAGGACGTGACGATCGTCGCCTCGGGCATCATGGTCGGCAGGGCGCTTCAAGCCGCCGAGCAGCTTAAGGCGGAAGGGATAGACGCGGGCGTGCTTAACACTTACACCTGGAAACCCATCGACAGCGACGCGCTCGTGAGCGCGGCGAAAGCGAGCGGCGCCGTCGTCGTCGCCGAGAACCATAACACCTGCGGCGGACTGACCTCCGCGGTCACGCAGGCGCTTTGCGCGGAATACCCCGTGCCCGTGCTCTCGGTGGGCGTGAACGACAAGTTCGGCGAAGTGGGCAAGATGCCCTATCTTTCCGAAGTCTACCACATGAACGTAGGCGACATAGTCGAGCGCTGCAAGCAAGTCATCGCGCTCAAAAAATAACTGCGGGAGAGGGGAAATGACGGTAAACAAGAAAAGAGTTTTGCAGGGCGTATTGCTCACGGTGGGCATAGCCTTCAATATCTGGGGACTGCTCACGCTGGTACAGACGGCGGGTCACGACGCGGGCTTGAACGTCGGGCTGACCTATATCGACAAGATACCGCACATCATTCACAAATACGTCATCGTCGTCATCACCATGATGATAGGCATTCTCTCTTTGAGCAACTGGGCGGCGCAGCTCACGGGTAAAAAGCGCAACGTGCTCTCGATAATCTTCTGCGCTTACAGCACCATTCTGACCATACCGCTCTTTCTGACCTTCATACTCTGCTTTTTCAGGGCGGGAGGGATACTCGACTTCGACATGGTCAACATGATCTGCGACGACCTGATGGACATCTTCAAGACCCCGGGCGCCTATTACACCATATTCGTCTTAGGCTCGCTCATGGGCGCCGTCTTCCTCGTCGTCCCCATTTTGAGCACCTATTGCACGGTCAAGAACATCGACCTTCTCAAAGTCATCCTCTCCAAGATAAAGAAGGAAAACAAGGTCGAGCCGTCAAACGACGCCGAAGAAAAAGCGGAAAAAGACCTTCCCGAGGACAAGAAAGAATAAACTTTCAAAAAAGCAAAGCGACCGCTCGAAGCGGTCGTTTTTTCATCCCTGCCCCGCGATTTTCGCTGAAGCAGCCTTTAACTCTCCCCTCGCTCCGCTTTTGCCGCCTTGCCAACGCCGCTCGCGGGCGGCTTTATCGAACCCAGATCGACAAAATATCCGCCACCATCGTCCGCATAAACGGTTATCCCGCTGAGCAGCTCCACCCTCTCTTTCGCGGAAAAGGGCGCGCTCACATAGACGGCTCCGCCACGAAGCGGCGAGCATTCCAAGAGGTTGCAGGGGAATTTTCCGTTCACCGTCAAAGACATATCGGGATAGACCGCCGTGACCAGGCAGGGAACGGGGCAACCATTTTTTCTCGCCGCGCGCGCTCTTTCGCGCTTTTTATATTCCTTGAAAAGTAAGACGCCGCCCACGAGCGCGAACGCCGCGCCGAAAAAGCCCAAAGCGCAGGGAATGACTATGCGCGCGACTTTCGGCACGCCGATATCCGCCGCCGAGGCAAAATATATCCCCGTCGCCGCTGCCGCACAAAAAAGCAGCACGCCGGCGGCGAGAAAAACTGCAATTATCGGGCGCGCGCCCCTGCTCTCTTTTATCGCCATAACGCTCCTATTGCAAAAAGCAGAATTTATCCACGTCGAAAAGCCCCCTGTCCGTCAGGCAGACGTGAGGTATGACCGTGAGCGCGAGGAAGGAGAGCGTCATCACCGGCTCGGCTTCCGCGTTGACGTGCAGCTGCTTTTTGCAAAACTCGTTTATTTGCGTCATATCCGCCGCCACGCGCTCGGCGGGAGCGCAGCTCATCAGCCCCGCCACGGGCAGCGCCAGCGAGAGCGCGAGCTTTCCCTCTTTGACCACGCAGATACCGCCGCCCATGGGCATGAGCGAATTTATCGCCAAACACATATCCTTGTCCGAATCGCCCGCGCAGATGACGTTATGCGAATCGTGCGAGACGGAAAGCGCGATCGCGCCGCCCTTGACTCCGTAGCCCGCGAGCGCGCAGACGCCCGCTCTTCCCGTGTTTTTATGTCTCTCGACGACGCAGAGCTTGGGCAGACCTTCCTTGAACGCGGTAAGCTCCTTGACCAGGCTGCCCGCCTTTATTTTGAGCGCGCTGCGCCGAGCCGCGCCTTTGAGCGCGAGCTTGTCCTTGGTCACAGGCGGCATATGCAGCGTATTTTTGACTTTGGACATGTCCGCGGGGGTCACTTCAAAGAGCGCCCTGCCCTTCACGGCGACGAGTTTGCCTTTCTTATAGACATAAACGGGCTTGAAATTTTTCAGATCGGAGACGAGTACGACGTCCGCCTGCCTGCCCATTTCGATCGCGCCGCAGTTCAGGGAATAATGCTCGGCGGGGGAAAGCGTCGCCATGCGCACCGCGTCCGCGGCGCTCACGCCCGCCGCCACGGCTTGCGCCAAAATATGATCGATATGTCCGAAATTCACGATATCCGCCGCATGGCAGTCGTCCGTGCAGAGGGAAAAACGCGAGATGTTCTCCTTATTCACGGCGGGAAGGATAGAGAGCAGCTGCTTGCCCGCGCTGCCCTGGCGGATAAACACGTCCATTCCCGCAGCTATCTTGTCGCGCGCCTCGTCGGCGTCGTTGCATTCATGGTCGGAAGAGATGCCCTCCGCGGCGTAAGCGGCGAGTTCAAGCCCCTTTCCGCCGGGGAAATGTCCGTCTATCGGCTTTTTCGCCGCGCGCGCGGCGGCGAGCTTCCCGAGCACGTCGGCGTCGCCGCCCGTCACCCCGGGATAATTCATCATCTCGCCCAAGCCGAAGATGTCGTCGCGGGCAAGAGCTTTCGCCACTTCGTGCGCGTCAAGGACGGCGCCGCCGCTCTCGGCGGGAGAGGCGGGCACGCAGGAAGGCATCATCATCCTGACCTCGAGCGGAGTCGACGCGGCGTCGGCTATCATGAAATTTATGCCGTCCATGCCGCAGACGTTGGCTATCTCGTGCGGATCGGCGATGATGGTCGTAGTCCCGCAGGGCATGATTGCCTCGGCAAAACGCGAGGGAATAAGCTGACTGCTTTCGATATGGACATGGGCGTCGATGAACCCCGGCAGGGCGAAAAGCCCGCCGCAGTCCTCGCCTTCGCCCAGATCTCCGCCCACGGCGGCGATAAGTCCGTCTTTGAAGGCGATGTCGCCTTTTTCGATGCCGCCCGTGCGCACATTGAGCACGCGGCAGTTTTTGAGTACCTTGTCGAAATCTCCCATGACTGCATTATAGCACACAAAAATTTTATTTGCAATTACCGCTGTTGCAAAATCGCGCGGATATGTTATACTGTATTCGGCGGCTCTTTTGCCCCGATCGCAAAGGGCAAATCTCAACGCCGCCCGAGGGAGATATTATGGCTTCGCACATGACGCATTTTTATATGGCGGAAAAAGTTTTGCTGCGCAGCGGCGGCAAAACGCGGGAGATAATGGACGATTATTCCGATTGCTTTTATTCCGGCTGTCAGGGCAACGACGTGCTCTTTTATTCCTTTTTCGAATTCAAGGGCTTCGCGGGAGTCACGCATACCCGCGGCACCTACGAGCTTTTTTGCCGCATGTGCGAATTTGTGCGCGAGAGCGGGCGCGGCGATCTGCGCGCCTATCTTTACGGTTTTATCTGCCACTATACTCTCGACAGGAATATCCACCCTTACGTCATCTATTCCGCCGCCAAATATATGCCGCCCTTTTTCCCGCCCAAATACCGCAAGAGCCTTCATCTCATGCTCGAAGCGGGGATAGACTTTGTCTTGCAGCGCGACAAGTTGGAGAAAAAGCACCCCGGCTGCGACTGCGACTACGTCCTGAAAGATAGCGCCGCCGTATGCGAATGCGTGGCGGACATGTATTTCGGCGCGGTCGATCCCCTCTACGGCGTCAAAATGCCCTATGAAGAACTGCTCTCCCTGCCCAAACGCATGCGCAGCTATCAAAAGATCTTCGAAAACAAGAACTCCCCGCTCTATGCGCTCTTGATGACGGCGGGGGCGATCATGAACTATCCGTCATATATCTACGGCTTCCGCAAGCCCAAGAAAAAATACGCCAAGCAGGATTGGATGAACCTCAGCCGCCGCCTCTATCCGCAGACGACGGGCGGCAGCAAAATGATAGACCTCACGGTCAGGGAGATAATATTTCAAAGCGTCGAGGACGCGCTGAAAATAATCGCGCTTGCGGACGACTTCATCGAAAAGGGAACTCCCCTGCCCAAAGAGGAATTCGCCCTCAATTTCATGGGCGGAAAATCCCTGCCGATCGCGCCCGAAGGCTACGACAAAAAGGCGCTCAGGTCAAAAGAAAACAAGGGCTGACGGCTTTTCGCGCCGAGCATAATAAATATCCACCCGCCGGGCGATATTTCTTTTTCGGGTGTGACCCTAAGAGTGATACGACCGCATTCTGCCGATCCTCGGGCAAACCCCAAGCTCGGACGAAATTTTCAACACGGAATTTTGATCTCAGGTTACTTTGACCTATAGTAGCAAATACTTTTACCCACGCCTTCTCTTTTGAGTTCGCCCGCCGCGACCAACTTGCGGAGCGCGCCTTCGATAGAACTGACGCTGAGCGCAGGGCACATCTCGCGTATATCCCGCTTTTTGAAGCGCCCTATCTTTTGCATTGTCGCGCGCCTCACCGCCTCTTCCGCGGACAGCTTGGGCTCGACAAGCGCCAAGCGGTCGTCAAGATCCCTGTATGCCGCAAGAATAGTGCCGAGCAGATATTTGATGAACGGAACGGGGTCTTCTTTGCCCTCATGCCAACCGTTTTGAGATCTGCGCAGCGCGTCATAATAGAGATCCTTATTCTTGGCTATCTTGGCTTCCAAAGAGATATATCTCCCCACATAAAAGCCGTTTTGATACAAAAGCAATGTCGTAAGAAGTCTGCTTATCCTGCCGTTGCCGTCATTGAACGGATGAATGCAGAGAAAATCATGGATAAATACGGGAATGGCTATCAGCGGCTCAACTTGCGCATTTCCCGTCACCATTGCGTATTCTTCGCATATCCTGTCCAGCGCCTCGGGCGTTTCAAACGGCGCAAGCGGCGTGAACAATATCTCCGTGTGTCCGTTCGGATAAGTGGCGCTTATATAATTTTGCACGTTCTTGGTTTTGCCCGCCATCGGATTGCTCATATGAGAGTAAAGCACTTTGTGCAATTGCAAGATGTAGTTGCGCGTGAGCGGAATGGCGTCGTAATTTTCGTGTATGATGTTGAGCGCGTCGCGATAGCCGGCGATCTCCTGCTCGTCGCGGTTCCTCGGCGTCGTCTTTTCCTCGACCAACTGCCTGATGCGCGTGCTCGTGGTCACGATGCCCTCAATGGCATTGGACGCCTCGGTGCTTTGGATCTTTGCTATCTCGACCAATTTATCCAATTTATCCGGAGATCGCTTCAAGTACATTTCCTGTTTGCCCGCCTCCTTGTAAATCGCCGCAACGAGACCGAGGATCTCGGAATCCCACTTGGCGTCTTTGAGATCGGAATAGTTGAAAGCCCTCATATATGACACCTCTTATATATTTGCCATTAAATTATAGCCGAAAATAAGGGCAATGTCAATAGGATAAGGGCATTTCACCTTAAAGCACTTTGACAAATGACCGAGGCTCTTTTGAACTCCCGCGACTATCGCGGGGTTTTCGTTGACACAAAAAAGCGCCCGCTTTTTTGGCGGGCGCGCGGCTTTTTTCTCTTTACTTTTTCGCCAGGATCATGACGCCCATGGGCGCGACGGGAATATCGCCGAAGTCATATTCCCTGTCCGTGAGCAGGTCGACATATCTTCCGTCGATATAATAAGTCTGCACATGGTTGCTGCTGTTGGCGAGCACGGTTATCTCGCGGCTTCGCGCGACGCGGTGGAAGACCGCCATGCCCTTCCCCGTTTCGAGATAGGTCGTACCGCGGAACACGCTGGCATATTTTTTGCGGATCCTGCCCAGCTTCTTATAGAGCGCAAAGATCTCCTCGTCCTTGTTTTTCCAATCCACGCTCTTGCGGTTGGTGGGATCTTCATAGCCCTCCATGCCGCGCTCGTCGCCGTAATAGACCATGGGATTGCCCGGAAGAGTATATTGCAAGACCGCGGCGAGCCTGAGCCTGCGCCTCGCCAGATCCTCTTCAAAGGGGGTCAGCGTCACGTTCAGCTTCTCTTTTTTGTCAAGCTCGGAAACGTCCTTGTCCGCGAGCACGCTCTTGATACGCGCGGTGTCGTGCGAATCCAGCAGCGTAAAGCAGCAGTCGAGCGCGCGCTTGGGATAATGATCCATGATATTGCCCACGGCGCCGATGAAGGTATCCGCGTCGCCGCCGCGCACGAAATCGATTATCGCGTTCTTGAACACATAGTTCATCACGCCGTCCAGCTCTCCGCCCAAAAGATAATGGCGGCGCTTTTCGTAACTTATCTTGTTGGACGCGTCTTCCCAGACCTCGCCGATGATCAGCTTATCCTTGTCCTTTTGCTTGATGACGCGGCGCAGGGCGCGCACGAAGTTCTCTTCCAGCTCGTCCACCACGTCCAGCCTCCAGCCGGCGATACCCATATCCGTCCACTTGCGCACCACGCCGTTCTTATGCAGCAGCATGCGCCTCAGCGAAGGCGACTGCTTGTTGAGCGTGGGCGAGACGGTGACTCCCCACCAGCACTTGTAATCGTCGGGGAAATTGTTGAAGAAATACCAATCCGCATAGGGGGATTTTTTCGACTGGTAGGCGCCCAAGGTGCGGTAATTGCCGAACTTGTTGAAATATCTGCTGTCCGCGCCCGTATGATTGAAAACGCCGTCGAGAATGATGCCCATTCCCTTTTGCGCCGCCTTGTCTATCAGCTCTTTGAGCTTTTCCTCCGTCCCCACGAGCTTGTCTATCTTCATATAGTCGCCCGTGTCGTAACGATGGTTGGAAGAAGATTCGAAGATGGGCGTGAGGTAAATGAGCGTCACGCCGAGCGATTTGAGATAAGGCAGCTTGTCGATAATGCCCTGCAAATTGCCGCCGTAAAAATCGTTGGCGCGGTAAACGCCGTCGGGATCGCATACGGTCAGCGGTTCGTCCCAGGCTTTGAGCACGCCGCCCTTCTTGTCGAACACGGCGTCCTTGTCCTTGCCCTTGTTGAAACGGTCGACGAAGATCTGATAGACGAGTCCGCCCTTGCAAAAGTCGGGCGTCTTGTAGCTCGAACTGAAAACGGTGAGCTGCCAGGGCGTCTGATTTTCGTCGGCATAGCGCACCTCGCGTCCCCACTCCGTGTCTAAGATGAAATGGTAAAAGTAAAGTCCGCCCGAACCTACCCTGAAGGTCACGTCATAGCGGCTCACGCCGTCCTCCTTACCCTTGAAGATCATGGGATATTCGACCGTCGAGCCGTCCTCGTCGCTCGTGAGCGCCACCGTCACCGTGTTGATGAACACGCCGTCGCGCGAGAACACGCTGAGCGAAAGCTCGTGTCCCGCGCGCATGGCGCCGAAGGGGCGCTTGCACTCTTCATCCAGACAGTTATAATAAAAATTAGCTGCCATTTGTTTACTCCCCGCTTATTATATTATTTTTTCTTTGCCCTGACGGCGCTCTTGGACGGCGCCTTGACGGGCTGTATGTGCCAGATCCTGTCGGCATACTCCTTCACGCTCCGATCCGAAGAGAAGAAGCCCGCGTTAGCCGTGTTGAGCAGCGACATGCGCGCCCAGCGCTCCTTATCCGAATATGCCCTGTCCAGCCTCTCCTGCGCCTCGCAGTAAGAGCCGAAGTCGGCGAGCACCTTAAAGGTGTCGGAATTGATGAGGCTGTCGGCGACCTCGTTCATGGCGATGCCGTTCACGCCGCTCCTGAGCGCGTCGATGACGCGCTTGATGCGCGGGTTCTCGTTATAATATCTGCTGGGTTGATAGCCTTCCCTGCTCAGCCTTTCCACCTCTTCCGCCAAAAGCCCGAAGATAAAGATATTGTCGTCGCCCACGCGCTGATGTATCTCGATATTGGCGCCGTCCATCGTGCCGATCGTCACCGCGCCGTTGACCATGAACTTCATGTTGCCCGTTCCCGACGCCTCTTTTCCCGCCACGGAGATCTGTTCGGAAACGTCCGCCGCGGGCATTATCTTTTCCGCCAGCGTGACGCAGTAATTCTCCATGAAGACGACTTTGAGCTTGTCTTTTATGTCCTTGTCGGCGTTGACCATATTGCCCAGCTGGCAGATGAGCCTGATTATCTGCTTTGCCATATAATAGCTGGGCGCAGCCTTGGCGCCGAAGATATAAGTCCTCGGATTGATGTCGAGGCCGGGATTTTCTTTCAGCCTGTAATAAAGATCCATGATATGCAGCACGTTGAGCAGCTGCCTCTTATATTCATGGAGCCTCTTGACCTGAACGTCGAAAATAGAGTCGGGATCGACCTTGACGCCGTTAGTTTTGGCGATGAAATCGGCAAGCTCCGCCTTGTTGGCGCGCTTGACCTGCCCCACCTTTTTGAGCACTTCGCGGTTGCCCTTGAAGTTCTCCAGCTTTTTCAGCTCGTCCGCGTCGTCCATATAGCCGCTGCCGATAAGCTCGTTCACCAGCCCCGCCAGACGGGGATTCGCCTGCGCCAGCCACCTGCGGTAGGTTATGCCGTTGGTGACGTTGGTGAACTTGTTCGGATACATCTTGTAATAGTCGTCGAACACCTCGTTTTTGAGTATCTCCGAATGCAGCTCGGAAACGCCGTTGATGGTATGCGAAGCGGCAAGGCACATATTCGCCATCTTGACTTGATTATGCGAGAGAATGGCGTTATAAGAGACCTTGTTCCAATCGTTGGGATAAAAATTCCAAAGGTCGGCGCAGAAGCGGCTGTTGATCTCGGTCACTATCTGATATATCCTCGGCAGCAGCCTTTCAAAGAGATTCGCCGGCCATTTTTCCAGCGCCTCCGCCATGACCGTATGGTTGGTGTAAGAAATGGTCTTGGTCACTATCTCCCACGCCTTGTCCCAATTATAGCCGTATTCGTCGAGCAAAAGCCTCATCAGCTCGGGTATGCAGAGGGTGGGATGAGTGTCGTTGATATGGATAGCCACCTTGTCGGCGAAGTTATCCAGCGTCCCGTATTGATTGAGATGCTGCTTGATTATCGACTGCATGGAGGCGGAAACGAAGAAATACTGCTGTTTGAGGCGCAGCATCTTGCCCTCGGTATGGTGGTCGGCGGGGTAAAGCACCTTGCAGATGCTCTCCGCCAGCGCCTGCGCCTCGGTGGACTTGACGTACTGCCCTTCCGAGAAGAGCTGCATGTCAAAGACCTTGGGCGCGCTCGCCGTCCACAGCCTCAGCTTGTTCACGGCAAAGCTGTTATAACCGCTGATATTCATGTCGTAAGGCGTCGCCTCGACGATGTCGCTGTCGATATAATCGATATAAAGCCTGTCGTTCTCCCATCTTTGGTTGATCCTGCCGCCGAAGCGCACTTGGAAGGTGTCCTCCCTGCGGGGCGCGAGCCAGACCGCGCCGTCGTTGAGCCATTCGTCGGGCAGTTCGAGCTGCCAGCCGTCGGCTATCTTCTGCTTGAATATGCCGTAGTCGTATTTGATGGAAAAACCGCTCGCCGCATAATTGAGATTGGTGAGCGACTCCATATAAGCCGCCGCCAGCCTGCCCAGACCGCCGTTGCCCAAACCCGCGTCCGGCTCGTTGGCATAGATGTCCTCCATGTCCCAGCCGAACTCTTTGGCTATCTCTGTCACGGGCGCGGTGATGCCCATGTTGAACAGATGGTTTTTCAGCGAGCGTCCGAGCAAAAACTCCATGGACATATAATAGACCTGCTTCGCCTGCTGCTTGCGCATCTGCTGCTTGAATTCGTGTCTTCTTTCGGTGAGAATGTCCCTCACCGCGATACAAACGCACTTATAGAATTGATTTGAGGACGCCTCTTTGAGCGAAATGCCGAAAAGTTTCATGGCGTTGTCCTCGATCGCCTGTCTCAATGCTTCCTTACTTACTGTCATACTTTTCTCCGATAAGTTATTCCGTTTTCTTTCCCCTCATCTCTCCCCCGCCGCGGCGGGGGAGCGTTTTTCATAGATCATTATACGTTTTCGTATATCTCTTCGTACTTTTTGGCTGTCGCCGCCCAGGAGTAATCTCCCGTCATGCCGTTTTTCACCACTTTCGCCCAATCGCCCTTATAGTCGCGGTAAAGTCCGACCGCGCGCTGTACGGCGTCGAGCATGTCGTAGGCGTTATACGAATAGAAGGTAAGTCCGTTGCCCTCGCCCGTGGCGTGGTTATAAGGGTGCACGGTGTCTTTCAGTCCGCCCGTCTCGCGCACGATCGGCACGGAGCCGTAACGCATGGCGATGAGCTGGCTCAGCCCGCAAGGCTCGAACTTGGAGGGCATGAGGAACATATCCGAGGCGCCGTAGATCTTGGACGCGAGGTCCGCGGAAAAGCCGAGCACGCAGCGCAGCTTTGCCGTATGCTCGTTCTGCGCGCGCTTGAACGTCTCTTCGTATCTCCAATCGCCCTGCCCCAAGATGACCAACTGCACGGGCAGCTGCATGATGTTCTCCAAGACCGCCGCCACGAGATCGAGCCCCTTTTGCTCCGTCAGCCTGCCCACCATGCCTATCATGGCGGTGTCCTTGTTTTCGGGCAGTCCGAGCATGCGCTGCAAAGCCAGCTTGTTTTCGACCTTCTTGCCGAAATTCTCCAAGTCGTAATTGACAAAAAGCGCCTTGTCCGCGGCGGGATCGTTCTTCTCCGTGTCTATGCCGTTGACTATGCCGCGCAGCTTGTAACTGCGGCGGCGCAGGATGTCTTCCATCTCATAGCCGTAATAGGGATCGAGTATCTCGCCCGCATAGGTGGGCGAAACGGTGGTGACGATGTTGGAGCATTCGATCGCGCCCTTCATGAAGTTCGCGCAGCCCTTATACATTATCAGGCTCGCCCGATCGGCGGGTATGCCGAGCACGTCGCCGATCATGCTGTCGCCGTACTGACCCTGGAATTGGATATTGTGGATGGTGAAGATGGTCTTGACGCCGTTGAGCTGGGGGATGCCGCGGTAGAACACGTCTAAATAGACGGGCACGAGCGCGGTATGCCAATCGTTGGCGTGAATGATGTCGGGATAAAATCCCGTCACCGACATGCTTTCAAGGACGGCTTTGGAAAAGAAGGAGAACCTCTCTCCGTCGTCATAGTGACCGTAAAGCCCTCTGCGCTTGAAATAATATTCGTTGTCGAGGAAATAATAGGTCACGCCCTCGTAAGTTTGCGTGAACACGCCGCAATATTGATTGCGCCAGGCAAGCGGCACATAGACGTTGCCCAAGCAGCGCATGGTATGCTTGAAGTCGTCGGGAATGTCGTAATAAAGCGGCAAAACGACCCTGCAATCGTATCCGTCGGCGTTGAGCGCCTTGGGCAGCGCCGCGGCGACGTCGGCAAGCCCGCCCGTCTTGACGAAAGGCAGCGCCTCGGAAGCCACGAACAATATCTTCTTTTTGGCGGCGGGAGCCTTGCTCTTCTCGGGGGCGGCTTTCACCTCTTCCTTCTTGGGTGCCTCGGCGGCTTTTGCCGTCGGCTTTTTCTTAGCTTGCGCCATTTTCCTTCCCTCCTTTTATTTGATCAAACAGTCTTACCCTTGACGATGACCATCGGGTAAGTTTCATAACCGCTTATCTTCTTGTCCTCGGTTATGGTGACGTCCTTGTCGGCGATGATATAGCTCATCTTCGCGCCCGCACACACCTTGCCCCCTTCCATGACGATGGAGTTCTCGATCACGGCGCCCGCTTCGACTTTGACTCCGCGGAAGAGAATGGAGTTGACGACCGTGCCGTTGATGTCGCAGCCGTCGGCGATGAGCGAATTTTTCACGTTCGCGCCGTCGCGGTAACGGGTGGGCACGCTGTCCTTGACCTTGGTGAAGATGGTGCCGTTGCGCGTGAACAGGTCGTTGCGCAGATCCGTGTCGAGAATCCTCATGCTCTCGTGGTAATAAGACTTGATGTCGTCGATGACGCCCACATAGCCGTCGACGTGATAACCGTATATCTTCAAGCTGTCTTTCTTCTGTTGAAGTATATGTTTTTCAAAGTCGGTATATCCCCTCTCGTAGCTGTCGCCGATAAGCTCGATGAGCAGCTGCTTTTTGAGCAGATAGATATTGAGTCCCATCTCCGCGGGAGTGGTCGACGGGGTCTGGGTGATGCGTATATCCGTCACTCTGCCCGCCATATCCTCGGCGACGATGACCTTGCGCGAGGTGTTGGGGCAGGCGGTGTAGGTGAGCATGGTTATGTCCGCCCCCTTGGCGACGTGCGCGAGAAAAACGCTGTCGAAATCTATGTTGGCGGCGATGTTGGAATTGGTCACCACGACATATTCCTCGGGCGCTTTTTCCATGAAGTCGAGCACGCTGTAAAGCGCTTCAATCTTACCTCTGTTCATGCTGCGCGCGCTGTTGGAGAAATAGGGCGGGAAGACGGCTATGCCGCCGTTCTTTCTGTTCAGGTCCCAATCTCTGCCCATGCGTATGTGGTCGGTGAGCGAGGAATAGTTGTTGCGCGTGATAATGCCCAAATTGGTTATCTGGCTGTTGACGAAGTTGGACAGGGTGAAGTCGATGAACCTGTACCTGCCGCAAAAAGGCAGCGACGCCGTGGTGCGGTGAAGCGTAAGCTCGTTGAGCTTGGTCTCGTTGTCGCTGGCGAAGATGATACCCATTATATCGTTCATTTTTCTCCCCTCCTTATTCCACCATGGCTCCGGCTTCCACCGTGCCCTTTTCTTCGACCTTGTAATAAGGCGCGACGACGGAGATCGCACAATGCTCTCCCGCCTTCTGCTCCGCGCCCACAACGGCGCCCGCGCCTATGTCCGCGCCGTCGCCCACGATCGCAAAGGAGACTTGCGCCCCCTCGCGCACCTTGGCACCCGGCATGATTATGCTGTGGCTTATCTTGGCGCCCTTGAAAACTTCCGCGCCCGTGGAGATGACGCTGTGGACTATCTCCCCGTCTATCTCGCAGCCCTCGGTGACGAGCGAGTTGGATATGCGCGCGTCCGCGCCCGTATAGTGCGGCGGCTCGGCGGAATTGCGCGCGTAGATCTTATGGTTCTCGTCGTCCAGATAAAGCCCGCTGTCCTCGTCGAGCAGATCCATGTTCGCCTCCCAAAGGCTGTTGATCGTCCCCACGTCTTTCCAATATCCGCTGAAATTATAGGCATAGAGCTTGCAGCCGTCGCGCAGCATGGCGGGGATGATGTTCTTGCCGAAATCGTTGGAAGAGCTCTTGTCCGCCTCGTCCTCGATGAGATAGCGGCGCAGCTTTTCCCAGGTGAAGATGTAAATACCCATGGAGGCGTTGGTGCTCTTGGGCTTTTTGGGCTTTTCTTCGAACTCATAGATCTCGCCGTCTTCTTTGGTGTTCATGATGCCGAAGCGCGACGCCTCTTCCAAAGACACATTGATGACCGCGATCGTGCAGTCCGCGCCCCTTTTCTTATGCCCGGCGAGCATGTCCGCATAGTCCATCTTGTAGATATGGTCGCCCGAGAGCACGAGCACGTATTCGGGCGAAAACTTGTCGATGAACTCGATGTTCTGATAGATGGCGTTCGCCGTGCCCTTATACCAATCGGAGTTTTTCGCCTTCATGTAGGGGGGCAGGACAAAGACGCCGCCGTTGAGCCTGTCCAGGTCCCACGGCTGACCGTTGCCGATATATTGATTGAGCGCGAAGGGCTGATACTGCGTGAGTACGCCTATCGTATCTATGCCCGAATTGATGCAGTTGGACAGCGGGAAGTCGATTATGCGGTATTTACCGCCGAACGACACCGCCGGCTTCGCCACATTCTTGGTCAGCGAATAGAGCCTTGTGCCCTGTCCGCCGGCAAGCAGCATTGCCACGCATTCCTTTTTTCTGGAATTCATTTACTTTCACCTTCCTTATCAGTCTTTTTCTTTTTGAAAGTTATCTTTTTCCCCGGCACGAGATAAGTGACGCTTGCCGGAGGTATGTCCATGGTTATATGGTAGTTTTGAGAGTGCATTCCGCCCTCCTTCGCCGCATAGGCAGGGGTGAAGCCCTTGCCGCCGTATTTTTCGTCCGTGCTGCAAAGCGCGACCTTGTATTCGCGCGCCTGCGGTATGCCCATGTCGTAGCCCTTGCGCTCCACGGGGCTGAAATTGCAGACGGCGACGGTGTGCCCGCCCTTGTTGTCGTAGCGCACGAAGGAGACGATATTCTGCGTGTTGTCGTCCACGACTATCCACTTGAAGCCGTCGTAAGAGCTGTCGAGCACATACATTTCGGGATGCTTGAGATAATAGGCGTTGAGGTCTTTGACGAAGTTATGCAGGTCGTTATGCGCGGGATAATCGAGCAAGAACCAATCCAGGGCGCGCTTATAGTCCCATTCGATGAATTGCGCGAACTCGCCGCCCATGAAGAGCAGCTTTTTGCCCGGGTGAGCCATCATGAAGCCCAAAAACGTCTTCAAGCCCTCGAACTTTTCCTCGTATTCGCCCGGCATCTTGTTGATGAGCGAGCATTTGCCGTGCACCACCTCGTCGTGCGAGAGAGGCAGTATGTAATTTTCCGAAAAGGCGTAAGTGATGGCGAACGTGACGTTGTTATGCATATCCTTGCGGAAGAAGGGGTTCGCCGAAACATAGCGCAGCATGTCGTTCATCCAGCCCATGTTCCACTTGAAGTTAAAGCCCAAACCGCCCACGTCGGCGGGCTTGGTCACCATGGGGAACGCCGTGGATTCTTCCGCTATCATCAGCGCGCCCTCGTGCGCGGTGAGCATCGCCGTGTTGAGCTTTTTCAAAAAGTCGATCGCCTCGAGGTTATAGTTGCCGCCGAAGGCGTTGGGACGCCATTCCTTGCGCCCGTAATCGAGATAGAGCATGCTCGCCACCGCGTCCATGCGTATGCCGTCGATATGATATTCGCTCAGCCAGAAAGAGGCGGAGGAAAGCAGGAAGGAGACCACTTCCGCCCTGCCGTAATCAAAGACCATCGTCCCCCACTCCTTATGCTCGGCTTTGAGCGGGTCGGTATATTCATAGAGCGGCTTGCCGTCGAAGTTGTAAAGCCCGTGTTCGTCCTTGGGGAAATGCGCGGCGACCCAATCGAGAATGACGCCTATCCCCGCCTTATGCATGACGTCCACGAAGTATTTGAAGTCGTCGGGCGCGCCGTAACGCGAGGTGGGCGCGAACATGCCCGTGACCTGATAGCCCCACGAACCTTCGAAGGGATATTCCGTGACGGGAAGGATCTCGACGTGAGTATAGCCCATCTCCTTGACATAGTCGCTCAGTTGCAGGGCAAGATCGCGGTAAGAGAGCGGATTGCCGTCCGCATGTTTGCGCCACGAGCCGATATGCACTTCATAGATGTTCATGGGCGAGGAATAAGGGTCCTGCTCCGCGCGCGCCGCCATCCACTTCCCGTCGCTCCACTTGAATGAGCTTTCGTAAAGTTTGGAACCGGTCGCGGGCGCGGTCTCGCTGTGAAGGGCGTAAGGGTCGGCTTTGAGGACCTGCGTCCCGTCCGCGTGCGTCACGCAGTACTTATAGACGTCGTAAACATGCAGCCCGGGGATAAAAGTCTCCCAGATCCCGTCGCTCTTTTCCAAGAGCTTCATGCAGTTTGCTTCCCTGTTCCAGCCGTTGAAGTCGCCCACGACGGAAAGGGCGAGGGCGTGCGGCGCCCAGACGCGGAAAAGCCAGCCCTCTTCCCCCTTTACCTTGACCCTGCGGGGCGAAAAAAGCTTGTAAGCTTCCGTGTTATTGCCTTCGTGAAACAAAAATATGGGAAAATCCGTATCTTTACGAGCCATTATGCACCTCGATTTCCTTATCGTTTCAATTATACCACACTCTTAGGGCGCATTTCAATATGTATATAAAATTTTTTCTTTATTTTTGCGCAAAACCCTCTTCCCCTGCGCAAGAGCTTTGACTTTTTCGCCCGTTTACGCTAAAATTACTTTGCTATGAGTATTTTGACGATAAAAGGGCTCAGCCACACTTACGACAACAAGGTATTGTTCGACGAAGCGGATCTCACCGTGAACAACGGCGAGCATATCGGCATCGTCGGCTTGAACGGCGCGGGCAAGTCCACGTTCATGAAAATACTCACCGGTTCGCTCGTTCAGGACGCGGGCGAAGTGCGCTGGCTTTCGGGGATCAAGGTGGGTTATCTCGATCAGCACGCGGACATAGACCGCTCGCTCACGGTGATGAACTATCTCGAAGGCAGTTTCAAAAGCCTTTTCGATCTCTCCGCCCGCTTGGACGCGGCTTATGCGCGCATGTCCGAGCCGGACGTGGGCGAAGACGAGCTGGAAAAGCTCATCAACCGCACCGCCGCCATGCAGCAGCAGCTGGACGAGGCGGACTTTTATTCGCTCGAAGCGCGCATCAAGAAAGTCGCGGGCGGGCTGGGCATAGGCGCGCTCGGCTACGACACGCTCATCGGCAAATTGAGCGGCGGACAGCGCGCCAAAGTCATGCTCGCCAAGCTCTTGCTCGACGAGCCGAACGTCATGCTGCTCGACGAGCCGACCAACTTCCTCGACCTCGAACAGATAGATTGGCTCGCCAAATATCTCGACGCCTACAAGGGCACTTTCCTGCTCGTCTCCCACGACGGGGAATTTCTCAACCGCGTTTGCAAAATAATCGTCAATATCGAAAACAGCCGCATAAAAAAATATTGGGGCGATTACGACAAGTTCTTGCAGCAGCACGAATCGGACGCCAAGCAATATGCGGAAAGTTACGAACGCCAGCAGCGCGAGATCAAGCGCATGGAAGAATATATCGCCCGCAACAAGGCGCGCGCCGCCACGGCGGGCATGGCGAACAGCCGCAAAAAGATGCTCGAGCGCATAGAGGTCATGTCAAAGCCCGTGTCCTTTGAAAAGCCCGTCTTTTCTTTCCCCTATACCCTGCTCGTGACCAAGCATCTTTTGGACGTGACAAACCTTGAAGTGGGATATAACGGCAAAGCCATTCTTCCGCCCCTCTCTTTCACTTTGAGCAGCGAGAGCAAGCTTTGGCTGCGCGGCACCAACGGCATGGGCAAGACCACCATCTTGAAGACGCTGATGAAGCAGCTCCCCGCGATAAGCGGAAGCTTTTCATATAACATCAACGTAAAGATAAATTATATCGAGCAGGATCTCGAATTTCCCTCGAAGGAGATGAACGCCATCTCTTTCATGTCCTTCCGTCATCCCCGCCTCTCGCAAAAAGAGGTGCGCAATCAGCTCGCCAAAGTGGGCATACGCGGCGACCTTTCCACCAAGGCGGTGGGCGCGCTCTCGGGCGGCGAACAGGTGCGCGTCAAACTTTGCTCGCTCATGCAAAAAGAGAGCAACCTGCTCATTCTCGACGAGCCGACCAACCACCTCGACTCCCTCTCCAAGGAAGCGCTCGCCGAGGCGCTCGAAGATTACGCGGGAGCTTTTATCCTCGTTTCCCACGAACCCGCCTACGCCGACGGACTTTGCAACGATATATTCGACTTGGAGAGATGACCTTCGACAAGCCGCAAAAAAACCGCCCGAGTGAAGTGAACCCCAAAGTTTGGACAAAAAATTATTAGATTGTGTTGGAATGGGTTCGGTATTGTACCGGACTCATTCCTTTTCGTTTGAGAGAAATCCTCTCGTTGTTCCAGTATGATATGTATTTGTGCAACTTCTGTATGAAATCTTCCACGCTCTCGAACTTCTCGCCATAGAACATTTCCACCTTCAATCTCCCAAAGAAACATTCCATCGCGCCGTTATCCATACAGTTGCCCTTGCGCGACATACTTTGCGTTATGCTGTGTTCTTTCAGATACCTTTGGTATTCTGCGTGTTGGTATTGCCAGCCTTGATCTGAGTGCAGGATAGGGCTTACACCTTTGGGTAGTTTCTTGCTCAATCCGTCCAGCATTTCCCTTATCTGCGCAAGGTCGGGGTGAAGAGATATTGAGTAAGACATTATCTCATTGTTGTACAAGTCCATGATGGGCGAGAGATACACTTTCGTTGCGCAGACATTGAACTGTGTCACATCCGTAGTAAGTTTTTCACAGACGCTTTCCGCATGAAAATCTCTGTTTAGAAGATTGTCTGCCACTTTTCCCACTTCGCCTTTATACGAATGATACTTTCCGTTCTTGCGTGTCTTGCCTCGAATATTCAGCATTTTCATCAGCCTTTGCACCTTTTTATGATTAATCTTCATGCCTTTTGCCTGCAACGTAAGCGTTATGCGCCTGTATCCGTATCTTTGCTTATTTTCCTCAAATATTTCTTTTATTGCCTGCTTGTCCATATAGTACTTGTCCGTCTTGCTTACCTTTAAGTGGTAGTAAAACGTGCTGCGCGGCAAGCAAGCGATTTTGAGCAACATATTCAATTTGTACTTTTGCCTTAGTTCTATTACTGCTTGGGTTTTCTCCCGCTCCGTTGCTCCCTCTCCCGAACTAAGGCATCCAATTTTTTTAGATATTCAACCTCCGCCTCTAAGTATTCGTTGCGTTCGCGCAGACGTTGGTTCTCGGCTATTAAATCTTCTTCTACAGCCTTATCCAAAGGTTTCTTCCTCGGTCTGCCTGTACTTTTCCTTCCGCGACGTTCTTCCATAAGCCCTGCCGCTCCTTCTTCTAAGTATATACGCTCCCACAATTTGACTCTGCTTTTATAATGATCTTCTTCCGTTCGACTTTGTGTGCCCCAATATTTGCGGACTGTTTCACGGTAACTCAAATGGTTTTCGCGCATATCCATTATAACAGATATCTTGAACTCTGCGCTATACCTTTTTTGTTTGCTTCCTTTTTTTGCCATAAAATATGCACCTCCAAAAGTCTGTCCAACTTTTGGGGTGCATATCAGAGGGGCGGCTTTTTCGTTTTTTCTCTTTTTAGTTCTTTTCGCCTTTTTCGCTTCTGCTCTCTGCGGGCGCGGGGTCTTGCGCGGTATTTTCCGTCTTTTCCGCGGCGCTCTCTCCGCTCGCCTCTTCCCGCTCGCTTTCGCGGCTCTCGCTCTCCCCTTCTTCCGCCTTTGCGCTTTCGAGGACGATCGGCGTATAGGGCAAGCCCGTGCGCTTAAATTCGCTCTCCATGATCGCGTTCAGCACGAACGCCTTGTCCAACCTGAAGAGATGGTTGCGGTCGGCGTTGCAGACGGCTACGAGCATATCCTGCACCTGTTCGATATGCATGGCGGTGGGCTGCTCGCACTTGGGGCAGGTGTCGGAGACGGAAACTTCATAGACGTTTCCCGCATAGACGGCGGTGGGATTTTTTCCGTAATTTATCTTGCTAACTCCCAAGCCCTGCTTTTTCAGCGCGTTCAAACGGGCGATAAAATAAGAGGAGTTCGCCACGGACGCGCCGTTGCCGAAGAGGAGCAGGAAGGCTCCGAGCAGCACGATCGCCGTTCCCAGCGTATCCAGCCCGTCCAAAAGCTCGGTATATTGCCTGATGGCGATAACGGCTATGCATGCGCACATAAAGAGCACGCTTATGCCCAATTTGATGCCGCTGCGCACGAGTTCTTCACCCACCTTGCCGCGATAACGCACGCTCAGTCCGCTCACGCCCGCGGCGGCGACGTCCTCTTCGTGGATATAGGATTTTTCCAAGATCTCGGCGGTCTCTTGCTCGCGCAGCTGCCTTCTTTTGATGAAATTGAAATACCCGGGGCGTTTTTCGCCGCATTCGGGGCACTTTTTCTCCCCGTCCTTTATCTCCGCTCCGCACTTAGCGCACTTCATTTTTCTCAAGCTCCGCCTTTAATTCGAGATAATCCTTTCTGTCCCTGTCGCCGCGCCTGCTCCAAACTCCCGTGACCGCGGAGAGCGACGCTCCGAACACGGGCGCGAGGAACATAAACGCTCCCGGGACAAAGCGCACCGTTCCCCCTTCCTGAGAGGGGATGCGCGTACTGCACAAGACGATACCGAAGACAAACTGCACCACTGTGAGCGCCGTGAACACGAGCGAGGCGATAAACGCCGCCTTCGCGCTCGTCTTACCCGAGACGGCGACGGCGCAGACGACTATCATGGCAAGAAGCGCCGCCATCGTCAAAACGCAGATGACGAGCGCGGCGACGGACGCCTTGTCCGCCAGCTCGAGCGTCGCCGCGTCCAAGCCCATGACGTTCTCGCTGTAACCGGCGGCTTCGCGGTCGAACTCATAGCCCAATCCCGTGAGCGCTTCGATCAAGAAAAAGTTCACGCCGCTGTTGCAATAAGTGGGCGCGAAAGTCACCATCCAGGGGTTGACGGGAAGATCGAACTTCAACTCGGTCGTCTGCGTTTCGCCCCCCTCGCCGTCCGTTATTATATCGTAAAGCGGACCTTCCGCCGAAACGGACATCTCTCCGTCCACCGAAAGCGCCACAAGCCCGTTCCAGGTGAACGGCAGCGAAAAGATGAGCGCGAGCGCCAAAAGCACGACGGTCACGACGGCGAACTTTTTCACCTTCGAGTTCCATCTTTCTTTCAGCTCGACAACGAGCGTATCGCGCTTATCCGCGCGCTCGAGCGGATTTTTTTTCTTGCCTCTGCTTGCCATAAGTCTATTATATATTATAGCGCGTTATAATACAAGTAAAATTTGCCGCGGGACAAAGCCGCGCTCTGCATAATTTTTTCCTCTCTGCCCACACTACACTCAGACTGAACAAGGAGGAAGTTATGATCACCGTTATCGCACTCATACTCGTAATCATCGGTTCGATAAACTGGCTCAGCGTGGGCATCTTCGATTTCAATATCGTGAATTGGATGTTCTCCACCACCTCTTATGTGGGCGCAAGAGTCATATACGGCATAGTGGGCGTTGCGGGACTTTGGGCGCTGTTTTATCTCATCTATAACCGTTTCAGCGCAAAGCGCATCGGCGCGCCCGAATCCGCCATGTCCGAAAAACGCAAAGCGGCGAAGAACTGAGTTTCGCCCGAGAAAAACTTCCCCGAGCGGGAAGTTTTTCTCTTGTGCCCCTCAAGGCAAACAAAAAGCGGGCGCATATACGCCCGCTCCTTCTTTCTTTGCCGAAATTACTTGATCTCGACTTCCGCGCCCGCCTCGGTGAGCTTCTTCGCGATCTCGTCGGCGGCTTCCTTGGTGATGCCTTCCTTGATCGCCTTGGGAGCGGCTTCGACCAAAGCCTTCGCATCCGCAAGTCCGAGACCGGTGATCTCGCGCACGACCTTGATGACGCCGAGCTTGGCTGCGCCGAAGCTCTTGAGCACAACGTCGAACTCGGTCTTCTCTTCCGCAGCGGGAGCCGCAGCGCCGCCGGCAGCGGGAGCCGCAACCGCCATAGCAGCCGCGCTTACGCCGAATTCAGCCTCGATAGCCTTGACGAGGTCGTTGAGTTCGAGCACGGTCATGCCCTTGATTTCTTCTATCATTTTTGCTATATCTGCCATTTTTATATCCTCCGTTTATTTTTGATATTGATTATTGAGCCTGTTTCTCCGCGACCTGGTTAAGCGCAACTGCAAGACCCGTAATGGGGCTGAGCAGCATACCAAGCAACTGAGCGAGCAAAGTTTCCTTTGAAGGGATCTTTGCCAATGCATTCACCTTTTCCACGTCCAGATACATGTCGTCCATTCTGCCGCACTTGACTTCGAGCGCCTTGACAGTGGCGGACATTTCCGCGATCACCTTCGGTCCCGCAAGCGGATCGGTCATGGAGAACGCCAGCGCGCTGCTGCCCTCCAACGATTCGTTGTAACCGCTGATGCCCAATTTCTCCATCGCTTTGAGGACGAGGCGGTTTTTGAGCACCTTGTAGGTGACGCCGGCTTGTCTGAACTTGACGCGCAGGGCGGTGTCGTCCGCCACGCTGATACCCTTATAGCTTACGATCACGAAGCTCTTGCAGTTTTGCAGAAGTTCGGCGATCTCTTCTATCTGGGAAGCCTTTTGTTCTCTTGTTAAAGCCATAGCTACCTCCTTAAAAAATCACCCCCGCACCGCGAGGCACGGGGGAGCGAAAGTTCCCTTGTTTACCTCGGCAAGATATTGAGCGTTAGCACTTGCTGTCTGCGGCACGGATATTCTTATGTTTGCCCGTATATTATAAACGCGCTACGGTCGCGTTGTCAAGCGTTTTGCTTAAACTCTGTAAGCCACTTTGACGCCGGGACCCATGGTGCTGGTGAGCGTGACGCTGCGCACATACTGTCCCTTTGCCGCGGCGGGCTTGGCTTTGAGAATGGCGTCGTAAACGGTGTTGTAGTTTTCAAGCAGCTTTTCCGCGCCGAAAGACTTCTTACCGATAGCGACGTGGATGATGTTGGTCTTGTCCAGCCTGTACTCCACCTTACCTGCCTTGATCTCCTTGACCGCCTTGGTGACGTCCATGGTGACCGTGCCGGACTTGGGGTTAGGCATCAAGCCCTTGGGACCGAGCACCTTACCTATCCTACCGACAAGACCCATCATGTCGGGGGTGGTGACGCACACGTCGAAGTCGAACCAGTTCTCGTTCTTGATCTTGTTGATCATCTCTTCGCCGCCGACGTAATCCGCGCCTGCCGCCTCCGCCTCGTCCGCCTTGGAACCCTTGGCGATGACAAGGACCTTGACCGTCTTACCGGTACCGTTGGGGAGCACGACCACGCCGCGCACCTGCTGATCCGCGTGACGGGAGTCTACGCCGAGCTTGACGTGAAGTTCGATGGATTCGTCGAATTTGGCGGTTGCGGTCTCGATGACCTTAGCCATGGCTTCGGAAGCCTCGTAAGCCTTGCCCGTCTCCACGAGAGCGGCAGCCTGAGCATATCTCTTTCCTTTCATGACTTATACCTCCTTAATCCTCTACGGTCACGCCCATGCTGCGTGCGGTGCCCTTGACCATGCTGATGGCGGCTTCGAGCGAAGCGGCGTTGAGGTCGGGCATTTTGGTCTGAGCGATCTCTTTGACCTGAGCCGCGGTGAGCTTTGCGACCTTGGTCTTGTTGGGGACCGCGGAACCGCTCTCTATTCCCGCCGCCTTCTTGATGAGGACGGGCGTAGGGGGCGTTTTGAGGATAAAGGTGAAGGACCTGTCGGCGTAAATGGTCATGACGACGGGGATGACAAGACCTTCCTGACCCTTGGTTTTTTCGTTGAATTCCTTGGTAAAACCGGGAATGTTGATACCGTGAGGACCCAAAGTGGAACCTACGGGCGGCCCGGGCGTTGCTTTGCCTGCGGGCAGCTGCAGTTTGACAACTGCCGTGATCTTCTTTGCCATACTTACCTCCTTGGCAATCGTGGTTGTAGCGGAACGCAAGACAAAATTTTACGTTCCTCCCATTTTTCGGGGAATACCCCTTTATATCCTGCGGTCTCCCGCCGATATTTCCTCTTAAAGTTTCTCCACCTGACCGTATTCGAGGTCGACGGTGGTCTCGCGTCCGAACATGGACACGGCGACTTTGAGCTTTTGCTGCTCCGCCTTTATCTCCTTCACCTCGCCGATGAAGTCTTTGAGCGGACCGCTGATGATGGTGACGGAATCGCCCACCGCGATCGCGAGATCTTCGAACTTGACCTCTTCAAGCTGAGCGCGCTTGACCTCTTCCGCCGTCATGGGCAGAGGTCTGCCGTCGTAACCGCTGCAAAAATCTCTCACGCCCCTGGTCTGCTTGACCATATACCAGATCTGCTTGGTATAGATCATCTTGATGAAGACATAGTTGGGGAACTTTTTGCGCATGACGAACTTCTTCTTTCCGCCTTCGCGTTCCACGACCTCTTCTTCTTCGGGCACGACCACGTCAAAGATATAATCCTGCAAGCCGTTGGTCTCCACCATCTGGATAAGGTTCTTTTTCGCAATATTCTCGTAGCCGAACAGCGTATTGATAACATACCACTGAGGCTGCTGCTTTTCTTCTTCCGCCATGATGCCTCCTTATGCCGTCGGGGTCGTATGCGTTACGAGCAGAGTGAGCAGTTCCGCGGCGCCGAGATCGAATGCCGTGATGATCACAAGGAAGATCACGACCACCAAAAGCACCACGCCCAGCTGCGTGAAAACCTTTTTCGCGTCGGGCCAGCTGACCTTTTTCAATTCGGAGAACATCTCCTTGAAAAATCTGCCTATGCGAACGAAAATATTGGGCTTATCGCTCTTTTTCTTATTCTTCTTCTTTTTGCCTTCGGGCGCGGGAGCGTTACTCTTGCCCTCTTCGGCGGAAAGTTCCGCATTCTGCAAAGGCGCGTTGGAATAGAGCTGTTGGCCGTTGTTCAATGAATTTTTCTTGCCCATAAAGCCCCTCTTTACTTGGTCTCTTTATGCACGGTATGCTTTTTGCAGAATTTGCAATACTTCTTGATCTCTATCCTGTCTGCGGTATTTTTCTTATTCTTGAAAGTATCGTAGTTGCGCTGTTTGCATTCGGTGCAAGCGAGCGTTATCTTGGTCCTCACGGTTCTTAGCCTCCCAAAAAAATTACACCCCGTTATCGAAGTGCCTGTTAATTATAGCACCGCGATAAGGCGTTGTCAATCGATTGCGCGGGATAAATTCCGCGCTTTTGCCGAAAAAAACACAGTACAGCCGCTTTTACGCAGCCATACCCTTTTTTGCGGAATACGGCTCCGCGCCCGAAAGCGCGGAGCCTTTTTGCGCCTTGATTACTTCAAGATCTTGGCAACGACGCCGGAACCGACCGTCCTGCCGCCTTCGCGGATAGCGAAGCGCAGACCTTCCTCGATAGCGATGGGGGTTATGAGGGCGATGTTCATCTCGATGTTGTCGCCAGGCATAACCATCTCAACGCCCTGAGGCAGTTCGATGGTACCGGTAACGTCCGTGGTCCTGAAATAGAACTGAGGACGATAGCCGTTGAAGAAAGGAGTGTGACGTCCGCCTTCGTCCTTGGTCAACACATAGACCTGAGCATGGAACTCGGTGTGAGGGTTGATCGAACCGGGCTTAGCCAAGACCTGACCTCTTTCGATGTTCTTACGGTCGATGCCGCGCAGCAGCACGCCGATGTTGTCGCCCGCATACGCTTCGTCGAGCAGCTTGCGGAACATTTCGATACCGGTAACGACGGTGTCGACGGTGGGCTTGATACCGACGATCTGGACCTTGTCCTGCATCTTGACGGCGCCGCGCTCAACTCTACCCGTAGCCACGGTGCCGCGGCCGGTGATGGTGAACACGTCCTCAACAGGCATAAGGAAAGGCTTGTCGGTGTCGCGCTGAGGCTCGGGGATATAGCTGTCGATAGCGTCGAGCAGTTCGCCGATGCAAGCGCAGGCGGGATCGTCCACGTTGCCGGCGGAAGCGGCTTCCAAAGCTTTGAGCGCGCTGCCCTTGATGATGGGGGTGTCGTCGCCCGGGAATCCGTACTCGTTGAGCAGCTCCCTGACTTCCATTTCGACGAGTTCGAGCAGCTCGGGATCGTCGACCTGGTCGGTCTTGTTCATGAAGACGATGATATAAGGCACGCCGACCTGACGGGCGAGCAGGATGTGCTCACGGGTCTGGGGCATGGGACCGTCGGTCGCGGCAACGACGAGGATCGCACCGTCCATCTGCGCCGCACCGGTGATCATGTTCTTGACATAGTCCGCGTGTCCGGGGCAGTCAACATGAGCATAGTGCCTCTTGTCGGTCTCGTACTCGACGTGAGCGGTATTTATTGTTATACCTCTTGCCTTCTCCTCGGGCGCCTTGTCGATCTCATCGTATCTCATCTTCTGAGCATGACCCTTAGCTGCGCAATACATGGTTATAGCAGCGGTAAGCGTGGTCTTGCCGTGGTCGACGTGACCGATGGTACCGATGTTAACGTGGGGCTTGGTTCTTTCAAATTTAGCCTTAGCCATAGTTGTTTGTTCCTCCTAATGATTTTTTAACGTATATTGTTGTTTTATTTGTTTTGCTTGCTTCTCTCGCCGATGACCTTGTCGGCAACGCTCTTAGGCACTTCCGCATAGTGGTCGGGCAGCATCATGAACGTGGCGCGTCCCTGCGAGCAGGAGCGCAGCGTGGTCGCATAACCGAACATTTCGGCAAGCGGCACTTCCGCGTCGATATGCTGCGAACCGTTGTTGAGCTCGATCGCCTTGATGGAGCCGCGGCGGGAATTGATCGTTCCCATGACGTCGCCGAGATATTCGTCGGGCGTGTCCACCTGGACCGCCATGATAGGCTCGAGCAATACGGCGTTCGCCTTTGCCGCGCCGTCTTTGAGCGCCATGGAACCGGCTATCTTGAACGCCATTTCCGAAGAGTCGACTTCGTGATAAGAGCCGTCGACGATGTCCACGTTGAAGTCCACCATCTCGTAGCCCGCCAGGATACCGTTGAGCGCGGCTTCCCTGATACCCGCTTCGACGGCGGGGATATACTCCTTGGGAATGGAGCCGCCGACCGTCTTGTCGGTTATGGTTATGCCCTTGCCCGGCTCGTTGGGCGCAAGGTCGATGATACAATGACCGTACTGACCTTTACCGCCGCTCTGACGCACGAACTTGCCTTCCGCCCTGACCGCCTTCTTGATGGTCTCGCGGTAAGCGACCTGGGGATTGCCCACGTTCGCCTCCACCTTGAACTCGCGCAGAAGTCTGTCCACGATGATGTCAAGGTGCAGCTCGCCCATACCGGAAATTATCGTCTGACCCGTCTCCTTGTCCGTATAAGTCTTGAAGGTGGGGTCTTCTTCCGCCAGCTTGACGAGAGCTATGCCCATCTTTTCCTGGCTCGCCTTGCTCTTAGGCTCGATGGCGACGGAGATGACGGGTTCGGGGAACTCCATGCTCTCCAAAACTATCGGATCTTCGATCGCGCAGAGCGTGTCACCCGTGGTGGTGTCTTTCAAACCGATTATCGCCACGATGTCGCCCGCATATGCCTCGGTGATCTCGTTGCGGTGATTGGAGTGCATCCTCACCAGACGGCCTATCCTCTCGCGCTTGTTCTTGGTGCTGTTGAGCACATAGGAGCCTGCCGTCAGCACGCCCGAATAAAGGCGGAAGAAAGTGAGCTTGCCCACGAAGGGGTCGGTCATTATCTTGAACGCCAGACCGGACATGGGAGCGTTGTCGTCCGCTTCGCGCGAAAGCGTCTCCTCGGTCGTGTCGCCGCCCATCTCAAAACCTTTGACGGGAGGGATATCCAAAGGCGAAGGCAGATATTCGACGATCGCGTCGAGCAGAGCCTGAACGCCCTTGTTCTTATAAGAGCTGCCGCACAAAACGGGAGTTATCTCCATGGCGATGACGCCTTTGCGGATGGCGGCTTTGATCATTGCGGGATCCACTTCCTCGCCTTCGAGCACCTTTTCCATGAGTTCGTCGTCGAACATGGACACGGCGTCCAAAAGCTCTTCTCTCGCCTTTTCCACGTCGCCTTTGAGGTGCGCGAACTTGGCTGGGATCTCGTCGTAGACGGAGAATTCCATGCCGTCCGCGTCCTTATCGTAGACGATGGACTTCATGGTGATCAGGTCGACAAAGCCGATGAAATCCGCCTCGGATCCCAGCGGGAATTCCACGGGGACGGCGTTGGCTTTGAGCCTGGTCTTCATCATATGCACGGCGTTGTTGAAGTTGGCGCCGTTGATGTCCATCTTGTTGACGAAAGCGATGCGGGGGACGTGATACTTGGTGGCTTGACGCCAGACGTTCTCCGACTGAGGCTCGACGCCGCCCTTGGCGCAGAACAGCGCGACCGCGCCGTCCAGAATACGCAGACTGCGCTCCACCTCCACGGTGAAGTCGACGTGGCCGGGGGTGTCGATGAGGTTGATGCGGTAAGGATCGCCCTGCTTGTTCACCCTCCACTGGGTGGTCGTGGCGGCGGAAGTTATGGTTATGCCTCTCTCCGCTTCCTGCTCCATCCAGTCCATGGTGGCTTGTCCTTCGTGCACTTCGCCTATCTTGTGCACGAGACCGGTATAATAAAGTATTCTCTCGCTCGTGGTGGTCTTACCGGCGTCGATGTGAGCCATGATGCCGATATTCCTTATCCTCTCAAGGGGAAATTCTCTTGCCATAGTTACCTCTTACCAGCGATAGTGCGCGAACGCCTTGTTCGCTTCCGCCATTCTGTGCATGTCTTCCTTGCGCTTGATGGAGTTACCGGTATTGTTGTAAGCGTCCATAAGCTCGGCTGCGACTCTTTCCACCATGGTCTTTTCGCCTCTCTTGCGGGCGAACATGACGAGCCATCTGATGGCGAGAGTCTGTCTCCTTTCGGGTCTGATCTCCATAGGGACCTGATAGGTCGAGCCGCCGACGCGGCGCGCCTTGACTTCGAGCACGGGCTTGACGTTTTCAAGCGCCTGCGTGAAGACCTCCATGGGATCCTTGCCCGTCTTACTGCTTATAATATCGAAAGCGCCGTACACGATCTCCTGCGCCGTTCCTCTCTTGCCGTCGTACATGACCTGGTTGATGAACTTGGTCAGCACCTTACTGCCGTAAACGGAATCGGGCAAAACGTCGCGCTTGGGCACGTTACCTCTTCTGGGCATTTTTCTACCTCCTTAAAGAATTGAATAATACATCCGATCTACTATTTTGCGGATTTAGGCTTCTTCGCGCCGTACTTGGATCTCGCCTGCATGCGCTTGGCAACGCCGGTAGCATCCAAAGTGCCGCGAATGATATGATAACGGACACCGGGAAGGTCCCTGACCCTGCCGCCTCTGATGAGAACGACGCTGTGCTCTTGCAGGTTGTGGCCGATACCGGGGATATAAACCGTACCTTCCATACCGTTGACGAGCTTCACGCGGGCGATCTTACGCAGAGCGGAGTTAGGCTTCTTGGGGGAAGTCGTGGTCACCGAAAGACAAACGCCCCTCTTTTGAGGGTTCTTGTCCATGAGCGGAGCCTTGGACTTCTTGACCTGCTTTTCGCGTCCGTGCCTAATCAACTGATTGATTGTGGGCATCTTTTTACCTCCTTATAGTATTTCGGATGAGTTACCTTCAACCCTAAGGCTTCTCATTCTATCGACTGCGCGGCGGACACACCACTTGCCGCCGAGCCTTCATGCATAGAAATACAATGCGGACTTCTCCACACAGTAACGTTATTGTATCAACATTTTTTTTGCAAGTCAACGATTTTGCGGCAATTTGTTAAATGTGAGATAAATAGCGCGCGCCGCGCCGCGCGGCGCCTGCTTTTTCTTCAAAACGGGCTCTTACTCTATCCTCAGATCCGCATCCGCGTCCAGATCGAAGTCGGCGCACTCCCTTCCCGCCTTTATCATGCTCAGCGTCTGCGCCGCTATCATCACGCCGTTGTCCGTACAGAGGCTTATCGGCGGATAAAACGCCTTTATCCCCCTGCGCTCCGCCTCGCGCGCCACCTTCGCGCGCAGGCATTTATTCGCACCCACGCCGCCCGCGATAACTACCTTATCACATCCGCGCGCAGCGCTCGCGCGCATGAGCCTGTCGCACATGATATCGGTGACAAGTTCCTGAAAAGAGGCGGCGATGTCCGCGGCGGGCAGCACATTGCCTTTCATTTTCAGCATATTGACGTAATTTATCACCGCCGTCTTGATCCCGCTGAAAGAAAAGTCGAGCGTGTCGCTGCCCTTGAAGGGCACGGGAAGCGCGATCGAGGGCGAGCCGCTCAAAGCGAGCTTTTCTATCTGCGGACCGCCCGGATAAGGCAGTCCGAGCACGCGCGCGACCTTGTCGAACGCCTCGCCGCAGGCGTCGTCCTGCGTACTTCCCATGATCTCCACTTCGTCGTGGGCGCGGACGTAAGCCACCGCCGTATGCCCGCCGCTGGCGATGAGGCAGACGAAGGGCGGTTCAAGCTCGGGAGAAGCGATATAATTGACCGCGATATGCCCGCGGATATGGTTTACCGCGTAAAGAGGCTTGTCGAGCGCGTAGGCAAACGCCTTGGCGTAAGACTCTCCGACAAGCAGCGCTCCCAAAAGCCCCGCGCCGAAGGTCACGCCGATCGCGTCAAGCTCTTCCTGCTCCGCTCCCGCCTCTTTAAGCGCCTCTTTGACGAGGTTGTCGATGGCGAGGACGTGATTGCGCGAGGCTATCTCGGGCACCACGCCGCCGAAGCGCTTGTGTATCTCTATCTGCGAGGCGATCTTATTCGAAAGAATGCGCGTGCCGCGCAAAACGGCGCAAGCCGTCTCGTCACAGCTGCTCTCGATGCCGAGAATGAGCAGCTCGCGCCCGCCGAAGCCCGCGGCTTTTTTCTTCATTCTCTCTAAATAAGCGCTCATAATCCCTTTGAACGTTTGAGATATTCGTTGATGAACGGCTCGATGTCGCCGTCCATGACCGCCGTCACATTGCTCGTTTCCCAGCCCGTGCGGTGATCTTTGACCATCGTGTAAGGACAGAAGACGTAAGAGCGGATCTGGCTTCCCCACTCTATCTTTTTGAGGTCGCCTTTGAGCGCCGCCTCCTTTTCCGCCTGTTCGCGCTCACGCAGCTCGATGAGCTTTGAGGTGAGCATCTTCATCGCCTGCTCGCGGTTTTGTATCTGGCTGCGCTCGTTCTGGCACTGCACGACTATGCCCGTGGGCAGGTGGGTTATGCGCACGGCGCTGTCCGTCTTGTTGACGTGCTGACCGCCCGCGCCGCCGCTGCGATAGGTGTCCACTTTCAGATCCTCGGGACGGATCACTATCTCGCCCGCGTCCTCGACCTCGGGCACGACTTCCACCGACGCGAACGAGGTATGCCTGCGCGCGTTGGAGTCGAAGGGGGAGATACGCACCAGCCTGTGCACTCCCTTTTCCGCTTTGAGATAGCCGTAGGCATAATCTCCCGCCACGGAAAAAGTCACGCTCTTTATCCCCGCTTCGTCGCCCGCGAGCAGATCCAGCTCTTCCGTCTTATAGCCCTTGCGCTCGCAGTAGCGCGTATACATGCGGTAGAGCATGCTCACCCAATCCTGCGCCTCCGTGCCGCCCGCGCCCGCATGCAGCGTGACGATGGCGTCGTTGGCGTCGTACTTACCCGTGAGCAGCGTTTGCAGGCGCAGCTCCTGCAAGCTTGCGGCAAGCTCGTCAAGCTCGGCGTCGAGTTCCGCCTTGCTCTCCTCGTCGCCGTCCTCTTCCACGAGCATTATCAGCGCGCCCGCGTCTTCGAGGCGCTGTTTGAGCTTGGCAAAGCCCTGCGTCTTCGCGTCTATGCGCGCGATCTCGCGGTTGACGTTCTGCGCCTCGTGCAAGTCGTTCCAAAAGCCTTCCGCGTTCTGCTTTTCTTCAAGTTCCGCGCGGCGACTTGCCAACGCGGGCAGATCGAGCGCGCTCTCCATCTCGGCGAGCAGCTTTTCCGCCGCGGCATATTTTTCCTTTTCTTCGTCTACTATTATCATCTTGCTTTCCTCTCACTTTCCGCAGCAGTTCTTATATTTTTTGCCGCTGCCGCAGGGGCAGGGATCGTTGCGCCCGGGCTTTTTCGTCCCCTGCTTTTCCTCCGTCTTCGCGCCTTTGAGCACGACGTTCCGAGGCGCGACCCTGCGCGGCATGCGGATACGCACGTCCTGCTTGAAGACCATGCGCACGAGCTTTGAATGGATGTTTCTCACCATCTCGTCGAACATCTCAAAGCCCTCTTTCTTGTAAACGAGCACGGGATCCTGATGGGCGTATGAGACCAAGCCCACGCTCTGTTTGAGATCGTCCATGGCGTCGATATGCTCCATCCACTGCTCGTCCACCGTCCTGAGCATGCAGGTACGTTCGAACTCGCCGAAGTCCGCCTTTATCTTATGTTCGGGCGAATTTTCGTTGAACTCCTCGATCATCTTATCGAAAGCGGCTATCTTTTTGTCGTACTGCGCGACGGCGGCGTCGTAAACAGCGTCGACCAGCCTGTCGAAAGAGCCGCTTTCCACGACCAGCTCGGGAGTTACGAGCGCCGTATCTTTTGCGAGCACGTTCTGTTCGAGCGCGTCGTTGAATTCTTTATAATTCCATTCGCCCTGATCCACGCGGTAATCGGCAAAGTCGGCGCAGATGTCCTCGATCACTTCGCGCGTCATTTTGAGTATCTGCTCGTGAACGGGCATTCCGTCCAAGACCTCGTTGCGCTGGCGGTAGACTATCTCCCTCTGGCGGGTGAGCACGTCGTCGTAGGCGAGCAGGTTTTTGCGCACGGAGAAGTTGCGGTCTTCGACGCGCGCCTGCGCCGCCTCTATCTGGCGGGTGATCATCTTCGCCGAGATGGGCGTGTCCTCGTCGAGATTGAGCCTTCCCACGAGGCTCTGCATGGTCTCTCCGCCGAACCTGCGCAAAATGTCGTCGTCCATGGCGAGATAAAACACCGACGAACCGGGATCGCCCTGTCTGCCCGCGCGGCCGCGCAGCTGATTATCTATGCGGCGGGACTCATGCCTTTCCGTGCCGATGATGCGCAAGCCGCCCGCGGCGACCACTATCTGCCTGTCGCGCTCGGTCTCGCTGCGGTATTGCTTGTAAAGCCTGTCGTATTCCTGCCTTGCCTTGATGACTATCTCGTCTTCCGTTTCGTTATGCGTCGACGCCTCGTCGATGGCGTAATCGGGATAGCCCTTGGGGACCAGCGCCGCCTTGGCGAGCTGCTCGGGATTGCCGCCGAGCATGATGTCCGTACCTCTGCCCGCCATATTGGTGGAGATGGTGATGGCGCCCGGCTTGCCCGCCTGCGCGACTATCTCCGCCTCGCGCTCGTAATATCTGGCGTTGAGCACGTTATGGTTTTTCAACCCCGCGCGTTTGAGCATTTCCGAGAGTTTCTCGCTCTTTTCCACGCTCACCGTGCCCACGAGCACGGGCTGCCTGCGCTCATGGCACTTCTTGATCTCCTCGATGATCGCCCTGAACTTGGCTTTTTCGTTGACGTAGAGCAAGTCGTCCTCGTCCACGCGGATAACGGGCTTGTTGGTGGGGATAACGACCACGTCGAGATTGTAAGTCCCTTCGAACTCGTTCTCCTCCGTCTTTGCCGTACCCGTCATGCCCGAGAGCTTGCGGTACTGCCTGAAAAGATTTTGGAAGGTGATCGTGGCGAGCGTCTTGTCCTCCGAGCGTATCTTCACGCCCTCTTTCGCCTCGATCGCCTGATGAAGTCCGTTACTGAATCTCCTGCCGATCATCTGGCGCCCGGTGAACTCGTCCACGATGATTATCTCGTCGTCCATGACCAGATAATTCACGTCCTTTTGCATGATGACGTTGGCGATGAGCGCGTTGTCGATATAATGTTTGAGGCTTTGGTTTTCGTAATCGGTGATGCCGCCGCTCTGCATCTTTCCGTGGCGGCGCAAAAACTTTTCCGCGTCCTCCGCGCCTCTTTCGTTGAGATAGACCGTCTTGCTCTTGACCACGACTTCGTAGTCGCCCGTGTTTTCGCAGACCGCGCCGCATTCGGGACAGATCACGGCGGCGTTCCCGCCCTTGTCGCCCGCGTGCTGCGCCCTGCCGACCACCTTGCCGCATTCGGGGCAGACATAGTTTTCCCCTTTCCCCTCGCGCTCTATCTCCTCGCAGAATTTCTGCGCCAGCGCGTACATATCGTCCGGCTTGTCTCCTCTGCCGCTGATGATGAGCGGGGTGCGCGCCTCGTCGATGAGGATACTGTCCACCTCGTCCACGATGGCAAAGTCCAGCCCGCGCTGCACGCGCTGGCTCTTTTCCACCGCCATATTGTCGCGCAGATAGTCAAAGCCCACTTCGTTGTTGGTCGTGTAAGTTATGTCGCAGTTATAGGCGACGCGCTTTTCGTCGGCGCTCATACGCGCCTTGTTCACGCCCACGCTCAGCCCCATGAACTCATAGATATTGTTCATCCATTCCGCGTCGCGCTCGGCGAGATATTCGTTGACCGTGACCACATGCACGCCCTTGCCCGCCAAGGCGTTGAGATAGACGGGAAGGGTCGCGGCGAGCGTTTTTCCTTCGCCCGTGCGCATCTCGGCGATCCTGCCCTGATGCAGCACGATGCCGCCGATGAGCTGGACGTGAAAATGGCGCATATGCAGCACTCTCGTGCTCGCCTCTCTCACCGCCGCGAAAGCGTCGGGCAGGATGTCGTCGAGCGTTTCGCCCGCCGCCAGCCGCTCCTTGAAGATGCGCGTGCAGCCGCGCAGCTCCTCGTCGCTCATGGCGGCGTATTTATCCGCGAGCGCCTCTATCTCGTTCGCCTTTTTCTCCAATTTTTTCAGTTCTTTGTCGTTATGTGAAGGAAACAGCTTAGATAAAAATCCCATCGTCTTTCCTCTTTTCCTTATTCGCGCCGTTGCGCGTTTTTTAATTTTACCATTGCGCGCGGGAGAATGTCAAGTAAAGCATAAGTAATGTCCGCGGGCGGGAAAAAGTTTGAAAGCGCGGGGGATAAGGCAAAAGCCGCGCGAATTTTCTTCCGCCGAAGCAACCCCCGCAGATCGAAAAAAGAGCCCGGCTCGACACCGAACTCCTTTTCGAAAATTTGTCCGAGTTTTTGTCCGCTTTGCCTTTGTCCGTCAGGCGCAAAGCTCACTTCATCTTTTCCTGCTTGACCTTCACGTCCACGACATGCCTTTTGGCAAGCTCGTCCACGACGTCGGCGAGCGTTATCCCCTGCTGCGCCATGAGCACCATGACGTGATAGGTGAGATCGGCGATCTCGAAGACCGCCTCTTCTTTGCCGTTTTTGGCGCCGATGATGACCTCGGTGCACTCTTCTCCCACCTTTTTGAGTATCTTGTCCAAGCCCTTTTCGAAAAGATAGGTCGTGTAAGAGCCTTGCTTGGGGCAGTCCTTTCTGCCCTTTATGAGTTCATAGAGCGCGTCGAGGGAAAAGGGCTTGTATTCCGGGTTCACCCAGACGGCGTTTTCAAAGCAGGAATCCGTGCCCAAATGGCAGGCGGGACCGTCCTTTATCACCTCGACGGTCAGCGCGTCTAAGTCGCAGTCGGCAGTTATGCTCACTATATGTTGAAAATTGCCGCTCGTTTCGCCCTTTCGCCAAAGTTTTTGCCGCGAACGGCTGAAAAAGCAGGTCTTCCCCTCCTCAATGGATATCTGCAAGCTCTCGCGGTTCATATAAGCCACGGTGAGCACTTTTTTGCTGTAATAGTCCTGCACGACGGCGGGGATAAGCCCCTTTTCGTCGAATTTAAGCTCGTTCAAGTCTACCATATCCTTTCTCCTTTATATCCTCACGGGTATGCCCTCTTTTTCCAGGCGCGCCTTGAGATCTTTTATTTTCACTTCGTCAAAGTGGAATATCGACGCGGCAAGTCCCGCGTCCGCGCCGGGGACCTTTTCGAAAAGCTCGACAAAGTCCTCCGTCTTCCCCGCGCCGCCCGAGGCGATCACGGGCACGTCCACGCGCTCGCACAGCCTTTGCAGCATTTCTATGTCGAATCCGCCTTTGACCCCGTCCGTGTCTATCGAATTGAGCACTATCTCGCCCGCGCCGTCTTTGACGCCGCGCTCCGCCCAATCGAGGGCGTCTATGCCCGTGTTCTCCCTGCCGCCTTTGGCAAAGAGCGTGAACTTCCCGTTCACTCTCTTCACATCCATCGAAAGCACGACGCATTGACTGCCATACTTATTCGCCGCCCGCCCTATGAGTGAAAAATCGGCGATGGCGCCCGAATTTACGCTCACTTTGTCCGCGCCGCAGCCCAGCACTCGGGCGAAGTCGTCAAGCTCCCTTATGCCGCCGCCGACGGTGAGCGGGATAAAGATCTGCTCGGCGACTTTTTCCAGCACGCGCGTGAACAGTTTCCTCTCTTCCACCGAGGCGGTTATGTCGTAAAAGACCAGCTCGTCCGCCCCTTCGTCGTTATATTTTTTGGCGAGCGCAACGGGATCGGCAACGTCCTGAACGCCCGAAAAATTTATCCCTTTGACCACTCTTCCCGCCCTAACGTCAAGGCAGGGGATCACTCTCTTTGCGAGCATTTTCCGAAAGCCTCCGTAACTTTTTTCAAATCGAGCGCGCCCTCGTAGAGCGCCTTTCCCAAGATGACGCCGTCCGCGCCCATCTTTTCCAGCTCGGCTATCTCGTCCATGTCCTTCACGCCGCCCGAAGCGACCACGCGCAGCCCCTTTATCTTCACAAGTTCGCGGTAAACGTCGAGGTTGGTCCCCGCCATGGCGCCGTCGCAAGCCACGTCCGTATAGATGACGTCGCAAACGCCGTCGCCCGCGAGTTTTTCGCAAAACTCAACTCCGCGCACGCCCGTACTTTCTTCCCAGCCGCTCACGGCGACAAAGCCGTCTTTTGCGTCCACGCCCACGGCGATCCGCCCGGGGAAAGCGGCGGCGGCTGCGAGCACGAAGGGATAATTTTTCACCGCCGACGTGCCGAGAATGACGCGGAACGCGCCCGAGTCGAGATAAGCTTTCACCCTTTCCGTGTCGCGCACTCCGCCGCCCACCTCGACTTTGAGCGAGGTTTGCTTCACGATGCGTTCGATGAGGGAAAAATTGTCCGTCCTGCCGCTGCGCGCGCCGTCGAGATCGATCACATGCAGATATTCCGCTCCCGCCTCGCGCATGAGCGACGCCGCGCGCACGGGATCGTCGAAATAAGTCTTGGCGCTGTCATATGCGCCGCGCGTCAGGCGCACCGCCTTTCCGCCCAAAATGTCCACTGCGGGAAAGATCTTCATCTCACACCTCGGAAAACGCGCGCAGGATCTTCAATCCCGCAGAGCCGCTCTTTTCGGGATGGAACTGCGTCCCGAACACGTTTTTTCTGCCCACCGCGGCGGTCACGGGTATGCCGTAATCGCTCACGGCGAGAGTGTCGCCGCCGCAGCCCTTGCCGTAAAAGGAATGCACGAAATACACCCATTCGCCCTCGCTGCTGTATTTGAACAGCGGGCTGTTTTTACAAAATTTCAGGCTGTTCCAGCCCATATGCGGGACTTTGAAGCCCGCGGGGACGTCCTCTTTGAGCGGGCAAGCCCTGCCGCTTATCAGCTTCAAGCCCTCGCGGCTGCCGAACTCCTCGCTCCCCTGCAAGAGCAGCTGCATACCCAAACAAATGCCCAAAAGCGGCTTTCCCTCTTGCGCCTCGGCGATCAAAAATTCGTCAAGTCCGCTCTCGCGCAGAATGGCGCGCGCGTCGCCGAAGGCGCCCACGCCGGGCAGGATCAGCCTCTTGCATTCTTTCAGCTTTTCCCTCTCGCCGCTCACGAGATGTTCAAGTCCCAAATAAGAGAGCGAACAGCAGAGCGAGCGCAGATTGCCCACGCCGTAATCGACTATGCCTATCACAACGCCCCCTTGCTGGAAGGGATCGCCCCTTGCAGTCTTTCGTCGATGTCGGTGGCTTTGCGCAAAACGCGCGCAAGCGCCTTGAAGACGGCTTCGAGGATATGATGCGAATTTTCGCCCGCGAGCATCTTGAAATGCAGCGTTATCTCCGCGTTGCGCACGAGGGCGAGCAAAAACTCCTTGACCAGCTGGCAGTCGAAATCCCCGACTTTCTCCGTGTAAGTGAGGACGTCGTAATTGAGATAAGCTCTGCCGCTCAGATCGACCGCACACATCATCAGCGTTTCGTCCATGGGCAGGACGATGTCCGCATAGCGCGCGATACCGCCCTTGTTCCCGAGCGCTTTTTTCAGCGCCTGCCCCAGCGCGATCCCCGCGTCTTCCACGCTGTGATGAAAGTCCACGCAGGTGTCGCCCTCGACTTCAAGGCGCAGATCGTAACGGCTGTGCGCCGTGAAAAGCTGCATCATATGGTCGAAAAAGCCTATTTTCGTGCTTATCTCGCCCTTTCCCGTCCCGTCGAGGTCGAGCGCGACGCTCACCTTGGTCTCCGCGGTCGTCCTTTTTATCTCCGCACTTCTCATAATATCTCCTTCAGGCGGCAAAGAAGCTCTTTCATCTCCT
>DVNJ01000024.1 GCA_018714485.1 Candidatus Caccalectryoclostridium excrementigallinarum | reverse complement strand
CGCTGATCGAGAAGAAGTGCACGCCCGCCTCGCCCGCGACGGCTTTGGCAAACAGCGTCTTACCCGTTCCGGGAGGTCCCACGAGCAAAACGCCCTTGGGGACTCTCGCGCCCAGCGCGGTGAACTTGGAAGGAGATTTCAGAAATTCGACTATCTCCTGCAACTCCTCTTTTTCCTCGTCCGCGCCGGCGACGTCGTCAAAACGCACCTTCACGTTCATATTCACGCGCGCCTTGAGCTTTCCGAAGTTCATCGCCTGCTTGTTGGCGCCCGCGCTCTGGCGGAAGATGAAGAAGATTATTATGCCGATGGCGATAACGCCGATGATGGGCACGATGAGCGAGGTCAGCGTGGAATTGCTCTGCGCGTTGGCGTAACGTATAGTGGTGAGCGCGGAAGGGTTCACCTTGACCGCCTTGCCGTCTTCGCCGATCACTTCCGCTTCCGTGAGCTGGCTGTAAGAGGTTATATAGCAAAAATAGTCGGCAGCCGAGGACGGGTTCTTATAAAAGCTCTCCACGGAGATGTCCTGCTCCGCCGCATGCTGCACCGAAAGGATATAGACCGTGGCGCCGTTGACGTAGACCGCCTTCACCTGTCCGTTACTGACCATGTTGACAAAGCCGAGCTCGCCGTTTTCGCCGCCCTGGTAATTTATCTCCGTCGGACCGCCCGTGTCGAAGATGAGCCAAAGCAGCAGCGCGATCGCGACGATAGCGATCACGATGAGGACTATGCGCAATATTTTTTGATTTTTTGTCACGTTGTTATCCCCTGTTATGTACGATAATACACTTATAATAATATAAATGCGGACAATAGTCAAGTAAATAGTATGTATAAGGCTCGCGCGAGCCGCCCGCGTCGAAGAAGTTTTTCTTCAAACGCGCGCCCGCGCGCTTGCGAGTTCCGCCCGGCGGGCAAGGGCGGGATAAGCTCGCGCGGCGCCGCGCGGCGAAAACTTTTCCTCCGCCAAGCGGTCGATATATTCGACCAGCTCCTGAGTTATGTCCGCCGTCTTTTTCGCCATGAACTCGGCGAACTCTTCGCTCCCCGCGGCGAGGCGGGCGAAGTTGTCCCCGCTCTTTTCCCCCACGACGGCGAGCACGCCGATGTCGCCCACCGCCTTACTCTCTCTGCCGAGCGCCCTGCCGGGGAAAAGCCCGTTTTTCGTGATCTTGACCCGCCCTACGTCTTCGTTTTCGCCGAGAGCCGCGTCCACGGCGATGACGATATCGCCGGCGTGACAGACGGAGAGCAGGTTTTGATACATTTCCAGCTTATGCGCGTTGACGTTGCTTATGCTGTCGCCGTAGACAAAGCAGTTCACGCCGCGGGCTTTGAGTATGTCTCCCACGCGCGGTCCCACGCTGTCGCCCGTGACGCGCATCGTTCCTATGCATAATACGACCGTTTTCACTTTTCCCATGGTATTGATTTTGCCCGCGCGGCAATAAATTATACCGATGCAGGCAAATGCCGCGCCTCTTTCCCTCAAAGCGGCGTTTTCTTGACAGCCGTTTTCTTTTGAGATAAAATAAACATAGACGCCGCACGCGGCTAAGGAGGAAGAAAAATGTTTCTGCTCTGTCAAATTTCCGCAATCTCGATCGCCGGCTTCGTGATCTTGGGACTGTTCGTGCTCCTCGGTCTTTGGAAGGGCGCGATCCGCATGCTCCTTGACCTGCTCGTCATCGGGCTTTCCGTGGCGGCGGGAGCGCTCGCGGTCAAGCCCATTCGCAACGCGCTCGCCGAGCAGGATTATTTCGGCTTGGAATGGCTGGAAAGCATTCTTTCGGGCAATCTCGCCTTTATCGTCGTGGGCTTTGCGACCTTGATCGTACTGCTGATAATCAAGGCGATAATCATGCATTTCGTGGACAAAAAGGGCGGCAAGGTCAAAGGCGCGCTGCAAGTGGTGAACAAGCTCGCGGGCGCAGTCCTCGGCGGCGGCATAGGCTTTTTGGCGTTCGGCTTCGTGCTTTTATGTTATGTCTCCGTCATCACCGTTTTGAAATACGAGGGCGACATGGACGCCGCCGTCGCTTCGCTGGACAGCGTCTCTTCCTGGATGATGGAAAACAACGTCTTCCAAAAGATAGTGGACGCGCTCACTCAGGTCAAAGACTCGATCGTGGACGCGGCAGCCGGCGCGGCGCTGCTTTCGTAAACTAAGAAAAACACGTTCGGCGGCGCGAGCCGCCGATTTTTTTGCCTTTTCGGCGCGAGATCGCGCATAAAACTCCTCTTCTTACGCAATATTTACCCGAACGTTACCGCTCGTTGACGGAAAGGTTACGCAAAGTTAACCCGCGCCATCTATCATTAAAGCGTAAAGGAGAGACAAGATGAAAAATACGAATATCGAAAAAAAGTTGGCAAAAAGACAAAAACTGACCGCAGCCGTCACGGGCGCCCTGCTCGGCATTTTGGGCGCGGCGGTTTGCGGCTTGGGCATAGCGCTCGCCGCGAGCGGCGCTTCCTTGGGCGTCTGCATAGGCGGCGCGGCGGCAGCCTTGGCGGGGCTTGCCATGCTCGCGGGCGCCGTTCCCATCTGCCGCACCATTGCGGGCAAGCGCGTTCGGGCATAAATTACCCTCCCTCTTTTTCCTTTTCACGGACGGAGCTTTCTCCGTCCCTTTTTTGTTTTTCTTGGCTTTTTTCTCTTTGTTTGCTATAATGTCAGTATGGACGAGAGAGAAAAACAGCTCATCAGAGAAAAAATATTAAAGCGCGCCCGGCAGGCGGAAGCGGAGCTTTCCCCCTATGCCGCGCGCGAAAAAGACTGCCTGCGCCGCTCGAACTACGAATATAATTTTTACCGCCGCGGCTTTGTACGCGACTGCGAGGCGGTGATAAATTTGGCGCAATATAACCGTTACGGCGGCAAGACGCAGGTCTTTTCCCTGCACGCCAACAACGATATTTCCACGCGCGCTTCGCATGTCGGACTTGTCTCGCGCATCGCCCGCACCATCGGTCGGGCGCTGGGGCTTAACTGCGACCTCATCGAAGCGATCGCCTGCGCGCACGACTTGGGGCATGCGCCTTTCGGGCACAAGGGCGAAGTCTGGCTCAACGATGCCACGAAAAAACACGGCTATACGTTCGCCCATCACGTTCAGAGCGCGCGCTATCTCGACCATATCACCCGCTCGGACATGTCCTTGCAGGTGATCGACGGCGTGCTCTGCCATAACGGCGAATGCGTGCTGCAAACTTACCGCCCCAACGAGCGCGCCACGCGCGACTTTGCCCTTCTCGAAGAAAAGTTGGAGCGCGCCTATAACGGCAGGATAAGCGCGGAGGAGCTCATGCCCGCGACGCTCGAGGGCTGCCTCGTGCGTATCTGCGACGTCATCGCCTATCTGGGCAAGGACAGGCAGGACGCGGACAGGCTCGGCGTGCACCCGCTCGAAGGATACACCGATCACGGCGCGGGCATTCTCAACCACAAGATCATTCGCGCCGCGGGAGAGGACATCATCTTCAACAGCTTCGGCAAGGACGCGATCTGCCTCTCGGACGAATTGTATGCCGCCCTAATAATGGGAATGCGCGAAAATTACGCCTTTATCTATAAGAGCGAGAGCACGGGCATAACCGCGCGGCAGTCGGAGCAAATGGCAAAGGCGGTGGGCGAGGCGTACGAGTTCGCCATCGACGATCTCAAGGGCGGAAAGGGCGTACTCGACAAGATATATTTCCCCTATATCTATGCCAATCTCGACTTTGTCCGCGCCTATCGCCTCGACGACAAAGACCGCCCCGAGCGCGTGGCGGCGGACTTTATCGCCTCGATGTGCGACGATTATTTCCTCTCCTTTTACAACAGATATATCGGCAAGCTCGAGCTGAAAAAGACAGATTATTTCGATTGAGCACCACCGAATATGCGCGTATAAAAAATTTTACCGCGCACACGGTTTACTTGACGCGCGATTTATGATAAATTATATGTAAGCAATCATCGGGCGCATGCCCGCACTATGGAGTTATTATGGGAAACGACAAGAATTTCGTGTTAAAAGCGATCGCAAACGGCTCTCACGCCTTCAACCTGATCGCTCTCAAAGGAAAGATCTATAAGAAGATAGCCTCGCTCAAACCGCAAGGCATACTCTCGGACGAACCGATCAAATGGGAAGACCTCGACAAGAGCAAGTTCAAAAATATGCGCTTTATGCAAAAATGGGCGGATAAGTTCGGCTGCGCCTGGTTCCGTTTCACCGGCACCGTTCCCGAAGCGGGCAAGGGCAAAAGGGTCGTGGCGCGCATAAAACTTCAGGGCGAAGGCTTGGTCTACGACAAGGACGGGCACGTCTTGCAGGGCATAACCCAGGTCTTGAGCAAGGGCGACCTCTTCCACAGCACGATCGGCAAGCAGATAGTCGACATTTCCCCCTGCGCCGAAGGCGGCGAGGAAGTCGAGCTTTATGTGGACGCGGGCTTTAACGGCAAGCTGCGCTTCGAGAATATGTCCGCGCACCTGCGCAGATACGACCTCGCGGTGATGAACGAAGAGCTCAATTCTTATTATTACGACTATATCGAGGCTTATTTCCTCATGTGCAAGCTCTTGGGCGACGCCGAGGGCATGAAGGACAGCGACGTGGGCAAAGCGGAAGTTTATTCCGCCCGCGCCAAAGAGCTGGACGAGGGCATGAAAAACGCCTGGAAGGTCTTCAAGGAGCAGGGCGCGGCAAAGGCGCGCGAAGCGCTCGCCCCCGTCCTCTTCCGCCCCATCGACTATCCCGCCGTCACCCACTATGCCGTGGGTCACGCGCATATCGACCTCGCCTGGCTCTGGCCCCTGCGCGAAACGCGCCGCAAGATCGGCAGGACGTTCGCCAACCAGCTGCGCAATATTAAAAAATACGACAACTTCATCTTCGCCGAATCGCAGGCGCAGATGTTCACCTGGCTCAAAGAGGACTATCCCGAAGTTTTCGAGCAGGTGAAAAAATACGTCGCCGAAGGCAGGATAGAGCTTCAAGGCGGAATGTGGGTGGAGAGCGACTGCAATCTGCCCTCGGGCGAAAGCTGGATCAGGCAGTTCCTCTACGGAAAGCGTTATTTCAAAGAGGAATTCGGCAAGGACATGAAGATGTGCTGGCTGCCCGACTGCTTCGGCTTCCCCGCGACTCTTCCCCAGGTCATCAAGGGCTGCGGCATGGACTATTTCATGACCATAAAGATCATGAGCAACACGGTCAACGAATTCCCGCACTCCTCTTTCAAGTGGAAGGGCTTGGACGGCAGCGAAGTGCTCGCGCATATGGAGCCTGCGGGCGACTATAACTCGGGCGCCTCTCCCCTCGCCATCTTCAAGTCGAACAAGCGCAACAAGGAAAAAGAAAGCGTTCCCGTCTGCCTGCTGCTTTACGGCGACGGCGACGGCGGCGGCGGTCCCGGCGAAGGGCATATCGAATATGTCTCCCGCATGCAAAAGGGCATTTACGGACTCGCTCCCGTCAAGCCGTCAAAGGCGATCGACTTTTTCGAAGAGCTGGAAAAATACAACGACGTCATTCCCGAATACGACGGCGAGCTTTACTATGAACGTCACCAGGGGACTTACACCTCTCAGGCGGCGGCGAAACTTTGGAACAGGCGCATGGAAAACATGCTGCATCTCGTCGAGCTTTTGGGCGCGGAAGGCAAGCTGCGCGGCGTAAGTTACGACAGGGCGCTCGTCGAGAGCATCTGGAAGGAAGTTTTGCTCTATCAATTCCACGACGTTCTGCCCGGCTCGTCCATCAAGCGTGTCTATGACGAGAGCAGAGAGCGCTACAAGGAGCTTTACAAGCAGATCCAGGGCGTGGCGGCGAAGCTCATCGACGACATGTCCTCGGGCGAGAGCGAAGAATACACCGCGATCAACCCCGTGGATTTCGCGCGCAAGGAGTTCATCCGCGTGGAAGACAAGTGGTATTCGGTGGATCTCCCCGCCATGGGCGCGGGCAAGATAGCCCCCGTCGAGAACATGGACGTCTCCTCGCTCACCTTCGGAGAAAACACCATCTCCAACGGGCTCATCACGATCACGTTCGGCAAGGGCGGCGAGATCACTTCCCTCTTCGACGTCAAGAACGCCAAAGAGCTGGTCAGAGAGGGGCAATATTTCAACAAGCTCACCGTCTATGAAGATCCCTTCATGTACTATAACGCCTGGGATATACGCATGGACTACGACAAGCTGAAAAAGCACTCGCTCAAACTCGAAGGCAGCGACACCTATATCGACGGCGTGCGCGTGGTCAGGCGCAACCGCTACCGCTTCATGGACTCGCAGTTCGAGCAGACCGTGGCGCTCACCTTGGGCGACACGCTGGTGCAGTTCGACATGGACGCGGATTGGCACGAAGAGCTGAAAATGCTGCGCGCCGACTTTATCCCTTCCGTCTTTGCCGACAAGGTCAAATGCGACATACAGTTCGGTCAGATAGACCGCTCCACGAAGAACGACACCTCGATCGAGCAGGCGCAGTTCGAAGTTTGCGCGCATAAGTTCGTCAACTTGGACGGCGAAGACTATTCGCTCGCGCTGTTCAACCGCTGCAAATACGGGCACAAGGTCAAAGAGGGCATGCTTTCGCTGGCGCTGCTGCGCGCTCCCCGCTTCCCCGATCCCGAATGCGACCGCGGCTCGCACCATATCAGTTACGCCCTCTATCCGCATAAGGAGAAGTTCGAGGAAAGCGACGTCAAGGCGCGCGCTTACTGCTATAACAACGTGGTGATGCTGCGCAAAGCTAACTTTGAAGAAAAGTGCCCCGTCGGCGTGGAAGGCGACGGCGTCATTCTCGAAACGGTCAAGGTCGCCGAGGACGAAAAGGGCATCGTGGCGCGCCTTTACGAATATAAGGGCAAGGAAACCAAGGCAAAGGTGAGTTTTGCTTCAAAAGGCGCCGCCTTTGAATGCGACATGCTCGAAAACAAAAAGGGCAAAGCGGAGCTTTCAAAGCTCGCTTTCAAGCCGTTCGAGATCAAAACGCTCTATTTCGAGCTTTAAGACAAAAAGCAAAAGCGCTCCGATAGGGGCGCTTTTTTGCTGCCTTTTTCCGCTTTTTCAATGCCGCAACTGTTGACCCGTATTAGCAAGGCGAATGACGCCGATCGGGCGGAAATCGGCGGCGCCGGACCCGATTCGTATTATTCCGGTTAGGCATGCCGGACCGGAGTAATACGGATCGGCCTCGGAGCAATTCTTTTCGGCGCTTTTGCACAGCCGAAACTTGTCAATATGTATAATCTCTTGCTCTGAGGTGCGAGCAGTCCCGCGCCTGCCGATTTTTGGCTGAACAAGGAAGTCGCCGCAGCTAATACTTGACCCGTATTAGCAAGGCGAATGACGCCGATCGGGCGGAAATCGGCGGCGCCGGACCCGATTCGTATTATTCCGGTTCGGCATAAATCACAGCAACTTTCATCACTCCGTCCGAGTGCGCGGCAAAAAGTTCATATGCCCGCTCTATCTCTTCGAACGCGAAGGTATGCGTGATGAGCGGCAGCGTGTTCAGCCTGCCCGCGGCGATGAGCGATATTATCTCGTCGCATTTACTGCCGTCCACTCCGCCCGTCTTGAAGACGAGATTTTTCCCGTACATGCGCGGAAGAGGCAGTATGCGATCGCTCTCATACATGGCGACGATCGTGACCACGGCGTTGGGGCGCGCGAGACGCCACGCCTGCTCGAAAGTGTCCTCTCCGCCCGCCGCCTCGATCACCCTGTCCGCGCCGCCGCGCGCAAGACGGGGAAAAAGACTTTCCGCCTCCTCGGGCGAAAGCGCGCGCAAAAAGGGATAGTTCGCCGCGATAAAGGCGCGCCTTTTTTCGTCTTTCTCGCTCACGCTCACCCGCACGCCTTTGAGCTCTGCGCAGAGAGCGCAGCATATGCCCGTGGGACCGCCGCCGAGCACGAGGACTTCCTCGCCCTCTTCTATCTCGGATATGTCCGCCGCCCAATATCCCGTGGCGAGAATGTCGCCGACAAAGAGCGCCTGTCTGTCGCTCACGCCGAGAGGAAGCCTGCTCAGACAGTTGTCCGCAAAGGGCACGCGCACAAAAGGCGCCTGCATGCCGTCTATGCGGCAGCCCAGCGCCCAGCCGCCGTTTTTGTCCGTGCAGTTGTTCACCCAGCCCCTCTTGCAGAAAAAACATTCGCCGCAAAAGGTCTCGACATTGATCGCCACCCTGTCGCCTTGACGCAATTTTTTCACCCCTGCCCCGACTTTTTCCACGATCCCGACCGCTTCATGCCCCAGCGTCACGCCTTTTTGCGCGCGCGGCACATAGCCGCCGATGATATGAAGATCGCTCGTGCAGATGCTCGAAAGCGTCACGCGCACAAGGGCGTCCGTGTCCTCGACAAGCTCGGGCTGCGGTTTTTGACAAAAGCCCGCCGCCTTATCGCCCAAATAAGAATAGGTAAGCATTTTCACCTCTATTTACTTGCAGGTAAAGCAGAAGCGCCCGCAAGGCGCAAAAAAGGCGGCGCGTTTGCGCCGCCCTTTCTCTTTTCAGGTCAAGAGGAAGGTCGCCAGGAAGATGGCGCCGATGACCCATGTGGGAACGGATATTTTCCTGATCTTGCCCGTGAAGACGGAGACGACGATATAGGTGAGTATGCCCGCGCCGATGCCCTTGGAGATGGAATACCCCAGCAGCATGACCATGAAGGTCATAAAGGCGACGATCGCCTCGGAGGCGTTCGACCAATTTATCTTCGTCACCGAGCTCATCATCAGGACGCCCACCCACAAGAGCGCAGTTGCCGTCGCGCTGCGGGGGATGAGCTGGGCGATCGGGCTTAAAAACATCGCCACGATAAAGCATACGCCCGTGATGAAGGCGGTGAAGCCCGTCTTGCCGCCCACGACGACGCCCGAAGAGGATTCTACGAAAGTCGTGACCGTGGACGTGCCCGCGATCGCGCCCGTGCAGGTGGCGATGGCGTCGGCGAGCATCATTCTCTCCATGCGTATGGGCGTTCCGTCCTTGTCGAGCAGATCGCCCTTGGAGCAGGCGCCATAAAGCGTTCCGATCGTGTCGAACATATCTATCATGCAAAGCGAGAGCGCGGAGGTGATGAGCACCACGGCAAGCGTCGCGCCCGTGTTCCCCGGCGTACTCAGATACTTGTCGAAATTAAAGCCCTCGTAAAAGACGACGCCCGCCGAATCCTTGCCCCAGGCGACGAAAGCGTCAAAGGGATTGGAGATGGTGACGTTGTCGAACATCTCCTGCGCACCCGTCGAACCCGCGCCCACGGCGATACCCGCCAGCACATAATAGAGCACGGTCGAGCCGAGAATACCCCAGAGGATCGCGCCCTTGACGTTCTTTTTCGAGAGAATGGCGATCGTGATCACGCCCAAGATGGCGACGATCGCGGGGAGCATGCCGCCCACCGTGCCCGCGCTGTAAGTCATGAAGGGATTGTCGGCAAGCACGTTGAAGGAGATGAACGTGGTGAGCGTACTCGCCTCGTCAACGATGACTCCCGCCTGCTGCAAGCCGATAAAGGCGATGAACAGACCTATGCCCACGGGGATCGCGTGTCTGACCGCCGCGGGGATCGCCTCGAAGATCTTTTTCCTCAGCCCCGTCACGGTGAGAATGAGGAAGATGACGCCGTCGATGAGGGTGAAGACCATGCAGTTGGCGTAAGTAAGCCCCGTCCCCTCATTCAAAAGCGTATAGACGATAAAGGCGTTGATGCCCATTCCCGACGCCTGCGCCAGCGGCATGCGCGCCAAAAACGCCATCAGCATCGTGCCGATTATCGCGCCGATAGAGGTCGCGATATAAGCCGCGCCGTAAGGATCGCTGCTGTCGGTGATGACCCCGGAAAACATGCCCGCGTTGACCATGAGGATATAGACCATCGCCATGAAGGTCGTAAGTCCCGCCACGATCTCCGTGCGGAAAGACGATCCGCTCCTCGTGATCCCGAACCAATTGTCCACTTTGCCCCAAAAGCCCTTTTTGGGCGAGGGCGCCGCCGCTTCCGCCGCCCCTTCCGCGACCGCCTCTTCGACGACAGCCGTCTCGGCGGACTCTTCCGCGGGCGTCTCTTCGAGCGGCGCCCGATCTTTCATTTCTTCTTCCGACATATGTGCCTCCTTCTTTTTTTCTCGCGTTGGTTATCGCACTTATATGATAACACACATATAGGCGAAAAACAAGAGCAAATATACATATTCTTTACATATATGTCCGCCGCGGCGAAAGTTTTCGCGCGAAATAATTTTGAAATTATTAAAAATATTATTCAAAATGCTTGTATTTTTGAAAATCAACGCTTATAATATGCGTGAGATCGAGAAAGGAGAACCGCGTTTTCGCCGCATTCCCGCAGCAAAGTCACATTGAGAGCGCAAAAAAAGCGATGCGCTTGTCGTTTTTGCTGCCGTTTGCGCACATAAGCATCGAATAAGTCATGGAAAACTATTCCGAAAGACTGCGCTCCGCCCTGCGGCTTTTCGACGAGGCGGACGCTTATTTGATACTTGCGGGCGCGGGCGCCGCCTATGAAGGCGGGTTGGAAAGCTACGGCGCTCTGCTCTATGAAAAGTTTTCCGACCTTGCGCAAAAATATATGCTCACCGACCTCAACGAGGGTTTTTCTCTCCTGCCCGAACATGCCCTTCCCGTCTTTTATTCGCGCTATTATTCCGCCTGCATTCAAGACGCGCCGCAAAGCAGGCTGCATACCGACCTCTTCGCGCTCGTCAGGCGCAAGCCGCATTTTCTCGCGCAATTCACCTTGGATTCGCTCTGCGAAAAGGCGGGCTTTGCGCAAAAAAATATCCTCTTCGCCTCGGGCAGTTTAAGATACCTGCAATGCCCGAACGCCTGCCGCGAACTTGTCCTGCCCTTTGTCCCGGGCGCGCCTTTTCCCCGCTGCCCCGTCTGCGGACGCGCCCTCGTGCCCAACCTGCGCCTTTTCGGCGACAAGTTCGTCCCCACTCGACAGTACGGCGAACGCCTCGCCGCACAAGCCAGATTTATCGGACGCGCGAAACGCCTGCTCATCTTCGAACTCGGGTGCAGCGCGAACGGACGCTTGGGCGCCAACGCCGCCATAGTAAGCGACATGCTCATGCGCTCGAACGAAAATTTTCATGTCCTGAGGATCAACAAGTATGAAGCCTTCGCCCTGCCCGGGCTTGAAAGGCAGACGCTGCTCTTCGACGAGCAGATAGGGAAAGTCTTGCGCGATATGCTCGCCCTGCGCCCGGCAAGACGGCGCGGCAGACCCAAATATTCTCCGCCCGCGCGCCGCCAAAACGGTTTTCCGCAATGAAAAACGACCCGCACTTTCCGTGCGGGCCGCTCCTTGTCTTTAAGCCGTCAGATCTCGACTGCGCCGTCGAAGACCTTGACCGCGTCGCCCGTCATATAGACCGCGTCGTCCGTATAATTTACGGTCAGATCGCCGCCGAGCAGGCGCACGGTGATGTCCTCGCCCTTCTTGCAAAGCCCGTTGAGGCACGCCGCCACGGCGGTCGCACAGGCGCCCGTACCGCAGGCGTAAGTTTCGCCGCTGCCGCGCTCCCACACGCGCATTTTCAGCGTATGATCGTCGAGCGCCTTGACAAATTCCACGTTCACGCCCTCGGGGAAAAGCTCGGATTCTTCAAAAGCGGGACCTATCTTGGCGATGTCGAGATTGTCCACGTTGTCGGTAAAGACCACGCAGTGCGGGTTGCCCATGGACACGCAGGTAACCTTGTATTTTTTGCCGCCCACTTCTATCTCGCGGTCCACGACGCTCTCGCCTTCCGCCTTGACGGGCACAGCCGCGGGCGCCAGCTCCGCCTTGCCCATATCCACGCGGACCATGATGACCTCGCCCGAGCGGGTGATGACCTTGACGTTCTTGATCCCGCTGAGCGTCTCGATCGTGAACTCCTTCTTGTTGACGATATGCGAGTCGTAGAGATACTTGGCGACGCAGCGTATGCCGTTGCCGCACATTTTGCCCTCAGAGCCGTCTAAGTTGAACATGCGCATCTTTGCGTCCGCCTTATCCGAATCGCAGATGAGGATGATGCCGTCGCCGCCTATGCCGAAATGCCTGTCCGAAAGCCTGACGGCAAGTCCTTCGGGGCTGTCGAGGTCGTTGCCGCCCAGGCAGTCGAAGTAGATATAGTCGTTGCCGCAGCCCACCATCTTCACGAACTCTCTCCTGACCTTGCCCGTGCGCAGCTTGTTGATGTCCACAAGCTCGGTGTTATATTCCGAATAGCGGCTCATCAGGCTGTTTACCACCGCTTCCGCCGTGTCTATGGACGTGAGGCAGGGGATCGCGCGCTCGATCGCCTTGCGGCGTATCTTGACGCTGTCGCGGGTGGGCAGCTTGCCCTTCGCGGAGGTGGAGATGATGTAATTGACCTTGCCGCTTTCGATGAGCGTCAGGTTGTTGTTGAACTGGTTTTGATGTATCTTGTCCACCACGATGACTTCGATACCCGCCTTTTTCAGCACGGCAGCGGTGCCCGCGGTGGCATAGATGGTGTATCCCAAGTCGTCGAACTTTTGGGCGATGTCGCCGATCTCGCTCTTGTCCTGATCGCGGACGGTGATGAAGACGCCGCCCTTCTTGCGCATCTTATAGCCCGCGGCGACAAGTCCCTTGAACAGCGCCTCTTCCAGCGTCGAGGCGATGCCGAGGACTTCGCCCGTGGACTTCATCTCGGGTCCGAGCTGCGTGTCCACGTTGCTCAGCTTCTCGAAGGAGAAGACGGGTACCTTGACCGCCACATAGGGCGAATTGCGGTAAAGTCCCGTTCCGAAGCCCATGTCTTTGAGCTTTTCGCCGAGGATCGCGCGCGTCGCCAGGTCGACCATGGGTATGCCCGTGACCTTGCTGATATAAGGCACGGTACGCGAAGAGCGGGGATTGACCTCGATGACGTAAAGCTCGCCGTGATAGATGAGATATTGGATATTGACAAGTCCCACCGTATGCAGCGAAAGCGCCAGCCTGCGCGAGCAGTCCACTATCCTGTCGATCATTTCGTCGCTGATGTTCCACGAAGGATAGACGGCTATGGAGTCGCCCGAGTGTATGCCCGTGCGCTCGATATGCTCCATGACGCCGGGGATGAGTATGTCCTCTCCGTCGCAGATGGCGTCCACTTCTATCTCCGTTCCCATGAGATATTTATCCACGAGCACGGGGTTTTCTATTTTCTGCGCGAGTATGACGTCCATATACTGCGAGACGTCCGCTTCCGAATAGCATATCTCCATGTTCTGACCGCCCAAGACGTAAGAAGGACGCAGCAGCGCGGGATAACCTATCTCGCCCGCGACCTTGATCGCCTCTTCCTTGGTCATGACGGTATAGCCGCGGGGACGCTTGATCTCCAACTCTTCGAGCAGCTCGTCGAAGCGCTCTCTGTCCTCCGCCATATCGATATATTCCGCCTGCGTGCCCATGATGGGGATATTCTTCTCGCGCAACATCTTGGTGAGCTTGATCGCCGTCTGTCCGCCGAACGCCACGACCACGCCGTCCGGCTTTTCCGTGTTGATTATCGAGAGCACGTCCTCGTTGGAGAGCGGCTCGAAATAAAGCCTGTCGGCGGTGTCGAAGTCGGTGGAGACGGTCTCGGGGTTGTTGTTGACGATGACCACTTCATAGCCCTTGGCTTTGAGCGCCCAGACGCAGTGCACGGAGGCATAGTCGAACTCGATGCCCTGTCCGATACGAATGGGACCCGAACCGAAGACGATCACCTTCTTCTTGTCGCTTTTGAGGTTGTCGATGAACTCGCGCGCCTCGTTCTCGTCGTCATAGGTGGAATAGAAGTAAGGCGTCTGCGCGGCGAACTCGGCGGCGCAGGTGTCCACCATCTTATAAGAAGCGTAGCGGGGATTTTTTATCTTCTGCCCGCTGATGTTTTCGATGGTCGAATCGAGATAGCCCATCTTCTTGGCTTGCAGATAAAGCTCGTCGGTGAGTTTTTCGCTCGCAAGCTTTTTGTCCATCTCGGTCAGATTCTTCAATTTGGCGATAAACCAGGGGTCTATCTTGGTTATCATGTTTATCGCCTCTATCTCCACGCCGCGGCGCAGCGCTTCATAGACCACGAATATCCTCTCGTCGTCGCAGTCATGCAGCTTGTCCCAGACCTGAGCGTCCGTCCAGCCGGCATATTTCTTGGAAGAGAGGCTGTCCTTGGAGATCTCCGCTCCGCGCACGGCTTTCATGATCGCCTGCTCGAAGGTCGTACCGATCGCCATGACCTCGCCCGTGGCTTTCATCTGCGTGCCGAGCTTGCGGTTGGCATAATAGAACTTGTCGAAAGGCCACTTGGGGAACTTGACCACGATATAGTCTATCGAAGGCTCGAAGCAGGCATAAGTCTTACCCGTGACCTTGTTGAGTATCTCGTCGAGCGTATAGCCGATAGCTATCTTGGTAGCCACCCTTGCAATGGGATAACCCGTTGCCTTGCTCGCCAGCGCGGAAGAACGGCTCACGCGGGGATTGACCTCGATGACCGCATATTCGAACGAATCGGGGCGCAGCGCGAACTGCACGTTGCAGCCGCCGTTGACCTTGAGCTTGTTGACTATCCTCAGCGCCGCGGTGCGCAGCATTTCGTATTCCTTGTCCGCCAGCGTGACCGCGGGAGCGGCGACGATGGAGTCGCCCGTATGCACGCCCACGGGGTCGAAGTTTTCCATAGAGCAGATGGCGATGGCGTTGCCCTTGGAGTCGCGCATGACCTCGAACTCTATCTCCTTCCAGCCGCTTATGCACTTTTCCACGAGTATCTGATGAATGGGGGAAACGCGCAAGCCGCCCGAGGCTATCTCGATGAACTGTGCCTCGTCCTCGGCGATGCCGCCGCCGCTGCCGCCCAGCGTGAAGGCGGGACGGATTATTACGGGGTATCCTATCCTCCTTGCCACGGCGATCGCGGTGTCGATGTCTTCGGCGATGTCCGAGGGAATGACCGGCTCGTTTATCTCCGCGAGCGTCTCCTTGAAGCGCTCTCTGTCCTCAGCCCTGTCTATCGTCTCGGGGTCGGCGCCGAGCAGCGTCACGTTCATCTTTTCCAAAAAGCCCTCTTTGGCAAGCTGCATGGAGAGGGTAAGTCCCGTCTGTCCGCCCAGCGTGGAGAGCAGGCTGTCGGGGCGCTCTTTTTCGATTATCCTCTTGACCGTGGTCAAGGTGAGCGGTTCGATATATATCCTGTCCGCCACGGCGTTGTCCGTCATGATGGTCGCGGGGTTGGAGTTGACGAGCACGACTTCAAGTCCGTCTTCTTTGAGCGCGCGGCATGCCTGCGTTCCCGCATAGTCGAACTCCGCCGCCTGTCCGATGACGATCGGACCGGAACCTATGACCATTACCTTATGCAAATTCTTATTGAGCGGCATTTACTTTTCCTCCATTTTCTCTATAAATCTGTCAAACAAAAACTGCGTGTCGAGCGGTCCCGCGCAGGCTTCGGGGTGGAACTGCACGGAAAAAGCGTTGCAGCAGGTGTAATTTATGCCTTCGCAGGTGCCGTCGTTGGCGTTCACGAAGCTCACATATCCCTTATCCGCGGGAAGAGTGTCTCCGTCCACGGCGTAACCGTGGTTCTGCGAGGTGATATAGATCCTGTCCGCGCCCACTTCCTTTGCCGGCTGATTGCCGCCTCTGTGACCGTATTTGAGCTTGACCGTCTTTGCTCCCTGCGCCAGCGCCATGAGCTGATGCCCTAAGCAAATGCCGAACACGGGCAGTCCGCCCGCCATGAGCTTTTTGACCTGCTCTATCTCAAAGACGTTCTCCGCGGGATCGCCGGGACCGTTGGTGAGCATGATGCCGTCAAAACCGCCTTTGAGAATGTCTTCCGCCTTGCGCGAGCAAGGGAACACGGTTATCTCGCAGCCGCGCGCGACAAGCTCGCGCTCGATATTGGACTTGCTGCCGTAATCGACGAGCGCCACGCGGAACTTTTTCTCGCCCTTTGCGGGCACGACATAGCTTTTCTTGCAGGAAGTTTCCTGAACGGCGCCCTTTATCGAATATTCTTCAAGCGCCTTTTTCTGCGCCGCCGTGAGCTTGGGCGAAGAGGTGATGATGCCGTTCATCACGCCGCGCTCGCGCACTATCTTGGTCAGATGCCTCGTGTCGATGCCCTGAATGCCTATCACTCCCTGCTCTTTCAAAAAGTCGCCGAGGCTGCCCTTGCAGCGGAAGTTGGAAGGATATTCGCAAAGGTCGCGCACGATATAGCCTTTGAGCCTGATACCGCTGCTCTCGAAATCCTCGGGAATGACGCCCACGTTGCCGATGAGCGGGAAAGTCTGCACCACTATCTGCCCGTAATAGCTGGGGTCGGTGATGGTTTCCAGATAACCGGTCATGGCGGTGGTGAAAACCACTTCGCCCACGGTCTCTCCCTTTGCGCCGATGGACGTTCCCTCGAAAACGTCGCCGCTTGCCAAAATCAGATAAACCTTGTCCATAAGCCCGTCCTTATAGTTTATTTTCGCCGCATTATAAAAAAGCCTCGGCATTAAGCCAAGGTCTTTTTAACGGTAATACGCTTATTTAAGAGAAAAACACCGCAAAGCTCCGAATATATATCGGGGCGGACGATAATCGCGCTAAGGGGCATCATGCCCTGCTCAAACACTCCTGCCACGGCGTTCTCCTTTTTGCATTTTAATCAGTATATCACAACTTCGAAATTTATACAAATATTTTTTGCCACGCTTTTTCGATTTTTTCCGCCGCGCGACAAAAATTTTTTCCGCGTTTTTCTTTACTTTTTCGCCCAAAAAACTTATACTGATTTTGTATATATTCTCACTTGCGCGCATAAGGAGACTTTTTATGGATATGAACGAGCTTTTCGGCACGATGGTTTTCAACGACGCGGTCATGCAGGAAAGACTGCCCAACGCCACCTATAAGGAACTCAACAGGTGCATCAAAGAGGACAGATCTCTCACGCTCGAAGTCGCCAACGTCGTGGCGAACGCCATGAAGGATTGGGCGATCGAAAAGGGCTGCACCCATTTCACCCATTGGTTCCAGCCCATGACGGGAGTGACGGCGGAAAAGCACGACTCCTTCATCTCGCGCGCCAAAAACGGCAAGGTGATCATGGAGTTCTCGGGCGCGGAACTTATCAAGGGCGAGCCGGACGCCTCCTCCTTCCCCTCGGGCGGCTTGCGCGCCACCTTCGAAGCGCGCGGCTATACGGCGTGGGATCCCACCTCTTACGCCTTCATAAAAGACGGCACTCTCTGCATTCCCACCGCCTTCTGCTCTTACGGCGGACAGGCGCTCGACAAGAAAACTCCCCTTTTGCGCTCCATGGCGGCGATCAACCGCCAGGCGCTGAGGATACTGCGCTTTTTCGGCAAGGACGCCGAACATGTGGACACGACCGTGGGACCCGAACAGGAATATTTCCTCATCGACCGCGCCGTCTACGAAAAGCGCAAGGATCTCGTCTACACGGGCAGGACCATCATCGGTGCGCCCGCTCCCAAGGGACAGGAGCTTGAAGATCATTATTTCGGCGCGATCAAGACCCGCGTGAGCGAATTCATGAAAGACCTCGACCACGAGCTTTGGAAGTTGGGGATACTCTCCAAGACCAAGCATAACGAAGTCGCGCCCGCCCAGCACGAGCTGGCTCCCATCTTCACCTCCACCAACATCGCCACCGACCACAATCAGCTGACGATGGAGACGATGAAAAAAGTCGCCGCCCGCCACGGCATGGCGTGCCTGCTGCACGAAAAGCCTTTCGCGGGCGTGAACGGCAGCGGCAAGCATAACAACTGGTCGATGAGCACGGACAAGGGCGAAAACCTGCTCGATCCGGGCAGCACTCCCGAAGACAACGCGCAGTTTCTGCTCTTCCTCACCGCGGTCATTCAGGCGGTGGACGATTATCAGGATCTGCTCCGCCTCTCTGTCGCCAGCGCGGGCAACGACCATAGGTTGGGCGCGGGCGAAGCGCCTCCCGCGATCATCTCCGTCTTCCTCGGCGAAGAGCTGGACGGCATTTTGAGCGCGATCGCCGAAGACAGACCTTACTCCAAGCGCGCCAAGTGCGAAGTTGAGGTAGGCGTGAAAGTTCTGCCCCACTTCCCCAAGGACTCCACCGACCGCAACCGCACCTCGCCGCTCGCCTTCACGGGCAACAAGTTCGAGTTCCGCATGCTCGGCTCCACCTTCTCCATCGCCGGTCCCAACATCGTCCTCAACACGATAGTCGCGGACGCGCTCGACAAGTTCGCGGACAGGTTAGACGCCGCCAAGGGCGACATCATGGACGAGGTCACGGCGATAATCAAGGAATCTTTCACCAAGCACCGCCGCATCGTCTTCAACGGCAACAACTATTCTCCCGAATGGGTCGCCGAGGCGAAGGCTCGCGGACTGCTCAATTTGGGCAGCACGCCCGAGGCGATGCCCCTCTTCAAGTCGCGCAAAAACATCGACCTCTTCACCCGCCACGGCGTCTTCACGGAAGAAGAAGTGGTCACGCGCACGGAGATCTTATTAGACAACTATTGCAAGGTCCTGCATATCGAATCCATGACCATGCAGGAGATGATCGTGCGCGACGTCATACCCGCCGTGAATAAATACGTCAAAGACCTCTCCGAGAGCATCAACGCCGCCGTTGCCGCCTGCCCCGCCGCCAACCTCAGCGCGCAGGCAGACCTCGTCAACAAGCTCTCCGCCCTCATCGCCGAAGCTTACAAGCAGGCGGCGAACCTGAAGAGCGCGACGGAAAAGACGGAAAGGACGGCAGACGTGGAGAAAAAAGCCATGGCTTACAAGGACAAGGTGATCCCCGTGATGAAAAAGCTGCGCGAATGCGCCGACACCATGGAAACGCTCACCGCGTCCGAATATTGGCCCATGCCCACTTACGGCGAGATCCTCTTCTCGGTCAAATAAGAAAATTTCCCTATCAAAAAACGGCGGGTGACCGCCGTTTTTCTTTTGTCTTTCAAGTCAAAACGCTTTAATTCTCGCCCGCGCTCTCCGCTTTTTCGTCGCCCGAGCAAGCTTCGCTTTCTTTCTCGCGTTCATTCTGCCCTTCTTCCGCCGCCGCGCTCTTCTTGCGCCCAAGGCGCGGAAAGTCGGTTTTTTCGACGAGTTTTTCCGTCACGAGCAGCAGCGACGGCAAGATCAGCAGCACGATCAGGATCGAGGCGAGCGTTCCTATGCCGAGCAAAATACCCAACTGCGCGACCACGCCCGAGGCGGCGATACCGAGAGCGAAGCCCGTGATGGTGAGGATGCTTCCCGAGGTGATTATCGTGGAGAACACGGCGTTCTCCGACTCCGCCATGGCGGTGTAACGGTCGGGATAGAGATGCTTTGTGGTGCGGTAACGGTTGGTGAGCACGATGGCGTAATCTATCGTCGCGCCCATCTGGATCGCGGTGATGATGAGATAGCCGATAAAGGTGACGGAGTTGCCCGCGAGGAAGGGAATGGCGAAGTTTATCCAGATACCGCCCTGAATGGCGAGCGCCAAAATTATCGGCAGCGAGAAGTTGCGGAAGGTGAAGAGGAGGATCACCAAGATAAAGCCGAGCGTGCAGAGGCAGACGACCATGTTGTCCACCTCGAAATAATCCGCCATGTCATAGCAAGCCACGCTCTCGCCCGTGATATAAAATTCCTCGTAATATTCGCCCAAGCCCGCATAAAGCCTGTCTATCAGCGCGAAGCTCGCCTCGTCCTCCACTCCCGCGTCCAAGGTGAAGGTTATGCGCGAATAATCCGCGCTACGCAGATTGTCTATGCCGAAGCGCACCTGCGCGAGCATGTCGTAAAAAGTCTCCGCCGTGTCGAGAAGTCCCGGCGCGGAGGGATCTATATCCAAGCCCACCTGCTTGAGCGCGGCAAAGAGCTTACTACCCATCAAGCTCAAAACGTTGTCGCCGATGTCGTCCGTCATATAATCGAGCAGATCGGCGACCATGACGCTCGTGTCCTCGGCGGGCGTTATCCCGTTTTGCTCGCAAAAGTCGTCAAAGAGCACGCCTATCATGGCGTCGATGTCCTCCGCCTCGATCCCCATTCCCGAGAGATCCGCCTGCCCCAAAAGCGGCGCGATGCTTTCTTGTATCTGCGCTTTGGTGAGATGGTCTCCGAAGCCTATGCCCATCATCTCCGTGTAGGCGATGGCGTTGATGTTGGTGTCGTTGACGATGCCGTCCTTGTCGAACTCTCCCCCGTCCTCGACGATCGCCTCGATGAGCTGCTTTTCCTTTTCCACGCCGCCCTCGCGCGGCACGACCACGACCAAGGTATTGAGCGTGCCGAAGCCCGCCTCCTTGATGGCGTCCTGACCGGAAACGATCATGGAGCCGGAGTTATAGTTGAACGAATAGGTGTTAAAGCCCTGCCCCACTCCCGCGAGCACGACGATGACGAGAAAGAGCGGCACGATCACCTTGCGCGCCTTGACGATCGCGCGCGAAGACTTGGCCACGCTCGGCACAAAGTTTTTATGCTCGCTCTTTTTGAGCGGCTTGTCGGAAAAAGACAGCAGCGCGGGCATGAGGAAGATCACGGAAATTAGGCTCGCCACGATGCCCTTGGCGAGCGCCAAGCCTATCTCCACGCCGATAGGCAGCGACATGAGCGCGAGCGCGAGCAATCCCGCTATCGTGGTCAGCGAGCTGGAGAGTATCTCCACGATGCCCTTTGAAAGCGCCACGGAAAGCGCCTGCTTGACGTCGGCATAAACTTGCCGCTCTTCCATAAAGCGGTGAAGCAGAATGATGGAATAGTCAAGCGAGAGCGCGAGCTGCAAAACTATCGTTATCAGATTGGAGATATAGGATATGCCGGGGAAGATGGCGTTGGTGCCCATGTTGAGCAGCACGGAGACGCCGAACACCGCCAGCATGGGCACGAGTTCGAAATAGGTGCGCGAAGTGAAAAGCAGAATGAGCAAAATTGCGACCACGATGACGATACCTATTTTGAGCATGCTGTCCTCGGTCTCGAGGCGGGTAAAATAGGAATAGGCGGACTGACCCGTGAGATAGTTCTCGTATCCGCCTTTATCGAGCGTGTCGATGATGTTCTCCACCGCGGCGAAAGCGCCCTCGGTCGAGTCGTAATCGTCGAGAATGACCGTAAAGAGGGCGCTTTGGCTCTCTTCGTTATAGCTCGTGGGTGAACCGGGGATAAAGGTCGCCATATTGACGCCGTCAATGGAGCCGATCGTACCCGCAAGTTCCGTCGCCTGCTCTTCGCTCACCCCCTTGACCATGACGTAAGCCATGCCCTTGTCGTCAAACTGCTCTTTGAGCAGCGAAAGGGCGATATTCGTCTTGGAATCCTCGGGCATATAGGACGACAGGTCGTATTTCACCTCGATCATGGGAATGAAAACGGCGCATAATATCATCGCCACGAGAAAAAGCGCGATAAAAGCCCAACGCGCCCTGACCACAAAGGAAGAAAACCGGTAAAGCGTTCCCGAAGTTTCACTCTTGCTCTTCATAATTTTCACCGCCTTATTCCGTCAAGGAATAAGAAAACGCCTCCTATACGGGAATTATAACAGACATAAGGGCAAAAGTCAATAGACTGTTGCATATCTTGCCGAGTGACTATAAACTGCGCGCCTTCGCCATATCGGCGTAAATGTCCGCGCCGCGCGGCAGCCTTTCTTTCAAAGAAAAACCGACGAAAGCGGCAGCTCTTTTTTCGGGCGCGAAAGCGGCGAAAAAGCGCTGCTACTTTGCGGAGAAAATAAAGAAAGGGGCGGATATCCCGCCCCTGCCCGCGTTTTTTACTTACCTGTTGCCCTTTTCGGCATACTTGAAGGAGGGGAAGACAACGGAGATGTCGTAAATGTCCGTCGCCGCCGTCTTGTCCGTATGCACCGTGTAAACGCTCGCGCCGATGGGTATGTCGCGCGACCAGGCGTTCACGCCCGACGTCCTGCCGTAAGAGAGCAGCACTTCTTCGCCGCTGCCGTATTTCGCCTCGGTGTCATATGCCGTCACAAAGGAGTTGTTATGGTCGTGACCCACGGCGATGAGAGATATCCTTTTCATTTCCTTCCCTTTTTTCTTGATATTTGCGGTAAAACGCGGTTTTACCATGCTTATTATAGCACGGAAATCGCCAAAAAGGCTTTATTGCGGCTTAACTCAAAAAAACGCGCCCCGAAGGGCGCGTCAAAGGTCTTTTCTTTACTGCGCGACGGCGACTCCCGCGTCGCTGTCCGTATAATAGCCGTAGCCGACGGCTTTTATGCTCACGCTCACCTGCGAGCCTTCGGCGAGGTCGTCGAGCGTTACGGTGAGATCGACCGCGGTCGTGAAGACTATCTTCTCCGCGCTTCCCGTCGCCGTGTTGTAAGTGAATTTGACTTCAAACATGCGCGCGGGCGAATTATCCGTCTTGCCCCAGCTCACGGCGACTTCCTTGCCGTTCACCACGGGAGTACCCACGGAAGGCGTGGCGAGCTTTTCGTATTTGACATAGCTCGTCAAAGCCTTGCCGCTGGCGAAGATCTGTTCGTTGTCGCTCAAAGCCTGAACGTATATGGAGTTGGAGCCGGCGCTAAGCAGCGAGTTTTCGATGAACAGTTCGTTCGTATCCGCGCGCATCGCTTCCCCGTCGCCCACGAACACATAGTAATAATCGGCAAAGGGCACGGCGTTGAATTTGACGGTTATGCCGCCTTCGCTCTCGGTGACGGAGAGGTTGTCTGGCGTATCGAGCGTGAAGGTATGCTCGTATTTCAAGCCGCAAGGCAGGCTGTCGATATAATATACGTCCTTGGTGAAGGAATCGAAGTCGTATTTACCCTCTTCGCTTTTTTCGAAGTTGCCCTGCGCGACGATGAAGATGTTATATATCCCCGCGCCCGTCACGGCGGAAGTTATGTCGACTTCGTTACCCGTGACGTCTTCGAAGGTGGTGTCGTTTACCGTTACCGTATAGGAAAAATCCGCTTCCTCGGAATGCTCCACTTCCGTCACCGTCAGAATGACGTTGTCGCCGCGCATGTCCACCTGCGCCGCGGGAGGAGTTTCGAGCTGCTCGATATAGAAGATGTCGCCCACGTCCTCGAAGATCTCGTTGCCCGAGCAGGACGCCACGAACACGCCGAGCTTTTCCGCGCCGATAAAATATCCGCACTCGAAGTTTTTGAGCGCGAGCACGCCCTTGCCGCCCACGACCGACTTCGCCTTACCCGAAAGCACGACGTAAGACTGCCCGTCCGCGGTGACGTCCGCCGTCTCGCCCTTGATCTCGGCATATGCGCCCCCCTTCAGAAGCGCGGGCACGAGCACGTTGCCCCTTACCAGCACGTCGCCGCCCGTGAAGGAGATCGCCGCGCCCTCGCCGCCGTCCACGGCGCCGGGCACTTCCGCCTTATCCGCAGCGATGAGAAGTTCGCCGCCCAAATGCACGCTGCCGTCGAGCACGGCTCTCGCCGCGCTTATCGAGCCTTCGCCGATCGTCGTGTCGGCATAAACGGCAAAGGCCCCTTCCGCCATATCCGCTTGCAGCGCGGTCACTTTCAGCGCGCCCTTTTCGTTAAAGCCGTCGCGCGTCACCGTTCCGATCGCAACGTCACCCGCCGCGCTTATTTTGAGCGCGCCGTTCACGGTGAGAGTATGCTTGTTGAGATCTATCGTCGCCGCGGCGGGGATCTCGAGATCGCCATCCACGGTTATGTCCTTTTGCAGATAAACTTTCTTGCCGCCCAAAGCGTTCCAATCGAGCGCGAGCAGATCCTCGGCGGAAGACACCACCTGATTGTTCACGAAAAAGATGGTCACGGGAACGATGACCGCCGCCAGCACGGCGACGATGAGCAGCGCCGCCACCACGCCGATGACGACTTTCTTCTTGCGCGGCATAGGCTCTTTGACCTTCCCCGAGCGCTTGCGTTTCTTGCCCTTTTCTTCGCTCTCGCCCTCTTCGATGAGCGTCTCCTCTCCGGCTTCTTCGCCCGCGGGAGACTCTTCCTCGCCCGAAGGCTCCTCGGCGCCCTCTTCCCGCGTTTTCTCCTCGGGCTCGGGCGCTTCTTCGGGCGTTTCCTCGGACGCTTCTTCGGACGTTTCCTCGGGCGCTTCTTCGGACGTCTCTTCGGGCTTTTCTTCGGGAGTTTCTGCGGGAGCTTCCTTAAAGCTCTCTTCGCCGCCCTCTTCGCCCTCGGGAGCAGGCTTTAAGGCTTCTTCCCTTTCCTCCGCCTCTTCGGCGCTTTCGGCGCAAGCCTCTTCCCTCACCTCGTCCGCGCTCGCCTCGCTCGTTCCGAAAAGCGCGCTGAACGTGTCGTCGGGTCTTCTGTTACGTCTTTTCATGCTCACCTGCCTCGGAGAAAATGCCTCGCCAGCTCTTCTCCCGAATTAAAATATATTCCGCTTTTTTTGGCGTTTTCCTCGTCGTAAGGCACGCCGCTGCCCTTGTCGCCCTTGCGGTAAAGGACAAAGGGAACGGGGTCGCTCACATGCGTTTTCAGGCATATGGGCGTGGGATGATCGGGCATTATCAGCAGCGAATAATCCCCGCCGCGCCCGTCAAGCTCTTCTTTGAGATATTTGACCACCTTGCCGTCTATTTGCTCGATGGAATATATCTTGTGGGAGACGTCTCCCTGATGACCGCATTCGTCGGGCGCTTCCATATGGATATAGACATAATCGACGCCGCTATCGAGCGCCTCGATCGCCGCGCGCGCCTTGGCGGAAAAGTCGGTGTCGTAATTGCCCGTCGCGCCCTTGACCTCGATGACGCGCATTCCCGCGCCCTTTCCTATCCCCTTGACCAGGTCGACCGCGGAGATGACCGCGCCCTGCATGCCCCAGCGCTCCTTGAAGTTTTGCAGGGACGGGCGCGTTCCTTCGCCCCAGAGCCAGATAGAATTGGCGGGGCGCTTTCCCTCGGCGACGCGCTTTTTGTTGACGGGGTGATCCTTCAAAAGCTCATAGGACGCCTTCATCAGCGCGAGCGCCTCTTCTCCGTATCTGCCCGAGGGCAGGTGCCCCTTTATCGGCTTGTCGGAGATGTCGTGAGGGGGCGTATAGTTCGTGCCCGTGAGCGAGCGGTGCCTGATCAGGCAATGGCGGTAACTCACGCCGGCGACAAATTCATGCAGTTCGTCTCCGAACGCCTTTTGCACTTCGGCGATGAGCAGCGCAGCCTCACTTGTGCTTATCTCTCCGCCCGAATAATCGAGCATTCTCTTGTCTTCGTAATCCTTTTCGTCCGAAAGGGTCACCAGGTTGCAGCGCACGGCGATATCGTCGTCCGCCATCTTCACGCCCATGCTCAGCGCTTCGAGGGGCGATCTGCCCGTGTAACACTTTTGCGGATCGTAACCCATGACGGCGAGGTTGGCGACGTCGCTCCCCGGCTTCATGCCGTCGGGGACCGTCTTGACCAACCCCGTCTCGCCCAAGCGGGACAGCTCGTCTATATGCGGCTTACGGGCGACTTGAAGAGGCGTTTTGCCTCCCAAAGCCTCGACGGGATAATCCGCCATACCGTCGCCCAAAATAACAACGTATTTCATGTCTTTCTCCCAAGAGAGTCTTTATCATTATGATAGCCGTTTGCGCCGTGATTGTCAATCTTTCGCGCATTTATTTTACCCGCGCGCCGTAAATTATATTATGCGCACTTTGCCCGAATATATCATGCTGCTCGTCGCGGGAGCGGCGCTTTCTTCTCTTTCTCTCTTCCTTCTCGGCGGGCGGAAAAGAGCCGCCGCTCTTGCGGGGATAAACTGTCTTTTGGGCGCGCTTGTCGTCTTTCTTCCCATGGCGGCGGGGCATTATCTGCCCGCATGGGCGGTCTTCGCCTGCGGCGCGCTCGGCGCGGCGGGCGGATTTTTTTACCTGCTTTGAGCGCGTTTTAACGCGCTTTTTCTTTTTCTGTTGACAATTCCGACGCTTTATTGTATCATTTAGTCGAAAAAACCGCCGCAAGGCAAAAGGCAGGAAATTATGAGAAGAAACGGCATGTGCCCCCTTTGTTATCTGAAAAAACTCTTCACCCGTCGCAGCGACGTCACCGACGTTTTTTACGACAAAAAATACGAAAACGGCGCGGCGCTCACTCCGCCCATGGGCTGGTCGAGCTGGAACACCTTCCGCAACAATATCGACGATAAGCTGCTCTTGGAAACGGCGCAGGCGATGAAGGACAACGGACTTATCGAAGCGGGATATGAATATATCAACTTGGACGACTGCTGGCATTCGTCCATGCGCGATGAGGACGGAAAACTTCAAGGCGACCTCACCCGCTTCCCCGCGGGCATTCCCGACCTCGTCAAAAAGCTCAACGCGATGGGGCTGAAAGTGGGCATATATTCGAGCAACGGGACTTTCACCTGCGAAGACCTGCCCGCAGGGCTTCACCACGAAAAGACGGACGCTTACACTTTCGCCAAATGGGGCGTGGAATATTTCAAATACGACTTTTGCCACAACGAACGGATAAGCAAGTATGCTCCCCTCGTCTATTCGATATCCCTCGCTCCCGCGGGCGAGCGGGACGCGCTCACGGTGAGCTGCGAAGACGCGCTTTTATACGGCACGGCGAAGCTCATGCCCGACAAGCGCCTTCCCGGCGGCATGTATATCTCCGGCTTGGACGGCGCGAGCGGCAAGGCGGTCTTTAAGAACGTCGTCGTTCCCAAGGCGGGCAGATACGTCCTCACCATCAATATCCTCAAAAAGGGATTTTACGAGAAATTCCTCATCGCCTACGTCAACGGCGACAATTACTGCCGCTTTGAGATCCCCTCGCAAAAGCCCTTCAATCTCACCGCGCGTTATCAGGCATTCGTCGACCTCAAAGAGGGCGCAAACACCATAAGCCTCTTCAATCCCGTCGCCACGCGCGCGGACAGCGCCATGATACAATATCAATATATGGGACAAATGCTCAAAGAGGCGGCGCAGCGCGTGGCGGAGGAAGAAGGACGCGAGGTCAAGCCCATCGTCTTTTCCATCTGCGAATGGGGCGTGAACAAGCCTTGGAAATGGGGCGCGTCGGCGGGCAACCTTTGGCGCACCACCATGGACATACGCCCTTGGTGGCAATGGATGAAGATGATCTATGAGCGCAACGTCAAACTTTACAAGTATTCTCAAAAGGGGAATTGGAATGATCCCGACATGCTCGAAGTGGGCAACGGCAGCCTCACGCCCGAGCAAAACCGCAGTCACTTCGCGCTCTGGTGCATGATGTGCTCGCCGCTCATCTTGGGCAACGATCTCAGGGTCATGAAGGAAGACGTCTTGAAGATAGTCACCAACAAAAAGCTCATCGCCATCGATCAGGACGAGTTGGGCATTCCCGCAAAGCGCGTCAAAAAGGGCGCCGCCGACATTCTCGCGCGTCCCCTCTCGGGCGGAAGATGGGCGGTATGCTTCTTCAACAAGGGCGGAAGGCGCGAGGTGAGCATAGACACGGAAAAGCTCTGCGCGGACGGCTACGTCAAGCTCGAGCGGGCGAAGGCATACGACTGCGAAGAGGTTTGGAGCGGCAAGAGGGAAAAGATAACGACCTCTCTCAAGGCGCAGGTGGAGAAAAACGACTGCAAGGTCTTTATCCTCGCGCCGCAAAAATAATTTGAAAAGCGCAAAAACTTAACGCTAACTTTCATCGAAAAAATCGGGGACGGCTGAGCCGTCCCCTTTGTTTCGTGCGCCTGAACTTTGTTCGATCAAGCCGTCACGGGCGCATTCCCCACATAGACCGTGGTGGAACCGCTGCTCGCGTCGGCGAGCAAGTCCTTGGTGACTTCCGTCGTGCACAAGCTGTCGGTGAAGAAGGCATAACTCGTGTTTATGTTCAGCTTGCCGAGCGCATCGAGAATGCTCTCGCCGTCCTTGACAAAGATGTAATCCACCTTCTCCGTCGTTCCGTTGCCGTTCACTCTGTCGGGAGAGAAGATATAATCGGTGGTATTGGATATCTCCACTTTGACATAGGTCGTATTGTTCAACGTCATCGTGCTGCCCGTGGTGTAATGCGAGGTGTAATCCCAGCCGCTGTAATTTTCCGTCCTCGTCATCACGGTATAATAAACGTCACCGCCGGTAGTATAGAGTTCGGGTCTGACCCATGCCGCCTGAGCATTTCCGCCCTCAGTCACATAATAGATGGCGTCGTAGTTGTAATTATTGTAGTCGACATAGATCCTGTCCATCTCGACGGTCTTGTCGGGCAGCGCTTTATAGAAGACGTAATTCGCATTCGTCGACAGGTTCATTTCGAAAGTAACGCTCGCTATGTTATACGAAGAATTGCTCATATACGAATCGAATCTGTACCCGTCGGTATATAACGATGTCGTAGTATAGGTATCGCTCGTTGTTATCCAACTGTAACTCGAATGATAATACCTATACTGATAATCATAGCCGGCGATATAGTAATCGAGCACGCTGCCCTGTCTTGACACGGAGACATAGGAGCTGTCCGCACCGGTATTGATCTGAGTGTCGATCTCGTCAAAGATCAAATAAGTCGCGGTGGTATAACGGCTGCTGAACTTGTTGCCCGTGCCCTTGGCGCGGATGGAGATCGTGTAAACGCCGGGGTCCTCGAATCCGCTCATGTCGACAGACGCGCCGCAGGTGTCGTAATTGACGATCGTTCCGCTGTCCGCTTCCGAGGTACTGTTACCGTCGGCGTCGGTATACTCGATGATATATTCCCAAGTTCCCTGCTTGCCGCGCTCAAGCTCGCCGTAAGTATTGTTATCATTGCCGTCCCATACAATCGCGTCCACCTGATCATAGTCGGTCGTAAGAGAAGGTGTTGCCGCGCGGTTGCTGTTCACGTTGATGGTGAAGCCCCTGGCGCGCAGATTCACGTCATAGGGAGCGATAGCACCAAACGAAGGCATAACTTTCACGGTGCCCATGATGCCCACGGAGTCGCTGTTGTCTGCGACATAGTCCAAGATCTCGAACATGCCGTCTTCGGTCACATAGCCGTTACTGCTTCCTGCGGAATAGGAAGTGCCGTTGACATAGACATGGTCGTTGACAAGGTCGGCGCCGATGATCTCTATCTTGTCGCCGTCGACGATCCTGTAATCGAGCTTGTCGCTCACTTCGAAGGAATAGGTGGCGGGACGGCTGTCGAGCATATCCAGATCGTTGCCCTCGTAATAGAACTCTATTTCCAGCGTGCCGTTGGCGCTGTTATAGAGCCTGTCTTTGCTTATGATGTAATTCCTTTCGTTGTACGTATCGTGAGAGATCTCAACGCCGTTCGCCTTAACGATGAGGTTATAATTATAATATTCATCGTTATAAACGGTGAAGCTGTCCGCGCTTTCACTTAAATTATAGCCTTGAGGGGCAGCCGCTCTTCTGAGCGAGAGGACTTCGCTCTCGGCGCAGTTCACGCCGTCCACGACCGCATATACGGTCACTTCATACATGCCGACCGCATAGTCGTCATAGGACGCGACCTCATCGAAGTCGAAGGAGGTGGTTTCAGTTTCGTATTCGTTGGTATAGGCGTTGCCGTAGGGATCGCCCGTCACGCTCACCACATACTTCTCCGCGTCGTCAACGGGGCTCCAAAGCACGTTGCTGCCGTTTATGTGCAGCCCGTAGACCTTCTCGCCCACTTCGAACTTTTCTTGGACGGAATAGGTCTGCTCGCCCCAGGTGAAGATCATCTCCACCGTATTGACGCCTTCCGAGACTTCCGCCTTATAGACCTTCACGCTGTCATTGCCGACGGTCGCCTCGACAGGCGTTTCGTTCATTTTGACTTCAACGGTCACGCTGCCTTCGAGCGCCGTTCCCACGGTCTTATCGACCACGGCGACCGTGCCGTTGCCCAAAGACCCGATCGCATAGTCGAAATAATTGTCCAGCCAATCTTCAAGCTCGACGGCGGGAATGCTCAGCGTCACCGGATCAGACCATTCGCTGGCGATAGCGGGTTCGCTCGCGGCATAGTCGACATAGTCGACGCGGAAAGAGAATTGCATTTCCGTGCCCGCATTGGCGATCATCACGGCGTTAAGCTCATCGTCCATAAAATAGCTTATGGGGCTCATGGTGAGGCTGCCGTCCGACGTACCGTTATATTCGGCGCTGTAATATTTGCCGCCGAGGTCAAAGGTGACCGTCGCGCCCTCTGTGACGTCGTTGTTGAAGATGAGATAAGGCTCGTCGGCAAGCTCAAGCGAGACCGCGGGCTTGGCGTACTGCTTGTCGGGCGCGCTGTAAGTGAACTTGACCGCGCGCGAAGCATCGCTCGATACCTCGCCGTCCTTGGCGGTCGCGGTGACGACATAAGTCACGCCGTCCTCAAGCTCCGTGCTGCCCAAAAGCTCTTCGATGTTCAGCTCTATCGGCGTCACGTCGTCGACGCCGCGCTCATAAGTCACGGTCACGGGCGAATTGTTCGCGGTGAAGGTGACGTCGACGGTGGGCGCAGCCGTGTTGACATAAATCGTGTCGCCGTTGAACCAAACCTCGGGCGCGGCGACAAAGCCGCTTCCGACCACGACTCTGAACGACTTACCGAACTCGGAGACCAGCTCGCCCGCTCCCGCGGCGAACTTGACGCTGTGCACGCCCGCGGTGAGCGCGGAAGTGTCCAGCTTGAACCTCATCGCCGCATATTCGGCATTGTCTTCGTGAACGGTCGCGGAAGTGGCGGCGATCGTCTGATTCTCGCCGTCGTCGACCGACATAACGTAATACTCGGCTCCCGCCACGGGCGCCCAGTAGAACACGTCGTTGCTCTCTTGCTGCACGTCGGGCACGCCGGGCGTCACGGGGTCTTCGCACGCAGCCAGCAAGCCGACGGAAACAATGGCGACGATCAATACCAAAACGGAAATTTTCAGTATCTTTTTCATGTCTTGCTCCTCTCTTAATTTTTTTTCGATCCAAAGCTATGCTTTGTCCTGATATATAAATTGTAACTTAATATCCATTAAAAGTCAATGGTATTTTTACAAAAATTTTATAAAAACGAGTATTTAACCGTATATTCGTATTTTTTTAATAAGACCGTTCATGAAATACGCAAAAGACGGGCGGCGGAACTGCCCTCCGCCGCCTATTTTTTGACTATCTCGCCCGTGATCGCGTCTTGATACATCATCCAATATCCCGCCCCGTCCTCTTCGAGCGGCAGCCAGCCGCGGCAGGCGGGGTAAGCGTCGGGCGGAGAGGCGTTGTCCTTGTCGGGGACGCCGTACGCAAGATAGCGCGCGGCGCCCTCTTGATCGGAGATGATGCCGACGACATAATATCCGCTCTCGAGGGGAACTCTCACCCACTTCGAAAAGGGAACGACCCCCGCGAGCCTCTCCTCGGCGGGATAGAGAGAAAAAAGCTCTTCTAAGCTCGCGCTTATCGCGCCCAAAAACCGAGTTTTCCCCTCCCTGCCCTCGCTTTTTTCCCGCTCTTCCTCTTTTGCCTCTTGCGGCGGCTGCCTACTTTCTGCTTTTTCGAAGATCACGTCCGCTTGCTCCTTATTTTTCTCTATGCTCTCTCTTTCGGGCGCGCTCTTTTTGCCTCTTTGCTCTTTTTCCTTGTCCTCTTCTGCGCTCTCTCTTTCGGGCGCGCTCTTTTTTTCTACGCCCGCTTGCCCTCTCTCCTCTTCGCCCTTTTTCCCGCCCGCTGACGCCCTCGCCGCAAACTCTTTTCCCGCCGCGGACGAAAGGGCGATCACGCCGCCGTCCCTGACGATACGCGCGGCGACGCGGCTGTCTTCCCTCAGCGCAAAGGGCAGGTTAAACGGCGCGTTCGCGGGCGCGGAAAAATATCTCCCGTCCGCCATCATCTCCAAAAGACTGCCCTCGGGGCAGCGCATCTTCACTTCCCCCTCCGTCTTACCCCTCAAACATTCCAACCTGACAAAGCCCGCCGCGCCGCCGTCGCAGCGCACGAGCACGACATTCCTTTTTATCACGAACATAAGCCTTTCTCTCCTTGCCTGTTTGCGGCTTCCGCCGAACGATATATTAAAAGATATGCTCAAAGGGCAAGAAAAATGCGCGGCACGGCCGCGCAAGCAAGCGGGAATATTCAATTTGATCGATCACTCGAAGATCTCTTTTGCCGCCTCGGAAAGGGCGATAAAGTCCTCGACGCCGAGCTTTTCGCCGCGCACTCTGACGTCAAAGCCGCAACGGGTGAGCAGTTTTTCCGCCCTTTCGCGCTTTTGACCGAACTGCGCGCAGATGTTGTTGACGAGCGTCTTGCGGCGCATGGCGAAAGCCGCCCTGATGAATTTTTTCGCCGCCGCCTTGTCCGCGTCCGCGAACCTGCCGTCCAAGTCTATCCTCACCACGCAGCTGTCCACGTTGGGACGGGGCATGAACATGGTGCGCGGCACGATCCTCGTTATCTTCGCGCTCCCTTCGAGCGCGACGGCGGCGGTGACGGCGCCGTATTCGGGCGTTCCCGGCGCGGCGATCAGGCGCTCGCCCACCTCTTTTTGCACCATGACGGTGATGCTCTTCGGCTTGCGGGCGCGTTCGATAAAGCGCATGATGACGGGCGTCGTGATATAATAAGGCAGGTTGGCGGCAAGGACATAATCGCCGCCCAAAATTTTGTCGAGTTCCTCGTCGCTCTCTTTCATCACGTCGCGGAAGATCACTTCGACCTTTTCGTCCAAGCCCGCGAGCGTGCGCGCAAGCACGGGCATGAGATTTTTGTCTATCTCGTAACTCACCACTCTCTTCGCCCTTTTCGCCAGCGCGGCGGTGAGCGTCCCCGCGCCCGTGCCTATCTCGAGCACGGTCATGCCGTCCGCGTTCGCGTCCGCGGCGATGGCGTCCAAAAGGTTGCCGTCGGTGAGAAAGTTCTGCCCGAAGCGCTTTTCAAAGCAAAATCCGCATTCGGAAAGAATTTGCGCAAGGCTCATATCATCTTCCTCACCCTTAGCTTTGCGCCGATGTCGCGCGCGATCTCGGCTGCCTTTTGCAGCTGCTCGGGCGGGACGCAGTCCACGATACTCAAAACCACGTTGCCGCCGCAGCGCACGCATTCCTTGGCGAAATCGAGCATGATGTCGAACGCCTTTTCCCCGTAAACGCTGTGGCAGAGCCTGTCGTAAGACTGCGCGTCCGTGGCGTTGAGCGAGACGTTTATCGTGTCGATGCACCGGCACATGCGCGGAGCGATGTCCTTGCCCAAAATGGCGTTGCCCTGCCCGTTGGTGTTTATCCTCGTCTTTATGCCGCGTTCGTGGGCATAGACGCAGAGCATCTCCACCAGATCGAAGCGCGCGCTCGGCTCGCCGTAACCGCAAAAGACCATCTCCTTATAGCGGCTGAAATCCATCTTGTCGAGAATGTCGGTCACGTCCTTATAAGAAGGCTCTCTGTCCAGCCAGAGATCGTAATCGCCCTCGCCGCTGTGGGAGCCGAACTCCCTGCCGTCCATGGTGGACTCATGATTGCGCACGCAAAATTCGCAGGCGTTGGAGCAAAAGTTGGTGAGATTGATATAGATGTTGCCGTAAATGGTATAGACGTAAGTATTCATAAAGCGCCTCCCCGCGCTTTACCCTCGTCGGGCTATTTTGCGATCCGATAATAACGCAGCGTGTTTTCCACGGACAGCCTCCCCGCCTCATCTTCGCTCATGCCGAGGATCTCGGCGGCTTTTTTTGCCACATATTTGACGTATGCGGGGCGGTTGACCCTGCCGCGGAAAGGCTCGGGCGTCATATAGGGGCAGTCTGTCTCGAACAAGAGCCTGTCTTTCGGGACACTCTTCAAGACGTCTTCTTTCTTCGCGTTTTTGAAGGTTATCACGCCGCCGAAGGCGAAATACGCGCCCATCTCGGCAAAGCGTTCCGCCATCTCCGCGCTGCCGCCGTAACAATGCAGCAAAAATCCGTCCGTCAAAAGCTCTCTGTGCTCTTTCAGTATGGCGTAAGCGTCGCCGTAGGCGTCGCGTATATGCAGGTTGACGGGCCTTTTCGCCTTGTGCGCCCAAATAAGCTGGGCGATAAAGACCTTTCTTTGCACTTCGCGCGGCGCGATCTCATAGCAATAGTCGAGTCCGATCTCGCCGACGGCGACCGTCTTGGGCAGGGCGCAGAGCGCGAGATATTCCTCCTCGTCCTCCGCCTTATATCCCCCCGCCTCTTCGGGGTGACAGCCCACGGCGCAATAGACGCCCTCGTGGCGCTGCGCCAGCTCGCTGGCGCGGCGGGAAGAGTCAAGGTCGAAGCCGTTCTCCACCACGGCGAGCAGTCCGTCTTCTTTCATGCGCGCGATCTCTTCTTCCGCGTTCAGACGCGCATCGAGAAGATGGCAATGGCTGTCGATGAGCATCAGCTTATCTCGCTCCCCGCGGGCATGTCGCCCTCGGGCGCGAGCAGTTTGAGCCCGCCCTGCTTATCGCTCGCGCAAAGCAGCATTCCCTGAGAGAGTATCCCGCGCAGCTTGACGGGGCGAAGGTTGGCGACGACGACCACGCTCTTTCCCTTCATCTCCTCGGGAGAATAATATTTCGCGATCCCGCTCACGATCGTGCGCGGCTTTTCTTCGCCCAAGTCGACTGTCGAGCAAAGCAGCTTGTCCGCCTTTTCGACCTTCTTGCAATTAAGGATCTTTCCGACTTTGAGCACGACTTTGTCAAAGTCTTCTATCCCTATCTCCGCGGGAGTTTGCTCTTCGCTTTTTTCCGCCCCTGCCTCGGGTTTTTCGCTCTTTTTCTCCTTGGCGGCGGCGAGTTCTTCGGCGATCTTTTCCAGCTCTTTCAGCTCTTTTTCCACATCCAGCCTCGCAAAAAGATGGGCGCCCTTATCCACCTTCCCGCCATGGCTCATGGGGGAAGAGAGCGAGTCAAAGGTGCGCTCGCTTTGGCTCACGCCGAGCTTGTCGAGTATCTTTGCCGCCGTTTCGGGCAAAAACGCCTGCAAGACGACGGCGCAGGTACGGATCGCTTCGGCGAGGTTGAAGAGCACGGAAGAGAGCCTGACCTTCCCCTCTTCGCTCGCGCCCAACGTCCAGGGCGCGGTTTCGTCGATATATTTGTTGGCGCGGTGAAGAACTTCCCAAACAGCGTCCATCGCCGTGCTCACGTTGGGCTTTTCAAGCTCCGCCCTTACCTTGGAAAGCAGCTCTTCGGTGAGCTTTTTCAGCTCGCCGTCCGCGCTCTCGTCGTCGCCCGTGGGCGCGGGGATAACGCCGAAATACTTGTCTATCATCGCCGCCACGCGCGAGACGAGATTGCCCAAAGTGTTGGCAAGATCGGAGTTGTAAGAGCGCACGAGCATCTCGTTGCTGTATTCCCCGTCCTCGCCGAAAGGCACGATATGCAAAAGATAATAGCGCAGCGTGTCCACGCCGTAACGCTCGCTGAGGATAAAGGGATCGACGACGTTGCCCTTGGACTTACTCATCTTGCCGCCGTCGAACATTATCCAGCCGTGACCGAAAACCTTTTCGGGCAGGGGCAGATCGAGCGCGGTCAAAAACGCGGGCCAGATGACGGAATGGAACCTCACGATCTCCTTCGCCATCATATGCACGCTCGCGGGCCAATACTTTTTGAAAAGTTCGTCGTCCTCGCCCATATAGCCCAGCGCCGTCACATAGTTGAACAGCGCGTCCAGCCAGACATAGATGACGTGCTTTTGATCGAAAGGCACCTTTACGCCCCAATCAAAAGAGGTGCGCGAGACGCAGAGATCCTGAAGCCCGGGCTTGACAAAGTTGTTGAGCATCTCCTTTCTGCGCGAGGCGGGGAAGAGAAAATCGCCGCTCTCGAGCAGTTTTTCCACCACGCCCTGATATTTGCTCAGGCGGAAGAAATAGCTCTCTTCGCGCGCCGAGACCACCTCTCTGCCGCAGTCGGGGCACTTCCCGTCCACGAGCTGACTCTTTGTCCAGAAAGATTCGCAGGGAACGCAATACATGCCTTCGTATTCGCTCTTATAGATGTCGCCCTTTTCATAGAGCTTTTGAAAGATCTTCTGAACGGCTTTTTCGTGATATTCGTCCGTGGTGCGGATAAACTTGTCGTAAGTTATATCCAGCCTTTCCCAAAGCCTTTTGAGGTCGTCCACCAGCCCGTCCACATATTGTTTGGGCGTCACGCCCGCCTCTTTGGCGGCGCGCTGTATCTTCTGCCCGTGCTCGTCCGTGCCCGTCAGAAAGAAGACGTCCTTGCCGTCCAGCCTGTTGAACCGCGCCAGCGCGTCGCAGACGACGGTCGTATAGCAGGTGCCGATATGCCACTTGCCGCTGGGGTAATATATGGGAGTCGTGATATAGTATTTTTGTTTTTCCATTTTATGCTCCGTATGCGGAGATATAGGTCGCTTTGTCCTTTTCTTCCATGTATTTGGGCAAAGGTCTCGTGGTCTGAACGGTCGCGGAAGAGTCTTCGGGATCGGTCAAAGTGTAGATCCCCTCTTCGTCTACGGCGTAATTCTTGTCGGGGCAGCCCTCTTCGCCCACCGTCCAATAACCGGACGCCAAAACGCTCTTTATCATCCACTCCCCGCCTTCGACGGCATAATCGAGGGAAGAGAGCGCGACGACGCTCGTATAGTTCGCGGCGACGCCGTTGTCGAAGAAGAGGTAATCGACCGTCTTGTTTTCCACGGTGCGGGTGATGAAAGAGGCGGAGATATAATCTGTCGAGACGGTCTCCTGCGTGCTGTCCATGATGCTTCCCAGCGCGCTGCCTGTGTCCAAATTCAACTTATAGAGCACGCTGCTCACCGTGTAATACATATATTTTCCCGCGACGTCGTTGTTGCTCGCGTTCGCCTCTTCGTCTCTGACGGCGATAATGGTGGGTGCGCCTTCCATGGCGGCAGGCTCGCCCTTTTCGTCCACGGTGAGGCACTTCTTCACGGGCGCGTCGTTTTCGCAATAATAGCGGTAAAGCGCGTTGGAGCTGTCCGCCTGCAAGACGCCGTAATCAAAGCTCACCGCCGTCACGGAAGAGAGCGCGGAATAAGCCAAAACTCTCTCCGCCGCCGCGTCGAGGATCGCCCCTTCGCCGCCTTCCGCGATCGCCGCGGGCGTCACCTTGTAAGCCGCGGTCGCCGTGCGGGCGAGGGAGACGGAAGAGCTGCCCGGGGTGCGGGAATAGAAGAGCGCCACGCCGCCGTCTTCGATCGTGTAATCGAGCAGGGTCACCGTGTATTGATACTGCGCCGCGACCGCGCCTTCGGGAACGTAAGTGGTGTTGTCGATGAGAAGAACGCTCTTGCCTTCATAGTTGCAGGCATAGACCCTGTTGCCGTAAAGTACGTCGGCGTCGTTTTTCGTGTCGCCCGCCTTGGTATAGAAGAACATATCGCTGCTTCTGTTTTCACCGTAAGCATATTCGCCGTCCTTGACGAACATGACGTCGGTGACGTCTTCGGCGATCACGCTGCTTGCGCCCACCGCGCTTTCGCTGTAAGCGACTTTGACTATCTGACCGTTCGAGCTGTTGTAATAGAACAAGCCCGAAGGGGTGAAGAGATATTCGTAAGTGTTGGCGGCGACGGCGGCTATCTGCTGCGTTTCGGTGCCGTCCGTCTTGGTGCGGAAAAAGACTTGGCGCGAGGTGAGCACCGTGCCTTCGGAATTGGTGTCCGTGGAAGGAGAGGTATAATATATCCAGTTCCCGAACACATAAAGTCCGCCGTCCGCCTGTCCGTTATAGAACATCTTGGGCACGACCACTTCTGCGCCGGCGACGCTGCCGTCCTCTTTGAGCGTACCTTTCATGATACTGCCCTTATATCCCGCCTTGCCGAACCAGTTGTCCTCGGCGACGGTGATCGCGGAAAGATCCGCCTTACCATTGACGAAATAGACCGTGTTACCCTGAGCCACGGCGACGCTGCCGTTGCCCGAGACCTGCGCTTCGGGATCGCAATCGCCCACGGGTCCCCACTCGAACTCCTCGCATGCGGTGAGTACGAACGTGAGCGCGAGCACCGCCACCACGAGCACCAAAGCGAGTTTTGCCAATCTTTTCATATATGACTCCTCATTTTTTGTCGGTTTTTCCGCCCTTGTCGGGCGCACTGCCCGACTTTGGTACATAATATTATAATATATAAAAATATATAAAGCAAACGTTTTTACGCCTCGGCTTCATACCGTCTGAAAATTCGGGCGTAAATTATGCGTAAAACCCGCGCGCATTAAAAAAGCGGCTTTCGCCGCGTTTTCAAAGTAAGCCCATTTTTTCGGGCACATGGAAGGTTTCGCACAAGGTGGGAAAGACGGCATAGAGCAAATAGGGCTTGTCCGCGCCCTCGCGCTCGATCCGAAAGGCGTTGAAGCGCGTTACGCCGCGGCGGTAAGGCGTGGGGATGAACGCCTCGACAAAATAATCTTTTTCCGTGCGCACCGCTAAGCATTCCACGTCGCCCGTGTCGAGCAGCACGCCCTCTCTCTTTCCGTTTTTATGCGTTATCCTGCCCTTCCAGCGCAAGCCGTAAGGGGAAAATTCATATTCGGTATAAGCGTTCGCGTCGCCGTCTTCCGCCAAAAAGATCTCCACGGCGCAGCCGTCGTATAAAGGCTCGTTATCCTTGGAAAACGGGGAATAAAAACAGCTGTCTTCCGCGCAATATTTGAGGCGCAGTCCGCCCTCTTCGCAAGTTATTTCGAGCGTGGTTTTCCTGTCGGCGGCGCCGCCGTCGTTGGCAAAAAAGCAATATTTCACTTTTTCTCCTCTTTGGCTGCCTTTTTCGCGGACGCCTTTTTCTCGCCCGCTTTCGCCGCTTTTTTCTTTTCAGGCGCGGGTTTTTTCGCCCCTGCCTCGGCTTTTTCGCCGCCGCTGCTCTTTTTGACTTTGACCTTTTCGCCGCTCTCGCTCTCGGGGGCGGGCTTGCTCCCGATCACGCCTGTCCCCGCGCTCTCGCCCGAGGTCACGACCTTTTGACTGCCGCCGATCGCGCGCAGATAAGACTTGTCGTGGTTAAAGGTGGGCACGAGCACTTTGAGCTGCTCCACGACCGCTTCCTTGTCGTTGGTGGCGCAGATCGCGCGCATTTTTTCCAACTGTTCGAGAAGCCAGGCGCGGTCTATCTTCACTTGTTTTCCGATGAAGATCTTCTCGTTGGGCGTCTTTTGCAGCCCTTCTTCCTTCATCAACAGCTCTTCGAAAAGTTTTTCGCCCGGGCGCAGTCCCGTGAATTTGATCTCGATGTCCTTATAAGGCGTATATCCCATCATTGTGATGAGGTTTTCCGCCAAGGTGAGTATCTTGACCGGCTCGCCCATATTGAGCACGAAGATCTCGCCGCCCTTGGCGAACGTCCCCGCCTGCAAGACCAGGCTGACCGCCTCGGGAATGGTCATAAAATATCTGATTATGTCGGGGTGGGTCACGGTGACGGGACCGCCGTTTTTGATCTGCTCTTTGAAGAGCGGGATCACCGAGCCGTTGGAGCCGAGCACGTTGCCGAACCTGACCGCGGCAAACTCCGTCTTGCTCCCCGACTGCGCCATCATCTGCACTATCTCCTCGCAGCAGCGCTTGGTCGCGCCCATGACGTTGGTGGGGTTGACGGCTTTGTCCGTGGAGATCATGACGAACTTCTCCACGCCGTGCTTATCCGCCATCTGCGCCACGTTGAGCGTGCCGAAGATGTTGTTCTTGCAAGCCTCTTCGGGGTTGGTCTCCATCAAGGGCACATGCTTATGCGCCGCGGCATGGAAGACTATCTTGGGCATATGTTCGGTGAAAAGTTCGTCCATCTTGTCGCGGTCGGTGATCGAGGCTATCTCCACGCGAATGGGATAATCCGCGCCGTAAGTGCGCAAGATCTCCTGCTGTATCTCATAGGCGGAGTTCTCGTAAACGTCCACGATGACGACTTTTTCGGGATGATATTTGACTATCTGCCTGACGAGCTCGGAGCCGATCGAACCGCCGCCGCCCGTGATCATGCAGACCTTGTTTTCGATATAAGAAGACACGCCCTTGTCCACGAAAGTTATCTGCGGGCGTCCCAAAAGGTCGGCGATGTTGATGTCCCTGATCTGGCTGACCATGTCCGAAGTCCCCACAAGTTCGCTGATATAGGGCAAGACCTTGACCTGGCAGCCCGTGCTCATGCAGGTGGCGAGCATGCTCTTGCGCGCCTGCGCGCTGATGGAAGGAATGGCGAAGATTATCGTCGAGATGGAATATTTGGTGACAAGGCGCGGTATCTCCTGCGTCGAGCCGACGATGGGCACGTTGTCGATCGTCCTGCCCTGCTTTTCCATGTCGTCGTCCACAAGGCAGACGGGGATATAGATGCTGTTCTTGCGGCTCAGCTCCTCCACGACCGTGCTGCCCGTGCTGCCCGCGCCCACTATCATGGTGCGCTTTCTCTCGCTCATCTTGATACGCGGCGACCAATAGGAATAGAGCATCTCATAGATAAGATGCATGAGCGTCACGCTCATGGTCGTGGAAAACGCCATGACGATATAGACGGGATAGCCGCGGTAGACGTCGCCCACGACAAAGTCCTTCGAAGACACGAAATGAGCGAGCTGATCCACGCCGGCAAAGAGCAGCGTTCCCACGAGGCAGGCGCCGACTATGCGTATATATTCTTTCACGCGCGCAAAGCGCCAGACGACTTTTGAGACCTTAAAGAGCACGAAGCTGACAAAAAAGCAGACAACGACTATCGGCGTGCTCACCAAGATCGAAAGCACGTATTCGCTGCCGTGAGCGTCGATGACGTAAGTCTGCGTCAAGACCGCCGTGGCGAAAAAGACCGCCGCGACCATCAGCATGTCCGCCGCCGCGAGTACCCACTCGCGCAGCGTACGCATGGAAAAAGACTTGAGATCTATCTTCTGTTTTCTGCCCATTGCTCTCCTGTCCGCATTTTACCTACTTTTGCGGACACCTCTTCTGCGCAGCACGACCCCCTCGATATTGCGCATCTCTCCTTTGTATTTTTCTTCGAGCGCTATCAGCTTTTTGACGGGATAACCCTCGTCAACGACAAGCGCCGTGTCGTCCGCAAGCGCCGCGATAAGCTCGCTGCGTGCGTCGTCGGCGGTAAAACCGCTTATTATCACCCTATCGTAATGCTTTTTTGCTTTTTCTATCGCCGCGGCGATGCTTTCCCTCTCGCCGTAGACGTCCGCGCCGCCCGCGGCAAGAGTGTCGCTTTCGATCTTAGCGTCCCCGTCCGCGATCAGCCTGACGAGACCCGCGCTCACCGCGTCGTCGAAATCGACATAGAGCGTCTTTTGCGAACTTCTCTCTTTCGCCGCCCAGGCGGAAGCCACGTCGCCCGCCTTCTTGCTCACGCCTAAGACGTAAGTCGTCTTTTTCTCTTTTCCGCGCACCATCGCGCTCTTTATGCACGCCTCGCCTATCGCGCCCGCCTCGCCCTCGAAAACCGTGGCGAGCACGGGATAATCCGTCTGCACGCTTATGTCCTCGGGATAGGTCACGCGCAAAAACGCGGCGTTATAGATGAGCAGTATTATCACCGCCGCGACAAAGCCTATCACCAGCCCTTCGACGACGATGACGATCACCCCGAGCGCGCCCTCGTCTTCGAGCGTATACATCTTGTTGAGGTCGTCCTTGCCGTTCTTATAATTCAGCGTGACCGAATACCCCTGCGTTTCGCCGCTGCCTATCGCCGCTTTCACCTGCGTCTCCACGTTGTCGAGCATGAACACGGCGTCCGCCGCGCTCGACGCCACGACCATCACGGTGAGCGTGGTGTTGCTGTTGGAGAGCGCCACCGAGACGTTTTCTTTGAGCGTCTCCATGCGGTATTTGTTTTCGAGCCCCGCCTTTTCTATGGCGTTATAAAGCTCGATATAGGCCGTGTTGGCGAGAGTGTCCACGGCGCGCGCGACTGCTCTTTGCTGCTCGGCGAGCATAAAGTTGAGTATCTCCTGCGCGTTCGCCTCTTCCATTCCCTCCGGCAGACTCAAAGGCGGATAAGAGATCGAAAATCCCTCTTTCGCCTCGAAGCCCATCTCCGTCTGCTCGGTTATGCACACGACGCAAAAGATCACGGCGACCACGAGCGCGATCACTATCAGCGCCTGCCAATGCCGGAAAACTTCGAGCGTGAGCTTTCTTGCGTCGTATTTTACGCTCTTTTCTTCTTCCATCGTCCACCCCCGCAAGCCGCAAGCTCCTTCAACGTGCGGCCAAGCAAAATACACCCCTTTTGCGCCGACCTGTCCAGCTCCATGACGGCGAGAAACATATATATCACCGTCAGGCAGGGCAGCCCGGTAAACGTGCTCGTATTCACGAGCGAATAGCCTTCAAAACCGATCATGGCGACGAAGAAGAACACGTTCAGCGGCGTAAGACGGGAAAACACGGTGTAATACCTGGCGACATAAAGCCAGAGCATCGCCGCGATCCCGACCAAGCCCATCGTGCCGATCGTCTGAAAGACAGTCGAGTGAAGCTGATAAAAGCCCGACTCGATATGCAGCTTGTTCACAAAGCCCAAATAGCCCATTCCCGCGCCGAAGAGCGGATTTTCGAAAAACCTGTCCACCGCCTCGATATAGAGATAGTCCCTGCCCGAGGATTGCATCTTGTCCGAAAACGTGTTGCCCAAGACCTCGACGATCCTGTCCCAAAAGAAGGTGAGCGTCACAACTAAGCCGAGCGCCGCCGCCGCAAAAACCGCCCAATAGAGCGGATTTTTCCTGTTATAGACGGTCACGGCGATCACGCAGGCGATGAGCACGAGAATGGTGAATATCATCGCGCCGCGCGAATGCGCATAGAGCGTGCAGACAAATTCCGCAGCGGTAAGCACGATCGCAGGCAAAAGCCATTTGGCGTTTTTGCGCATATAGTAAAAATTAAAGGGCATGCACATCATCAGCACGGTGGGATAGACGTTGCTGTTGCCCCAGCCCAAGCGGGGAACATAGCTGTTAGAGCCGATGTCCACCCCCTCGGCGAGCGCGCCCGCGAAGACCGTGAACGCCTGCGCCGCCGTGAGCATTCCCCAGATCACCATAGTCGCCGCCAGATAGTCGCCGTAGCGGCATTTTTCCTCGCCGTAAAGCCTGACGAACAGATAGAGTATAAAGGGCAGAACGCCCACATAAAGGACGTTGACAAAGCCCATCATGTCGTCTTGCGGCGCGGAGGAAAAAGCTCCGCTCACAAGCAGCGCGAGAATGAACGCCGCCATGGGCAGCAGGTTGATCGCGCCCCTGTCTATCTTGTTGCGGCGATAGCACGCCACATGTATCACTATCCCCGCCAAGACAGGGATTATCGCCAGCGCGAACTGCCAAAGTTCGGCGGGCATTTCGCTGATATGCACGACGCAGGGCGCCATGACCACAAAGGGCACCAAGGGCACCGTGTCGCGCACGGCAATGAGTATTATTCCCGCGATCACGGAAAGTACCGCCATCGCCGCAAGCAAATTTTCGCCCGTCCAGAGCACATATGCCACAACGGCAATAAAGGCTATGTAAAGGCGCGAATGCACGAAGTCGTCGATGACTTCTCTCGTCCTGCGCCAAAGCGCGGCGGCGCTCATCTCAGTCTCCGTAACCGCTCGGATTGTTGCTCTGCCAGCGCCAGCTGTCTTCGCACATGTCTTCAAGCCCGTATTTGCACTTGAAGCCCATCTCCTTTTCCGCCAGAGAAGGATCGGCATAGCATTCGGCTATGTCGCCCGCCCTGCGGGGAGCGATCACATAGGGGATCTTTCTGCCGCTCGCCTTTTCGAACGCCTTGACGATGTCGAGCACGCTGTAACCGTGACCCGTGCCGAGATTGTAAGTCACCAGCCCGGGCGCGCTCTCGAGCTTCTTGACCGCCAGCGAATGCGCGTGCGCCAGATCGAGAACGTGGATATAATCCCTCACGCCCGTTCCGTCGTGAGTGGGATAATCGTTGCCGAAAACACTCAGCTGCTTGAGCTTACCGATCGCCACCTGCGTTATGTAAGGCATGAGATTGTTGGGGATCCCGTGGGGATCTTCGCCTATCTTGCCGCTCTTATGCGCGCCGATGGGATTGAAATAGCGCAAAAGCGCGATATTCAGGCTCGCGTCCGCCTTGAAGATATAGCGCAGCATATCTTCGATCATGAGCTTGGTGTGCCCGTAAGGATTGGTCACCGAAAGCGGGAAATCCTCCTTGATCGGCACGCTCTTGGGCTGACCGTAGACGGTCGCGGACGAGGAGAAGACGATGTTTTTGCAGCCCGTCTCCTTCATCACCTGCAAAATGTTCAGCGTGTTGATGAGGTTGTTTCTGTAATATTCCAGCGGCTTGGCGCACGATTCGCCCACCGCTTTCAGCCCCGCGAAATGTATCACGCAGTCTATCTTTTCCTTGGCGAAGATCTCGCGCACCTTTTCGATGTCGCAAAGATCGTACTCATAGAACTTCACGTCCTTGCCGCAAAGTTCGCGCACGCGCCTGACCGCCTCGAATTTGCTGTTGCACAAGTTGTCCGCAATGACGGGATCGTAGCCGTTCTCCACCAGGTCGATCACCGTATGGCTGCCGATATAACCGGCGCCGCCCGTTACCAAAACGCTCATTTTACGCCTCCTTCTGCTTATTTCCTTTCAAAATGTCGAAATAGATGTCGTCGACGGTTTTTTGCATGAAGTCGAGCGACTTTTCCATCTCTTCCACGAGCTTGAACTGCGTGCGGCACCTGACCAGATTATGCTCGGGGTAAGCCGTCTTGAAATAGACGTCGCCCTCGAGATAATCGGTGAGGAACCTCATTCCGCATTCAAACGTCATGAGTATCGCTCCCGTGGGCAGGAGCTTTTCTTCGTTTATCGTAAGATTATCGCCCAAGCCGCGCATGAACCCGCGCGTGAAGGCGACGAATTTTTCCCTGTCGAAGTTGACCTTGCTCAGATCTTTCTCATCCTCTTCCGCCGTCGAGCAGCCCACCCTGATCGCGTCGCCGAAGTCGTAAAGAAGGCTTCCGGGCATGACCGTGTCGAGGTCGATGACGCAGATGGCTTTTTGCGTGGCGGTGTCGATGAGGACGTTGTTGAGCTTGGTGTCGTTGTGGGTGACGCGCAGCGGGATGCTCCCTTCTTTGAGCGCACTCACGATGACGCCCGTCTTATCCTTGCGGGCGCGCGCGAAATCAATGAGATCTTTGACGCCCGACGCCCTGCCCGCCTTGTCGGCGGCGACGGCTTTTTCCAAGTTTTCGTATCTCTTGACCGTGTTATGAAAATCGGGAATGACTTCGATGAGCGAGGCGGCGTCGAAGCCCTCGAGCCTCTTTATGAAAAGCCCGAACGCCCTGCCCGCGTCCTCGAACATGGCGCTGCTCTCGGCGACGAGATAGGCGTCCGTGTTCTCGATGAGCTGAGTCATGCGCCAAACTTCCCCTTCGCCGTCCACATAATACGCCGCACCTTGAACGGTGGGGATCACTTTCAGGCATTCCCTGTCGGGATCGCCGCCCTCTTTCTTGATGATGGGGCGCAGATAAGCCGTGACCGCGGCGAAATTGTTCATCAGCGCGGTCGGATGGGGAAATACGCGCGAATTGAGTTTTTGCAGGATATACCTGCGTACGCCGCCCTCGCTTGCGCAAGTGACGGCGTATGTGTCGTTGATGTGTCCGTTACCGAACGGTTTCACCTCAAGGCAATCCCCCGAAACGGAGAATTGCCCTGAAATCTGCATAAGGTCCATTAAACTTTACCTTTTTCGGAATTATTATTCCTTGTTTTCCGCATCCGCGCCTTCACCGGCGGTCTCTGCGGCTTTCTTGTTCTTCTTCTTGCCGATAATGCCCTTCTTGGCGAGCACGACCAGCGTCACGATCAGAGCGATAAGCACCGCCGCGCCGACGCCGACGCAAACGCCGATCACGCCCAGCTTGTCAAGCAGAGCGCCCTTTTCAAAACCGTACATAGGGCTGCTGAGATCCAAGGTGTCGCCGCTGTAAGCAAATTCCTGGATCTGGTTATTGGTGGCGCTGCCGTAAGCGGTAGCCGCACCGAGGGCGAGGATCTGCTGATCGGTGGGACCGGAGCCGTCCTGATCGTCGGTGGCGATGGAATAAGTCCTGATCGCGCGCCTGATGACGCCCGTATCCCAAACCTCATATCTGAGGGTAAGCTCTCTCTGAAAGCCGCCGTGCTCAGTGTCGAACGCCACGAAGTCGATTATGCTGCCCTGCAGGGAGCCGAGCTCACCGCCGGTGATGATGTCCCAATCAACGACCGCGTCGGTCAGCACGACGTCGATAACATAATAGGTATGTCCGTCGATCTCCTCTGCCGTGATTTGGCTCTTGCTCATATCGAACGTATCGTCCGTGACCATATAGTTGGAGATGCCGTCGCCGCGGCTGGGCAGAGCCTTAAAATGCCTGTCGCGATCGAAGCCGACATATTGAGGGACATACTTATTCAGATCGTAATCCCAGCAGTATTCATCCCAGACATAGAACGTGCCGGCGCCGAAATTGCCGTCGCTGCCCTTGAACTCTACATAGATGACCTTGTTGCCCAAGGAGTCGTTATTCTTGGAATTCTCGCTGCTTTTGTAAGCGCCGAGCTTTTCGTCATCGCCGGTATAGACCTTGTAATCCGCGCCGTCGAAATTCGAGGTAAATCTGTTCGTTTTGTCGAACTTAGCCTGGCTTTCGTTGTAAGTGACTTCGGAAGAATTCCAAGTGCTGGGAGTACCCATCCAAAGAGCCGTGATGCCTGCGGGAGCGGTCTCGTCGGGAGCCATGGAGCCTTTACCTCCCGTCTGAGAGGAATAAGTGTCGGTCGAGGCGTCATAAGAGCTCTTGGACCAAGCTCCGAACAGGCTCGTCAGCGATTCGAGATAAGAAATACCTATCTGGTCCATCTGGCTGATGGTCTGATCGTAATAGCTGCCGTCCTCCATATCCGCTTTCATCCAGCTCGCATACTGAACGATGTCGAGATGTTTGCCTTTCGCGATGGACAGAACGCCGGTCGCGCCGGTGACCTGAACGTCGATCTGGCTGGCGGTCGTGGTGACCTGAGCCTTCTCGATGACGTTTTTCTGATTTTCACGCATGGTCTGATAAGCGGTCCAAGCGTCCATATCGCCCGTTATGGGCTTAAGCGTATATCCGTCGTTGACTTTGACTCCATCGGCGGTGACATATTCTCCGAAGCCGGGAGTTGTCTTATCCGCGTCGAGCCTGGGATATGCGGGGAAGACGCTTTTTTTGTTTTCGGCGTCAAATCTATCCCAGATAACTCCTTCTTCCGCCAGCGCTACGCCGCAAGCGGAGAACGCGATGACGCTTATCATCACGACCGCGAGAATGAGCGTCAACACAAACTTTCTGTTCATAAATCCACCTCTTTTTTCTTCTACGTCCTTATTCGGGCGCATATTGATTTTACTATATTTGCGCCTGCTTGTAAAGCATAAATTATTAAAATCTGCCTTATTATGCCCCGCAAGGGCGGATATTTATACCGTTGGTTATAAAAAAGACGCTTTTCTTCTCGATTATGTCAAGTTTTAGTAAAAATCGGCGCCTCTTTCGCCGCAAAAAGGCTCGCAAAAGAACGTCCCTTTTTCGAGAATATGCGCGCGGCGGCGTTCCCCTTATTGACTAACGGGCGCGTTAAGATATATAATATGTTTATCCGAATAACGATGATATCGGAGTGAATGATATGCTTAACGTTATACCTTATCCCAACAAAGTGCGCCTGCGCGAAGGCGCCTTGGAGCTGAAAGGCTCGATCACGGTGCGCTGTCCCGAGCGCTACGCGGACATCGCGGAAGACTTCACTTCCGCCCTGAGAAGGAGCCTGCCCGCCCTTCACGTCGAGGACGAGGGGGAGATCGGGATCGAATTCAACCTGGTGACCGGTTACGGGCAGGAAGAATATTCGCTCGAAGTTTCGGCAAAGGGCGTGGACGTGCGCGCGTCCAAGTCCGCGGGCTTTATCTATGCCTGCCGCACCCTCTACCAGATGCTCGAGCTGCATAAGTTCCATGCCGCGGGCGCGAAGCTCCCCTTTTGCTATATCTCGGACAAGCCGCGCTTCCGCTGGCGCGGGCTGCTGCTCGACGAGGCGCGCCACTTTTTCGGCAAGGAAGAAGTCTTGCGCCTGCTCGAGATCATGGCGATGCATAAGCTCAACGCGCTCTGCTGGCATCTCGCCGACGATCAGGGATGGAGGATAGAGAGCAAGCGCTTCCCGCTGCTGCACGAGATAGGTTCGCGCCGCGCGGACACGCAGATAGGCGGCGTGCGCTCGGAAAAATTCCGCGGCACGGGTCACGAGGGCTATTACACGCAGGAAGACATACGCGAAGTGACGGAAAAGGCGCATTCGCTGGGCATTCTCGTCATGCCCGAGATCTCGCTCCCCACCCATGTGGGCGCGATGACGGCGGCATATCCCCGCCTGACCTGCTCGGACAAGAGCATGCCCGTGGCGACGACTTTCGGCGACAGGGAGACCCTTCTTTGCGCGGGCAAGAGCGAGACGCGCGAGTTCGTCTTCGAGCTTCTCGACGAGATCTGCTCCCTCTTCCCCTCCCCCTATATCTCCGTCAATGCGGCGAATATCCATTCGGAAAAATGGCTCGAATGCGCGAGCTGCCGCAAATATATGCAGGAGCGCTTCATGCACGACTCGCGTCAGCTTCAGGCGGACTTTCTCAACGACGTTTCCGACTTTTTGAAGCGCAAAGGCAGGCGCATGCTCTGCGAAAACACAGCTATGACCGACGGCATGAGTTCGGACATCATCGGCGTCTATGCGGAAAACGAGAAAGACCGCACCATTCCCGATCAGCTGCGCTGGGGCAGGAGCTATATCATCTCCAAGCCCGCCTATCTCGACTTTGACGCACCCTACTGCCAAACTCCGCTCAAAAAGACATATCTTTACGATCCCGACGAAGAGCTGCGCGGCTGCCGCTATCTGCGCGGCAAGGTCATGGGCTTGCAGGCGAGCCTTTGGACGGAATGGATCTACGACAGGGAAAAGCTCGATCTCTGCCTCTTCCCGCGCATGGCGGCGCTCGCGGAAGCGAGCTGGACGGAGCCTGAGGAAAAGTCTTATTCCTCTTTCAGGCAGCGCCTCGCGCCCTACCGCGAGATGCTCGACGGCAGCGGGATAAATTACGCCAAGGACAAGATCTGCTCCTGCCGCAATCCCCTGGCGCGGCAGCGCAAGCGCTATTATTACAATATTATGGATCAATATCTGGAGGTCAGAGAAAACAGAAAATGAAAACCACGCTCGCAAATGTGCGCCCCTTTTCATCGGGCGCGTTCGGACCGCTTTGCAACATCGTCATCGAAGACGGAAAGATACTCTCGCTCGGGAACGTCATGGCGGGCGAGATCACGGACGGCAAGGGCATGATCGCCTGCGCGGGCTTTATCGACATCCACACCCACGGCGGTTGGGGCAAGGACTGCATGGAGCCTACTTTCGAAGCGATCGACACCGTGGCGAAATACCATCTCTCCACGGGCATAACCTCTTTCTGTCCCACCACGATGACGGCGGACATAGCCGACATCGAAGCGGCGCTTTCCAACATGCGCTCTTATAAGACAAACGGCGCCCGTCTCGCGGGCGCGCACCTCGAAGGACCCTTCCTTTCGGCAAAAGCCGCGGGCGCGCACCCCTTGGACAAGCTGCGCGATCCCGACAGGGAGAACACGGCGTTCATCGCCCGCAACCGCGACGTGGTGCGCCGCATAACCGTCGCTCCCGACCTCTCGGGCGCGCCCTTTGTCACCGCGCTCTGCCGCAGCATGGGCATTCAGGTCTCCATCGGTCACGATCAGAGCATAGACGACGAGATCTATGCCTGCATAGAAGCGGGGGCGACCTCGGTCACGCATATGGGCAACTGCACGTCGCACGCCTCGCGCCGCTATCCCTCTCCCAAAAAGCACTTGGGGCTTTTCGAGACCGCGCTCGGCGAGAGCAGGCTGGTCTGCGAAGTCATCGCCGACGACAGGCACGTCCCCGACGCCCTCTTTGACATCTTCTACCGCCTCAAAGGCAAAGACGGGATCTGCTTTGTCTCCGACTCGCTCTCGGTCGCGGGCATGAAGGAGGGCGACTACTTCCTCGGCAGCGGCGAGAGCGCCCAGCCCATACGCATCGAAGACGGCGTCGCCGTTCTGCCCGACAAGCACACTTACGCCGGCTCGGTCACCCCCGTCTCCAAGATGGTCTCCCGCCTCTTTGCCAAGGGTTATCCCGCAGAAGATCTGTTGACGATGGCGACGCTCACTCCCGCAAAGACGGTGGGGCTGAACGACCGCGGCGACCTGCGCCCGGGCATGCTCGCAGACATCAACCTCCTGGACGACAAGCTCAACGTCGTGAAGACTTTCATGTTTTAACAAAAGCCGCGGGCGGCTTTGCAAAAAAGACAAACTCGCCCGAGCGGGCAAAACCGCAAAAAAGGAAAACAAAAAAAACGCCCGAGCGGGCAAAAAAAAGAAAAACGGCAAACGCCGTTTTTCTTTTTGTTCAACAATATACGTTTGAAGGGTTAGTCCGCCACATAAGGCAGCAAAGCCATGACCCTTGCTCTCTTGATAGCTTCGGCGACCATGCGCTGATGTCTGGCGCAGGTGCCGGTCATGCGGCGAGGCATGATCTTGCCGCTTTCGGTGATATACCTGCGCAGCTTGGCAACGTCCTTATAATCTATCTCGTTGACCTTGTCCACGCAGAAATTGCAAACCTTCTTATGAGGTACCCTCTTGGCGGGGCGAGCCGGTTTTACGGTTTTTTCCTTTTCTTCACTCATTTTTCGTTACTCCTTGATTTAGAAGGGAAGATCGTCGTCGTCCACGGGCGTGAGGTCCTGAACGGGACGGGGGGCTTCCTTGCGTGCGGGCGCTTCGTGAGAACCGCTCTCGCCCGCCGCGTTTCTGTCGCCCGAAGGGAGGAACTCCACTTCGTCCGCGACAACGTCGATCGCCTGCCTGCGCGTTCCGTCCTGCGCCTCGTAATTGCGGATCTGTACGGAACCGGTGACGGCGACCTTTCTGCCTTTGGTGAGTATCTTGCCGCAGCTTTCCGCAACGCCTCTCCATGCGACTATGTTGAAATAGTCCACGGCGTCGTTGCCGTCCTTGTTTCCGTATCTGCGGTTGACCGCGACGGAAAACTTACACATGGTGATCCCGCTGGCGGTCGTGGAAGTTTCGGGGTCTCTTGTCAGATTGCCGATCAAAATTATCTTGTTCATTTTTCCCTCTTATTTTCTTACCGTCATGATGCGGACGGTCTCATCCATTATGCGCACAAGTCTGTCCAGCTCGGCGGGAACGCCTGCCGGAGCGTTGAAGTTCATCAAAACGTAGTAGCCTTCGTTTTTGAAGTTGATGGGATAAGCATATTTGCGCATGCCCCACTTGTCTACGTTCAGCACTTCGCCGCCTGCGGACGTGACGACATCGCTCAGCTTGTCGATGACAGCCTGCTTGCCCTCGTCCGTAACGTCTTTGTCGATAATGTAAAGCGCTTCGTACGTGTTCATAAATACCTCCTTTCGGTCTTACGTCTCCCGCAGGGACGCGGGAGCAAGGATATCGGAATACCGATGCTTTATAAATATACCACACGATCTTGCCGTTGTAAAGCGTTTTTTCCGCATTTTCCGCCCCTCTTTACCCGAAATCTTCCGAAATTTACGATTTTTTCGTCAAAGTTACATAAATGAAGAGAAAAATTCTTTGTGTTTGCGCGCGATATATTGTATAATAAAAAAAAACCTCGGAGGACCTTATGAGCATATTCATATTCAGCGACACCACCGCGGACTATCCCGCAGACGCTCCCCGCAAAGACGTGGAGATCCTGCCCATGGCGGTGCGCATAGGCAACGACGAATACGACAACATCAACTCTTTCATCACCGCAAAAGAATTTTACACCCGCATGCGCGGCGGCGAAATGGGCAACACTTCCATGGTCCAGCCCTTCCTCGCGCAGGAGAGATTCGAAGAAAAGCTCAAGGCGGGATACGACGTGCTCTACCTGGCGTTTTCTTCCGCCCTTTCGGGAACTTACGCCGGCTGCGCGCGCGTAGCCAAGGAGCTGGCGGAAAAATATCCCGAACGCAAGATAATAGCCGTAGACTCCCTCAACGCCAGCATGGGCGAAGGGCTGCTGCTTTGGTACACGGTCAAAAAGCGCGACGAGGGCGCGAGCTTCGAAGAGCTTTGCGAATATGTCAAATACCTCGTGGAAAAGGGCGTCGCCCTCTTCACCGTCGACGACCTCACCCATCTCGCCCGTCTCGGCAGATGCTCCAAAGCCTCGGCGATGATCGGCACGCTGATGAACATCAAGCCCGTGCTGCACGTCGACGAACAGGGACGCCTCATGCCTTACGCCAAGGTCATGTCGCGCAAAAAGGCGCTCAAAGCGCTCGTGGACGGCATGGAAGAGCGCATGCTCCCCGCCTCCGAACAGAAAAAGGTGTATATCGGTCACGGCGATTGTCTCGACGACGCCAACTTAGTCAAAAAGATGATCCAGGACCGCTTCGGCATCGAGGACGTCGAGGTGGGCGACATCGGTCCCGTCATCGGCACGCATACCAACGCGGGCGTCGTGGCGCTCTTCTTCCTCGGAAACAGCAAATAAGTCAAAGGGAAAACAAACGGGGCAGGCTCGACGCCTGCCCTTTTTTACATTTTTTCGGGAGCCTTTATCCCCAGCAGTTCCAGCCCGTCTTTAAGCACGCTCTTGACCGCCTTTACGAGCATGAGGCGCGCTTTTTTCACGCCGTCCTCGGCTTTGGCGATATTGCAGGTGAGATAGAATTTCCCGAACGCCTGCGCCAGGTCGACGAGAAAACGCGAGACATAGCAAGGCTCGTATTTCTCCGCGGCGGAGAGGATCACGTCGGGATAAGAATCGAGCAGCTTGAGCACCTCGCAAGCCTCTGCGCCCGTGACGCCCGAATAGTCGGGATCGCAGTCGGGATCGGGGCATTTTTCCGTCAGCGAACGGCAGCGCGCATGCGTATACTGCACATAAGGTCCCGTTTCGCCGTCGAAGTTGAGCGCGCGCGAGTAAGAGAACGTCATGTCCTTTATGCGGTTGTTATAGAGCACGCCGAAGATGACCGCGCCCACGCCTATCTGCTCGGCGACGGCGTCGGGATCGGGAAGGTCTTCCCTCTTTTCCTCGATTATCTCGCGGCTCTTGCTCACCGCCATGTCGAGCACGTCGTCGAGATAGACCACGTTGCCGCTCCTTGTGGAAAGCGAGCCTTCTTCGAGCGAGACCATGCCGTGCGCGACGTGAACGAGATCTTTATACCATTCCTCGCCCGCAAGCTCGAGCACCTTGAACCACTGCCTGAAATGCAGGTTCTGCTGGCTCGCCACGACATAGAGGCACTTGTCGAAATCGTAAGTTTTCTTGCGGTAAAACGCCGCGGCGAGATCGCGGGTGGCATAGAGCGTCGCGCCGTCCGAGCGCACCAGAAGGCAGGGCGGCATGCCCTCGCCCAACTTGACCACCTTGGCGCCGTCGTCGTCCACCAAAAGCCCTTTTTGCGTGAGCATATCCAAGACGGGCTGCATCTTGTCGTTATAAAAACTTTCGCCCGCATAGGAATCGAAAGTCACGTTGAGGCGCTTATATATCTTTTCAACCTCGGCGAGAGTGGACGTCTTGAAGCGGTTGAAGATGGAAAGCGCTTCCTTGTCCCCGTCCTCTATCTTTTTGAACCAGGCGCGCGCCTCGTCGTCGAGAGAAGGGTCTTTTTCCGCCTCTTTATGGAATTTGACGTATATGTCCACCAAGGCGCGCACGCCGCGCTTTTCGATGTCCTCTTCGTCTCCCCACTTCTTGTAAGCGACGATGAGCTTGCCGAACTGCGTGCCCCAATCGCCCAAATGATTGATACCGACGGCGTGATAGCCCACTTTCTTATAAATGCGGTAAAGCGCCGCGCCCAAAACCGTGTTGAGCAGATGACCGATATGAAAGGGCTTGGCGATATTGACGGAGGAATAGTCTATGCAGACGGTCTTTCCCGCGCCCGTGTCGCTCGAACCGTAAAAGCCGCCCGCGGAGAGCACCTTTTCCAGCACATCCTTGGCATAGGCGGACTTGTTGAGCGTGAAGTTGACGAAAGGTCCGATCGCTTCCGCCTTTTCCAGAAAATTAAAGCAGCCCACTCTGCCCGCCACCTCTTTCGCAAGTTCGGCGGGGCTTTTTTTCAGCTGCGCGGCAAGGCGGAAACAGGGCAGCGAATAATCCCCGTGCGCCCTGTCCTTGCAGGGGGTTATCTGCGCGGCGATCTCTTCGCTCTCCACGCCCTCTATTATCACCGTGTCGGCAAGTAATTTTTTATAATCCATATTCCCTCACACGTTGAAGCGGAAGAGGATAACGTCTCCGTCTTTGACGACGTAATCCTTGCCCTCGCTCCTCACTTTTCCTTTTTCCTTCGCCTGCGCATAAGAGCCGCACTCCAAAAGCGTGCGCCAATCCACGACCTCGGCGCGGATAAAGCCCTTTTCGAAGTCGCTGTGTATCTTTCCCGCCGCCTGCGGCGCTTTCGTTCCCTCTTTTATCGTCCAGGCGCGCGTCTCCTTTTCGCCCGCGGTGAGATAGCTGATAAGTCCCAAAAGCTTGTAGCACGCCTTGACGAGCACATCAAGTCCGCTCTCTTCAAGCCCCAGCTCCTGCCTGAACATTTCCTTGTCCTCTTCGTCCATGCCGGCGAGGTCTTCTTCTATCTTCGCGCAGAGCACGATGGCGTTCGAGCGATGCTCCTCGGCGTACCGCTTCACCGCCTCCACATGCTCGTTATGCGGCATGCCTATCTCGCTCTCGGCGATGTTTGCGGCATAGATGACCGGCTTGTCCGTGAGCAAAAAGCAGCCGTCCACCACTTCTCTTTCCTCTTCGTCAAAGTCCATCATGCGCACGGGTATCCCCTGCTCGAGCTTTTTGCCTATCCCGTCGAGAAGGTCGGCTTCCCAAAGATATTTCTTGTCCCCGCCCTTCGCCGCGGTGCGCGCCTTCGCGCTCCTCTTTTGAATAGTCTCCATGTCGGCGAAGATGAGCTCGTATTCTATCGTCTCGATGTCGCGCAAAGGGTCTATGCTGCCGTCGACATGCGTTATGTTCTCGTCCTCGAAGCAGCGCACAACGTGCACTATCGCGTCCGTCTCGCGGATATGCGAGAGGAACTTATTGCCCAAGCCCTCGCCGTGCGACGCGCCCTTGACGAGCCCGGCGATGTCCACGAATTCAAGCACTGTCGGGGTGACTTTTTTACTGTTGTAAAGAGCGGCGAGCTTATCCAGCCTCTCGTCGGGCACGGCGACCACGCCCACGTTGGGCTCTATCGTGCAGAAAGGATAGTTGGCGCATTCCGCTCCCGCCTGAGTTATCGCGTTGAACAGCGTGCTTTTGCCCACGTTGGGCAGACCTACGACTCCGAGTTTCATCTTTTCTCCTTTTTCAAAGCAGCGTTATGCCGCGCTGCGCGCATTCGTTTCTCTCCCAATCCGGCCATATGCTCGCCTGAACTTCGCCGATATGGGCGCGGTTGAGGATATACATGCAAAGACGCGATTGTCCGATCCCTCCGCCCACGGTGAGCGGCAGGTGTCCCGCCAAAAGCTCGGCGTGATAAGGCAGTTTCGCCCTGCTCTCCGCGCCCGCCGCGGCGAGCTGTTCGGCGAGCGAACGCGCGTCCACCCTGATACCCATGCTCGACACTTCGAAAGCCCTGTCGAGAAGGGGATAATAGAGCACGATGTCGCCGTTGAGCGACCAGTCGTCGTAATCGGGCGCCCTGCCGTCATGCGGCTTGCCCGATCTGAGCGGCGCGCCTATGCCGCAGATGAACGCCGCGCCATGCTCGCGCACGAACGCCGTCTCGCGCTCGGAGGGCATGAGAGTGGGATACTTGTCCTCGAGCTCCTGCGTGCTCACGAAGGTTATCTCCTCGCTCAAAAAGTTTTTCAGCACGCCGTATTTTTCGCATGCCTGCGCCGCCGTCTCGCGGATCGCGCCGTAAATGCGCTTCACCGTCTCTTGAAGATATTCCCTCGTCCTGTCCTCGGCGGTTATCACCTTTTCCCAATCCCATTGATCGACGTAGATGGAATGCAGCGCGTCGCAGACTTCGTCGCGCCTTATTGCGTTCATGTCCGTATAAAGTCCCTTGTGCACGGGAAAACCGTACTGCCTGAGCGCATATCTCTTCCACTTGGCGAGACTGTGCACGACTTCCGCCGTCTTGCCCGTTTGCAAAATGTCGAAAGATACCGCCCTTTCATAGCCGTTGAGATTGTCGTTCAGCCCGCTCTCGCGCAAAACGAAGAGGGGCGCGGAAACGCGCGTCAGATCGAGCGCGCGCGATAGATTGCGCTCGAAGGTGTCCTTGGTGAATTTGATCGCCTTTTGCGTGGTTATCAGGTCCATCGGCGCGGTATACTTGCCTTGCATAATGCCTCCGAAAAGTAAAAATACATAATAATATTAGTACAAGCGCGCGGCAAAGTCAAACAAGTGAGCGACTTTCGCCCGATACTCTCCCCTTTAACGGAAAACTTTTTCGAAAAAAGCGAAAAATTTTGCGCAAACCATATTGACAACCTGTCAAAACGGCGCTATAATATCCTTACTGACAAAGTGTCAGAATAAATTTCCGGAGGACAGATATATGTTGGGAGAATTTTCCTATTGCAATCCGACAAAGCTGCATTTCGGCAAGGGCGCCCTGCGCTTTTTACCGAGCGAGCTGGCAAAATACGGCAAGAGCGTCGTCCTTATCTACGGCGGCGGTTCGATCAAGAAAAACGGGATCTACGAGCAAGTGATCGAGATATTGAACAAAAGCGGCAAGACGGTCACCGAGATCGCGGGCGTCATGCCCAATCCCACGCGCAAAAAGCTCGAAGAGGGGATCGAGATCGCAAGAAGAGCGAACGCCGACCTGCTGCTCGCGGTGGGCGGCGGCAGCGTCTGCGACTACGCCAAAGCCCTCTCCGTCTCCGTGCATTGCAAGGAAGATGCGTGGGAAAAATATTATCTGCGCTTTGAAGAGCCCTCCTGCGAGATAGTCCCCGTGGGCTGCGTTCTGACCATGGCGGGAACGGGTTCGGAGATGAACGCGGGCGCGGTCATCACGGACAGCGACGCCAAGCTGAAGATAGGGCACGTCTTTGCAAGCGAGAGCGTCATGCCGCGCTTTTCCCTTCTCGACCCGACCTTCACCATGTCCCTGCCCCGCTATCAGATGGTCGCGGGCATATACGACATCTTCAACCATATCTGCGAGCAGTATTTCTCGGGCGAGGACGACAACACGAGCGATTATATCGCCGAAGGGCTGATGCGTTCGCTGCTGCATTCTTCACGCGCCGCCATCAAGGATATGCACGACTACGAGGCGCGCAGCAACATCATGTGGACGGCGACTTGGGCGCTCAACACGCTCATCGCGTGCGGCAAGAGCACGGACTGGATGGTGCATATGCTCGGGCAGGCGGTTGGCGCCTATACGGACGCCACTCACGGCATGACGCTGGCGGCGGTCTCACTGCCCTATTACCGCCATATCATGCCCTACGGACTTGAAAAGTTCAAGCGCTTCGCCGTCAACGTCTGGGACATCGATCAAGCGGGCAAGAGCGACGAGCAGGTCGCGAAAGAAGGGCTTGCCGCCATGGAAAAATGGATGAACGAGTTAGGGTTGGTGACAAAGATCTCCTCTCTCGGCGCGAACGAAGAGATGATAGAGGGGATCGCGGACGCCGTTTTGGTGATGAAGGGCGGCTACAAAGTCCTCGACCGCGGCGAGATAGTCGAGATACTCAAAGAAAGCCTTTAAGGAGAAAAAAGCATGAAAAGCAAAGTTTTGGTGGCATATTTTTCCGCGAGCGGCGTGACCGCACGCGCGGCAAGGGAGATAGCGGCGGCGACGGGCGGAGAACTTTTCGAGATCGCGCCCGCTCTGCCTTATTCGCGCGCGGATCTCGATTGGACGGATAAAAACAGCCGTTCGAGCGTCGAGATGAATGACGAGGGCTGCCGCCCCGCCATGAAGAGCGCGGCGCCCGACATTAGCGGCTTTGACAGGATCTTTATCGGCTTCCCGATCTGGTGGTACGTCGAACCGCGCATCGTCGACACCTTCTTGGAGCGCGTAGACCTTAAGGGCAAAGAAGTCGTCGCCTTCGCCACTTCGGGCGGGAGCGGCATCGCGGGCGCGGAGCGGCGCATGAAGGCGTTCTGTCCCGCGGCGAAATGGCAAAAGGGCAAGCTCGTCAACCGCGGCGCGGGCGAATGGGCGGCGTCGCTCGAAAGATAAGGAGAAACATTATGCCCAAAGGATCGAAAGAGCTGACAAAGGCGCGCAAGGACGAGATCGTCAACGCCTGCGCCGAGCTTTACGACAAAATGCCCTATAAGGAGATCACGCCCGGAAAAATAAGCGAGCTGACCTCTTTCACGCGCACGTCCATCTACAATTATTTCAAGACGCGCGAAGAGATCTTTCTCGCCCTCTTGCAGCGGGAATACGAGGAATGGACGCGCGCGCTCACGGCGCTCGCGGAGAGCAAAAGCGCGCTCGACGCGGACGGCTTTGCCCGCGAGATCGCGCACTCCCTCTCCTGCCGCGGGCGCATGTTCAAGCTGCTCTCGGTCAATATCTATGAGATAGAGGCGGAGAGCAGGGAGGAAAACCTCGTCTTGTTCAAGCGCGCTTACGGCGCCGCGATCGAAGCGCTGCGCGCCTGCCTGAGGCGCTTTTTCCCCGCTCTCGAAAAAACGGACGAAGAAGTCTTCATTTATGCCTTTCTTCCCTTTCTCTTCGGCGTCTATCCTTATGCCCACGCGACGCAAAAGCAGATAAGCGCCATGCAAAAGGCGGGGGTGGAAGTCCCCTCTTTGAGCGAATTTTCGCTCGTGAGCGACTTTTTGAAAGCGCTTCTTGACGGGCTTTTGAAAAAATAACTCCACCTTTTCGGGCTTTGCCTGTCTCTTATACGGGAAGAACAAAAAAGCAAGCCGCGGCGGTGAGCGCTCCGCAAAGAGCGAGCGCTCCCGCCTTTATCTTTTTGTCAAAGCGCGAAAAAACCGAGGCGATCGCCAGGAGCGGATAATAAAAAACGCATAGCAGGGGTGAAAAATCCGCGTTGAGCGCGGCGGAAGAGACATTTGCCGCCGCCTGAGTGAAGAGGACTCCCGCAAGCGTGGGGACGCTCGCCAAAGTGAGGAGCGCACCCGCGGGCGGGATAAGCGCGGCGATGAGCGCGGAGAGCAGCAAAAAGGGATAAAACGCCGAAGTGAGCGGCACGACGACGAGATTCACGGGCACGGTGAGCAGCGAAACGCTGCCGAAATAATAGAGCATGAGCGGCAAAAGCCCGATGTTGGACGCCACGCTCACCGCTATCCCCTCGGCAAGCGGCTTCAACAAGACCTTTTTCAACGCCCTGAAAAGGGGCTTATAAAACCCCAAGATCCCGAACACGGCGGCGTAACTCATCAAAAAGCCCGCGTCGAGCAGAAAATAGGGCGCAAAGAGAAGTATCGCCGCGCAAGACGCGCCCATGGAAGAGAGCGCGTCATAGCGCGTTTTCAGCACTTTCGCCAGCTCCGCCGCCATGATCATCACCGCGCTCCTGACCACGCTGGGCGAAAAGGAACAGAGCGCGCAATAGAGGACCATGATCGCCGCGCCGCTGCAAAAACGCACGGGCGAAGGCATTTTCAGCTTGTCCAAAACGCGGGCGCAGGCATAAAAGAGAATGGCGACATGAAGTCCCGAAACGGCGAAGAGGTGCGCCGTGCCCGTGTCGCGGAAGGGCTTAGCGACCTCGTCGGACATATACGCCACGTCGCCGAAGATCATCGCGAAGAGAAAAGACGCCGTGTCCTCGCGGCAGTTGTCGTAAAGCGCGCCCTTGATCGCCAGCCTCATGCTCTCCACCGCGCTCGGCGAGCCGTCGACGCGCGTGAGCGCGCCCGCGTCAAACGCCTGCAAGGAATAATAGACGCGGTATTTCGCCGCGACGAGACTTTGATAACTCTCGGGCGAAAACTCCTCTCCCGAGGCGGCGCCGTAAAAATAAAGATAGTCGCCCACCTTGAGGTCCGCCCGCGCGGAGGCGGGCAGGATAAGGCTCCCTCTTCCCGCAAGCGCCCTTCCGTCCACGCTCAGACCGTCCAGCTCGAGCAGATAATTCCCGCCGCTCAAGCCCGCGTTCCCGTATTCGTCGCAAAAAGTCGCGTCCGTGATCCTTCCCGAGATCACGCCCTCGAAAGAGCCGCTCGGAAAGCCGAGGAGGAAGAGTTCTCCCGCCGCCATTCCCGCCAGCGCCGCCGCGCAGAAGAGCGCGAGCTCTCTTTTCCCCTTTTTGAGCACGCCTGCGCAAAAGAACGCCGCCGCGAAAAAGAACACAAGCGCCGCCTTCGCCCACGCGGGCAAGAAAAAAGCCGCGGCAACTCCCGCGGCAACTCCCGCCGCAGCATAGAGGGCGGGACGATAAGCGCAAAGACGCGCCCCTTTCATTTATTTCTTGTCTGCGTAACGGGCGTTATATTCCGCCATCGCCCGCGCGATCACCTTGTCCGTTTCCTTCCTGCCGTAAATTTCCAAGACTTTCATCACCTTTCCTTCAAGCTGCTTATAGACGCCGAAAAAGTGCTTTATCTCGCTCAGGATATGCGGCGGCAGTTCGGAGATGTCGTCGTAGCAGTTCATATTCGGCTCTTTGAAAGGAACGGCGACGACCTTTATGTCCTCCGCGCCCTCGTCTATCATGGTGATATGCCCGATCGGATAGCATCTCACCAGCGAAAGCGGCACGAGCGGCTCGCTGCAAAGCACGAGCACGTCGAGCGGGTCGCCGTCGTCGGCAAACGTGCGGGGGATAAAGCCGTAATTCGCCGGATAGTGAGTGGACGTATAAAGTATCCTGTCGAGAATGAGCATTCCCGTGGCTTTGTCCACTTCGTATTTGTTCTTACTGCCATTGGATATCTCTATGCAGGCGATAAAATCTTCGGGCTTTACCCTGCTCTCGTCTAAGTCATGCCAAATGTTCATAATCTTTTGCGGATCACCACTTGTTGTAGACTTTCTCCGCGAACCCCCTCTGTCCGTTTAAAGTTATCTTCGTGCCGTCGTCCAAAACGGCGTCGCCGTAAAAGCCGCCGAAGACCTGATGCTGCTTGGTGCACAAAAAGCCCAAGCTCATGCCGTCTTTTCTGTCGAAGTCGGGACGGAAGACAAGGTCGAGCCTCCCTTCGTTGTCCTTTATCTTCCACTCCCCTTCAAAGTCGCTCCCGCCGTCCGGGCGCGAGGGAATGACAAATTCCACCCTGTCGAGCTTATGCGCCTTTCCGTCGTAAAAGAGCATGTTCTCGGACGCCGCCGACGTGTCGCCGAAGCCGTAACCGAGATTGAAGCCGAACTTGACCCCGTCGACATAGCAGGACAGACTGCCCCAATACCAGGTGTTTTCGTAAGTCCAGACGCCCCTGCCCCAATCGAGCACGGCGAGCGACTTGTCGGGCGTGAAATCGCGCCTCGCCCCGCCTAACTCGAAATAGCCCGACGCGGTCAGGCAGTTGAGCTTGGCGTTATAATAAAAAGCCGTGTCCTTTTCCTTGAACGGCGTGGCGATGACCATGTTGTCTTTCTGCGGCTCGGAGAGAGTGATGTCCGCCACGAGCGTTTTTCCGCCGCGGAACTTGGGAAATTCGCAATAAAGCCTGCGGTATATCCCGTCGTTGACGAAAGAAAGTTTCTTCCCGCCTATGCGCAGCGAAACGTCGCCCCGTTCATAGGTGGAGGGAAAGCCCGTCTTGCCCAGCGGCAGCAACCCCACCGCCACGCTCGTCTTGCACGAGCGCGCATGCGTGTCCACGAGATTGACGCTCGCCATGGAGATATACCCTATGTCTGCGATCGTGAAACAGAGAAATATCTCTCCGTCCGTGACGGCGTAATAGTCCCATTCTTTGATCCTGAGTTTGGAAGCCTTTATCTTGGTGCGGTCGTATTTTTTGACCAACGAATAGGCGTATCCCGCCTGCGCGAGCCTGCCCTGTTCGTCCAAGAGATCTCCCTGCGTAAGCAATGTCTGCATAAAAGCCCTCCGCCGAGATCGGCTGTTTTCCGCCGATCCCGTATCATCATTATACCACACGCGCAAAATTTTGTAAATATGCAATTTTTCTCGCCCGCTTTTCCGCCCGCTCCCGAGACTGCGTTTTTCTTTTTTGCCGCATTCACGACACTTTCCCTTTTTCCTGTTTAAGAACACAATGTCAAAATTATGTCAATTATGGGCAAAAGCCTTGAAAAACGCCTCTTTTAGTGGTATAATATATGCATAGGGTGATAGATATGACTATTCAGACTTTAGAAAAATCTTTCAGCATCTGCAAGCTTCCCGCCGCTTTCGAAAAAAGCGAAGGAAAGAATTGCAAGTTTCTTTTCGCCGCCTGCGCGGACGGCGAATACTCTCTTCTCTGCCCGAGCGAATGCGTTCCCGAGAACGCTCTCGAACGCAGCGACGGTTGGCGCGCTTTCCGCATAGCTCCGCCCGTGAAGTTGGATATGGTCGGTCTTTTGTCCGACATCTCCCGCATTCTCGCGCGCGCAGAGGTGAGCGTCATGCCCGTGGGCACTTTCGACACGGTCTATTTCTTCCTGCGCTCGGACGGTTATCTCAAAGCTCTCGGCGCGCTGGGCGAAAACGGTTACAAGGTCGAAATGGCTTATCTTTGATAAAGCTTTTCGCCGCTCCTCCCGCCCGAGAGAAAGGGCGGAAGTTTGCGTCCCTCAAAAAGGGCGCCCTTTTTCCTCTTAAAACAAACGGGATAAACAAAAACGCGCGGCGCTTCGAAGCGCCGCGCGGCTTTTCACCAAACGCTTTCGCCCGCCCCGGCGAGAGTATAGTCCACGTTGCAAGCCCGCAAAAACTCCATCAGATCTTTGGAAGGGACCGCCGTTCCCAAGCCGTAGATGTCGTCCTTTTGCGTGGACGAGGCGGAGTTGTTTTCCATGCGTCCGTAGATGACGCCCACGACGGCGCCGTTCTTGTTGAGCAGCGCGCCGCCAGAATTGCCGTGATTGACGTCGCCGTCCAAAAGTATGCTCTTTTGAGTATGCCCCGACTGATTTTTCAGATAAACTTCGCTTGAAGAGACGAGCGCCGAACTCATCAAGAGTCCGAGGTTGGAGGGGTTGCCGATAAAATAGACCACGTCGCCGCAATACATATTCGCGGGATCCTCGCTGTCGGCGATCTTCATGAAGCTCTGCTCCACGGCGACGTCCACCTTCAAAACGGCGATGTCGATACTCGCGTCCGAGTAGAGCACGCGCGCGGAATGAGTCCCGCCCTCGTAATCCTCGACATAAATGCTGCCCGAGCTGTCCACGACGTGCGCGTTGGTGACGGCGTAGCCGTCCTTATTGACGTAAAAGCCGCTGCCGCTGACGCGCGAAGTCGCCGATTCGACGAAAACTCTCAGCGCGGCGGGCATATTGTTCGCCGCCACGAGCCTGCCCGTCGAGGCGTCGTCCGCCGTGACCACGACCCGCTCCGCCTCTCTTTCACGGAACAAGACGCAGCCGGCAAGCGCGAGGACGATTATACAGGCGACAAGCGCCAAGCAGACTATCATTATTTTCTTATTGCGCATAGCCGCTCCTTTGCGCCGCTTCGAGCAGCGCGCTCAGGCGGGAAACGTCCGCCATTCCCGCAATGCCGTAGATCGAGTCCGACTGCTGCATGGCGGCGTCGTCCCCGTTGCCCCTGCCCATGAGGCGGGAGATCACCATTCCCGCGACCCTGCCGCTCGCGTCCACGGCGATACCGCCCACGTCGCAGGGGGAGAAATGCCCGCTTACGATATTGTCGAACCTGCCGCCGCGCGGCACGTTGTCATAGACATAACTGTTCTTATCGGCGCGGTGCTCTCCGCCCGCGACCGAGATCAGGCTCAAAAGCCGCGTCCCTTCGTTGCTCGCCCCTTCGGGCAGGACGGAGAAGAGATAAAGCTCGTCGCTAAGCTCAAAACTTGCCGCATTCTCTTCACTCACGTCCATCCAGACGTTCTCCCGCCCTTCGAGCGGGAATTTTACGAGCGCGACGCCGCTTTCTTCGTCAAGAAAGATATTTTCGTCGATGGTAAGGTTATTCCCCTGCTCATAAGAATAAAACCAGACCCTCTCGCTCGTCACGGCGCCGTTTTCGGTGAAATAAGTCACCGTGATCCCGCAGCGGTTGACGTCATATCTCTCGGGCACGAACGCCCCCGCGGGCAGCGCCAAAAAGCCGTCTTCGCTCACATAAACGCCCGTGCTCGTACTTTCGCTATGCAGCTTATCGACGGGACGGAAGCTGCCCTCTCCTTCATAGAGATCCACCCTGACCAAGACCGCCGCGCCGTCATAGCGGTCGAAAAGCGCCCTGCCCGCCTCGGCGGACAGATCCACGCTGTAAGAATAATAGGTGTCGGGAATTGTGCTCGAAAAAACGCAGCCCGACGCGCAGACGGCGACAAGCAGCAGGGCTGTCAAAACAAGCGCGGCGAGCGGGCGTCTTTTCATTCGAGGCTCCAAACCTCCGTATGCGTGCGGCTCTCTCCCGGTTTGAGCGTAAAGAGGGAAGAGAGCGTTTCTATCTCGGTGAAGAGATTATAGGTGTAACTTTCCACGTTGCAGGAAAAGTCGGGATAGACCCCGCCGTCGGGCGCGGGCAGCTTGATGGTGAACTTGCCCGCCTTGGTGTAAGCATAGACGTAGCCGAGCGTGTTCATCGTCCCCACTTTGAGCGGGCGGGGCTGAGTTTTGTCGAACTTGATCGTGATGTCATCGTCGGTAACGCAAAGCCTCGGATCGTCCACCTTGTTATAGCACCAATGCACGACGTTGCGGTTGGGCAAAAACGCCGTGTCCGACGTGTCGAGCGGCAGATGCGCTTCCGCGCCGCCGTCCATGACCGTGAGCGCCCACATGGCGATGGGCGTGGTCTCCTCTTTTCCCCTGTTGACGAACTTATGCTCCAAGGTGACAACGCCCCTTTCGTCCATGCTCACCCTGACGCTCTTTTCAAGTCCCGTCGTCAGCTCGACGTCCGAAGTGAAGACGACGCCGTCTTCCCTCTCTTCCGCCTTCACGGGGAAATTGTCGGGATAATAGGTGTCCATATATTCTGGCGACTTCCAGAGCCTGTGTCCGCCGTAGATATGCCAACCGCCCTTGCCTTTGAGCAGGGGATCCATCAGCTCTTCGGGCTTGTTGACCTCGTCGTTCTTGTCCTCGAAGAGAATGTTTTCTCCCCCATCTCTGCCGTAGAAAATTATGCGCGGACCTATGTCCGTGGTCACGCTCAGTTTGATGCCGCCCGAAACGAGCGAGACGACGTTGCCGTATTTGCCGTAAGTTTCCCTGAATATTTTCATATATCCCTCTCTTATTATGAGCGTCCGCCGCGGAAAACCGCGGCGGAAAGCATTATTTTTTCTCTTTAAGCTCTCATTCCGACGCGCCCGTCACGCCCGCCGCGACCGTGGCGAGATCTGCCTTCGCGGCTTTGAGTTCCTCGACGAATTTGAGGAGAAAAGCGCGCTTGATACGATATTTATCGCTCGAACAAAGCCCGCCCGTGACCTTGACGTTGCCATGATAACTTTTGAGCAATTCGCCGTATTTTTCCAGCTCGCCACTAAGCGGTTTCAAGGCGGGATCGTCCGCCATAAAGGCTATGCTGCGGCGGCAGGAAGTGACCAGGTCGGCTATCTTCCCCGCTTGCTTGTTCAACTTGTATTTGATGACGGAAAAATGTTTATGACTTCTTTCCAGCTCTTCGAGCGCGGCGATCAACTTGTCCGTGTCGCTCAAAAGCCTGCCGATATATTCGCTCATGATTATTCCTCCTTATTTTTTATAATATCTTATCTGCGCGCATATGTCAACGAAAAAAGCAAATCGGCGCTTTTACCCCTTCAAAACGGTTAAGCCGCGCCGCCTTGCGCATACTGTCTTTATGAAAAAAGCGCTTCTACCCCTCTTGCTCGTCACTCTCCTTCTCCCGCTCTCCCTGCCGCGCGCGGCGGCGGAAGAGGATCCGCGCGAGGATTCGCGCGTCGTCGTCTGCGCGATGTACCACGGCGTACTCAAAAGCAGGCAGGGGGAATATATCGTCTCACCTTCCCGCCTTGAAGAGGATCTGAAAAACTTTCGCGCCGCGGGATATTCCTTCGTCCTGCCCTGTGAGGTCGCGGCATACGCGGCGGGCGGAGGCGAGCTGCCCGAAAAGCCGCTCATTCTCTCTTTCGACGACGGACATTACAACAACCTCTATTACGCCCTGCCGCTGCTGGAAAAATACGACGCCTGCGCCCTCTTCAACGTCATCGGCGCCTTTTCCGAATTTTCCTTTACGTCGGGCGACGACAACAACCCCAACTATTCCCATCTGACTTGGGAAAACCTGAGAGAGCTGCTCAAAAGCGGCAGGGCGGAGATAGGCAATCATTCCTGGGCGATGCACGCCTATTCTCCTCGCTTCGGTATCGGAAAACTTTCCTCGGAGAGCGAGAGCGAATACGAAAAAGCGCTTTTTTACGACTTCTCCCGCCTGCATGAAAGGGTGAGAAAAGAATGCGGCTATGTCATGACCAGCTTTGCCTATCCCTTCGGGAAATACACGAAAAACGCGGAGCAGGTATTGAAAAACATGGGTTACACGGTGACTTTTTCCTGCAACGAAGGCGCCAGCCGCGTCAAAAAGGGAGAGAAAGATTCGAGCAGGCTTTTGCGGCGCATAAACATGGACGGCAGGCTCTCTTCTCTTGAGCTGATAAAAAAGACGGAGCGGCTTTTCGAAAAGGCAAAGGCGGCGTGATCAGTCTTCGTCGTCGTCGCGCGCCCTTTTCTCCGCCCGCTTTTTCGCCCTCGTTCTTCTCCCGCGCGCGTTCCCGCCCACGGGGAAACGATCGGGAAGTTCCAACCCGCGGCTGCGGCATTCGCGCGCGAGCGCCGCGGGCAGCGCGGGCAATTCACCGTCATAGGCGTATTCGACGAGTTTGAGGCATTTGACCGCGCCGAATTCGCTCCTGAGCGAAGGAGCGGGGGCGTAAGTTATACTCGCGGGCAGGTCGTTTTCTATGCGCATACGCGCCGTTCCGCCGTTCGCCGAAAGCGCGCTTATCGTCTCGTAGGCGCTGCCCGTGCCGTATTTTATGTCCGTCTTGAACTTGTTGAACAAAAGATGAGTCCCCACATACTGATAGGCGTAATCGCCGCGCTCTTCCACGGCGCCGCGATGCAGGCGCAGTATCTCGTCGCGGGAAAAATAGACGGTAACGTCCCTGTTCCACTTGGAAAACATCACGATGACCACCTTGTCTTTCACGCGGCAGACATAGGCGTCGTAATAATAAAAGACGACGCCGCGGATCAAAAAAACGCCGCCAAACGCCATTCCCGCCAAAAAGACCAACCCGAAGATTATCAGCCAGGCATGCGTATAGATCACGGAAGAATAGATATAGACCACGAGCAACACCGTCCACGCCAGCGCGTAGCCGACGAAGAAAAGCCAGCTTTTCAGCCCGGGCATCGCGGGGATATACTTGAAGCGGGCGCAGGAGAGACGGGCATAAAAATCTCTCTCCACTCCCCTTATCCTCTCGGGCGCGGAGGGACGCAGCGGCGAAAGGTCGTCGCCTTGAAAAAACTCATCGTCGTCTTCAAACGAGTCGAAAAGCTCGTCGTCATCCTCTTTCATACTCTCATTATATATGAAAAAAGGCGCGAGGGCAAGCCCCGCGCCGCCGTATTTCTTTTCCCCTTAATCGAGAACGACCTTGCTTTTCGGGAAAAAGACGGTGACGCACGTCCCCTCTCCCTCGCGGCTTTTTATCTCCAGCTTTGCCCCGCTCACGTTGCAAACATGCTTGACGATCGCCAGCCCGAGCCCCGTGCCGCCCGTCTTTTTCGAGCGGCTCTTGTCCACGCGGTAAAACCTCTCGCAGACTTTAGGCAGATGTTCGGGCGCGATCCCTATCCCCGTGTCTTTCACCGTCAGCAGCAATCCGCCGTCCTGTTCGACCACGCTCATGTCCACCCTTCCTCCGGGCACGTTGTAATGCACGGCGTTGCTGCAAAGGTTGCCCGCTATCTCGTATATCCCGCGATATTCCGCGCGCACCTTGCCGCCGCCCTCCGTCGTGATCGTCAGCCCGCGCTCCTGCGCCTGATGGGAATATTCCTGCCTGACTTCGACGATCACGGCGCCCAGATCCACGTCTTCTTCCCGCCGCTCCGCTCTTCCGCTTTCAAGATCGCTGATATAGAGCATATCCTGCACGAGCGAGCTAAGCCTCTTGCTCTCCTTGTAAATGCGTTGAAGGCGGCTCCTCTCCCCCTCGTCCGAGCACTTGGCAAGGAGGATCTCGCTCAGCCCCTGCATGGTCGTGAGAGGCGTTTTCAGTTCGTGCGAGGCGTTGGCGAAAAACTCTATCTTCTGCCTGATCGCCGCTCTCTCCTTGGTGAGGTCGGCGATGAGCACGATATGCTCTATCTCCGCGCCCTCGCGCGACTTGAAGCTATACACCTTGAAATTGAGATCCTTGCTGCCGAGGACATAGGAAAACTCTCCGTCCTCGCCGCGCAAAAGCGCCTCGTGCATGAGCTTTCTCAACCCCTCGTCCTGAGTGAGGGCGGAAAAATGACGCCCCATTATCTCCTCTTTGACCTTGAAGAGCTTTTTTGCGGGACGATTATATAAGACTATCTCGTTGCGCGAGGAAAAGGCTATCACCGCCTGCGAGATGTTGTTGATGACGAATTCCAGCTTGGACTGCCTGCTCGACGCGCTTTCTTTTTCCATCAATCCACCCTGTATCCCACGCCGCGCACGGTCACTATCATATTCTCGCCGCCCGCGGCTTTTATTTTGTCTCTTATCTGCGCGATATGCATATCGAGCGCGCGCGTTTCTCCCATGAAATCTTCGCCCCAGACGCTCTTGAATATCTCCTCGCGCGTGAGCGTCTCGCCCGCGCGTTCGATGAGCAGCCTGAACAGCTTGAATTCCTTGACGGTGAGGTTGAGCCTTTCGCCGCGATAGGAGACGTCGTAGAGCTTTTCGTTGACGGAAAAGTCGTTATGGCGGCGCACATAGAGGTTCGCGCGCCTCAGCCCCGCCTTCACTCTCGCCAAAAGCTCCATGACGGAAAAGGGCTTGGACACATAATCGTCCGCGCCCTTGTTAAGCCCCTTGACGAAGCTGATCTCGTCGCTCTTTGCCGAGACTATTATCACGGGCAGACGCTCGTCTATCTCCCTCAGGCGGGTGAGAATGGTATATCCGTCTATGTCGGGAAGCATGATGTCGATGATGGCGAGCGAAGGGCGCTTTTGCGCGAACGCCTCGAAAAAGGACTTCCCGTCCGTAAAAATACGCACGTCGTAAACTCCCTCGAACGCCCCTTCGTAAACTTCCTGTATCCCTTCGTCGTCCTCGACGATGTAAATAAGCGCTTTGTCCATATGGCTCCTTTATTTTATTATAGATTTTCCGCCGCCCGAAGGCAAGCAAGTTCGCCTCTTACCCGAACCTTCCGCTTATATATCGCTTTGTTTCCTGCTTTTGCGGCTCGGAAAAGATCTGCCGCGTGCTCGCATATTCCACCAATTCCCCTAAGAGGAAAAAGCCCGTGTTGTCGGAAATGCGCGCCGCCTGCTGCATGTTGTGAGTGACAATGACCACGGTGGTCAGCTCTTTGAGCTTGACGATGAGCTCTTCTATCTTCGCCGTGGAAATGGGGTCGAGCGCCGAGGTCGGCTCGTCCATGAGGATTATCCCCGGAGAAGTCGCCAGCGCGCGGGCGATGCAAAGCCTTTGCTGCTGTCCGCCCGAAAGCCCGAGCGCGGACTTTCCCAGCCTGTCTTTCAGCTCGTCCCACATTGCCGCCTGTTTGAGCGAACTCTCGACGATCTCGTCGAGCTGCGCGCGCTTTCTTATGCCGAACGTGCGCGGTCCGTACGCCACGTTGTCGTAAACGCTCATGGGAAAGGGGTTTGGCTTTTGAAAAACCATCCCCACGTTTTTGCGCAGGCTCGCCGTATCTTTGCTCTTATAGATGTCTTCGCCGCCGATCAAAAACTCGCCCGTGATCTTGCAGTCGGGAACGAGATCGTTCATGCGGTTGAAGCATTTGAGCAGCGTGGTCTTGCCGCAGCCGGAAGGTCCGATGAACGCGGTAACTCTCTCGGCGGGGATATAGATGTCAATGTTCCTGAGAGCGTGAAATTCTCCGTAATAGAGATCCGCGCCGCTCACCTTTATATCTTTTCCTTGCATTTTTTTCTCCTTGAAATTTTTTCTGCAACGCCCTGCCCGCGACTTCGGCGGCGACATTGAGCGCCAGCACGATGAGCATGAGCACGCAGGCGCAGGCATACGCCTCGTCCGTATAAAGATTCTCCCCGGACAGATAATAGAGCGCGACCGCCAGCGTCGTCCCGCCGCTCATCGCCCCTTCGGGCATGGGTTGAAGGCTCGAACCCATCGTGAACATGAAGGGCGCGGATTCGCTCATCACTCTGCCCACGGAGAGTATCGCCGCCGCGATTATCCCCGGAAGCGCCGAGGGCAAAACGACGGTAAAGATCGTGCGCAGCCTGCCCGCGCCGAGCGCCAGCGCGCCTTCGCGCAGCGAAAGAGGCACGGCGCGCAGGCTCTCTTCCGTGGCGCGTATCACCGTGGGCAGCAGCATGACGGCTATGGTCAGGCTCCCCGCGGCGATCGAATAACTCCCGCCCAAAAGGGTGACGAAAGTGACCGCGCCGAAAAGTCCGTAAACTATCGAAGGGACGCCGCTGAGAATATCCACCGCGGCGCGGATGATGCGCACGAGAGGGTTTTTGCTCTTTGCGTATTCGCTGAGGAATATCGCCGCGCAAATGCCCAGCGGCAGGGCGATGACAAGGCTTATGCCCACCGTCATCAGCGTCGCCGCGACCGAGGGCAGAATGCTTATGCCGCCGCCGTATTCATAAGCGCCGAAAAGCAGCTGCGCGGACATATGCGGCAGTCCTTTTATCGCAAGATAGATCACCAGCGCGCTCAAAAACAGCAGCGCGAAAAGCGCGCAGAAGATCCCGAAGACCTTTCCCGCGGCGCATATCCTGCGGTCGAAAAGAAAGGTGAAGCCTCTCTTTTTTCCGCCCCTGCCCTTTGTTTTTTTGTCCGAGGTCACGAGCGAGAGCAAGATCACCGTGAGCGCGACGAAAACGAGCAAAACTCCGCCCGTGGCAAAGAGCGCGCCCATCTGAACTTCGCCCGCGTATCCCATTTCCAAAACTATGTTCGCCGTCAAAGTGCGGAAAGAAGAAAACAGTCCGCCAATGAACTGCGGCGAATTGCCCGCGACCATCACGACCGCCATCGTCTCGCCCAGCGCCCTGCCCACGCCCAAGATCATCGCCGCGGTAATGCCCGATCTCGCCGCCGGGACCACCGTGCGGAAAACCGCCTGATCGCGGGTGGAACCGAGCGCGAGCGCGCCTTCGTAATAAGCCGCGGGCACGGAGCAGAGCGCGGTCTTGGAGAGCGACGCCACCGTGGGAAAGATCATCATGCCTAAAATAAGCGAAGTGAGCAAAAGCCCGCTGGAATTGCCGTTGGGCGAGATCTCGTTGAAAAGAGGCATGATCACCTTTATGCCGAAAAAGCCGAAAATGACCGAGGGAACTCCGGCAAGCAGGTTGATCACCGCCGTAAAGACAGCCCTTATCCTGCCGCGGCAGTAATAAGCCAAAAAGACCGCCGTGAAAAAGCCGAGCGTGCCGCCCACGGCGAGCGCGCAGACGGTGGCGACGAGCGTTCCCGTGAGCATGGGCAGAACGCCGTAACTGCCCGAAAGAGTCTGTCCGTAGACATCGTTCGGATCGGGCGCCCACGTCGTCCCGAACAAAAAGTCGCCAAGTCCCGTCTGTCTCAGCGCGGGCACGCTTTTCATGAGGATAAAGACGAATATCGCCGCCGCCGCGGCTATACAGAGCGCAGCAGCCGCGGCAAAGAAAACTTTGCCGCAGCCTTCCTTTATTTTGCTTTTTTCCATGAACTTTTATGCCGCCGAAAGCGCGCTGAACTTGGTTATGCTTCCCGTATAGATCCCGAAAAGCTGCGCGATACCGATGTTTTCCAGCTCGTTTTCGGGGTTGACGATGACGGCGATGGCGTCGAGCGCGATCTCAAAATGGCTTATCTGCGCCTCGTCCGCCGCCTTGACCGCGGAAGAACCCAGCCCGATGACGTTGCCGACCTCGTCCGCTTTGACCGCGGAAATGCCGTGAGAAGTGCCCTGGCAGTTCTTGCTGATCTCCACGTTCGCCACCGCGGCGCCGCCTATCTCCTTATATTCGCCGATCAGCTTGTCCATGAGCGGATCGACGGACGTGGAGCCGCTGATGTTGATCGTGCCCGTGAGCGCCGCCGTCGGCGCGGAATATTCCGTCGCGCCCTCGTCCTGCCTGACATAGCCCTCCTCTCCGACTATCTCCTGCGCCTGAGAGCTTTTGAGAAAGGCGATAAAATCCTTGGTCGCCGCGGTGAGACCGTCCGCTTCGGAAATCGCCTTGTTTGTCATTATCACGAACGGACGCTGCATCTTGTAAGAGCCGTTCAAAACATTTTCGGCAGTCGCCTTAACGCCTTCCACGTCCAGCACCTTGACGCTCTCGTCCACCGAGCCCAAAGAGACATATCCTATCCCCGTCTTCGTGGACGCCACGAGCGAGATCACGGTCGAAGTCTTGTCCTGCTCGATCGCGCCCTTCATCAGTCCCGCGTCTTTGAGCGACGTTCCGTCCTCGCTCTTGACGATGGATTCGAAGGCGTCGCGCGTGCCGCTGCCCGAAGTGCGGGCGATGACGGCGATGTCTTTTTCGCCGCCGCAAGCCGCCAAAATGGCGGTGAGCGCCACGACGAGTACGATGATTGCCAAAATGACTTTTCTCGATGTTTTCATGTTTACCTCCTGAACTATCGATGTCTGCTTTCATCGGCATTATAGAATACGGAAGCTTTTTCAAACTATCAAAAAAAGTAATCCTATTGTAAGTTTTCGGTAAACGCAAAAGACGGAGCCGCTGCGCTCCGCCTTTATTTTTTCGCTTTATACGCGCCTTTCGCGCCTTTATTTTCCGCGCGTTTTAATATTTCACGCGCGCTTTATTTTTTGCGCGGTTTTTCTATCTTGTTGAGTTCTTCGTTCAGCTTGAAGATCTCTTCTTCGGGCACGGAATAAGCGAACCTTTCGACGATGCGGCTAAGGCGCGTTCCCGACGCCATTTTGAGCATGACGCCGCTCACCTTGGGCATTCTCTTCCCCTGCGCTGAGAGGCGCCTTTCCGCCTCGCAAAGCACTCTTTTCACTATTTCTCTGCCCTCGGGCACCGCCATAAGCTCGCCCAACCTGTCGTCAAGCGAAAATCTGCCTTCGGGCGCGGGATAACCTTTCATTTTCTCTCCTCTTTTCGTTCTTCTTCGCGGCGGGCGCGTTTCTTCCTTTGCGCCTTTTTATTCGATCAGCTCGGCGAGCGAACGGACATAGGCGTCGCATTCCTTCTGCATCTGCGCGGCGAACTTCTCCGACTGCTTGTCGTAAACGCCCACGACGGCAAAGCCGCCGTCCTTTGCGCCCCTCACGCCCATATGGCTGTCTTCGAAGACGAGGCATTCGCCCGCGGAAAGTCCCAGCCTGCGCGCCTCTTCGCGGTAAATATCGGGAAAGCCCTTTCCGCGCGGCACTTCGTCCACGCTCGTGGCGGACATGAACAGGTCGGCTATCCCCTCTCTTTTCAGGCATGCCTCGAATATCCCCTGCGGATTCGCGGTCGCGATCCCTATCCGCTTTCCTCTGCGGTAAAGTTCGAGCAAAAGCTCTTTTGCGCCCTCTTTGCGCCTCACGTCGTGGGCATACACCCAGCGCGCCGTCCCCGTCCACTTTTGCACGAGTTCGGAAGGCGAAAAAGGCAGCCCCGTGCGCTCGACGGTAAGCCGCGCCGAGTCGTTCAGACTCAGATGATTGATCTGCTCCAAGAGATTTTTGGGCATGCTCATTCCCGCCTCTTTGAAGGGCGCGGCGTAGATCTTGCGCCAGACCTCCATCGAATCCAAAAGCGTGCCGTCCAAGTCGAAAATATAACCTTCGAAGGAATAAATGTTCATAAATACCTCGCGTCGGGCGCGAATACCAAGGGGTATCTGCGCTTTTTCGTGATCGTGATCCCGTCGATATGCACGGCGCTTTCGCTCTCTCTGCCGAAAGAGTCGAGCGCATAGACGTCGGCGGAATAAACTCCCTTTTTCATGCCGAAAAGCTCCAGTCTCATCTGCCCGCCGAGGCGCGCGCCGCCGCGGTAAAAATCGGAAAAATAAAGCTGCTCTTCTCCCGTGTCGTAAACCACCTTGTAAGAATGCACGAGATCCTCGCTCTCTCCCCTCTCGAAGACGAGAAAGGTCCGCCCTTCTTTCGTTTCGCTCACTCCCGCTACGGCGGACATCACGGGCGGCGGCGGTAAAGGACGGGACGCTTTGAGCGCGGCGAGGCGCTCTTTTCCGCCCTTTGCAGGAATAAAGAGGCGCCTTTCTTTCTTTTCCTCCTCTCCCGTGACTAGGTTTATCCTCTTGACCTCTATCCCCGCGGGGGAATAATCCAAGACGTATCCCATCGCCGCGTCGTGGGCATCGGGAGGAACGGAACCGTTGGCTTTCCCCTTTTCCATCTCGACATAAGCCGTCGATTGCGTCCCCAAGCAGACGTTTTCGCCGATATAAATGCTGCGCTCGTCGAGCAGCGAATAGTGAAGATGCCCCGAGATATGCAAAAGCGTGGGATAGTCTTTCAAAAAGTCGAGGCTCTTATCGCCCCAATCGTCTGAGCCGTAGACCGTGCCCGGGCGGGCGTTATGCGTGATGAGCGTGACCGGTCTTTCCCCGCTCGCCGCCACGGCTTTTTCTATCTCTTCTCTCATCGCCGCCCCTATCTTTTCATAGCCGCGAAAGAGCGAGCCGCAGTCGGGCGAAACGCCGATAAAGCGGTATCCGCCCACTTCGTAATGCCAAAAGGGCGGCAGCGACGTCTCTTTGACGAACTTTTTCCGCCTGAGCGCGGGTATTTCGGGACGGGGAAAATAATCGTGATTGCCCATGATCGCGAAAAGGGCGGGCATTTTCTCCCCGAACGCCTCCTCTATCGCCGCGCGAAAGCGCGCGTAAGCCGCCTTCGAGGCGATGTTGCAGATGTCGCCCGCAAAGACGAGCACGTCGGGCGAAAGCGCCGCAAAGCGGCGGCAGGCGCGGCGCAGATTTCGCTCGAAAGTGTTGTCCTTCTTCCAAAAAAAGGGCGAAAGCTGGCTGTCGCTCATGACGGCGACGCGAAAACTTTTCTCCTGCCAAACCTTTCTTTCAAAGTGCATAATTTCTCCTCGGGCGTGTTTTTCTTCATCGTCATTTTAACATATGCGCAAGTCTTTGGCAAGAAAAAATCCGCGCCCGAACTTTCGGACGCGGACGCCTGTCATGATTTTTCAGCCCTCTATCTCGGAAAGCTTCACCTCTCTGCCCTCGGCGAGCGACTTTTTGGCGGCGACGCCTATCCTCACCGCCTGCAAGCCGTCTTCGATACCCACGGGCACGGGCTTGTCCTTTTGCACGCAGTCGATAAACTCGCTCACTTCCTTCACATACGCCTGCATGTAGCGTTCGAGGAAGAAATACAGCGGCTTTTCCGCCGTGACGCCGTCCTTATTCGAGATGACGGCGGTGGAGCAGGTGTCGTTGCCCACGGCGACCTGTCCCAGCTCGCCGAACGCCTCGGCACGCTGATCGTAGCCGTAAGCCGCCCTGCGGCAGTTGTCGATGACCGCGAGCGCGCCGCTTTTAAGGCGCATGGTGATGACTGCGGTGTCGATGTCGCCCGCTTCGCCTATCCCCTTATCCACCAAAACGCCGCCCATGGCATAGACGCTCTCCACCTCGTCGCCCGAGAGGAAACGCACCATGTCGAAGTCGTGAATGGTCATGTCGAGGAAGATCCCGCCGCTGACTTTGATATAGGAAACGGGCGGCGCGGCAGGGTCGCGCGAGCAGATCTTGAGCACGTTGAGCGCGCCTATCTTCCCCTCTTCCACCGCCGCTCTGACGGCGGCGAAGTTATGGTCGAAACGGCGGTTGAATCCCACCTGATATTTGACCTTGCTCCCCTCGAGCGCCTTTTTGACTTTGAGAATGTTTTGAATGTCGTGATCGACGGGCTTTTCGCAGAAAACGTGCTTGCCCGCGGCGATCGCTTCGAGCGAGACGGGCGCGTGCGTGTCCGTGGACGAGCAGATGAGAACGGCGTCTATCTCCTTGTCCGCCAAGATCTCCTTATAGTCCCTGCTCACCTTTTTCACGCCGAAGCCCTTGATGAACTCCTCGGTCTCCGCGTTCAAAAACGGATCCGCCATGGCGACGACTTCCGCGCCCTTGACATAGCGCGAGACGGATTCGAGATGTACTTTGCCTATGCGCCCTGCGCCGATTATACCTATTTTCATATTCCCTCCTTAAATGGTGCCGTCCCAGGTGGAGACCTTGGTGGATCTCGCCTCGTGCTCGTCGAACCAATGCGTCGTGACCGCCTTACTGTCCGTGAAGAACTTGAAGCTGTCCCTTCCTAAGCAATGCAGATCGCCGAAGAAGGAAAGCTTGTGCCCCGTGAAGGAGAACACGCCCACGGGCACGGGTATGCCCACGTTCACGCCCACCATGCCGCCGTGAGTATAGCGGGTAAATTCGCGGGCGTAATAGCCGTTCTGCGTATAGATGACTGAGCCGTTGGCGAAGGGATTGTCGTTCATCACTTTCAGTCCCTCTTCAAAAGTCTTGACTCTCTTTATGCAGAGCACGGGTCCGAAGATCTCGCGCTGTCCCACGCTCATCTCGGGCGTGACGTTGTCGAGGATCGTGGGTCCGAGATAAAAGCCGTTTTCATGTCCTTCCACCTTCACTCCCCTGCCGTCGAGGACCAAGGTCGCGCCTTCGCTTATCCCCTTTTCTATCCACGCTTCCACGCTCTTTTTATGTTCGGCGCTGTAAACGGGACCGAGCGTCGTGTCTTTTTCGTAGGCGGGACCGACCTTGACCTTGCTCTTTGCCAGAAAAACGAGCTTTTCCACCAGCTTGTCGGCGATGCTCTCCTGCGCCACGACCACGGGCAGCGCCATGCAGCGCTCGCCCGCGCAGCCGTAGGCGGCATTGATTATGCCCGCCGCGGTGCGGTCGAGAGCGGCGTCTTCGAGCACGAGCGCATGGTTTTTCGCCTCGCACAGGCATTGCACGCGCTTGCCGTACTTGGCGGCGGTCTCATAGATATATCTGCCCACCGTCGTCGAGCCGACGAAGGAAATTCCCACTATCTTGGGATTGGAGATAAGCTCCTGCGTGTCGTTGCGGTCGCAGCTGACGATATTGAGCACGCCGTCGGGAAGCCCCGCTTCCTTATAAAGTTCGGCGATACGCAGCGAGGTCATGGGCGTCGCTCCCGCCACTTTGAGCACGATCGCGTTGCCGCAGGCGATACACACGGGCGCCATCCAACCCATGGGGATCATGGCGGGGAAATTAAAGGGCGCGATCCCGGCGAAAACGCCCATGGATTCGCGATAAAGCACGGTGTCGTATCCCGAAGAGGCGTCCATCAAACTCTCGCCCTGCAAAAGCGAAGGCATATTGCAGGCAAGCTCCGTCCCCTCTTTCGCTTTAAGGATGTCGCCCTTGCTCTCTTCCCAATTCTTGCCGTGTTCGGTGGCGCAGATCATAGTAAGCTCGTCCATATGCTCGATGAGCAGCTCGCGCAGCTTATAGAGCACCTGAACTCTTTTGAGCACGGGCACGCGGCTCCACTTCTCGTAGGCGGCATGCGCGTTTTCGATCACCCGAGCCACTTCCTCGCTCGTGCAGCGCGGCATGCGCGCTATCTGTTCGCCCGTGGAGGGATTGAACACGGGATAATACTTGTCCGTTTTCGATTCCACGAACTCGTTGTTCGTAAAGTATTTAAGCGTTTTGACTGCCATAAGTCTCTCCTTATATCTTTGCCGTTTCGGCGATGTATTTTCTCGCTTTGAGCGCGTATTCGAGCGGGTCCGCCTTGGCGGGATCCTGCTCCGCTTCCACTATCATCCATCCTTCATAACCCGTCTTGTCCAAGATCTCGAAGACGGGCGCAAAGTCGATCGCGCCGTCGCCGGGAACGGTGAAGGCGCCCTCGCGCACCCCTTGAAGGAAGGAAAGATTCTCCTCTTTCACCCTCTTGACGATCGCGGGACGAATGTCTTTGAGATGAACGTGCCCGACTCTCTTGGCGTGCTTTTTCAGCACCTCGACCACGTCCTCGCCGCAATAGGCGAGATGTCCCGTGTCAAAGAGCAGCGAAAAGACTTCGGGATCGGTCATCTCCATCAGCCTGTCCACCTCTTCCGCCGTCTGCACGACCGTTCCCATATGATGGTGAAAAGTCAGCTTTATGCCCATGCCGCGCGCGATCATGCCCAACCTGTTCAGCCCCGCGGCGAGCTTTTCCCACTCCTTGTCGTTCATGACGTACTTGCCGCCAAAGACGGGCGTGTCCGTCAAGCCCTGAACGCTGTAACTTTGCTCGGAAGCGCCGATGACCTCCGCGCCCATCTCGCGCAGGAACGCGCAGCGGGCGACGAAGTCTTTCTCCACCTCCTGCATGGGCTTGGTGAGGATAAAGGAAGAAAACCATTGATTGGCTATCCTCAATCCTCTCATGTTGAGCTGCTTTTTCAGCTCTTTCGTGTCGGTGGGATACTTGTTCCCCACCTCGCAGCCGGAAAAGCCCGCGAGCGCCATTTCGCTCACGCACTGCCTGAACGTATTTTCCGCGCCCAAGTCGGGCATGTCGTCGTTCGTCCAGGCGATGGGGGCTATCCCCAACTTGATCTTGTTCTTGTCCATATTTTTCCTCTCCGTTTTCTCCACTCTTTTATCAATATTTTCTCGCGCGCAGCAAGTGTTCTTCCCGCTCTTTGAGCGCTTTTTTCTGCTTTTCCGTGCGCGGAGCCTGCGTCACGCCCACGTTCCACCAACCGTCGTAGCCGTGAGTCATGGTCTTGGGCGCGACTTTGATGTCAATGAGCGTGCTCACGCTCTGTTTGAGACTGTCTCTCAGCGCCGCGCGCAGCTCTTCGATCGTGCGCGCCGTGTAGCTCTTGCAGCCGTAGCCCTCGGCGACCTTGGCAAAGTCCACGTTCATGAACTCTCCCCCGCGCACGGGCTTGTCCCCGTCGCGGTAACGCAGCTCCGTGCAGAGCGCGTCCACGCCCTGCTCCATCTGCAAGTTGTTGATACAGCCGAAAGAGGCGTTGTCAAAGAGCATGACGTTTATCTTCACCCTCTCTTGAAGCGCGGTCACAAGCTCGGAATGGAGCATGAAAAAGCTGCCGTCGCCCACCATGGCATAGACCTCTTTTTCCGGTTCCGCGAGCTTGCTCCCCAAGGCGCCCGCGATCTCGTAGCCCATGCAGGAATAGCCGTATTCCATATTGTAAGCGTCTTTCTCGTCCGTCGTCCACATGCGTTGAAGGTCGCCCGGGAGCGAGCCTGCGGAGCCGACTATCACCGCGTCTTCGGGGATCTCTTCCCTCACCGCCGCGATCGCCGCCGTCTGCGCCATCGCGCCGCCGTGAGCCTTGATAAAGCCGCTTATCGCGTCGGGCATCTTGCTTCCTATCTCGCCCTCACTTTCTTCGTTTATCACGAGGCTTGCCAACCTTTCGTATTCATTTTTCCAACCCTGCTTCGCTTTTTCTATCTCTTCTCCCCAGGCGCTCTTATAATCTCCGAGCGCTATTTTGAGTATCTCCAAGCCCGCTTTCGCGTCGCAGGTCATCTTCACCGCTTCGAGCTTTCCGCCATGGAAAGAAGAGGCGTTGA